>JAJEEU010000045.1 GCA_022820825.1 Vicinamibacteria bacterium
CACGAAGCAGAGTATTGACACAGCCTGGGAAGCGGGAATCCAGGCTGGGTGGAGTGGGGCTGCTGCGATGCACGCCACACCCATCCACCCCTGGATTCACGCCTTCGCGGGACTGACGATTCGGGGGTTTCTGCCTCATGAGCTCGGGGGGTTCTGTCTCATGAGTTTTGACACAGCCTGTTCCACGGGAATGACGATTCGGGGCGGCCGTGCCATTCTCTGTTCGTGTGGGGTTTTGACGCAGCCTGGAAAGCGGGAATCCAGCGGTAGGGAGGATCCATGAGACCGTATCGAGTCGCACTGATTCAGCAACAGACACGGGTCATCGTCGAGCCCAGGGAACGCAACGCCATCATCGACGAGAACCTCGGGCGCATCTTCGAGCTGCTGGACTGGACCGCGCTGCGCCTGGGCGACGTGAAGCTGGCGGTGTTCTCGGAGTACGGCATCATCGGCCAGTACCGCCCGCGCTCGGTGGACGAGTGGCTGGCCCTGGCCGAGACCATCCCCGGCGACGTCACCGACCAGATCGCGCGCAAGGCGCGGGAACGCGGCTGCCACATCGCCGGCAACCTCTACGAGCGCGACGACGACTGGCCCGGACGCCTGTTCAACACGAGCTTCATCATCGACCCGGACGGCAACATCGTCCTCAAGTACCGGAAGAACAACGGCCCCAACAACCTCAACACTACCTACACCGGCCCCGGCGACGTCTACACCGAGTACACCGAGCGCTACGGCGAGGACTCCATGTTCCCGGTGGCGGACACCGAGATCGGCCGGCTCGGCTGCCTCACCTGCACCGACGTGGTGTTCCCGGAGATGTCCCGCTGCCTGGCGCTGCGCGGCGCCGAGTTGCTGATCCACCCCACCGCCGAGCCCTACGCGCCGGAAGGCGAGGCCTGGGACGTGCTCCGGCGCGCCCGCGCCTACGAGAACCTGTGCTACTTCCTGTCGGTCAACTGCGGCGCCTTCGTGGGCTCCAACCGCCCAACCGGCGGCTACCGCGGCATGACCCAGCTAATCGACTACATGGGCCACGTGCAGGCGTCGGCCAACGCCCCCGGCGAGGCGGTGGTCACCGGCATGGTGGACATCGACAACCTGCGCTGGGAGCGCACGCGCATGGCCGACTCCGGCCACGTGTGGAACTTCCTCATCGAGCTGCGCAGCGACATGTACGCGCCGGTCTACGCCAAGGCCAGGCGCTGGCCCAACGACGGCTGGCGCGACCGCATGCTGCAGGACACCGTCGAGACCCGCGCCGAGGCGCGCAAGATCATCGAGCGGCTGGTGCGTGAAGGGCGTCTGGTCAAGCCGGAGTGATGCGGGTAACGCCCGAGGAGGGTGAGGCCAGAATGAGGACAACGCCGCAATGAGCAAGGCCATGGTGTCGTCGCGCGAGACTGACGTGGCCGTGGTGGGCTACGGCGGCGCGGGCGCCACCGCGGCCATCACCGCCGCCGACCTCGGCGCCAAGGTGCTGATCGTGGAGAAGGCCGCCGCGGGCGGCGGCAACACACGCCTCTCCGCCGGCTCGGTGCGCACCTTCGGCGCGCTGGAGCGCGCCGTGGAGCACATCGCCTTCCTGTGCGGCGGTGCCACCGGCCCGGACGTCATCGAAACCCTGGTACGCGAGAGCCACGACAACGAGCCTTGGCTGCGGTCTCTCGGCGGCGAGGTGGCCGTGGACCCGCTCCAGGCCGCGCCCGCGAGCTATCCCGTCTATCCTACCGGCGCCGCCTCGCCCGAGCAGCCAGGCGCGGACGGCGTCGGTCCCAGACTCCGGGTAAAGGGCGACACCACCGCCAACGGCCGCGACCTGTGGGAACTGCTGGACCGGAACGTGGACGAGCGCTGCATCCCGGTGCTGTTCGAGTGCCCGGCGGTGCGGCTGCTGCGGGACGGCGACGGCGCGGTCACCGGGCTGACTGCGCGCCGGGGCGGCGAGGAGATCGTCATCCAGGCGCGCAAGGCTGTGATCCTCGCCTGCGGCGGCTTTGAATGGAGCCCGGACATGCAACTCCAGTTCCTGGGACAGCGGTACTGGTCCTTGGGCGCCTCCAGCCACACCGGCGACGGCATCCGCCTGGCCTTGGACGCGGGCGCGTCCCTGTGGCACATGAACTCCGTGGCCGCGGGTTTCGGCTACCGCGTGGACGGCTTCGACGGCGCCGTCATCCACGCCATGCCCGGCCCCGGCTTCATCTACGTCGACCGGCGCGCAAGCCGCTTCGTGGACGAGACCGCCATGGACGCCCACGCCGTGGGTTCGCTCGTCACCGAGCTCGACCTGGAGACCATGGAACGCCCGCGCGTCCCCTCCTTCGTGATCTTCGACGAGGACACCCGAACCGCCGGCCCGGTGGCCAACACCGGCCGGGGCGCCGTGGCCGAGCACTACCGCTGGAGCGACGACAACGCCGCCGAGGTGGGGAAGGGCTGGATCAAGAGGGGCGACACCCCGGTCGCGCTGGCGGCCGATCTCGGCCTGGACGCGGCGGCGCTGGAACGGACCGTGGACGAGTACAACCGGGCATGCGCCGAGGGCCGGGATGGAGCCTTCGGACGATCTCCCGACACGTTGCGGCCGCTGGAGCACTCCCCGTTCTACGGCGCCGCCCTGTGGCCGAGCCTATTCAACACCCAGGGCGGCCCCCGGCGCAACACCCGCGCCCAGGTGCTGAACGCCTGGGGCCGCCCCATCCCGGGCCTTTACAGCGCCGGCGAGCTGGGCTCCATGTGGTCCCAGAACTACCCCGGCGCCGGCAACCTCACCGAGGTGCTGGCCTTCGGCCGCGTCGCCGGCCGCTACGCCGCTACGGAAACCCCGCGGGCATGACGCGCGGTTCGGCAAAGGGGGCGTTGTGCCCGTTCTAACCATTCGGTCGCCCGAATCGACCGTGCCAGTCCTCAGAGTTGCTTCCAGAAGATGACCTTGTCGCCGCCGGGTTCCTCCGCTCCTTTTCGTTCAGGCGTTGTCGAGGGCAGCGTCGAGGCCCAGCGATTCGAGCATGGGGCCGAAGTACGCGGCAAACGTGCTCGTCACGGAACCTTCGACGGTCAGACGCTGGTGGCCGCCGCAATGGATCACGAGTGCATCGGCCAAGGTACGTGACTCACGGCTGAAGCGGACCTCGCCTCTCGGCCAGGTTTCCGGCTCGCCGTCGTCCAGCGAGAGAGCTTCCTTGGGAACGTCCCCCACGACGACGCGGTCGGCACACAGGAGCACCCAGTGCGCCCGCGAGTTGCCGGACGACGCTTCGAACACGGCAACGGCCTGGTTGCGAGCGGCCGCGGCGTCGCCTCGCCCCGACGACATTGCGGGTTCCAGGTCGCCGATCTGCCGCAGGATGACTGGCGGCGGCGCGGGTTCCCGCTGGCCGATCTGCCGCAGGATGGCCGGGGCCGACCCCGTCGGGACGGTTGACGGCTTCGCGTGCTCCAGGCGGCCGCGCAGCCGCGATTCCACGGCCGTCAGGTACCGCGACCAAAGCGTGTTGACCTGCCTGGTCTCCAGGAGCAGCACCGAAGCGTTGAGCAGCACCATGTGGTCGTGTTCCAGCGGCCAATCCGCCGCGGCCTTCGCCGCCAGCAGATCGACGAAGGACGCGAGCAGCGGCTCGGCCAGTGGGTCTCCGACCAGATCGCGCGAGGGCTCGATCAGGTGCTGTTCGCTTTCTCCCACGCGGCCCGCCCCGGACGCGCCGTCGTCGAACGCCATGGACAGCGCCTTCTCCAACAGCGCGCGATTCATGCCGGCGTCCCCGGTCTGCTTGCCCGCGGCCGCGGCCAGCGGGCTGGCCTCGATGGCCTGCCGCGCTTCGTCGATGTCGAGCCGGCACCAGTCGCGGGCAAGCATCGCAAGTTGCGCGAACCCCTCCTCGATGCGCATCTCCTCGCGGCTGCCGGCGTCGATCAGATCGACCTGCAGACCCATCGACAGCCGTTTCTCTAGTTCCTCGATGGCGGCGCTGGCCCGCGGCTCGTTCAGACCGCGCATGTCCCGCAGGACCCCGCCCAGACACGCCGCCACGGCCTGCCGTTGCGCGGGGCGCAGGGACGCAAGGTCGTCGGGCGGCGTCAGCCTGGCGTCCGGTTCGCCGTCGCCGGCCAGCGCGCGCAGCAGCGTCAGCTTGGCGAACTCGTCCGGGATCGGCGCCCGCAGGATGCGGTCCATCAGGAGCTTGCGGTTGTGGTCCACGCCCGGGACCAAGTTGTGAATGCGCAGCGCCTCGACGAGCGCCAGCCAGTCAGCGCTCCGGTACGTGCGGCGCGGATCGTAGGCGCGCGCCACATGCAGGTAGACCAGCGCGACGGAACCCTCCAGCAACTCCTTCATCCAGCCCTCGGCGTAGCGCTTGAGGACGTGTTTGCCCACCTGCTTGGACACCTCCCAGCCGAGCGTCGACGCCGCAAACGTGACGGGGTTCACACCCATGGCGATGCGCGCGGCCAGTGTCGCGCCCTGTATGTAATGCTGGTATGGCGTCAGCCTGCGGTAGAGGTTGCGCACCGTCTGCACCTGCTCCAGCCGCGTCACGATTTCCCTGACCGTCAGACCGGCCACGTTGACCACCGGCGCCTGCCCGGCCACTTGCAGGAGTTCGGCAATGGCGGAACGCGCGGCGAGGGCGACGTCGCCGACGCGGGCATCGAGTTCCGCCTTTTCGGCGTCCTTCCCGTACAGGCGCGCGACTTCCTGCACCACGCCGCGGAGTTCATCCAGAATGGCGCGCGCGTCGAGGCCGCCGACCTCTCCGTGCTCCTGCTTCACGTAGCGCCGGTCGCGGATGCCGTCCCAGACGCGGTCGCAGCGGGCCTGGATCAGTTTTCCGAGCCGCACGTCCAGTTCCGCCAGGGTCTCTTCGGTCTCGGCATCCGGTGACGGCCGGAGCGCCTGCCAGTTCTGCTCCACGGGCGAGACGCCCTCGGCGAGCCAGCGCCTCTCCGCTTCTCTCAGCTCGCGCCCGCGCCGTTCGTCGATATGCTGCTCGATCGCCGCGACGAGCCGCCGGTCCGCGACCGCGGAGCGCGTGAGACCCCCCGCGCAACCGAGCGCGCCGGCGCCGACCAGGCATAGCGCGAGACCGGCTTCCACCGACAGCAGGAGGAAGAGAGCGACCCCCGCGGCCAGCACCCCGCATCCCGCGAGGAGCCAGCCGACGGACGGATTCGTTCGTATCCAGCGCATTTTCTCAGGGCACCTTCCCGGTTACGACCACGAACAATTCCCCGTCTCAAAACAACTGCGTGCCGACAAAAGCGAGAACGCCCGGAACGACGAAGAACATCGCGAGGGTATAGGCGATCGCCAGCCCCTTGCGCTCGCTCCCTACGCGGGCGAGCCACTCCGCCCCCAGCATCGGCAGCGTCCGCAGCCAGGGTATCCCGTAGATCAACACGACACCCAGCAGGTTGTAGAGAAAGTGCGCCAGTGCGATCTGGAGAGCGGTCTCGAGGCTGCCGCTCGCGGTCACCGTCGCGGCCAGCAGCGCCGTGATGGTGGTGCCGATGTTGGCGCCGAGAGTGAACGGATACACTTCCCCCAATCGAAACACGCCGCTGCCGGCCAGGGGCACCATCAGGCTGGTGGTCGTCGAGGAGGATTGCACCACTACGGTCACCACCGTCCCGGACAGGATGCCCGAGATGGGTCCCCGCCCGACCGCCGTGTGCAGGAGCTGATTCGCCTTTCCGACCATCACCGTCCTGAGCGCGGCGCTCAGCCGGATGATCGCCACCAGGATGAGAGCGACGCCCAGGACGATCAACGCGACGCCGGCCCAAGGTCTCGGAAGGGGAGACACAAGAATTTCGATGAGATCGCTTACCGGTTCCACCACGGCTTCCACGAAGTCCAGCCCCCCCAAATCGTGGGAGCCGAACTGCTTCGCCAGACCTACGAGGGCGCCGCTCAGGCGTTCCAGAAGGCCGAACGCCATTTCCAGCGGCAAGAAGATGAGAATGCTCAGAAGATTGAACCCATCGTGCACGGTGGCCGCCGCGAACGCGCGCCGGAACTCGTCACGGTTGCCGACATGACCGAAGCTGACCAGGGTGTTGGTGATCGTCGTGCCGAGGTTGGCGCCCATCACCATGGGAATTGCGACCGAGACGGGCAACCCTCCCGCCACCATTCCGACGATGATCGACGTGACGGTGCTCGACGATTGTACGAGCGCCGTGACCAGGCCGCCCAGCAGGACGCCCATGAACGGGTTCGTGGCGAAGGCGAACAGCGCCTGGGCGCTTTCGGCGCCGCCGGTCGCTTGTTTGAAGCCGTGGTTGATCAGATCGACCGCCAGCAGCAGCAGGTAGATCATCACGGCGACGACGCACCAGGCGACAAGGGGAGTCCGCGCTTCGGATGATTCAGCACCCTCTTGGCTCTCTCGCTTGCCGTTCATGCAACTCCCCCGACCTTGTACTGTTGCTGTACCGTTGAAACGTTCTCCTCAAAGCGATGGGTAACGTCAAAAGGATTGTGTCAAGGAGAAGAGGGTAGGGACTCCCTGGGATCTGTTTTCGTGAGTGAAGACAGCGAACAGGATACGGTCCATGGAGGTACGATCCTGGAAGACTCCCATGGGTCGGGTGCGTCTTCGG
>JAJEEU010000017.1 GCA_022820825.1 Vicinamibacteria bacterium
CGTCGCCCGCACACCGTTTGGGCGGCGCATGCGCCGCCCAAACGGTGAAACGGCAGCATCCTCTTCGATATTGACCTCGCGCTCCTCACAACCGGCAAAAATAGTTGACGTTCAGCGGCAGAAGTAGTTGACGCGGAACAACAGTGACCGTGGCCGCATCCGACGGGTCTATGCCGCCACCGTCACCCTCCATCTGGGCCTCGGTTCTCCCGTCTATGAGCGTGAACGTTATTTGTTCGTCCCTGAACCCGGATACGTCTATCGCCTTGATCGTCAGGTCGATGCCGTCGTTCGTCTCCGAGCCAACTGCTCCAACAGCGCCGTCTGCTGCGCTGCCTGTTCCGACGCCGAGCGTGCCGAGAATGTACCTGCCCTGGCGGTCGAGATTGAGATCGGTTCCGCCCGCCGGCTCCGTGCTGCCCTTGTAGATCTTGATGATGCTTCCAACGGCCTCCGGCGGGGAGACGGATAGCAGGATGTCGTCTTCTCCGGAAGTGGCGAGCGCACTCAGCGTGCCCCGGATACCAGCTTTGGCACCGCTCGTGCCACTGATATCCACACCTGCTTCCATGGCCAGCATGTTCCCCCTGGCCAGTTGGATGCTGGGCGGAGTGAACGTGAGTTTCGGCATCGGGTCGTCCTCGAGGATCGTCAGGGTGCTTTTCCGCGCCGTCGCCCTAAGAGGCACGTCGACCGCGGTCCCGCCCGAGTTGGTAATACTCACGGATGTCTTTGCCAACTCCAGTGTCAGGACGACCGTCTCCTCATTCCAGTCGTTATCGTCAGCCGAGTCCGAGATAAACAGCTCGATCGTGTTCTCTACGTCAGTGCCTTCACCACTGCCGGCAAAAGTTATTGGAGTCCCGGTACCGCCTAGAGTGGCGAGGCCAGTCAGATCTGTCCCATCCTTGGTTTCGATGCTAAAGCCGCAGGGATTAGTCGCTGCATCCGGCGCGTCGGCGAAGGTTTCGCCGTTGCAAGTAGCTGTGAGTGTCAGATGGCCGGATGTGTCGCCCGTAGTGAAAACAGAGTCCCTCTCCGTCGTGTCGGTATTGTTGAGATTAGGGTCATACTTGGCAGCCGACCACCCTATCGTCAGGGGAACTCTCCCCGGGGTGGAAGCGTCCCTACTTGCGCCCTCTTCCACGCTCGAGGACAGTTGCATTGAAATGTTGACGCTGATCGAGGACGGCTGCGCCTGAGCAGTCCCGGGGAACCCGGCCACCAGCACAGCCACTGCGAGGGCAGTGAGCAGGTAGCCCCTCCCCACAAAGATTGAGCTCGCTACGTTCATGACTGTCGCTCCTTCGGAGACTTTGCGTTGGATGCAACCGGAACCCACCGGACTCTCCAGATAAATCAAAGGGGAGGCCGGTGCGTTCGCACCGGCCTCCCCTTTCCGTACCATTCCCCCCAAGCGTCCAGGATATGGAGCTATCCCTGGCGCCGACGATAGAGCCGGGAGCCGCCGGCCATCAGGAACAGGGCGAGCAGCAACTGGCCGACCAGCGGCAGTGCAGGCACCGCAGTGGAGCCTCTGACGTCGACCCTGAACCAGTAGCCGTCGCCGATCGCAGCACCGTCCGTCTCGCCTTCCATGAGCTTCCAGGCCTTGTACGCCGTATCGCCGTCCATCAGGTCCGGGTCGCTCGTGGACATGGCCATCAGCCGGGCGCTGCTATTGCCGCCGAGGTCGACCATGACGTAGCCGCCCATCTCCTCCAGCATCTCGCCGTCCTGGTAGAGGTCAACCATGGCGTCGCCCTCGACCATCAGCTTCACCATGCCTACTTCGCCAGCGTTCGTTCCGTCAGCGAGCAGCACGGTCTCGGTCGAACCGCCCTCGTCGATGGTGACGTCAGTCGGCGAGAAGGAGAGAGTTGGAGCTGCCTCATCGCTCTCGACGGTGATGGTCAGCGGCGCGCCGACCGTGATGTTGCCATTCGGTCCTGGAGGCCGCTCAACGAGATTCCTGTCGAGAATCGTCAGCGTTATCTCAGGATTCACGATACCGGCCATGTCAGGGCATGCCTGGACGTTGAGACTTGCGACGGTATTGGTACCCGCCGCCAACGCGGAGACGGTGCTGGCAGTCGTCAACAGACCGGTACTTCTAAAATTACCGATGGTCCAACCGGTTCCGTCGGTAATGTTAAGGCCGACAGCATGATCGCCGTAACCGTCGGCCCCAGGGGTGGTCACGCAGGCACCGGTGTTAACCATGGTGTGATTACTCACGCGAACAGTGATGAACGCGTCAGCGGCTGCGTAACTCGAAGCGCTGCCAAACGGCCCGGGGTCGGCTGCTGTCCCATCATCGCCGATGCCCGGGATGCCCTTCCCCCTCGCTCCTTCAACGATGTCCAGACTCACAGTCCGATTACCACCTTCCGTCAGCGCGAAGCTGCGCTGATGGAAGGTCGCCACGGGCGCCACGTTCCTGTCCTCGATCTTGAGCGTAAACACGTCGGGGCCAACGGATGCTCTACCGGTAGCGGCCAACTTCAACTCGATCGATTCGTGGAACCAGTTGTTGTCGCCGGCACCGTTTTGCGACTGCGCAACCACCAGCGTGACTTCATCCGTGTTGGCAAATAGGGTGGCACCTCCGCTCACAAGACCGGCCAGCAGAGGAACGCCAGTCCCCCCTGCGGATACAGCAGCGAGTGGAGTGAAATCGCCAGTGAGGGCGCTTACCGTGCCGAGCCAGACGTCCGCGCTTGGCGTAATCGTGACGTCACCTAGCTGGGTCGTTATGTCACCCGCCCGATTGACCGCCGAAAGACCCGCCACCTTGATCTTGACCATCTGCGGCTGGAGTAGGGCGTCGTTGTTGATAAAGGCGTTCTCGGAAATCGTCCCGCTGGTTCCGTCGAACCCGATGGTGACGCGCTGCGCTTCCGCCGTCTCTGGGGACGCCGCGAGCAGCACAGCCGCGGCAAGGGCAGTCAGCAGATAGCCCTTCCGCTTGAAAGTAGATCTCACTCCGTTCATGACTGTCGCTCCTTTGAACTAGGGGGTAACGGTTACAATCTCCGCAGACCCCCTTTTCTCTCGCGACCCCCTGCTCCCCCGCACCGGCCCCGGCTGCCGGCGGCCCCGCCTCTCGCCCCGCCGCCACCAACCCACCCGCTGGAGCGGACTGGCTCCTCATCGCGCCGAACGCCGCGCTCGTTCCGCACGCCGGCAGGCCCGCGTTCGCGGAGAAAACCGTAAAGGTCCGGAGCTGGTTGCTACTGCAAGCGGCAAGGCGTGCGACCGGCCGGTCCGGTTTTCGCAGCGAATGCGGGCATGCCGGCTACGCCCCCGCGACGAAGCCTGGTGAGAAATGCGGACTAACGGGCTAGCTCGGCCCGTTCGGCGGCGGCGCATCGAGCCGCAGCCGCTTCACTTTTTCCACGAGCGTCGTCCGCTTGACGTTGAGCATCCGGGCGGCCTGGTGCTTGTTGCCGCCGGACTGTTCCAGCGCCTGGCGGATGATCGCGCGCTCGACCTCCTGCAGCCGGCGCTGCAGGTCCAGGCCGTCGTCCGGGAGCACCGCGGCAGCGAGATGCCGGTCGGCGCCGCCCACGATTTCCTGCGGCAGATCGGCCACGTTGAGCTGCGTCCGTCCCGGCGTCAACGCCAGCGTCCGTTCCACGACGTTCTCGAGCTGCCGGATGTTGCCCGGCCAGTCGAACGCCATCATCCGCCGCAGCGCTTCCTGCGAGAACGCGGCGTCGGGACGCGGCGGCTCCAGGTCGCGGCCGAGCTTCTGGAGGAACGCGTGCACGAGCGGCGGGATGTCCTCGCGCCGCTCGCGCAAGGGCGGCAGGTGGATCGGGAGCACGTTCAGGCGGTAGTAGAGGTCGTCGCGGAACACGCCGTCCCGGACCATGGCCGCCAGGTCGGAGTTGGTGGCGGCAATCACGCGCACGTCCACCCGCACGGGCCGGCCGTCGCCCACCCGCTCGAACTCCCGCTCCTGCAGCACCCGCAGCAGCTTGGCCTGCAGGCCGGCGCTCATGGTGCCCACCTCGTCCAGGAAGAACGTGCCCTTGTGGGCCTGTTCCAGCCGGCCCTGCCGGTTGCCGACCGCCCCGGTGAACGCGCCGCGCACGTGGCCAAACAGCTCCGCCTCCAGGAGCGACTCCGGGATGGCGCCGCAGTTGAGCGCCACGAACCGTTCGCGCCGCCGCGGGCTGTTGTGGTGGATGGCCTTCGCCACCAGTTCCTTGCCCGTGCCGGTTTCGCCGGTGATCAGCACCGTGCTGCTCGAGGCGGCCACGGTTTCGAGCAGGCCGAACAGCCGGCGCATCGGCTCGCTGCGGCCGACGATCCCCTCGAAGCGATAGCGATCCTCCAGTTGCGAACGGAGGTAGGCGTTCTCCGATTGCAGCCGCCGCTGCTCGACGGCCGACTCCAGCACGTGCCGCAGGTGGGCGAACTGAAACGGCTTGGTGATGAAGTCGCGGGCGCCGCGGCGGATCGCCTCGACCGCGTCCTTGATGGTGCCGTAGCCGGTCACGACGATGCCGATCAGCCCCGGATACTGCTGCACCGCCCTTTCGATCAGCTCCGTGCCGTCGATGCCCGGCAACCGCAGATCGGTGACCACGATATCGAATGCGAAGCCGGCGAGCCGCTCCAGCGCCGCCTCCCCCGAGGAAGCCTGCGTCACCTGGTATCCATGCTCCTCGAGATGCTCCGCCGTCGCCTCGCGCAGCGTGTCCACGTCCTCGACGAGCAGCAGATGTACCGATTTTTCAGGCATTTAGAAGGGTGTTGATATTCTGACGCCGGCTCTCGCAGGCGTCAAGCAACCGGCACCCTACAGTCGCGCGCCGCCGCCGCCGATAGATCCCGACGAACCGTCAGGGGAAGACACATGACGCGTGAAGCCATGATCGTCGACAGGAAGACCATCTCCATCATGCAGGCGTGCGAGCTTGTCGGGGTGAGCAGGCGGACCATCTACAACTGGATCGCCGACGGCAAGGTCGAGTACGTGCGGACCGCCGGCGGGTCGATCCGGATCTTCGTCGATACGCTGTGGCGCAGATCGGACGGCACCCGCCAGCCCCGGGCACCGCAGGCGTCCCGGCAGGTGGGATGATGGTTGACAAGACGCCCCTGCCGTTCCCGAACGCCGGCGCGGCGCCCCGGCAGGAGGAATTGGGGCACGGCGCCCTGCTCCACAGGCTCAACAACCAGCTCGGCATCATCCTGGCCAACGCCGAGTTGCTCGAAAGCCGGCTGGCAGAGCAGGACCGCAACCGCGCGCGCGCCGCGCAGATCGTCACCAGCGCCATCGACGCCATCAGCACCGTCCAGGACATCACCACCTGGACCGGCGGACCGGCTGATTAACCCGCCTTTGTCAGATGGGGCCGCGCCGTGCGCGGCTGTCAACAAATTGACGGCGCACGCCGCCATTTTCTTGACGATCGGGTCGCCGGATTGCGCGGCTCCGCGCTGGATTGCCCTCCTCTGCACACCGTTTCACACCGCGTAAGTGCCCTGAATACAGGTGTTTCGGGACTTTCTCCAGATGCCCGGGCCGCGCTGCCGCCGGCGTGCGGCAAGGTTGGCATCCGATTTGCGCTTCTTCTCCCCAAGCCGTGCACGGCGCGGCCGAAGGAGATGAGCATGAGCACACAGACATCGACCGCAGCCGGCCCGGATCGGATCGACACCAGCCTGCCGTTCGTGCAGGCCATGGCGCGCCGCATGGCGTCGTCCATGCCGCACTCCATCGACGTTGCGGACCTGGTGCAGGACGGCATGATCGGCCTGATCGACGCCGCGCACCGCTACGACGAGTCGCGCGGGATCAAGTTCGAGACGTTCGCCGAGCGCCGCGTGCGCGGCGCCATGATCGACGCCCTGCGGCGTGACGCCTGGCCCCGCGGCGTCCGCCGCCAGCGCCGCGAGATCGAGGCGGCGCGCGAGAAGCTGCGCCACGAACACGGGTGCGAGCCGTCGCTGGCCGATCTCGCCGCCCATCTGGGTTCGGACGAAGCGACTCTCGGACGGCAGATCACCCGCATCAGCACCATCGAAGCCACGTCGCCGCTGGCGTCGGCCGACGACGTCGAAACGGCGAACCTGCCGCCCGTCATGGTGCCGTCGGAGCCTGCCGCGCCCGACCGGGAATACGAGCGGCACGAGGCGCAGGACCGCGTGCGCGCCGCGATCGCGGCGCTGCCGGCCCGCGAGCGCAAGGTGGTCCGGATGTACTACTTCGGCGAGTCCACGATGCGGGAGATAGGGCTGGAGATCGGGGTCAACGAGTCGCGCGTCTCGCAACTGCACGCGCGTGCCGTGCGGCGGCTCCGCAAGCTGCTCGCCATGAACCAGCCGGCGCCGGTGGCGGCGTAACCGCCCGCCGGCCGTCAGCGCACCAGCTCGCGGATGACGCCCAGCAGCTCGCGGAGCCGGAACGGCTTGGCGAGCCAGCGGCAGCCGGTATCTTCCAGGAACCGCGCGGCATCCGTGCCGGCCACGTCGCCGGTCACGAAGACGATGCGCTGCGCCAGGCGGGGCGTGGTCCTGGCGATCTCGAGGTAGAACGCGCGGCCGTCCATCCGAGGCATCTTCAGGTCGCAGACGACCACGTCGTAGACGGATTGCTGCACGCGCTCCAGCGCCTGCTGGCCGTCGGCCGCGGTTTCCACCCGGTAGCCGGCGTCCTCCAGCGCCTCCGATACCGCCGTTGCCAGTGCCGGCTCGTCCTCCACCACCAGCACTGCCGCCCCGGCGCCGTCAACCGCCGGCTCCTCCACACGGTCCGGCGCGGGCCGAACGTCGGCCTGGCCGGCGGGCAGCTCGATGAAGAACGAGGCGCCCTCGCCCGGCTCGGACTCCACGCGTATCCGTCCGCCGTGGTCCTCCACGATCGCGTAGGCGACGGTCAGGCCGAGGCCGGTCCCCTTGCCCACGTCCTTGGTCGTGAAGAACGGCTCGAAGATCTTGGTCTGTACCTCCTCCGGCACGCCGGGTCCGTCATCGTTCAGCTCCAGGGTGACCACGCCGCGCTCGGCGTCGTACCACGAGCGCATCACCAGCGTGCCGTGCCCGCGCGCCGCGAGCATTGCCTGCTCGGCGTTGATGATCAGGTTGAGCAGTACCTGCTTGAGGTGATGCGGGTCGCCGAAAACGGGCGGCAGGCCGGCGGCGAGGCCGTCGATCGTCGTGATGTTCGAGACGCGCTGCTCGTAGGCGCGGAGGGCGAACGTCTCGCGCACCACCTGGTTCAGGTCCACCATCGACCGCGTCGTGTGCCGCTTGCGCGCGAAGGTGAGCAGGTTGCGAACGATCTTGGCGGCCCGCTCGGATTCCTGCAGGATGGTCTTGACGCGGCGGCGCGTCGGCTTGTCGAGCGAGCGGTCGGCCAGTTTCTCGGACACGGTGAGGATGGTGGCCAGCGGATTGTTGAGCTCGTGCGCCACGCCGGAGACCGTCTGGCCGAGCGCGGCGAGCTTCTCGGCCTGGAGCACCTGGTTGTAGATGTCGCGGCGCTGCTCGTCCCGCCGCCGCCGCTCGCTGACGTCGCGCACGAGCATCGCCAGACGCTGGCCCGAGCCGTCGGGGTCGTCGTGGAGGTCGGCGGTCACTTCCACCCAGAACGGGCTGTCGTCGGCGCGCCGGAGGCGCAGCAGGTAGTCCGTCACGGCGCCGTCGCGGCGCAACTGCTCCAGGAACGCGCCCCGCGCCTCCGGCTCGACGAACCGTTCGGGCGCCAACGGGCGGACCGCCCCGGGCTCCGCCCCGGGCGGATGTCCGAACATCAGTTTCAGGTGCGGGTTGGCAGCGAGCGTCGCGTCGTCGTCGGCCCGCAGCGAGCCGAGATAGATGCCCTCGTGGACCGACTCGAACAGCCGGAGGAGCGCTTCGGCCAGCGCGTGAGCGGCGGCAGCCTCGGGCGGCACCACGGGCTGCTAGTTCGTGGGGACGGGCGGCGTCGGCGTCATGCGCGGGAAGCGCGGGGCGTACTTGTCCTCGATCGCATTGCGCACGTCGTCAACGGTGGCGCCCGACGCGGTCAACTGCATCGAATCGCGCGCCACGTCGATGCAGACGGCGCAGCCGAGTCCGTGCGGCTCCCAGGCCGCGACGCTGCCGTCCGCGTTGCGCGACTGCACGAAGCAGTGTGCGTTGGCCCGGTGCCCGGCCGACTCGCAGCCGCAGAAGCAGGGGACGAATTCCAGCACGTCGGGGCGGCGTCCGGCGAATTCGTACACCTCGGTGATCAGGTCGGCAGGCCGCGGCGCCATGTTGGGAACGAACGGAGTCGGCGGCGCCGGAGCGCCCGGCGGCGGCACTACGACCTCCACCGGCTCGTACTCGACCGGCTCGGGCTCGGGCGCCGCCGGGTCGGCCGCGGGGGGCGCATCCGGTGCATCCGACGCCGGCTCGGCGACACTGCCGTCGGCTGATTCCGCGGGCGCTTCCGGGGGCGTATCCGCGAACAGGAGGAAGAAGGCCAGGGCCGCGACGACCGCGACGCCGCCGAGCAGCACCCACGGCGGGCCCGAGGCCGGCTCCGGCTGCTGCGGCGCGGGTGTCTGCTGTCTGCTGTGCTTGGGAGCCATGCGGCCATTCTATATCACAACGGCCGCGGGCCAGCGTGCATCAATCCGGGCGCCGCGCGGGCGCCGGGCCGAGGGCAAACGCCATCGTGCCTTCGATGGCGATCTCCCCGTCGACACGGGCGAAACCCTTGAGCCGCCCCATGCGGCTCCGCATCCGCTCCACGGTCGCCTCGATCTCGACGACGTCGCCGGCGTGCACCAGGCGGCGGTAGCGCACCCGCTCGATGCCCATGAAGTAGGGCACCTTGTCGCGGTTCTCCGGCTTGGCCAGGATCAGGATCGCGCCGACCTGCGCCACCGCCTCCGTCAGGATGGTCGGTGGGAGCGTCGGGCGGCCACCGGCCGGCCGGGCGAGGAACCGCTCGTTGAGCGAGACGTTCTTGATCCCCACGATCCGCTTGTCGGACTCGAACTCGGTGATGCGATCGACGAGGAGCAGCGGGTAGCGGTGCGGCAGGATCCGCTCGATGGCGGCGTTGTCGAGCGGCAGCTCGAGCTCGGGATTCACCGGGGGAGTATAGCTACTATTGCACTTGCGCTCGCAGTCCGTGGCACTTGAGAGTATGTGAACGAAGAACAAGGTAGTCAGAACGGGGGACGACGAGCGCTAAACCAGTCGTCCCCAGGCCGCGCACGGCGCGGCCCGGCGGCAGCGGCGCGGGGCGAAGGGGTCCCCGCTAGCAGCCGCCGGGGGTTTGGGGCGCAGCCCCAAGTGGTAATGGTTGCTATCGTCATCAATCCGAGAGCGGGCCTGCGCCGCCGCGCCGCGGTCGCAGAGCGCGTGGAGATGGCCCGCGCGGCGCTGCGCGATCACGGGGCTGGCGGCGAGGTCGTCGTGGCGGACGGCCCCGGCCGCGGTTGCGCCGCCGCGCGGAAGCTGGTGCAGCGGGGTGTGGAGACCGTGGTGGTCTGGGGCGGCGACGGCACCGTCAACGAGGTCGCCTCGCAACTGGTCGGCCGCGGTGTGGCGCTCGGCATCGTGCCGGCCGGATCCGGCAACGGGCTCGCGCGGGAGCTGGGCCTGAGCATGCATCCGGCGCACGCGCTGCGGACCGCGCTCACGGGGCCGATCCGCAATATCGACGCCGGCGAGCTGGGCGGCCGCCTGTTCTTCAACGTCGCCGGGGTCGGCTTCGATGCGTCGCTGGCGGCGGCGTTCAACGCGCGTGAGCGGCGCGGCCTGAGCGGATACCTTGCAGTCGCGCTCCGCGAAGCGCTGCGGTACGAGCCGGCGCGTTACGACGTGGACGCGGACGGCGGCGGCGCGTCCGGCGCCGCGCTGCTCGTCGCGGTCGCCAACACGCGCCAGTACGGCAACGGCGCCATCATCGCACCCGCGGCGCGGCCGGATGACGGCCGGCTCGACGTGGTGGTCGTGCCCCCGATCGGGCTCCTCGCGGCAGGCTGGCACATGCGGCGCCTGTTCCGCGGCACGTTGGGCGGGCTGCAGGGCGTGCGGATGCTGCGCATGCGCGATGGAGCGATTGCGGCCAGCCAGCCGCTGACATTCCACGTGGACGGGGAGGTCGTGCGTGGAGGGCGCCGCCTGCCGATCGCGGTCCACGCGCGGGCGTTGCCCGTCAGGGTCCCGGCCTGAGTATCGCGTAGGTCGGCAGGCCGACGCCCTCGAACCGCTCCATGACCTCACGTGCCGGCGAGGCGCCGGGATCCTCGGCCTGGAACTTGATCTTCACGTAGTCGTCGAGCGCCGCCTCGACGTCCGGATCCCGCAGCGTCGTCCTGTCCATCGTGAGGCAGTTCTTGCACCAGGTGGCCCAGACGTCGACCAGCACCGGCTGGCCCTGTTCCCGCGCCTCCTGCAGCCCCTGCGCCAGCGAAGCGTGCCAACCCTCCTCGATCAGCTCCTGCACGCTGCCGGCCACGGCCTCCGGATCGACCCAGCGCTGGCTGAACAGCCCGTACGACAGCGATCCGTAGTAGACCGCGGTGCCCAGGATGAAGACGCCGAACGCCTGCTTGACGCGCACCATCCACGGACCGGGGCGCGGTACGACCGACAGGCCGGCGCCGGCCACCGGCCACGGCAGGGCCATGCCCAGGCCCAGCAGGAACGGCAGCAGCAGCGCGGTGGTCGTTCCCGCCGCGTACAGGCTGCTGGAGAACACGATGACCTGGATGACGACCGGCGCGACGCAGGCGCCGGCCAGCAGCGCCGCCACGCCGCCCATGCCGAAGGCAGCCACGAACGAACCGGTTCCGGCGCCCCCGTCCGGTGCGAGCCTGTTCTGGAACCGGGAGAAGTCGATGGTGACGATGTCGAACATCGCCAGGCCGAGCACGACGAACAGAGCGGCAATCGCGAGGTTGAACCAGGGCGACGCGTTGATCGTGCCGAACGTGCCCGCGGTCAGGATGACGCCGAGCCCCAGCACGCCGTAGGTCAACGCCATCGCGAGGCCGTAGGCGCTGCCCAGCGCGAATCCGCGGCCGCGCGACCCGGCGCGCGTTCCGGCGCCGATGATCGCCAGGTTGATCGGGATCAGCGGCAGGACGCACGGCGTCAGGTTGAGCGCCAGGCCGCCGAGGAGCACCAGCGCGAGAATGGCGAGCGGGCCCTGGCCCTCGAACCAGCCGGTCGCCGGGCGGCCTTCTTCCGCCCGCTCCACGAATTCGAGGAAATCGCCGGCGTCGAGATAGCCGCCGGTCGCGCCCAGCACCGTGAAGCCGGCCAGCTCCGCCAGCGGGTCGCCCGCGTCGGCGGCCGCCAGGGGGGCGAGGCCGCCCGGGTCGATGTCCGCCGTACCGGCGTCCGCCGCGGCAAACGCCAGCCCGGCGAACAGCTCGCCGTGCGCCGCGGTCACGGCCTGCGCGTCGGCCGCCACGACAAGCGGAAAGGCCAGTTGCGCCGTCGCCGGCAGGTAGCACATCGTATCGTCGCACGCCTGGTAGCGCAGCGTCGCCGGCACGTTGTACGCGCCCGGCTCCAGGTCCGGGGCGAGCGAGAGGGCGGCGCCGATGACGAACGTCTCCTCGAACACGGCCAGGGGCCCGTCCGCGCCCTTCTGGCTCAGCATGATCGGCTCCGGCCAGGCGAACGCCTCCAGCTCGATGCCCGCGGGGGGATCCAGCGTCAGGGCGGTGGGGATGAGGAAGTCTTCCAGCGGCGCGTTGGAGTTCACGTGGAACCCCGCATCGAGCTGCGCCCGGACCGCAACGCGGAAGGTCGTGCCCGCGTGCGCCGCGTCCGCTTCCGCCAGCGGCTCGAGTGCGATCCCGATGCGGCCCGGCTGGGCTGACAGCGCGACCGCCCCGCAGGCGGCCAGCGCGGCTGCCGCCACGACGTAGCGCAGACTGTGCATCGTCTTAGTTTACCTGCGTATCTCGGCGAGCGCGGCGTTGTCCCCGTTCACTTCCACGTCGCGGAGGGCGCCCTGCAGCGGGACGCGCAGCTCGGTCGTCCGCTCGTCGACGATCACGATCACCGATTCCTCGACCCCCGAGCGGTAGGTCAGCGTGACGGTGACCGGGAGCTCGAACAGGGGACCGTCCTGCCGGAAGCGCAGCACGACGTCGGTGGCGCCGGGCTCGTCCTGCCGCGCCTCCGTGCGGTGGTCGAACCGCAGCGCCGGCAGGTCGAACTCGTGGATCCAGCGCACGAAGAAATCTTCCAGCGGCCGGTCCGCCTCGGCCTCGAAGGCGCGAATCAGGTCGTCGGTACCCGCTACGTCGAACCGCGTCTCGCCGTAGAACCGGCGCAGGCCGCGGAAGAAAGCGGGGTCCCCGACGAGGCGCCGCAGCATGTGCAGCACCAGCGCGCCCTTGTTGTAGACCAGCGCGCGGAACACGCGGGGTTCTTCCTCGAGATGCCCGAGGCGGTAGCCCAGGTACACCGGCCCCTGGTCCGAGTGCTCCAGGCTCCAGCGCCGGAGCTGCGAGAGCACTTCGGTGAACGCTTCCTCGCCGTGCGCTTCGCGCACGTAGAGGGCGGCGAAGTAATGCGCGAACCCCTCGCTGAGCCACTGCTCGTGGTAGTTCTTCCAGCCCACGGCCTGCCCCCACCACTGGTGCGCCAGCTCGTGGGCCAGGAAGAACGACGGAAAGTCGGTGAACGCCACCGGGTCCGTCCGCCACGTCTGCATCAGCCGCCCGTGGACGGGCAACACCTCGTTCAGCACGGCGAAGTACGCCGGGCTGTGGCCGCCCGGCAGCCGGCTGTCCACGAGCGCCAGGGTGAACGCCGGATAGGGCACGTCGCCCATGAGCGACGCATAGAAGCGCAGGATGTCAGCGGCGACGCCGGCGCGCTCCGGCACGCGCTCCAACCCGAAGTCGTTCGCCTCGACCGCCAGCAGCAGGCTGTCGTAGGACACGCCGGCGAGCGCCGTGGCCGGCGCCGGCTCGCGGTCCAATGCGATTTCCAACGGCGGCGCGCCGCCGGGCGCGAAGCGGGTGATCAGGCACGAGAGATAGCGCGCCGGCTGCACCGTGACGAACGAGAAGGTGCGCCAGCCGTCCTGCTCGCCGACCGGCGCCAGCGGCGGGTTGCCGCCGGCCGGATCGCCGCTGGCGACGACGCCGTAGTCCCCCGGGACCGCCAGCGTCAGCGTGGCGGTGGCATAGTCGGATTGCGTCGGCTGCGGGTACCAGTGGCTGGCATTGGTGTACAGGTAGCGGCGCTCCGGGATGCCGTAGGTCGCGGTGCCGCCGACGTCCAGGAACCGTTGCCGGCCGATCCAGTTCTCCTCCAGCTCGTCCGCCTCCAGGAGGCCGGCATAGCGGATCAGGAGGGTGAACTCGGTCCCGGCCGGCGCCTCCGCCGGCAGGTTCACGATGACGTCGTCGCGGCCGCTCATGCGGAAGAACAGCAGCGCGCCCAGCTCGTTCGACGTCACCGAGCGGATATCCAGCTCCTCGGCGAGGTGCAGCGTCAGGCTCTTCAATGGCGCCCGCACGCGGATCGCCAGCCGCGCCGCCGCTTCGATCCAGCAGCCCAGCAGCGTGGGACGCGCCCCCAGCGACTCCCGGCCGACGCCGCGCGGCTCGAACGACGCGTCGATGTCGTAGTCGAGCAGGTCGAACGCCGCGTTGTCCCGCGTGTCGAAGTACCGGCCCCGTTCCGCCAGCTTGCGCGCCGAAGCGTACAGGGAGATCACGCGCGCCGGATCGCGCGAGTAGAGCGACACGTCTTCCGGGCGCTGCTCGGTCTGCGTATATGTCAGGTCGCCGTACTCCTCCGTGCGGATCTCGGCGACGAGATTGCCGGTGCGCGGCGTCATCCACCACGTCCGTTCGCTGAACTCGCTGAAGTCCACCACGAAAGTGAGCCGGGCGAACTCGTCGAACAGCTCGCGGGCCTCCTCGAACGCACCCTCGTCGACCGGGGCCGGCTCGAGGGCGGTTACCGGCAACGCGCCGAGCGCCAGCGGGTTGACGCGGACGAAGGCGTGCGTGAATTCCGTTTCCAGCGTCTCGCTGCCCGCGTAGATCTCGATCTGGCGGCGTTCCGCCCGCGGCTCCGGCGAGAAGGTCAGCGACCCTTCGCCAATCAGCAGCAGCCCGGTGATGCCGCTGGCGATCGCCGACACGAAAGCCGTGCCGCGCGACATGCGCAGCTCCATGTCCTCCGCGGACAGTGCGAAGCCGGCCGCGTCGAATTGCCGCTCCGGGCTCAGCGTGAGATGGTGCAGGCCGTCGATGGTGTCGGGACCCTGCACGCCGGCAATGCGCCAGCGCGCGGCGGCGCCGTCGGGCTCCGGCGTCCGGACCACGTCGAGCTGCCAGGTCTGCAGGCGGGCCCGGTTGCCGCTCT
This sequence comes from Vicinamibacteria bacterium, assembly GCA_022820825.1. GTDB lineage: Bacteria > Acidobacteriota > Vicinamibacteria > Vicinamibacterales > UBA8438 > JAAXGX01. The sequence continues at coordinate 14,344 of JAJEEU010000017.1, forward strand.
CGGTGAACGCCTCGACGGTAAGGCGGTAGCGGCTGCCGTCCGGAAAGTCATCGTCGGGCGCCGCGAAGCGCGCCAGCACGACTGCCCGCGTGACGGCGTCGTACAACGCCCGGCTGGCGAACTCCCGCGCCTCCGCCACGTCGGCCTCGGGCGCCAGCAGCGCCATGAAGCGCTGCAGGTTGGACGTCTCGACGAAAGTCTGCAGCTCGGCGAGCAGCGGATCGAACGCGGCGGTCGTCACCGCCGGCTGCGCCGCAGCCGCCGGCGAGAGCAGGCAGCATATGCCCAGGGCGGGCAGGAGCTTCTTCATCGGCGCGCCTCACGCCGAACGGAACGCCGCGGTGAACGCTTCGATCTGGTCGTAGTACGTGCCCAGCCGGTCCGGATCGGCAAGGAAGATGATGCGGACGTAGCCTGCCGAGGGGTCCATGCCGAAGCCCGAGCCGTGTACGCACAGGATGCCCGTTTCCCGCAGCAGCCCCTTGACGAAGTCGAAATCGGTGCGCCCGGGCGGCAGCTCGAACCGCGGCAGCGCGTAGAAAGCCGCGGCCGGCGGCACGCAGCGGACGCCGTCGATCGCATTCAGGCGGCGGGCGGTCAGCGCGGCCCGTTCCCCGAGCTGCCGGCGGAACTCGTGCTGGTAGCTGCGGTCGCCCGCCAGCGCCGCCGCCACCGCGTGCTGCATCGGCCCGTTGGTGCAGAGCCGCCCGTCGGCCAGCCGCTTGACCGCGGCCAGTACCTTGTCGAGCCGCTCGCCGGCCCCGACCGCCATCCAGCCGGTGCGCCAGCCCGGCGCCACGTATGCCTTGGAGGCGGACGAGAACGAGATGACCGGCGCGTCGGGATCGAACGAGGCGATCGGCGGCACCGGCCCGTCGTAGACCAGGTCGGTGTACACCTCGTCGGCGAGCAGCACGATGTTGTGGCGGTCCGCCAGCTCGAGCAGCGTCCGCCGCGTGGCGTCGCCGTACACCGCGCCGGTCGGGTTGTTCGGATCGATGACCACCAGCGCCCGGGTGCGGGGGCCGATCATGCTGCGGAGATGGTCCAGGTCGGGCTCCCAGCCGCGCTCCGGATCCGTGCGATAGTAGACGGCGCGCGCGCCGAGCTTGCCGATGACGGCCGTATAGAAGGGATAGGTCGGCAGCGGCACCAGCACCTCGTCGCCGCGGTCGACGAGCACGCTGATCGCCAGGTCGATGCCTTCGGAGGTGCCCGACGTCAGCAGGACGCGGTCCGGCGACAGCGGGACGCCGAGCGACGAGTACTCGGCGGCCACCGCCTCCCGCGCCGGCATGATGCCCGACGCCGGGGTATAGCCGTTGTGCCCGTCGCGCATGGCGCGCGCCACCGTCTCGACGAGGTGGGGCGGCGTCCTGAACCCGAACAGCACCGGGTCGCCGATGTTCAGGTAGTGGACGGTCCGGCCGCTGCGCTCCACCGCCTCGGCCTCGGCGACGATGCTGCGGATTGCATAGTCGAAGCCCTGCAGGCGGCTGGCCACCTCGATCGGCACGGTCGTCTCAATCGTCACAAGTTGATTCTAGCGGAGTTTGGAATCCGCGACGGCGCTTGCGGTAAGCTCCCCGCATGGCAATTCGCACGGAGATCTCGCTGAGACTGCAGAACAGCCCCGGTGCGCTCGGGAAAGTGTGCCGGCTGCTTTCCGAGGAGCGCGTCAACATTCACGCCTTGAGCCTCGACGCCGGCGGCACGCTGCGTCTGGTGGTCGACAACCCGCTGCACGCGGCCGGAACGCTCGAGGACCAGCACTACGAAGTCGACCGTCGCGACGTCCTGTTCATCCAGGTGCCGAACGATCCGGGCGCGCTGCAGTCCGCGGCAGGCCTGCTGGCCGCTGCGGGGGTCAACGTGGACTACCTGTACGCCTCGGCGCTCGAGGACTCCGTGACGACGTCGGTCGTTGCCGGAGTAGAGGACGCACAGCGCGCCTCGATGCAGGCGGGATTGTAGGCCGGGGTCACGCGTCCGGCGCGAGGGTGCTCTCCAGCGCGTCGATCAGCTCGCGCAGCGACGCGGCCTCGTTCTCGGCGGCGTAGAGTATCGCGCGCAGCTCCTGGAGCGTCGGCCTGCTCCAGTCCTCCCCGTCGAACCGCACCTGCCCGCGGGCGTCGAATTCCACGAGCACGGCGTCCATCGGCTCCACGTAGAGGCGCATCCGGCTTACTCGGCGGCCGTTTCCTCGACCTCTTCGGCCGCCGGCTCCGGCGCCGCCGCGGCCGGCTCGTAGTCGAACGCCGGCGCGCCGTCCCGCATGCCGATCCGCACCGTGCCGCCGTGCTCCAGCCGGCCGAACAGAATCTCGTCGGTGAGCGGGTTGCGGACCTCCTTCTGCACCACGCGCGCCAGCGGCCGCGCCCCGTACGCCGCGTCGTACCCCTTCTCGGCCAGCCACGCCCGGGCATCCGGCTCCAGGCTGATGGCCACGCGGCGCTCGGCGAGCTGCGCCTCGAGCTGCAGGATGAACTTCTCGACGATCGTCTCCATCACCGCCGGCGTCAGCGGATCGAACGACACGATCGCGTCCAGCCGGTTCCGGAATTCCGGGCTGAACACCCGCTCCAGCGCCGTCATCATGCGTCCGCGGGCCGAGTCGGCCTGGTTCTGCCCGAAGCCGATCGCGGCGACGTCGGCTTCGCGCGAGCCGGCGTTCGACGTCATGATGACGACGGCGTGCCGGAAGTCGGCCTGCCGGCCGCTGTTGTCGGTGAGCGTCGCGTGATCCATCACCTGCAGCAGGATGTTGTAGACGTCCGGGTGCGCCTTCTCGATCTCGTCCAGCAGCACGACGCTGTACGGGTTGGCCCGCACGGCGTCGACCAGCAGGCCGCCCTGCTCGAACCCGACGTAGCCGGGCGGCGCGCCGATCAGCCGCGCCACGGCGTGCTTCTCCATGTACTCGCTCATGTCGTAGCGGATGAACGCATTGCCGAGGTGCAGGGCAAGCTGCCGCGCCAGCTCCGTCTTGCCGACGCCCGTGGGCCCCGTGAACAGGAAGGATCCGGCCGGGCGATCGGGCTGTCCCAGACCGGCGCGCGAGCGCTTGATGGCGGTGACGACCGCTTCTACGGCCCTCTGCTGGCCGAATACAACGCGTTCGAGCGCTTCCTGCAGCGTGCGCAGCCGCTCCTTGTCGGATGCCGACGCCTGCTTCTCCGGGATGCGGGCCATCCGGGCGACGACGCGTTCCAGCGTGCCGGCCGACACCGTGGCGGGCTCGGACTCTTCCGCGGCGGGGCGCTCCAGCGCGAATCCCGCGCCCGCCTCGTCGATCACGTCGAGCGCGCTGTCGGGCAGCCGGGATTCCCGCAGATGGCGGCTCGCCAGCCGCGCGGCGGCCCCGATCGCCTCGTCGCTGTAGCGCACGCCGTGGTGGCTCTCGTAGCGCGAGCGCAGGCCCTCCAGAATGCGGGTCGTCTCCTCGACCGTCGGCTCGTCGACCATTACCTTCTGCAGCCGCCGCGCCAGCGCGCGATCCTTCTCGATCTGCTTGAACTCGTCGAGGGTCGTCGAGCCGATGACGCGCAGCTCGCCGGCGGCCAGCACCGGCTTGATCAATCCGGCCAGATCCATCGTGCCGCCGGTCGTCGCGCCCGCGCCGACCGTGGCGTGCACTTCGTCGATGAACAGAATGGGCAGCGGATGATCCGCGAGGCTCTCGATGACCGCCTTGAAGCGTTCCTCGAAATCGCCGCGGAAGCGGGTGCCGGCCAGCAGCGCGGCCGTGTCGAGCGCGAACAGCTCGGCGCCCTTCAGACGCGCCGGCGCGTCGTCGGCCGCCAGGAGGATGGCGAGCCCTTCGGCCAGGGCCGTCTTGCCGACGCCGGCGTCGCCGACGAACACCGGGTTGTTCTTGCGCCGCCGGCACAGTATTTCCATCGTCCGGCGCAGCTCGGCGGTGCGCCCGATCAGCGGGTCGAGGCGTCCCTCCCGCGCCTGCAGGGTGAGGTTGACCGCATACGCGGCCAGCGGGTCGCGCGCCGCGGCCGGCGCATCCTCGCCGCCCGCCGCCGCCCCGCCGTCGGGCGCTGCTTCCTGGCCCGCGCCCCCCGCCTTCTTCGTGATGCCGTGGGAGATGTAGTTCAGCACGTCGAGCCGCGTGATCCCCTGCGTGTCGAGCAGTTGCGCGGCGTAGGCCTTCGGCTGCTGGAGGATGGCGGCCAGCACGTCGCCCGAGCGCACCTCGTCGCGGCCGGCGCTCTGCACGTGCAGCACCGCGGTCTGCAGCACCCGCCGGAACCCGAGCGTCTGGGCCGGCTCGTGCTGGTTGCGCCCGCGCGTCTCGAGCGTGCCCAGGAACTCGTCGAGCGTCCGGCGCAGCACGGGGAGGTCCGCGCCGCAGCCGGCCAGGATGCGCTCGCCCTCGGGATCGTGCGCGAGGGTGTACAGCAGGTGCTCGAGGGTGAGGTGCGTGTGCCGTCGGGACGCAGCCTCGCGGTACGCGATATTGAGAATGAGTTCGAGCGATGCGCTGAACATGTCACCCTTCTTCGAGCAGGGCCTGCAGCGGAAAACCGTCCCGTTGCGCGAGCTCGCGCACGCGGGCCGCCTTCGTTTCGGCCACCTCGTACGTATAGACGCCGCACACTGCACGCCCTTGTGTATGAACCTGCATCATCAGCCGAAACGCCTCGGCCGGGCCCTTCTGGAACACGTCCTCGAGCACGGCAACCACGAACTCCATCGTCGTGTAGTCGTCGTTCAGCAACACCACCCGGTACAGCTTTGGCGTGGCGGTCTTGTTCTCTTGCCGCTCGCGGACGTCGCCGCCGGGCTGCATGGGGACTGCCGCCATCCACTCCTATCGTAGAACAGACCCGTCTCTCACGCCTTGTCGAGCGGTCGGGAGTCCCCGCGCAGGCCGCATAGTAGACTGTGCGGTCATGCACGCGCTCGCCGGGGGGCTTTCGTACTTCGACCTCGAATTCCTCGGCCGTCCGCGCGTCATCGCCGTCGCCGTCGCGCGCGGCGCGGACGGCGTGGCGCTGATCGATCCCGGCCCGTCGACCTGTCTGGAGCGGTTGCGCGCCGAGCTGGCGGCGGCGGGCGTCACCGCGGCGGACATCCGGTCCGTGCTGCTGACGCACATCCACCTCGACCATGCCGGGGTGGTCGGGACGCTGGTGCGGGAGAATCCGGCGATCGAGGTGTACGTGCACGAGCGCGGCGCGCCGCACATGATCGCGCCGGAGCGCCTGCTGTCGAGCGCCGCGCGGCTCTACGGCGCCGACATGGACCGCTTGTGGGGCGAGTTCCTGCCGGTGCCGGAAGAGAACATCCGCGTCCTGCGCGGCGGCGAGCAAATCACGGCGGGCGGCCGGCGCTTCGAGGTGGAGTACACGCCGGGCCACGCGTCGCACCACGTCTCGTACTTCGACCGCGCCAGCGGCGTGGCGTTCGTGGGCGACACCGCCGGCGTCCGCACCGGCCGGGCGCTGTTCGTCATGCCGCCGACGCCGCCGCCGGACATCGACATCGAGGTCTGGATGGAGAGCATCGCACTGATCCGGCGCTGGCGGCCGGCGACGCTCTTCGCCACTCACTTCGGCCCGCACGAGGATACGGCGGCGCACCTGGACGCATTCCTGCAGCACCTCGCGGCGCTGGCCGAGCTGGCCCGCGGCCTGCTGGCGGAGGAGGACGGCGACGCCGAGCGGCTGCGGAAGTTCGTGCACGAGTCGCGCCTCTATCTCCAGCGCCACCTGCCGGTCGAGGAAGTCGATCTGTACGACTTCGCGGCGCCGCTGACGCTCGGCTGGCTCGGGCTGCAGCGCTACTGGCGCAAGCGCGGCGCGGGTGCAGGCAGTTGAGCGCGCGCAAGACGCTGTACCTGGCCAACCCGTACGGCTTTTCCGACCAGCAGCAAGCCGGTCCGCTGGCGGAGCTCGTTACCGCGCTCGACGCCGTCGGGGCGGAGGTCTGGGAGCCGTTCACCCGCAACAACCAGGTCGACAGGGCGGCAGCCGGCTGGGCCTGGCGCATCGCGCAGGCCGACGTGCGCGACGTGCGCGCGGCCGACGGGATCTTCGCGGTGGTGAACGGCTGCCCGCCGGACGAAGGCGTCATGGTGGAGCTGGGCCTCGCGATCGCCTGGGGCAAGCCGACTTTCCTGTTCCGGGACGATTTCCGCCGCTGCACCGACAGCGAGGAGTATCCGCTCAACCTGATGCTGTTCGCCGGACTCCCGCAGGCGGGCTGGGAAGCGTACTGGTACGGCTCCGTGAAGGAGATTGCCGACCCCGACAAGGCGCTCGCGCGCTGGCTGCGCGGCGAGCAACTCCGGGGTCCCTGGATCACCTGATCCCGCAGCGCGGATCAGCCGCCGGATGTCGGCACTGCATTGCCGGCGATCCAGACCGACTCGACGCTGCGGGTGTTGCGGATGTCGTCGAGCGGGTTGGCGCCCAGCACGACGAAGTCGGCCCACCTGCCCGCCGCCAGCGTCCCGACCTCGCCGTCGATCTGCAGGCAGCGCGCGGCGTCGCCGGTGGCGGCCACGATCGTCTGCATCGGCGACAGGCCCGACTCCACCATCAGGTCGAGCTCGCCGTGCTCGAAGTAGCCCTGGAACCGCGCGGCCGGGCCCGTGTCCGTACCCATGGCGATGCGCACGCCGGCGTCGGCCAGCGCCTTCAGGTTCGACTTGGCCTGCTCCAGCGCCACCTTGTAGGTCTGCGCGCTGCTGCTGTCGCGGATGCGCTGCTGGTACTCCGGCGCTTCCAGCGCCTGCACGACGGCCGGGTCCACTTCCCGCAGGAAGAACGGGTCGTCGAACCAGTCGGGCCGCTCCTCGTAAACGAAGGTCGACACCTCGCGCATCAGCGTCGGGCAGTAGCAGACGTCCTGTTCCATGAGCGTGGCTGCCAGATCGTCGTACACCGGCTGGTCGCGCACGCTGTGGGCGATCAGGTCCGCGCCGGCGGCGAGCAGCCCCTTGGCGTCGTCCAGGTAGTAGAGGTGCGCGGCGACGCGCAGGCCGCGCGCGTGGGCCTGCTCGATGACCGCCGCGTACACGTCGGGCGGCATCTTCTGCGTCGCGCCCAGGTTGTCGTCCACGCGGATCTTGACGATGTCGGCGCCCATGTCGGCCACGGCGTTCACCTGCTCGACCGCCTCCTCGACGGATGCCGGGTTGACCACCGGTCCGGAGAGGTACAGCCGCGCGCGGTCGAGGCCGGCGTCCTGCCGGTCACGGACGGCCACCCCGGCGGGCCCGCCGCCGCCCAGGCTGAGCACGGTCGTCACGCCGTAGCGGGCGTAGCGCGCCAGTTGATCCTCGACGTGGGCCTCGGTGTAGAAGGCGGGGTCGGCTTCGAGGCCGCGCACGTTGTTGACGTGGCCGTGCGCGTTGATCAGGCCGGGGATGACGGTGCGGCCGGAGAGGTCGATCTGCTGCGCGTCAGCCGGGACGTCAACCGCGCCGGCTGCGCCAGCCGCGGCAATCCGGCCGTCGCGGACGACGAGCACGCCGTCTTCGACAACGCCTCCGTCGCCGTCGATCAGCCGGGCGCCGGTGAACGCCAGCAAACCGGGAGTCGGCTCGACCGGCTCCGGTGCCGGCGCCGCACACTGCGCCGCCGCGGCGCACAGCGCCGTCACGAGGATCACACGCGTGGTGGTCTTCTCATGCATTGTGGATCTCCCGGGCGCGGCCGGGCCGTCAGTTCTGGCTGCTGGCGCCGTCGAGCTGCTCGAGCACGTCGCCCAGCAGACGGATCTCGTCGCCGTATACCGCCCAGTCGCCCTGCCGCTGCGCCTGGATGGCGCGCGAATAGTGCTCCTGCGCCTGGCGCGCCAGCGCCGGAATGGCCGTGGCGGGCAGTTGCGGCGGCGCGGGCACCGCTACGTCCGCCGCGAGGGCGACCGGCGCGCCGCCGGCATCGGCGACCAGGGTGGTCTCCGGCATGGCGGGCGCATCGACCGGTTCGCCGAACAGTTGCGCCAGCGCCTCGTCCAGCGTCTCTTCCATCACGATCTGGTTCTGGTAGGCGACGATCACGCGCTTCAACTCCGGGATGCGGCCCCCGGACGCGCGCAGGTAGAGCGGCCGGATGTACAGCAGCGCTTCCTCGATCGGGATCACCAGCAGCGTGCCCTGGATCACCTCGGACCCCTGCTGGTTCCACAGCGTGATCTGCGGCGAGATTTCCTGGTCCTGGTTGATGCGGGCGACGATCTGCGACGGCCCGAACACCACTTTCTGCTTCGGGAACTGGAACACGAGCATCTTGCCGTAGTTCTCGCCGTCGCTGCGCGCCACCATCCAGGCCGCCAGGTTGTTCTTGCCGCGCGGCGTGAACGGCAGCATCTGGATGAACTCGGCGCGCTCCTCGCCCGGCAGGCGCATGACCGTGTAGTACGGCTCCATCTGCTCGGCGTCGATCACCGGCACTTCCCACTCGTCTTCGCGGTTGTAGAAGACGGCCGGATTGGTCATGTGGTAGGTCGAGTACGTCGCGGCCTGCAGCGCGAATATCCCCTCCGGATAGCGGACGTGACTGCGCAGCGAGGGGGGCATCGCGTCGAGCGGCTGCAGCAGCCCGGGGAACACGTTGCCCAGCGTCGCGGCCAGCGGATCGTCCGGCTGCGCGAGATAGAACGTCGTGGTGCCGTTGTAGGCGTCGATCACCACCTTCACCGAGTTGCGGATGTAGTTGATGCTGCCGCCGATCGGCGTCGCGTACGGATATTCGCCCGTCGCCGTGTACGCATCCCGGATCCAGAAAAGCCGTCCGTCCGCGATTACCAGGTACGGATCCGAGTCGTAGCGCAGGAACGGCGCGATGGTGCCGACGCGGTCGGCGATGTTGCGGTGGAACAGGATGCGGCTGTCGGCGGTGAGCTGGCCGCTGACCAGGATCTCGTACGAACGGAAACGCAGGCTGAACAGCGCGCGCCGGAGGATGTTGTCCAGCCGGATCCCGCCCGTTCCCTCGTAGCGCGTCGACACGTTGTCGTCGCCCTGCGGGTAGTGGAACTCGTCGGTCCGCGTGTTCACCAGCACGTATTCGTTGGACAGCTCGCCGTAGTAGATGCTCGGCTGTTCCACGGACAGGTCGGTGTCGGAGCGCGGCGGCAGATCCCGGATGAACAGCACCGGCAGCCCTTCCTGCGTCACCTGGTTCACCGGGCCGAGCGCCACGCCGAACCCGTGCGTGTACTGCAGGTGCTCGTTGACCCACGAGCGGTTGGGCAGGCTGTCGGAGGACAGCTCGCGGCTGGACACCATGGTCTGGCGGTACTCGCCGTCCACGACGTAGCGGTCGTTGTCGACCGACGCGAACTGGTAGTAGGTCCGGATCTCCTGGATCTGGCTGAAGGTGTCGAGCAGCGGCTGGTGGTCCCACAGCCGGACGTTGTTGATGGTCTCCTCGTTGTCGGCGATGTCCTGGAGCGTCAGGGTGGCGTCGCCCGACACCTGGCGCTCCTCGACCTCATCCAGGTCGAACGCCATGCGTGTGGCGGCGATGTTGCGCGCGATGTAGGGCGCTTCCTTCTGCTGCTCGTCCGGGGTCACGACGAGCTGCTGGACCGCGGCCGCCACGCCGTTGCCGCCGAGCAGCACGACGAGGTAGCCGGCGACGGCGGCGCCGAGCGGCCAGTTGGAGGAGCTGCGGGCGGAGTACGCGGCGGCCACCGCGCCGAGGCCGGCCACGAGCATCAGGACCTGCAGCGCCGGCAGCCGCACCGTGACGTCCACGTACGACGCGCCGTGGATGATGCCGGCCGGCGTCGTCAGCATCCGCGGCATGTCGAGGTACGCGCCGGCGGCCAGCAGCAGGAACACGGCGGCGATCAGCAGCGCCAGGTGCTGCCGCGCCCGGGGATCCACGTTCAGCCCCTGCGGCGTGAGCCCCAGCCGTCCGGAAAGCGCGTAGAGCGCGCCGGCGCCGATCAGCGACAGCACCACGACGGCCATCAGGAGATAGCGGCCGGCGTCGAGCAGCGGCAGGGTGAAGATGTAGAACGCAGCGTCGCGTCCGAACAGCGGGTCGGCCTCGCCGAACGGCACGGCGTTGAGGAACCGCAGCACGACCAGCCACTGGGCGGACGCGACGCTGGCGACGAACAGGCCGGCCAGCAGCGCGACTCCGGCCGTGAGCCAGCGCAGATGTTGCGGCTCGATGACGAGCGGCGGCACGTCGCCGCTGCCGGGGAACACCACCTGCGAGCGGCTGGCGCCGCCGAGGGCGAGCCGCAGGTTGCCGAGCAGGACGACGAATACGGCCGCGAAGACCGCGAGGCCCAGCAGCCCGCGCGTCGTGAGGCTCTTGAGAAAGACGGACTGGTAGCCGGTTTCTCCGAACCACAGCCACTCGGTGTAGAGCTGCGCGAACGATGGCAGCGCCACCAGGAGGAGCAGTGCGATCAAGGCGCCGAGGAACCTGACAGGCATGAGTATCGACTCCCCGGACAGCGTACGTGAGTCTGTCGGGCTAACGCAACAGAAACGCTACCACTCTTCCATCTCGAACTTGATCCCGCTGCGGTTGGCGGTCTCCTCGATGTCGGCCATCGACCAGGGGTTGCCGCAGGTCATGATGAGCGAGCGGGCGGGGTCGAACCGGTCCTGGAGCCCCTGCACGGACAGGTGCTTCGGCAGCTCCGGCCGCGGCGTGCGCTGCATGCCCGCCTCCGCGCGCGCCAGATCGCCCTTGCCCGCCCGGGCGGCGGCCAGCACTTCTTCCTCCTTCATCGGCTGCCCGAAGATGTGCCGCAGGACGTTGTTGGCGCGGCCCACCCCCATGCCGTCGTCCTCGATGTCGCGCTGGGTCGGCCGGCTGACGGTCGGCACGTAGACGAAGTCGAAGGCGCCCGACTTCTCCATGTCGAGCAGCTCCTGGTGGTAGGCCAGCTCTTCATACGTGCGGTTCGTGTGGAGGATCGTGTACTTCGTCTGGTCGCCGCCGCCGTTCTGCGCCTCGTGGTGGAGCTGCTTGGCCATGGCGATGAACGGGGCCAGCCCGGTGCCCGTCCCGACCATCATCACGCTGTCGAAGCCGGCGGCGCGGTGATCCAGCGTGAAGTTGCCGGTGATGCGGTCGAAGTAGGTGATCTTGTTGTCCGTCTCGGGGTCCATGTTCATGAACACCGAGCTGAGCCGGCCGTACTCGCCCTTCTTGATCACCTCCAGCACGACGTAGAACTCCAGCCAGCCGTGTTCCTCCTGCTCCCACGGCGCCGACGCAATCGAATAGGAGTGGGTCACCGGGCCGATCTTCTGGTTGCCGTCCTCGTCGAGGGCCGGGCCGTACATCCACGACCCGTCGTCGGCCTTGCCGAGCTTCTTCGTCAGCTTGCAGTCGTCGCGCCGCAGCGCGATGTACTGCCCGGCCTTCGAGGGGGGAAACAGACTGCCGTCCTCGGGCATCAGCCTGAAGATCGTCAGGATTGGAGAGAGATCCTGCTTGTACGTTACCGTGCCGACTTTCCGTCCTGCCATCTGGGTCCTTTCACCGGGGAAACTACGTGGCCGCCCGGCCGCGATCACCCGAGCGGATGCAACTGCACAGGATCCCGTATTGCCCGATCCGCTGTCAACTCGGCGCGCCCACCAGTAGACAAATCGCGTAGTGTGCTATAGAACAGGCAGCGCAGCCCCAGATAACGATGACTCGAAAGTATCAGCAGCGCGGCTACCAGGAAGACGACCGCGAGCGCGAGCAGGAGCCGCGGAAGGAGCAGAGCCGCGAGCACGGTCCGCGCAGGCGGTACGGCCCGCGCGAGCCGCGCGCGGTCAACATGCCGAGCTTCCGCGAGGTGTCGAAGTGCTCCCGCTGCGGCCGGCAGATCGACACGCCCGCCGGCATGAACGACATCTGCCCCGGGTGCGGGAGCGACATCCACGCCTGCGCCCAGTGCTCCTGGTTCGATACGTCCAGCCGCTTCGAATGCGGCCAGCCCATTCCAGCCCGCGTCAGCTCGAAGCAGAGCCGCAACACCTGCACGTTCTTCGAGGTGCGCGTCACCGTCGAGCGCGATACGCACTCGTCGGTGGGTCCGCGGACCGCCCGCCAGGCGTTCGACGACCTGTTCAAGTGACACGCCGCTAGCCACCCGTGATGTCCCTCGGCCCGCGCGACGTCATCGACCGGCTGGCGGCGTTGCCCGACCCGGTGCGCCTGGTGTTCTTCACGCAGACGTTCGGTTGCGACACCTGCCTGCAGGCCGAGCTGGCGCTCGACGAGATCGCCCGGCTGTCCGAGCGAGTGAGCGTGGAGAAGTACAACCTGGTGCTCGACCGGGAGCAGGCGGCGGAGTTCGGCATCGACCGCGCGCCGGCGGTCGCGATCGTCGGCGCCGCGGACCGCGGGCTGCGCTACTTCGGAACGCCGGCAGGGCACGAGGTGCAGTCGCTGGTCGACGCCATCCTGGTGGCCGGAGGCGGAGCCGGCGAGGGGAGCGGGCTCTCGGCGGCCAGCCTGGCGGCGGCCGCGGCCGTCGACCGGGCGGTGGAGATCAAGGTGTTCGTGACGGCCTCCTGCGTCTACTGCCCCCAAGCCGCCGGCCTCGCGTACCGCCTGGCGGCCGCCAGCCCCCACATTTCGGCCACGGTCATCGAGGCGACCGAGTTCCCCGATCTGGCCCGGCGCTATCGGGTCTCCGGCGTGCCGAAGACGGTGGTCGACGACCGCGTGGAGCTGCTCGGCATACAGCCGGAAGGCGACTTCGTACGGTCCGTGCTGCAACTCGATGCGCCCGCCGCCCCCGGCTCCGGAGCGGCCGATCAATCCTGACATGAGCACGGTCGAGACGCGCGATCCGGTCTGCGGCATGGTCGTGGAGCCGGAAGGGGCCCGGCACACCTTCGAGCACGAGGGGACCACCTTCCTCTTCTGTTGCGGCGGCTGCAAGGCGGCGTTCGAGCGGGACCCCGGCGCGTTCCTCGGCGCGGGCGACGGCGTCGCGCCCGCACCTGCCCATCCGCACACCGCCGCTCCCGTGATTCCTGACGGGGCGGAGGTCGTCTACGTCTGCCCGATGTGTCCCGATGTGCGCGAGACCGAGCCGGTGCCGTGCCCGCGTTGCGGCATGGCGCTGGAGCCGCTCGTATTGACGGCCGGGCCGGTGCGGAACCCGGAGCTGGAGGACATGACGCGGCGGTTCCGCATCGCCGCGGTCGCGGGGCTGCCGGTGTTCCTGCTGGCGATGGGCGAGATGCTCCTCGGCGAGCGCGTGACGCAACTGGTCGGCCGCACGGCGTCCAACTGGTTCCAGCTTGCCTGCGCCGCGCCGGTGGTGCTCTGGGCGGGACGCCCGTTCTTCGAGCGCGGCTGGGCGTCGGTCGTCAACCGCAGCCCCAACATGTTCACGCTGATCGCTCTCGGCGTCGGGGCGGCCTTCGCCTACAGCGTGGCGGCCACGGTCGCGCCGGGGCTGTTTCCGGCCGGCTTCCGGATGGAAGCCGGCGTCGAGCCGTACTTCGACACCGCGGTCGTCATCATCGTGCTCGTGCTGCTGGGGCAGGTGCTGGAGCTGCGCGCCCGGCACCGCACCGGCGCGGCGCTGCGGGCGCTGCTCGGCCTGGCGCCGCCCGTCGCGCACCGCATCGCCGGCAGCGGCGAGGAGGACGTGCCGCTGGCCGACGTCGAGGTGGGAGACCTGCTGCGCGTGCTGCCGGGGGAACGGATTCCGGTCGACGGGGTTGTGGTCAGCGGCAGCAGCGCCGTCGACGAGTCGATGATCAGCGGCGAGCCGATCCCGGTCGAGAAGGGCGGCGGCGCACCGCTCGTCGGCGCCACCGTGAACGGCACCGGCAGCCTGATCATGCGCGCCGAGCGGGTCGGGCAGGAGACGCTGCTGGCGCAGATCGTGCGCATGGTGAGCGAGGCGCAGCGCAGCCGGGCGCCGATTCAGCGCACGGCGGACACGCTGGCGGCGTACTTCGTGCCGGCCGTCGTCGCCGTCGCTGTCGCCGCCTTCGTCGCCTGGAGCCTGGTGGGCCCGGAGCCGCGCTTCGCGCTGGCGCTGCTGAGCGCCGTGGCCGTGCTGATCATCGCCTGCCCCTGCGCGCTCGGCCTGGCGACGCCGATGGCGATCATGGTGGGCACCGGCCGCGGCGCCACCGCGGGTGTGCTGATCCGCAACGCAGAGGCGCTCGAGACGCTGGAGCGGGTCGACACGCTGATCGTGGACAAGACCGGCACGCTGACCACGGGCAGTCCGGCGGTGCGTACGGTCATCGCCCTCGGCGACCGGGACGAAGGCGAGGTGGTAGGACTCGCGGCCGGCCTGGAGCGCGCGAGCGAGCATCCGCTGGCGGCGGCGATCGTGGCCGAGGCGATGCAGCGCGGCCTGGCCATCCCGCCAGCCGACGACTTTCAATCGGAAACCGGCCGCGGCGTCCGGGGCACGGTCGGCGACCGGCAGATTGCAGTCGGAACGGTCGCGTTCCTGGAACAACTGGGTGTGGCGACCGCACCGGCGGGCGCGCAGGCGGCGGAGCTGGCGGGGCGCGGCGAGACGGTCGTCCACGTCGCCCTGGACGGCGCCCTGGCCGGCCTCATCGGCATCGCCGACCCGGTCAAGCCGACGACCCCCGAGGCGATTCGCCGCCTGCGGGCCGACGGCCTGCGCATCCTGATGGTGACGGGCGACGGCCGGCCGACGGCGCTGGCGGTGGCCGCCGAGATCGGGCTGCCGCCCGAGAACGTGCACGCCGGCGTGCTGCCCGCCGACAAGCGCCGGGTCGTGGCCGAGCAGCAGGCCGCCGGCCGCGTCGTGGCGATGGCCGGCGACGGCATCAACGACGCCCCGGCGCTGGCGGAGGCGGCTGTCGGCATCGCCATGGGGACCGGCACGGACGTCGCGATGGAGAGCGCCGGCGTGACCCTCGTCAAGGGGGACCTGCGGGCCATCGCGCGCTCTCGCCGCCTCAGCCGCGCCACCATGCGCAACATCCGCCAGAACCTGTTCCTGGCGTTCGTCTACAACGCCGTCGGCGTCCCCGTCGCCGCCGGCGTCCTCTACCCGCTGACAGGACTCCTGATCAGCCCCATCTGGGCCAGCGCCGCAATGACACTAAGCTCGCTGTCGGTAATCAGCAACGCCCTGCGCCTACGCCGCGCCGATCTCTGAGGGTCCACCCTTTCAGTCCTGCGGTGGTGGTGGTCCGACGCGCTTGATACGCCGTACGTCCACGCGGCGGCGCGGTTCCGGTTCCACCTGGCGGAAGCTGCCGATGAACCAGGACACGACGCCGACGAGCAGCGCGCCCAGGATCGCCGACCAGAACGACCGCACGCCGAAGCCGGGCACCAGCCACGCGGCGAAGGCGAACGAGAGGCCGTTGACCACGAAGTAGAACAACCCGAGCGTCAGCACCGTGAACGGCAGCGTCAGGAGCAGCAGCAGCGGCTTGATGACGGCGTTCACGAAGCCGAGCGCCAGCGCCGCGACGAGCAGCGCCACCAGCGAGCTGATACGCACGCCCGGCAGCACCCACGCCGTCACGCCGAGGGCCACGGCGGTGGTGGCCCAGTGCACCAGGAACTGCTTCAGCGGCACGTTTCTTCTCCAACTGCGGGCGCTTCGGGAAACAGCACGCCCGGCGCCAGCACGCCGCGCGGGTCGAGCGCCGCCTTCACCGCCCGCATCGCGGCGATGCCCTCGCCGCCGTACAGCTCGCGCAGCAACGCCTGCTTGACCGGGTTGCGGCCGACGCCGTGCTCCGCCAGCGGGCAGCCGCCCATCCCGATCACGGCGCGCCCGCACGCCATGATCGCTTCCTGGCCGCGCTCCACGTCGGCGAGGCTGCGCGGAATCACGTTGGGGTGCACGTTCGCATCCGAGATGTGGCCCCAGATCGCGTAGTCGAGGCCGCGCCGCTCGAAGGCGTTGCGGAACGTCTCCAGGCTGTCTCCGAAATGCTCGTACGGCACGATCATGTCGGCAGCGGTCTTGCGGATGCCGGCGTCCACGTCGCGCTGCGCCGTCTTCACTCTCCGGTTCACCGCCTCGTGCACCGCCTCGCGGACCGCGCGCAGTTGATCCTGCCGCCGCCGGTCGGCGGGAAGGGCGATCTCGGCCCGGTCGAGCACGCCCGCCCGATCCAGCATACGGCACAGGCGGACGAGCGGCGTGTCGGGGGCGCCGGGCGCGAGGGCGCCGCCGATCTGGTCGTAAGCCGCCGCGGAGGTAGGCACGGCGCCCGGCGGCAGCTCCAACTGGACGAGCAGCGCGACCGCCGCGTCCGCGGAAACGTCGACGCCGTGCCGCCGGTCTGCGCCGTCCTCTCTCACCAGCTCCAGGCTGCGCCGGTCGAGGTGCTCCACGGCCGCGACTTCCATACCGCGCGGGTCGCGCGAGCGCCAGGCGGCCCGGGCTTCGCGCCGCAGGGCGGCAACGAGCGCGAGCGCCCCGGCGTCGTCCGGCAGCGTCAGCCAGACCAGGCAGATCTCCGGGCGCGGCGACACGACGTCGCAGGTCACTTCGGTGATGACGCCCAGGGTGCCTTCCGAGCCGATGAACAGGTCGACCGCGTCCATGCCGGGCCGGGCGAAATAGCCGGCCGAGCGCTTCGGCACCGCGGGCATCCGGTAGCCCGGCAGCGGGATGCGCCGCACGCCGCCGGCGCCGTGCAGCTCGAAATAGCCGTCGGGGTGGGCGCGGTGCTCGCCGCGGTGAAGCTCCAGCAGGCTGCCGTCGGCCAGCACCACCTTGAGTCCGCGGATCCAGTCGCGCGTGGCGCCGTACTTGAACGTCGCGGCGCCGGCGGCGTTGGTGGCGGCCGCGCCGCCGATGCACGCGCCCTCGAAGGTCGGAGTCGGCGGGTACCAGGCGTCGCGGCGCGCCAGCGCCTCCTGCAGCTCGGCAATGGGGACGCCCGCCTGGGCGGTAATGCCGTTGCCGCTGGCCGTGACGATGCGGTTCAGCCGCCGAGTCGTCACCACCACCTCGCCCAGCGGCGTCGCGCCGCCGGTCAACGACGACTGCGCGCCGATGGGCAGCACCCGTTGCGACTGGCGCAGCAGTGCGGCAACTTCGGCCTCGGTGGCCGGGTGCGCCACGCCGGCCGCGTGGCCGCCCGGATGGTGCGCGGCATCCTCGAGGAAGTCGCCGACCGCATCCGGACCGCTGGCCACGGGGACGCCGGCCCCGGTATCGGGAAGCAGCGTGCAGCGGATGCGGTGCGAGGCCATGGCGCCACGGTACGCCACGGGCGAAAGTCGCTGCAACTCCCGGCCCGTGGACGCCCGGCAGGCGGCGGTGTACAGTGGGCGCCGGGGGAATTCATGAGACTCGCCGCACTCCGCTTCGTCGGGCTCGCCGTGATCGCCGCGGCCGCCGGCGCCGGCTGCGTTCCGCCGTCGTCGGCGCAGGCGCAGGCGGAAGAGGACGTCGTGGCGCACATCGGCGACACCGCGATCACGCTCGGCGACCTCGACGAGACGTGGCACCGCGAGGATCCGCGCGGCCGGATGGAGACGCTGCTGGGCGTGTACGACGAGCGGCTGCGCGTCCTCGACATCATCATCGGCGACCGCTTGATCGACTGCGAGGCGGAGGCGCGCGGCCTCAGCCGCGAGGAGCTGCTGGCCGCGGAGCTCCCGCCGCGCACCGAGGAGGTGACCGAGGCGGAGATCGAGCAGATCTACGAGCGCAACCGGGACCGCCTCGGCGGGCGGACACTCGAAGAGATGCGGCCGGAGATCCGCCAACTCCTGGAGCGGCAGGGTCCCGCGCTGGCGCTGCGCACGTACATGGACGAGCTGCGTGAGGTCGCGGACGACGTGTCCGTCATGCTCGACCCTCCGCGGCAGCAGATCGAGCTGACGGCCGGCGACCGCTCGAAGGGGCCGGACGACGCGCCGGTCGTGATTGTCGAGTTCTCCGATTTCGAGTGCCCGTACTGCGGCCGGGCGACCGCCACGCTGGCGGCGCTGATGGACCGCTATCCGGAGCGCATCCGGTTCGTCTACAAGGACTTTCCGTTGCCGAACCACCCCAACGCGTTCAAGGCGGCCGAGGCTGGCCACTGCGCGCACGACCAGGACATGTTCTGGGAGTACCACGACCGGCTGTTCGCCATGCAGGACGCGCTGGACGTGGAGTCGCTGAAGGCCTACGCGGACGATCTGGGCCTCGACGCCGACGCGTTCAGCGCCTGCCTCGACGACGGGCGGCACGCGGAGTCGGTCGACCGCGAGATGGCTGCCGGGCGTAGCCTGGGGGCTACGTCCACCCCGACGCTGTTCATCAACGGCCGGCCCGTCCTGGGCGCGTTGCCGCTGGACGCGTTCGATCGGATAGTCCGCGAGGAGCTGGACGCCGCCGCCCGGCGCTGAGGGTAACTACTTCCTTACGACGAGGCAGCCGGCCATGATGTCGTGCAGCCCCTGCTTCTTCTCGGTGAACGCCACCATGACGTAGCCGATGAGCAGGATCATCCCGGACACGATCTTGCCGAAGTGGCGCCCGGTGGCCCGCCCGAAGGTGAGGCGGTTGCCCTCCATGTCGGTGACCTTGATCTGCACGGCCAGCTTGCCCAGCGTGCCCTGGAACCGCGACGACTCCATCAGGGCGAAGTAGAGCCAGCCGCCGACCAGGCTGACGAGTTGGCTGACGCCCTGGATCACGGGCAGCAGCGTCTGGATCCCGTCCGGGTCGCCGGGCCGGCCCGCGCCGGAGAAGACGATGAACACGAAGACCGGGCCGAGTATCAGGCCGCTGCCGACCGCCGTGATGATGAAGTCGACGATCGAGGCGGCGACGCGGTTCCAGAAACCGGCGTAGTCGGCGGGCGCCGACGTCCGGCCCGCGGCGATGAGCGCGCCGGTACCGGGTGCGATGGGTTGGCTGCCGGGGTTGCCGCCGCCGGTTTCCGCGCCGTCCGGGATGTCCGGCACCGCCCGGTTCCTACTGCGACAGCGCGAGCTCTTCCGCCAGCCAGGCGTCGAACTCGGCCTGCGACTGGATGGTCACCTCGGCCTTCATCCGGTAGTGGCCGAGGCCGCAGAGCTGCGAGCAGTTGATCTGGTAGTCGCCGGCGCGGGTCGGGATGAACCACATGGGTATCTCCATCCCCGGGATCACGTCCTGCTTGACCCGCATCTCGGCGATGCCGAGGCTGTGGATGACGTCCTGCGTCGACAGGTAGAGGATGGCCGGCTTGTCGACGGGCAGGTTCATGCGGTTGATGGAGACGACGTCGTCGGCCGCGGCCGGGTCGCTGCGGTCGAGCCCGACCACGTTGGTCGGCGTGATGTGGCTGATGTCCCGCCGCCCGAAGCGGCCGTCGGCGCCGGGGTAGTGTGCGTGCCACTCGAACTGCCGCGCGATCATGTGGACGACCGTCGATTCATCCTCCGGCGGGAATTCGTTGACGCGGTTCGCCCAGGCCGGGATGGCGAAGCCGATCAGCAGCACCGCCTCGATGGCGGCGACGGCAATCTCGAGGTAGCTGGAGGTGTGGCTCGTCACGCCGGTGTAGTCAGCCCTGGGGTTCGCCGACGCGCGGAAGCGGATCAGCACCCAGACGAAGTAGATCCCCCAGCCGATGAACAGGATGAACATCAGGTAGTGGATCAAGATGATCATCTGGTCGATTTCGCCGGCGTGCGCCGATGCCTGCACCGGCAGTCCCAACCAATCACCCATTGAAACGATCTCCCTCCGGCTGGCCCAGCGCCTGCCGTGAACGCTTGATCAAGTGAAAGATGAATCCGACGAACCCGGTCAGCACGCCGCCCGTGAGGCCGAGCAGCGTGAACACCGCCCAGTTCATGCCGCGCGCGAGATCGGAATCCGGGTCGCCGCCGAAGCAGATGGGACAGGCGAGCGCCTCGCCTGCAGCGAGCAGCACGCCCGCGAGCCCCAGCAGCACCACGCTCGTGATTTTGCCTGTCATGCTGTCCTACTCCATGCCCATGCGCCGCGTCTTGCGCACGAACGCCGCCAGGTAGACCGCCAGACCCGCCGCGCCCGCCGCCGATCCGGCGGCGAAGGCCAGATAGCCGGCCGTGCCGCTCTCGGAGGCGTACATCGCCACGCCCCACAGCGCCACCAGCACCATCAGCGTGATGGACGCGCCGATGAACACCAGGTGGATGGCGCGCAGCGAGGTCATCAGTCGTGCGCCTCCGCCGCGGGCGCGTTGGCGTTCGGCATCGTCTTGTGCACGCCGTAGGTGTCCGTGTGCCCCAGGATGGGGATGATGATCAGGACCAGGAAGAAGAAGACCGTCAGCAGCAGCGCCCAGTAGATGGACTTGCGCTCGCCGATCAGGTGCATGAAGTAGCTCGCCACCAGCGAGCCCTTCGTGCCCGCGATGATCAGCGCCACCAGGATGGCCATCGGCACCGCGAACTCGATGTACGACACCGCCACGGTGACGACGGTCAACACCAGCAGCGCGATGCCGATCTTCCAGTACAGCTTGATGTGATCTCTGACTTCTTCGGGGCTCTCGCTCATCGTGCGCGTCTCCTGAATCGGCGTCCGGCTACAGCAGGTACAGCACCGGGAACAGGAATATCCATACCAGGTCGACGAAGTGCCAGTACAGGCCGGCCGCCTCGATGCGGTTGATGAACTGCTGGCGGTTGGCGTGCCACAGCTTCGATCCCGGGCCGAGGAAGTAGCCATTGACGATGACGCCGCCCACGATGTGCAGCGCGTGCAGGCCCGTCAGCGTGAAGTAGATGGCCAGGTACGTGCTCACCGCCGGCACGTCGCCGTGCGAGAACTTGTCGTAGTACTCGTACGACTTGACGACCAGGAAGAGCACCGCCAGGCCGACCGTCATCCCCATGTAGCGCTTGTAGCCGCTGAAATCGTCCAGCTTCAGCGCGGCGTAGCAGAGCACCATCGTGACGCTCGACAGGATGAGCACGACGGTGTTGAACGCCCCGATCGGAACGCTGAGGATGTCCGCGCCGAACGGCCACTCGATGGCGTTGATGCGCAGCAGGATGTAGGTGGAGAACAGCCCGCCGAACAGCATGACTTCCGACGCCAGGAACAGCCAGATGCCGAGCTTGACGTTGGTCAGCCCGGTATCCGCCCGCTCGTCTACGACATACGGTATTTCCATTGCTCCTTACCGCCCCCTACGCCTTGGCAGGCTCGGCCTGCGATCCGTCAGCTTCGGCCTGCATCACGAAGTCGGCCTCCACGCCCGGCACGTTGTACTCGTACGGCCCCCGGTGCACGCTCGGCGGCGTCGTGAAGTTGCCGTGCGGCGGCGGTGACGGCGCGGACCATTCGAGCGTCGTCGCATTCCACGGGTTGGCGCCCACCTCTTCGCCCTTCTTGATGCTCCAGAAGAAGTTGAAGATGAACGGAAGCTGGAACAGCGCCAGCCCCCAGGCGCCCCAGGAGATGACGGTGTTCCAGACCAGCACGTCCTGGTTCATCGTGTACTCGAGACCGCCGTCCGCCATCCGGCGGTTCATGCCGGACAGCCCCTGGATGAGCATCGGGAAGAAGACGATGTTGATCGTCACGAACGAGCCCCAGAAGTGGATGCGTCCCAGCAGGTCGTTCATCTTCCGGCCGGTCGCCTTCGGGAACCAGTAGTAGATGCCGCCGAGCAGCGCCAGCACCGTGCCGGGCGCCACCACGTAGTGGAAGTGCCCGATGACGTAGTAGGTGTCGTGCAGGTGGATGTCGGGCGCCGCCAGCCCGAGCGGCAGGCCGGTCAGGCCGCCGATGGCGAACATCGGCAGGAACGCCAGCGCGAACAGCATCGGCACCGTGTAGCGGATCGATCCGCCGTACAGCGACAGCAGGAACGCCGACAGGATGACGACCGACGGGATGGAGATGATCATCGTCGTCGTCTGGAAGAACGAGCTCATCGTGGTGCCCATCCCGGTCATGAACATGTGGTGCGCCCAGACGACGAACGACATGAAACCGAGGAAGATGACCGACGCCACAAGCACGCGGTAGCCCCAGATCGGCTTGCGCGTGTTGTTGGCGAGGATCTCGCCCACGATGCCCATCGCCGGCAGGATCAGGACGTAGACCTCCGGATGGGCCAGGAACCAGAACAGGTGCTGCCACAGCAGCGGACTGCCGCCGCCGCTTATCTCGAGCGCCGCGTCGCCGACGACGAGGCCGCTCGGCATGAAGAAGCTGGTGCCGGCCACGCGGTCCATCAGTTGCAGGACGCCGGCCGCCTCCAGCGGCGGAAACGCGAGCAGCAGGAGGAACGACGTGACGAGCTGCGCCCACACGAAGAACGGCAGGCGGAAGAAGCTCAGGCCGGGCGCCCGCAACTGCACGGTGGTGACGATGAAGTTCACCGAACCGAGCAGCGACGACGTGATCAGGAAGATCATCCCGACCAGCCACATCGTCTGGCCCGTCGTCGCGATGACCGACAGCGGCGCGTACGACGTCCAGCCGGAGTTGGCCGCGCCGCCCGGGACGACGAAGCTGGCGAGCATCACGACGCCGCCCAGGAAGAACGACCAGTAGCTCGCCATGTTGAGCTTGGGGAACGCCATGTCGGGCGCGCCGATCTGCAGCGGCAGCACGAAGTTGCCGAAGCCGCCGACCGCCAGCGGCACGACGCCCAGGAAGACCATGATCGTCCCGTGCATGGCGCCGAGCTGGTTGTAGAACTCCGGCAGCATGATGCCGCCCGGCGCACGCGTGTCGCCCAGCAGGCCGCCGATGATCGGGATCGGCTGGAACGGATAGGCGAGCTGCCAGCGCATCACCATCATCAGGCCGAAGCCGAACAGCAGGAACAGCAACCCGGTGACGGCGTACTGGATGCCGATGACCTTGTGGTCGACCGAGAAGACGTAGGTTTGCAGGAAGCCCAAATCTTCGTGCGCGTGCGCGTGCTCGTGGCCGTGCTCGGCGTGGGCAGCCTGTTCCGTCGTTGTCACGTCAGCCAACTCGTGACCCCTTTCTCAGGCACAGCAGGATATCTTGTGACCCCCGTAGGCCGCGCCGGTACATACTCCGGGCGCCGGCCGGGGAGATTCTATCCGGCGGCAGGGCGGCGCGCAACCGCCGCCCGCGTCAGGTTGCGGTGGCCTCACCGAGCGCGCGCCGTGCGGTGCGGGTGACCAGCGCCGTCACCGCGATGGTGGCCGCCAGGCCGAGGACGACCACGGTGTAATAGACGGGCCCGCGCTCCGGCGCGGCGCCGCCGGCCAGGCGGATGACGTCGCCAACGACGACCCCCGAATACGTGTACAGGAGCGAGCCGGGCAGCATGCCGATGGAAGCCGCGACGTAATCGGCGAAGCGGACCTTGGTCAGCCCCAGCGAGTAGTTCAGCAGGTTGAACGGGAAGACCGGGGACAGCCGCAGCAGCATCACGATCTTGAGCCCTTCGCGGCCGATCGCCCGGTCCACGGCGGCGAAGCGGGCGTTGCCCTGGATGCGCTGCTCGATCGCCTCGCGCGCGACGTAGCGGGCGAGCAGGAAGGCAAGCGACGCGCCGGTCGTGGCGCCCAGCATCACGTACAGCACGCCCGGCCCGAGTCCGAACGTGGCGCCGGCGGCGACCGACAGGACGGCGCCCGGGACGAACGCCACGGTGGCCGCCGCGTAGCCGGCCATGAAGACGAGCGGCCCGATCGCGCCGAGCCCGTCGACCCACACCACGAACTGGTCGAGCAGGTTGCCGAACTGGCGCCCCAGGGCGATCAGGGCGATCACGGCGACTATACCGACGAGAATCCGGCCGACAGGCTGGTTGCGCGAGCTCTCTGCGGGCTTGTCCGTTTCCATTGCCTTCCTCTATCCACGATAGCATCGCCGCCGCCGGGCGGGCGTTCGGCGGTTCGGCGGCACCGCAGCGGCCGCGGTGCTATAACGGAGAGAGGACGTTTTGCGATGGCGGTCAGCGTCTTCGACCTCTTCACGATAGGCATCGGGCCGTCGAGCTCCCACACGGTCGGTCCGATGCGGGCGGCGCGGCAGTTCGCGCTGGCGCTGCAGGAAGCGGGGAGCCTCCGGAGGACGACCCGCGTCCGGGTCCATCTGTACGGCTCGCTGGCGGCCACCGGGCGCGGTCACGGCAGCCACAACGCGCTCATGCTGGGGCTGGAGGGGGACACCCCCGAGGAAGCCGACGTCGACCGGCTGCCGGCGCGCACGGCCGCCATCACCGAGGGCGGCCGGCTGAGTTTGTTGGGCCTGCACCCGATCCGGTTCGATCCGGCGGAGGACCTCGTCTTCGAGCGGCGCGGGCGGTTGCCGGGCCACCCGAACGGAATGCGGTTCGTCGCGCTGGCGGACGGCGACGTCGTCGACGAGCGCATCTACTACTCCGTGGGCGGCGGTTTCGTGGCGACTGCCGATGCCAAGGGGCGGCCGGTGCTGGCAGAGCGCGACACGCGGCTGCCCCTGGCGTTCACAAGCGCGCGGGAGCTGCTGGAGTTGTGCGAGCGCCACCGCCTGCCGGTCAGCGGCGTGATGCTGCGCAACGAGCAGGCCTGGCGCCCGGAGGCCGATGTGCGCGCCGGCCTGCTGGCGATCTGGCGGGCGATGCAGCAGTGCGTCCGGCGCGGCTGCGAGCAGGAGGGGGAGCTGCCCGGGCTGCACGTCGAGCGCCGTGCCGCGAAGCTGTACCGGCAGCTCTCCGGCCAGCCGGAAGCCTCGCCGCGGGATGCGCTGGCCGCCATGGATTGGGTGAATCTGTACGCCCTGGCCGTGAACGAGGAGAACGCCATGGGCGGCCGGGTGGTGACGGCCCCCACCAACGGCGCGGCAGGCATCGTCCCGGCCGTGCTGCACTACTACGCCCGCTTCTGTGATGTTGCGGACGAGGACGGCGTGGTCCGCTTCCTGCTCACGGCCGGCGCCATCGGCCTGCTGTTCAAGACCAACGCCTCGATCAGCGGCGCCGAGGTCGGCTGCCAGGGCGAGGTGGGCTCGGCCTGCTCCATGGCCGCCGGTGCGCTGACCGAGGTGCTCGGGGGCACCCCGGAGCAGGTGGAGAACGCGGCGGAGATCGCCATGGAGCACAATCTGGGCCTCACCTGCGATCCCGTGGGCGGGCTGGTGCAGGTTCCGTGCATCGAGCGCAACGCGATGGCCGCAGTGGAGGCCATCAACGCCTCGCGCCTGGCGCTGCGCGGCAGCGGCCGGCACTTCGTCTCCCTCGACAAGGTCATCCGGACGATGCGCGACACCGGCCGCGACATGCAGGAGAAGTACAAGGAAACCTCCCGCGGCGGCCTGGCGACGCACGTGATCCAGGTGGCGGTCAACGTCACCGAGTGTTGAGCCGGCGGCCTGCCGGCGCGCCGCGCCGCATTATTGTCGCCCGTCGGCTGACTTCTGACTCCCCGCGTCAAAAGCGATCATATGGCGAAAGCATGTGGTATGCTGCCTGGCGGGGTCGGGGTGTGGAGGACCGATGGATTTCGGGGGGCCGTGGACGCAAGAAAAGCTGGAGATCCTGGAGCACTATCTCGACGCCTACACGACAGCGCTGAAGAACAAGTCGTTCAAGTTGTTGTACATCGACGCGTTTGCGGGGACTGGGCAGATCGAAACGCAAGAAAGAGAAACAGCGGAGTTCCTGGCCGGATCTCCAGTGCGAGCCATCGCGGTCGGTAACAAGCCGTTCGACGAGTTGATCTTCGTTGAGAAGCAAGCTGCGCGCGCTGCGGAGCTGCAGCGGCTTCGGGACAAGCATCCCCACAGGAACATCAGGATCGAGAACGCCGAAGCAAACGGCTTCCTGCTCAACCTCCGGAAGGATTGGCAGACATGGCGCGGCGTCCTGTTTCTCGATCCGTTTGCAACTGAGGTGAGATGGTCGACGATACAGGCCATCGAGAGCTACAAGGCCCTCGACACTTGGATTCTATTCCCCGTTTCCGCAATTGCACGGATGCTACCAACATCGAGGACGCCCGATGACATATCGCGGCAATGGGCACAGCGCTTGACCGACGTATTCGGAGGCGAGAGTTGGCGCGAGTTGTACCGAGAGAACCCGCAGCGAGGCTTGTTCGGAGATCCCGGCTCGGTCAGAGAGAAAGGCGTCGACGGACTCGTGCGAATCTACAAGAGCAATCTGCAGGAATTGTTCGGTGATCGCTTCCTGGGAAATTCGAGGCGCTTGACGAGCTCCACGGGGTCTCCACTCTTCGAATTCATGTTCTGTGCTGGTAATCCTCGGGGAATCAACGTAGCACACCGTATCGCGAGTCACATCCTGGACCGGATGTAGCCATGTCTACGCATTCGAACATCGAGTGGACTGAGACGACGTGGAACCCCGTTACGGGGTGCTCCAAGATCAGCCAGGGTTGCACGCATTGCTACGCCGAACGGATGGCGATGCGGCTGCAAGCAATGGGAGTAAGCAGGTACCGGAACGGATTCGACGTCGCGGTGCATGAAGAAGCACTCACGGAGCCACTGCGGTGGAGGCAACCACGGCTCGTGTTCGTCAATTCGATGTCAGATCTGTTTCATCCGTCTGTGCCTGTGCCGTTCATCGAAGCGGTGTTCGCAATCATGAACCGGGCTGCCCGCCACACCTTTCAAGTACTGACGAAGCGGCCGGAGCGGGTGCAGCTTCTTGGCGATCGGGTCTCTTGGACCCCGAACATCTGGCTTGGTGTAAGCATCGAGTCGGAGCGCTGGCTGAGCCGTCGGGCGCTGCTGGTCGACACGGGTGCCGAGACCAAATTTCTCTCACTTGAACCGTTGCTCGGTCCACTGCCGGATCTGGAGCTGGCCGGTATCGACTGGGTGATCGCCGGGGGAGAATCAGGGCCAGGGGCAAGACCGATGCAGCCTGCGTGGGTCAGGGATATCAGGAACGCCTGCGTACGAAACGGCGTACCGTTTTTCTTCAAGCAGTGGGGTGGCGTATTCAAGAAGCGGACGGGCCGCGAACTGGATGGGCGGACCTGGAATCAAATGCCGGATGGGGTCGCCCGCTCCTCCGTGCCTCCAACCGGAGATGCCACCATTGTCTGACACGGATGACGCGAACTGGACTCACTATTCGCCGGGCGCCCGGGTTCCGGTATGGGTTATCGTCTGAACACGAACCATGGCGCGACCTCCGTTCGGCGAACCGGATCCGGATCAGCAGATCCGCGTTGCCGCGTTGGCAGCCATCGAGAAGTTGTCGCGGCGGTGGTCGGGAAGGGTGCCCTGGGATGCGATCACCGCCGGCTTTCGTGTCGCCGGCCAGACGGTCTTGTTCGCGAATCGCGCGAAGGGAATCTTCAAGCAGAGACAGATGAGTGCCGCTCTCAGCATCAAGACCGGGGTGCCGCGGCCCGGTCGGCCAACCTGGTATCGCGATCAGGAAATCGATTCGGCAAGCCTCGACGGCGCTACCGGTCTGCTACGCTACGATCTTGCGCGCGGCGGCCTGAGCGATCCGACCAACCGCGCCCTTCAGGATGCATGGCGGCGCGGCGCGCCGCTCATCTACTTCATCGGTGTTGCGCCGGCAGTGTACCGTCCGATCTTTCCGGTCAGGATCGCCGATTTCAGACCGGCTGCGGGCCACGCGATGCTGGCCACCGATGACTTCGAGATCGTCGAGAGCAAATCGGGCAAGGTGGCGCGAGAAGGGATCGAAGCATCGTATTCCCTGACAACAACCTACAGTCGGAATCACCAGGCGTGGTTCAGCACGCTCACCAAAGCGGCCTACCAGTGGAGGTGCGCGTTCAGCGGCCTGCCGGTTCGCGCCCTGCTTGTTGGCGCGCACATCGTCCCCGACGCTGACGGGGGGCCGCCGTCGGTGCGGAACGGAATCTGCATGTCCGCGCTCCACCACGTCGCCTTCGATTCGCACTTGATTAGCGTAGACCCCGATTTTCGAGTTCACGTGTCGTCGCGGTTGCAGGAAGAGCAAGACGGACAGTTGCTGGCAGGGCTCAAGGAACTCGACGGAACGAGCCTCAGGCTTCCGACTGATCGTGATGACTGGCCGCGACGCGAATTCCTGGAACGACGTTTCAGCCGGTTCAGGGCGTCAGATAGATAGCGGCCGCAGGCGCGGGGCATGGATGGCCAACGCGCCACATCTGCCTGCAACTGTCGCCGCTATACTGGCTGCGTGACCCGCACCTACGTTGCCGTCGTCGTCGTCCAGATTGTGGTGCTGGCGGCGCTCTGGCTTCTCTCCCTGCACTTCGCGGCCTGAACGGTCGGCCAAGCCCCGATCGATGCACCTCATCGACTGGATCATCGTCACCGCCTATCTGGCCTGGGTGCTCTACGACGGCGTGAAGCGCGCCAGGGCCACCGGCGCCGTCGAGGGCTACTTCCTGGCGTCGCGGTCGCTGCCCTGGTGGGCGGTCGGCCTGTCGGTGATGGCCACCCAGATGAGCGCCATCACGCTGGTGGGGACGACGGGGCAGGGCTACGACGACGGCCTCCGCTTCGTGCAGTTCTACTTCGGCCTGCCGCTGGCGATGATCATCCTGTCGCTGACGCTGGTGCCGTTCTTCCACCGCGCGCGCGTCTTCACGGCCTACGAGTACCTCGAGCGGCGCTTCGACGCCCGCACGCGGGCGCTGGCCAGCCTGCTCTTCTTGATGTCTCGCGGTCTCAGCGCCGGCGTGATCATCGCCGCCCCCGCCGTCATCCTGTCCATCGTGCTCGGCTGGAGCCTGCCGCTCACCGTCCTGGCGATAGGCATTCCCACGACGGTCTACACCATGCTGGGCGGGGTGCAGGCGGTCACCTGGGCCGACGTGAAGCAGATGGTCGTGATCATGGTGGGGGTGACGGCCGCGGTGGTCGCGCTCATCCTCGGCCTGCCGGACGACATGTCGCTGGAGCCGGTGCTGCACGTCGCCGGCGCCACCGGCCGGCTGCAGGCCATCGACTTCACGTTCGACCTGAACGAGACGTACACCTTCTGGTCGGGCCTGCTGGGCGGATTGTTCCTGATGCTGGGCTACTTCGGCTGCGACCAGAGCCAGGTCCAGCGCTACCTCACGGCGAAGTCGGTGGACGCCGGACGGCAGTCGCTGCTGATGAGCGCGTTCGCCAAGATCCCGCTGCAGGTGCTCATCCTGATGATGGGCGTGCTGGTCTTCTGCTTCTACCTCTTCTCCGAGCCGCCGATGCTCTTCAACCAGGCGCACCAGGGGGCGATCGAGGCGAGCGGGCGGTCGGGCGAGTACCGCGCGCTGGAGGACGAGTTCCGGGCTGCGCACGCCGGCCGGCGCAGCGATGCGGCGGAGGTGGTGGCGGCGCGTGAAGCCGGCGACGCGGGACGCACCGCGGAAGCCACCGCGTCGTTCGTCGAGAGCGACCGCCGGGTGGGCGAGGTCAGGGCGCGCGCCCGGAGCCTGGTGCGCGACGTGACGGGGGACGCGGCCTACACCGACGTCAACTACGTGTTCCCGACCTTCATCACCACCTACCTGCCGGTCGGCCTGGTCGGCCTGCTGATCGCCGCCATCTTCGCGGCCGCCATGTCGAGCATCGCCGCCGAGCTCAACGCCCTCTCGGCCGCCACGGTCATCGACTTCTACCGCCGCCGCGTGCGCCCCGGCGCCTCGGACGCCCACTACTTGCGCGTTTCGAAAGGCGCCACCGCCTTCTGGGGCCTGTTCGCGTCGGTCACCGCGCTGTACGCCGCCAACCTCGGCTCGCTGATCGAGGTGGTCAACCGCTTCGGATCGTTCTTCTACGGCTCGCTGCTCGGCGTGTTCGTCCTCGCGGTCGGCATGCCCCGGGCGACCGCCGGCGGGGCGTTCTGGGGCCTGATCGGCGGCATGGCGTCAGTGGCCGCCGTGGCGACCTTCACCGACGTCTCGTTCATGTGGCACAACCTCGTCGGCGTGGTCGCCGTCTGCGTGATCGGCGGCGCGAGCGCGCTGCGGCGGTAGGACGCGGTGAAGCAGGCGCGACGCTGCTACTTGCCGCGGTAGTGGGAGACCGTGGGCCACGCGCCGCGCAATGATCCGCGGTGGCGTGCGAGCAAGGAGAACGCATCGGACGACGGATCGGGCGTGGCTGGCTGCTGATCCGCGTCCAGGTACAGGCAGCCGATTTCTGCGGGCGGAAGATCCGCCACCAGCTTTCGAGCTCGCGCGGCAGCCTCCAGCCACCGCTGCTTGAGGACGCCGAGATCGAGCGGCTCGCGAAGCGCCAGCCGGTCGAGATCACGCTGCGTATAGGCCGCATGCCGCGCCACTTGATCCAGCAGGAATTCCGGGGTGAAGCCCGGGTCCTTGCCGCACGCCGCCCACGCCAGTGCCCCAAGCGACAGGTACGTTTCTTCGAGGTGGAGCATATCGACGAAGTCGCGGATCTCGCTTCGGCCTGCCAGGGCCAGAACCTTGTTGACCGCGGCGTCCGCGTCGTGCAGGCGATAGCCGAGCCGGTCGTCTTCCTGAATCGGATAGAACCTGAAAGCGCTGTCCTGCGCCCACTCGATCTTCAACGACTCCGTGTCCGCCCGCACCACCGCGCGGTGGAAGGTGGGAGTCCGCAGCAGCCACGAGAAGTCAAAGCCGGCCGCTCCGAGCGTCGCAGCATCCGTTTCCGCGCATTGCGCGACGCTGTCCTCCAGGTCATGAAACAGATCGAGATCGAGCGAGTAGCGCGGAGTCCCCTCCGCACGGTTGAGCACGGTCGCTCCCGCGACATAGCTGTCGGGGCTGCGGTTGGCGGCGATGAGCCGCAGTACCTCCGCCTGGATTGTGCTCAACGGCATGCGCGCTGCTCGTCAGCCGGGTGTCCTTTCGGTGTCATTGCCGCGCCCGGTATGGCTGGCGGCCGCCAGACGCGCCGCGACAAGGAATCCCCTCCGACCGCCGTTCCGCCGCAGTCCACGGATGATCTCCGGGATATCGTCGAGCGTGACGGCCATGTCGCGCCGCAGGTACCAGAAGCACTGGGAGTGGAACTCCTGCAATGCCCGCCGCGCCTCTCGAATCCGCACCATGTTGCGCGCCTCGGCTGAAGACAACTCGCGGCGGCTTCGAACCCCGCCCTTGCGGCCGATCCGGGAGAAGTACGCTCGCACTGCCCGGGGCGCGCCCATCGCGTCATCCTATCATAAGCGGCTTACGCTCTTGACGACATCCTACCGCGCTCGCGCCGGCTCCAGCTTGCGGACCCAGCCGTCGCTCTTCGTCAGCAGGTAGAGCTCCCCGGCGGAGTCGATGCCCAGGCGTGCGTCCGCCCGGTCGCCGGGACCGTACGTGTTGGGGAAGCCGACCGCCTCGGCGAGGTCGCGCTCCTGGCCGTCGAGCACCAGCCGGAGCTCCCGGATCTCGGCGAGTTGGCCGGGCACGAGCGTGTCCGCGTCGATGTAGAACACGCGGCCGCGCGGGAAATCGGTGAAGACGTACTTGCCCTGCAGCTCTGGAATGGCCCGGCCCCGATAGACGAACCCGCCGCTGATAGCGTTGCCCTCGTCGTGGTCGTATTGCGCCACCGGATACACGAAGGGCTGCTCGTCCTGCGCCGGCGGCGGATACACCTGTCCCCGGCGACCGCCCTCGACCGCGAAACCCGTGGCGAACGTGCCCTCCCGCAGCCGCCAGCCGTAGTTGGCGCCGGGCACCCCCAGATTGATCTCCTCGACCATGCCCTGGCCGATTTCACCCATGAACATCCTGCCGTCCGTGTCCCAGGAGAACTGCTGCGCGTGCCGCAGGCCGTAGGCCCAGATCTCGGGAGCGACACCCGCATCGCCCACGAACGGGTTGTCCGCCGGAATGCCGTACCCCCTGCCGCCGTCGCCGCCCAGCGGGTCGATGCGGATGATCGCGCCGTGGGGCTCACTGAGGATTTGGCCGTAGTCGAGCGGATCGTTGGCCGCCCCGCCGTCCCCGAGGCTGGCGTACAGGAGCCCGTATTCCGGCGATCCCTCCGCGGCCGTCGGATTGAACGCGATGACGCCGATGTTGTGGTTGGGGGCGAACTCGCCGATCCGGAACACCTCGCGCGACGTGCCCGTGAAGACGTTGGCCCGCGGATCGTCGGCCGTCCACTCCCGGATAACGCTCTCGTGGCTGCCCGCGTCGTCGTCCAGATAGTCGGCGCGCCCGCTGTCCGAGCGGGCGCTGTAGGCCGTATAGAGCTTCCCGAATCCCGGCGCGCCGGCCGAGGCGAACTGCGGGTGGAACGCGGCCGCCACCAGGCCGGCCTCGTTGACGAACATCGAGTCGTCGAAGCCGACGTCGCGGGTGCGGACGTCCAGGTACTCGACCGGCTCCATCCCGTTCTCGTCGGTGATGTACAGCACGCCGCGCGTGTCATTGAGGACGAGGCGCCCCGAGCCGTCCCCGAGCGGCGTCAGGTACTGGATGCGGGCATGCGACTCGGTCGTGATGACGTTCACCACCGAATCTTCCGTTCGCGGAGCGCGCACGAACGGTGTCGCTGCCACGACCAGGTCGCCCTTGAGGATCGGTTCCGGAATGGGATCGGCGAGGGGCTCCACCTGTGCCGCGACCGGGAAGGCCGCGGCGGCGAAGATCGCGGCGGTCATACCGACCGCTAGAGTCAGGCGCATAGTCCTTGCTCGCTTGGCTGCATCAGACAGTAGCAAGTCTCACCGAACGGTGCAGGCACATCACGCACGGTCGGTCCGGCGAAGTCACGTCAAGCCGAATCGGGACGCGACGTACTTCCGGGCGTCATCGTCGCCGAGCCGCACCGTGCCCGGGCCTGTCCGGACGTAGAGATCGCCGGTCGCGGCCTTTTCCATGCCCTTCCAGCGCAGGTACACCGGCTCGGGGCTCCGCTGGCAGCTCACCAGGCAGACGGTCTTGCCGTCGACAATCTGCGTCTTGGGATCGATGCAGGTGCCGGCCGGGTCGCCGAGGCCGTTGCGCACCGCCTGGGCCAGGTGCCGCATGAACTTGTCATCGGACTCCAGACGGTCGTGCTCGATGCCGAGCACCTTGCGGTCGTCGGCCACGCCAATCAGGAGGTCGCCGCCCTCGGTGTTGAGGAACGCGGCAATGGTCTTCAGCGCGGCGTGGGTCACGTGCCTGTCGTCCTTGCGATCTTCCTTGAGGTTCCAGCGCACGCTCGACTTGAACTCCAACGTCTTCGACTCCTGGAGCTTGAGCAGTTCCTCGGCGCGCCGGTGCCGCCGGATGTAGTCGTCGAACAGGTAGTTCTTGAGCGCCCGGCCGAAGTCGGGATCGTCGGTGATGCGCTTGTAGAGGTCGAAGTTGGTCTCGACGATCTCCTGGATCTTGTCCTCGACCTTGGGGTCGAAGGTCAGCCGCACGTTCTCGCGGGTGTTCACCCTGGCGCTGGCGTCGAGGCCGGCATCCCCGTCAAGGGCCGAGCGGATGTACTCGAGCGTGACACGGTGCTCGGGGCCGAGGTCCAGGCCGAAGCGCTCGTTCAGCGCCTCGATGATCCGCGAGAGCGTCTCCAGCTCTTCCTCGCCGCCGCCGCGCGGTTTGCTCCCGGCGGGATCGAGCGGCTGGCCCTGCCGCTCCAGCGTGATCCGACCGCGGCTCGTCCGCTGGATGCGGAACGACTCCATGTCGATGTTCTGCTGGACCTCGCGCGGCAGCTTCTCGCGGTCGACCGGCAGCAGGCGCCGCAGGTGCCGGGCAAAGACGTGCAGCTTTTCCAGGTCGGGGTCGGCGAACGTCAGGACTTGGGAGAGGAACGCGTACAGGCGCACGTAGTCGCCGAGCTGGCCGCGGAAGTCGCGCCCCTCGTCGGGGTCGAGCTCCACGAAGCGCTGGCGCGCCGGCTCCAGCGCCGCGTAGAGCTTGTCCTGGGTCGCCTTGGGATCGAAATACAGCCGCGCCACGGTTCCGACATCGGCCGCGGTGAACACGTCGAAGTCGAGCAGCCTGCCCTGCACCTCGTAGAGCAGGTTGGGGTCGGTTTCCTCCGAGAGCAGCGTGGTCTCGTAGTACGGCTCGAAGGCCTTCTTGATCTCGTCGGCTTCGTTGGCGAAGTCGAGCACCATCGTGCCCTCCTTGCCGGGGTGGGTGCGGTTCAGGCGCGACAGCGTCTGGACGGCGTTCACGCCGCCGAGCTTCTTGTCCACGTACATCGTGTGGAGCAGCGGCTGGTCGAAGCCGGTCTGGAACTTGTTGGCGACAACCAGGAAGCGGTACTCGGGCTTCTCGAACTCGGCGGCCGTCTGCCGCTCGCCTATGACGCGCTCCTGCCCGGCCGAGTTCATGCCCGACTCGGTGTGGCTCTCGCCGCCGTCCTTGACCGTTCCGGAGAAGGCGACAAGCGCCTTCCACGGATGGCCTTTCCCCGCAAGGTAGCTGTCCAGGACCATCTTGGTGCGCACCGCGTGCAGGCGCGAGCGGGTCACGATCATCGCCTTGGCCCGCCCGCCGATAGCGCCCGCGGCCTGCGCCGCGAAGTGCTCCACGCAGATGGCGACCTTCTCGCGGACGGCATGCGGGTGCAGCTCGACGAACGACTTGAGCAGGTACTCGGCCTTGCCCTTGTCGTAGTGCGGGTCGTCCTCGATCGTCTTGAGCAGCCGCCAGTAGGCCTTGTAGGTGGCGTAGCTTCCGAGCACGTCCAGGATGAAGCCCTCCTCGATGGCCTGACGCATGCTGTAGCGGTGAAACGGCTCGAACTTCCCGTCCGGCCGCTTCGTGCCGAACAACTCCAGCGTCTTGGGCTTCGGGGTGGCCGTGAAGGCAAACGTGGAGAGGTTCGGCAGGCGCCCGCGGCTGCGGATCTCTTCATGGATCCGCTCCTCGATCTCCTCTTCTGGAGTCTCGGTGCCCGCTTCCTCCTGCTCGGCTTCTTCCAGGCTCTCGGCCTTGAGCACCGCCTTGAGGCTCTTCGTGCTCTCGCCGGACTGCGACGAGTGCGCCTCGTCCACGATCACCGCGAAGCGCTGGCCGGGAAGCTGTCCGATCTGCTCCGCGATGACGGGGAACTTCTGCAGCGTCGTGACGATGATCGTCCGTCCCGTCTCCAGCGCCTCCCGGAGCTGGCGCGAGGTCTGGTCGATGTTCTCCACGACGCCGAGGGTCTGCTCGAACTGCCGGATGGTGCGCTGGAGCTGGCGGTCGAGCACGCGCCGGTCCGTCACCACCACGACCGAGTCGAAGACACGCCGGTCCTCGCTGTCGTGCAGCACCGAGAGCTGGTGGGCGAGCCAGGCGATGGTGAAGCTCTTGCCGCTGCCGGCCGAGTGCTGGATCAGATAGCGCTCGCCGGGCCCGTGGTTGCGGGCGTGGCCGACGAGCCGGCGCACGCAGTCGAGTTGCTGGTAACGCGGAAAGATCAGGAAGCGCGCGCCGGTCTTGCGCCCGCGGTCGTCTTCAGCCTCCACCTCGTGAATGAACTGGCGGACGAGGTCGAGGACGCTGTCGCGGGCCCAGACGCGTTCCCACAGATAGTCGGTTGCAAAGCCCGGTCGCGTGGGCGGGACCGGCGGGTTCCCCGCCCCGCCGAAGCGACCCTGGTTGAACGGCAGGAAGCGGGTCTTGGGCCCGGCGAGCAAACTCGTCACGAACACCAGCTCCGGGTCCACGGCGAAGTGGGCGAGGCAGCGCCCGTAGGCGAACAGCGGCTCGCGCGGGTCGCGGTCGTTCTTGTACTGCCGGATCGCGTCCTCCACGTCCTGCCCGTTGAGCGGGTTCTTCAACTCCGCCGTGAAGATGGGTATGCCGTTCAGGAACAACGCAAGGTCCAGGCTCTGCTCGTCCTTCTCGCTGAAGCGGAGCTGCCGCACGACTGCGAAGAGGTTGGCCGCGTGCAGGCGCTGCAGCTCCTCGTTGAGCCCGCTTGCCGGCCGGAAGTACGCCAGCCGGAACTTACAGCCCGAGTCCTTGACGCCGCTGCGCAGCACGTCCAGCGCCCCCCGCCGGGCGATCTCGCGCGACAGCCGGCCGAGGAAGCGTGGCTTCACGTCGGCGCCGTGGTGCTGCGTCAGCTTCTCCCAAACCTTCGGCTGCGTGGCTAGGAGGAAGTCGACGACGTCGGTCGGGATCAGACACAGCCCGCGGTCGTAGTCCTCGGGCCGTCGCCTGTGGTAGCCGCCGGGCAGAGGGTCGTCGCCGAACTCCGGCGCCGACTCCCGCACGGCCGCCGCGTCGCCCGGGCACGCATCCGGCCCGTAGCGCAACAGCGCGCACTCGATGGCCTCCTCGAACGCGCGCTCGGAGATGTCGGCAGTCATGGGACGGGGAGGTGGTCGTGTCCGCCGACTGTTCAGCGCGGTTCCAGGACGGAGAGACCGAGGTCCCGGAAGTCCGAAGTGTTCAGCGTCGCCAGGGAATAGCCGCGGCTCCGGGCCGTGCCGGCGATCTGGGAATCGGCCAGGCTCATCGGCGCGCCCGCGCGCCGCCGCTTGGCGCGAAGCCTCGCGCTCTCGGCGGCGGCCTGCGCGTCGAACGGGACGACGCGCTCCGAGAACCCGTCGACGATCTTCAAGAACGCCTGGCCCAGGCGCGCCCGTTTCCGTCCGGGCGGAAGTATCTCTATTCCGAAGAGAATCTCGTCGACGGTGACGGCGGAGAGATACAGGACCGAAGGAGGGTGTCCGTCCAACCAGCGCATCACACGCCCGTCCGGTTCGACGCGCATGGCTTCCGACAGCACGTTGGTATCCAGCAGGATCATTCGGGATCGTCCTGGCCGTATGCGCCTGACGCGAAGTCGATCGGATCGTCGACCTCGGGCGCCGGCAGGTCGAAATCGACCGCATCGTCACCGATGATGCGGCGGATCATCGCGCCGGCCGGCTCCACGTTGACGACGGCGCCCGCCAGGATGCGACGCACGGTCTCTTCCACGGACAGGCCGTCGCGTTGCGCCCGGATCTTCAGCCGCCGAATGACCTCGTCATCCAGGCGGCGTACACTCAAGCTCGCCATGGGCCGCTCCTCTGGTTTCCTCAGGAATGCTAGCACACGCCACCGAAGTGCTTGCAATCAAAGACGTCCGCAACGCTCAAGCGCGTCGTCTCCTCACCAGACTTCGACGTCGAGGCCTGGAACGCGCGGCTGAAGGTGTCGAGGAGCCGGATTATCGATGCGGCTCGATGTCCTCGGGCGGCGGATCGTCGGGTTCGACCAGGTCGCCGGCGTCCTGGTGCAGGAGGTCGACGAAGCTCCGCGGCCAGTCGGTCGCGACGGCGTCCCGTACCAGCCCGCCGATCCACACCGACAGACTGCGGTTCCGGCCGCGCGCCTCCTTGCGCGCAGCATCAATCAGGTCGCCCGGCAGATAGATGGTCACCGGAGGCATATTGCACACATATGCTGCCACATGTATCGGTCGTGATTGCGTTGGTGACCGTGAAGTCCGGCTCGAAGCTCATCCCAGCACCGCCTCCCGCACGTCGATCTTGCCGGTGACCGCCGCGGAGATCAGGGCGGTGCGGAATTCCTTGAGGTGGTCGATGGCTTCGCGCACCTTCGCGATGAGGGCGTCGATCTTGCCCGTCTCGCGGTCGAGGAACGCCGCGATTGCGCTTTGTTCGGGGACTGGGGGCCAAGACACCACAACCGGATGAACGAGGTTGCGGTTGACTGTTGGGTTAGCGGAGCCGGTGTCAAAGCTCGCGAGGTCCATGCTCATGAGCTTGAAGTACACGTATCGCGGGTGATTTCCACAGAAATCTTTCACATACAGCGTTGTATCGTGCGGCCAGAAATCGACTGTGATGTAGTGAACCGCACCAGCAGTCCCCTTTCTCCCAACGACAACCCCAGGAGCCGCGGTGAGTGCCACGTCGTGAAAAGAAGATATCCCGCCCGACGAAACTACAGGAACTTCCCCCTCTTGTTGCTCGTCCTTCGTGATATCGACTCCACGTTGCAGGGTGATTTCTCTCCCGATACGAACGATTCTCCAATCCTGCGGCACAGCCCCGGGCCAATCGATGCCGGAGGGCTTGAGCTTGGGGTGCGGGGCCAGACCGGCCAGACGTGCGGCGTCGGGCGGGAGGCCCCGGGAGACGGCGCGGCTGATAAGCGCGGTGCGCTTCTCCCGAAGCAGCTCGATCAGCCGCTCCTTCCTCGCCACCAGCGCATCGATCTGCGCCGTCTCGCGGTCGAGGAAGTCGGCGATGGCATGTTGTTCGTCCGATGGAGCCATCGACATACGAATTGCCCCGAGGATGGAGCCGCTCAGATTCCCGAGTCCGGTTGTGGTTGAGGAGAGAAAAACAAGCTGTTGACGGGCAACTGGGGAGTTCATGAAGTACCAGAAGAACTGCGGCGCGTGTTTAGCCGAGACTCTCAGACGCTGCATGAAGTTGGAGAAGCAACAGTTCAGGTCTGCGATTACCTCGTCGACAATCGAAGTCTTGCCGATATGATGGGAACTTCCGCTCGACTTCGTCACGAGCAGATCTCCTGCGCCGAGGCGGGCGCAGGTCGCGTCGCGAGCATCGAGTCGCCTCCGGGCTGGCTCGTCAATCCGCCAGCCACCCTCCACCGTTTGCTCGGTGGACCGCAGGACGATGGTACCGTCGTCATCGAAGTCCTGTCCCCAAACGCCGCTGTCGTTGCGGACCAAACCCGCCTTGATCGGCTTAACCTCCCAGTGCGCCGGGATCTGACCTAGCCACTCGACGCCGGAGTCCATGTACTCTGGGTACGGCCGGAAGCGCTGCGGTCGCACGTCGCCGGTCCGATCGATCAACTCAGTCACCGTCTGCGCCTCCCGTCGGAGCTTGAACCCCTGGTCGCCAAAGCCCGCCCGCGGGCCACACCTGTGTGAACGGGCTCCTCTCGATCAGGTTGTCGCAGACCGGTCCCAGGAAGCGCCGCAACTCGTCGCCGGCTGTCGTTAGCCGGGCCGGATCGCCGGATTCCGGCTCTGTCGGAGAGTGGGTACCCGCCAGTGTTGCGAGGGCAGCCTGAGCGAAGCCCCATTTACCGCCAGATAGATGTCGCCAACCGCCGTTAGTGAAGTCCCCGGCATGCTCCGGCATGTGAACGCAGCGATTCTGACTCGCGGCGGCTCTGGAAGTGTCACTCGGGCCAGTGCTTCTGGCGGTAGTCGAGTAATGCCTGCCCTGAGAGTTCCTCGGTCGCGTTGTTGAGGCGTACAAAGAAGACCTCGCGCGGATCACCCTTTCTCGTTGCGAATACCGGCTCGACGACGGGACGAATATCTATCCGGGCGATCGTCTTGCCGTCAACCTTGCAGAAGTGCACGGAAAGATCCGTGGCGGCGACCGTGCCTAGGGCTTTCTTGACAACGGCCGTTAACCAGAGCTCCCAGCCGTCACGGTTGCCTCCCTTCACGAGTGGGTAGTCCTCCTCGATGCCGACTGGTTGGCCATCATCGCCGGCACCAATCAATAGCGTGCCGCCGTGGGTGTTCATGAAGGCCGCGATAGTCTTGATTACCGACCATGCGATCTCCGGATCCCGTGCCCGCGTATGCCGGTTGCGACTTGCCGTCGATTTGAATTCGACCACGGCGGATTCGCCGTCGTCGAGTAGTGAGCGTACGCTCTGTTCGATGTCCACATCCTGCGCGGCAAACGGACTCTCGTCACGCTCGGGTCGCCGGTTCACGGGCTTGCCCATGGCGCGTTCGGCATGTCGGAGCAGGCTCTCGAACCGCTGGTTGAAGAACTGCTCGAAGTTATCCCGGCGTAGTGCCGAGGGATCGATGTCGTGGGAGCGCAGGAAACCGTCGAGTACGTGTGGTTCGATACCATCGCCCGACTCGATCCGTGGGAGATAGATACTGGGCGCGTTGCCGCCGATGCGGCGGTTCGTGTGCGCGTCAAGTGCAGTCTTGTTCACAATGCAGTCGGCGATCTTCCAATCGATTCTGCGTTCGGGATCGTCGCACCAGTGCCGCGGAAAAATGTGATGGATGTCGATGGCATCCTCCATGTACGCGTGGATGTCGATCGGCTGGCCAGTCTTGAAGTCGCGGGCGCCCTGCTTCATCTGGAGCGCGTACAACCCCTTGTAGGCGGCGCTGTTGCGCGTGCGCAGCGTGAGCAGCCGTTCGGCCTGGAACTGTGCCGCCTGCACCGTACGCGGCGCTACGTTGTCGGCACGATCCTCGATCCAAGCAATGCAATCCTCCAGATCGTTGGCGAACCGCGTTTCCGCCGCGCCGCCGTACATCTCGCCGAGGACGCCGCACCAGAACCACTGCCCGAGCCGCTGGCGCGACGCGTACGATTCCGCCAGATCTTCCATCCATCCGAAGATGGCCCCGAGAGGCACCAACTGGGTCGCGTACGGCAGCTCCCGGTAGCGGAAGATATGGTGGTTGTGCAGGAACGGTACCGCGCGCAACAGGCCGCGCTCGGCGACGTCCGCCCATTCCTTGTAGTCGTCGAGCTGTAGTCGCAGCACCTCGCGGCGCTTGCACGAAACAGCGGGCGCCTTGTCGTCCTGTGGATGTACCCGCAGGTGTGATCGGCGCCGGTCATAGGTGGCGAGTAGCGTAACGATTTGCAGGAACGCAGTTGCGTCTACTCCGGCCAGAAGCTCATGTTGTGCGAGTCGCTCGTGCCGCTCGTCCCAGTCCTTGCGCAACTCGAAGTCGCCAGCCGCGTACGTCGCGGTCAAGAGTTCGAAGACCGTCAGCGTGACGCCGCCCGTGTTGACCTTCTCGAACACTTGGCAGACGGCCTCCTTGGGCGTCGACTTCGCCAAATCGATCGTCGGCAC
This sequence comes from Vicinamibacteria bacterium, assembly GCA_022820825.1. GTDB lineage: Bacteria > Acidobacteriota > Vicinamibacteria > Vicinamibacterales > UBA8438 > JAAXGX01. Next base: position 54,891 of record JAJEEU010000017.1, read on the forward strand.
CTGGTACTGTTCAAACGGAACAATGATTGCGTCCTCAAATTGTTCCCACTTGGTCCAACGATCAGACTGGTTTCCCTGTCCCGAGCGCAGGTATGCTCTCTCCCAGGCCCTTCTATCGCTGGAGTCGAGAATGATGTCCAGCGGAAACATCTCTGCCGCGATTTCTCGGTCGCGGCTGCTCACGTCCAGGTCGATCACGCGGCCGAAGTCGCTTCGCACGATGCGATCTGCGGGGACGCCGACGATACCCATTTCTTCGCGGTCTATAGACGGATCTATGCAAGCGCGGATACTGGCGTAGTAGTGACGGTGCAACTCGTTGCCGCGGCGGTCCCGCGTGCAAACTGGGTCGCGGGACTTCAGGGCCTGAAAGAGCGACGTCAATCGCTGCTGTCCGTCGAGCAGGAGAAGGTCGGGCTCCGGTGCGGCTGCCAACCTCACGCCTTCCAGTAGGCGAGCCTTAAAGTTGACGTCGGGGTTGCCGGCAACGAGCGTCATGACCGCGCCGATCGGATACGAAAGCGAAATCGATGCCAGCAGACTGCGGATGTGGTCGTCGTCCCACACCCAGCCGCGCTGGAAATCTGGTAGTTGTAACTCGCCGCGCGCGGCTTGATCGAGTAGTTGCGCCAGTGGCAATTCGTCGCTGCTGAATTTCTTCTCCACTTACTCTCCTCAATCGACGAACCTCACCGGACCGCCACGAGATCCGGCAAATTCACGCATGATCGGACGTCCGCGTCGACGCGCGACGGTTGGAAGTCTATGCGCCGGAACATGCCGTCGCAAGCAACGCGAAGGTTGTCCGGTTGGTTGTCGTCTCGGCCCGACGGGCTTCAAGGTTAGGTGGTTCTCGCTTTCGGATACGCCGATTCGGAGTGAAGCACTGCGTCAGTCAGCGATCTTCCGCACCACGGCGCAGAACTCGCACGCGCAGCAGGTGCCACTGCAATAACGCTCGCGTGTCACGCCGTCCGTCCGCGATCACAAGAAAGTAGACGCCGTCTCCCATGACGCGGTAGGTGATCCGGTACGGCTTGAAGAATGCCTCCCGGTACTCCGGAATGCCGAGCTCCAGCAATTCTCTCGGGTGGCTGCCGCGTTCGGAGAACGCGGACAACGCGTGGACGGCTTGCTCGATCCGCTCCAGCACGTGCTGCGCCTTGGCGGAGGGGTAGTCGATGGTCGCTTCGAGGTCGTGGTGGCGTCATCGGTCAACTAGGCCGCGAAGGGCGTTCAGTCGGCCCTGTCGCCGGTCTCGAAGCTGCGCCACGACCTCGACGGCGGGCCGCACCTGGCCGGCTTCGATCTGACGCTTGCCCAGCGCCAACATCTTGAGCAGAGCCGCGCTCTCCTGCATCCGCTCGAAGCCTTCGGTGCCGGGCTGTGCGGGGCTGTGGCGCGCCATCAGCCCGACATCTCCTGCAGCATGTCCACTATCTCCTTCTCGACTCGCTGGATGTCGGCCTCGATCTCCTCCAGCGGGCGGGGCGGGCGGTATTCGTAGAAGTGGCGGTTGAAGTTGATTTCGTAGCCGACGAGTCCGACCTCTCCGTCTTGCGGATCCCGGCGGTTCGTATCGATCCAGGCGTCGGGTACGTGGGGCTTGACCTCGCGCTCGAAGAATGACTCGACGGCGTCGCTGAGGGGCATGTTCTCCGTGTCTCGCAGCTCGGGGTCGGGTTCGGGGCGGCCATCCCGGTCGCGGCAGATCTCCGCTTTTGGGTTGCGTTCGGCCAGCGCGGAGAGAATGGCCTTCCGGATGGGCGCGGCAAGTTTGAGATCCGTCTCTCGAGCCGCGTCCGACAGTTTGGCCTCGAATAGAGCTCGGTCGAGGAAGAGGTCGTCCGGCAGGCTCCGCAGCAGGGCTCGGAGCGCTGCCTGTTGCTTGCGCCCGGCCTCTTCGTCCCTGGCCTTGGTAGCGCCCTTCTTGCGCGACACGGCCAGGTTGGCGAAGGCGCGCTGGTCGTCGAGCCGTGCGATCCGCTCGGGACTGGCCTGGAAGTCGAGCCTGAGAGGGCGTTCGACGGTGATCTTGCGGAAGCCGAAGTGCGTGGTCGGGTAGACGCGGCTGACGACGGCCTCGTGCTCTTCGCCGTCTTGGTCGACCGTGCGCGTCGCGCCGTCCTGGAAGTCAGCGAGTAGTCGTAGAACCTCCTGCTTCCGGCCGAAAGGGACCTCGCGACGCTTGGCGCCCAGGCTCTTGCGCAGCAGGGTCCAGAATGAACTGGCATTGATGAGTTGAACCTTGCCGCGGCGCTGGGGCCGCTTGCGGTTCGTGAGCACCCAGACGTAGGTGGCGATGCCGGTGTTGTAGAAGAGCTGCTCGGGCAGGGCGATCAGCGCCTCGAGCAGGTCGTTCTCGAGGATCCAGCGGCGGATCTCGCTCTCGCCGCTCCCGGCGTCGCCGGTGAAAAGGGGCGAGCCGTTCATGATGATGGCGACCCGCGAGCCGCCCTGGGTGGATTCCTTGACGTGCGCGAGCATGTGCTGCAGGAACAGGAGTTGGCCGTCACTGATGCGCGGCAGGCCCGGCCCGAAGCGCCCGGCAGCGCCCCGGTCGTGCTCGTCGCGCACCGCGTCCTGGTCACGCTTCCAGTCCTTGCCGTAAGGCGGATTGGCGATCATGTAGTCGAAGGAGCCGGCGGCGTGCCGGTCGTTCGAGAGCGTGCTCCCGAAGACGACGTTCTCCGCGTCGCGGCCGTCCTGCGACTTCATGAAGAGGTCCGACTTGCAGATGGCGAACGTCTCCGGGTTCACCTCCTGGCCGAACAGGTGGATGTCGGCGTCGGGGTTCACCGGGTCGCCGAGGTGTTTGCTGTCGCGTATCTCCCCGACCGTGATGTGCTCCTTGGCGATGGTGAGCATGCCTCCAGAGCCGCAGCACGGGTCGTAGACGCTCAGGACAACCCCTTTCGTCTGCAGGCGCTGTTCATCGCCGGCCAGCAGTAGGTCGAACATCAGGTGCACGACGTCGCGGGGGGTGAAGTGCTCGCCGGGGTTCTCGTTCAGCGCCTCGTTGAACTTCCGGATGAGCTCCTCAAAGATCGTGCCCATCACGGCGTTGTCGACCGCGTCCGGGTGCAGGTTCACCTGCGGATCGCCGAATCGCTGCACGACCTGGAACAGGAGCCCGGCCTCGTCGAGCTTCGAGATGGTGTTGTCGAAGTCGAACTTCTCCAGCACCTCCCGCATGTTGGGGCTGAACCCGGCGATGTAGTTGCGCAGGTTCTGTGCGATGTGTGGCGCGTCGGCGAGCAACTTCTCGAAGTCGTAGCGCGACGTGTTGTAGAAGGCGAATCCGGAAGCGCGCTGGAGCAAACCGTCGAGGTTATCGAGCTTGCCCTTGTACCTCGCCTGGACCTCCATCACCTTCGGCTTGGTGGGGGCCAGCACGCAGTCAAGCCGGCGCAGCACCGTGAGTGGCAGGATCACGTCTTGGTACTTGCTGCGCTTGAACGTGTCGCGGATCAGGTCCGCCACGCCCCAGATGAAGTTGACGATCTGGCTGTGATTCATGTCGGGTCCGGTACGAACCTAACACCCTATCCGTCTTTGCCCAGCCAGTCCAACCACAGCGAACCGCTGCAGAACACCGCGAATGGCGCCGACGAACGCACGAACTCCACCGGTGGACGCACGACGACGGAGCCTGGATGCCGTCTGGACGCAAGGACAGCAAGGCCCAGCGGGCCATGTACGCGCGGCCTCAACGTCAACGCGTTGGCCGTGGTGAAGCCATGCTGTTCAGCCGCCACTGACTACGCCGCACGGCTGGCGTTGGCTAGGTGACTGTGTCCGCCAACGGCAAAGTACCCATTCACATCGCTTCACCAAGTCGATGCGGATCTCAAGTCATGTATTATTGACGGCATGCTTTTTTTACTGGGCATGGAGGTTTAGTTGTCAGCACATACAGAATTTCACTCTACGACCTTGAGCGATGCGGACATCTTGGTCGCCGTCAAGAAAATAGCCTCTGAATTGGAGCAGGTTCCAGAGCAATGCCGCGTCGACGTAGAAATCATGGAGCGATACACCGGGAATCCGGAGGGGCTCTCACTGTCTCAGATCACGAGTCAACCATTCGCGCGACATGCGGAGGAGCACGGCGGCGCATCATGGAAGCGCGTCTTGATTGAGTTCCAACCTTTGACGCTGCGCCTGAACGTGCAACGCGACCGAGAACGAGGTGATGACGCAATCCACGTATCGTTTCGGGAGGATCCTTCGGATCCCGTTGATGTGGTCCGTTCACTCAACGCCATTCAACAGCATTTTATTCCGTTGAACCGAGCGGAAGCAATAGAGCGTGCGCTTGGGCCGGAAATGGCTGAGTTCTATCGCCTGCGCGAAGATGGCCTGTCGCGCCTGGAAGCATTGACGCGAAGGCTCGTAGGCGAGACGCACGAGTACCGATTGCGACTCGATACGGAGGTGGCCGAACACAAGCAGGCGTTGAGTGTGTCATTTGACGAAAAGAATGAGGAGTTGGAAAAGACACATGAAGAGCGAGCCGCCGCCTTGGAAGCACGCGAACGAGAGTTGGATGAGCGACGCCGTGAACTTGACGACCGTAGCGCGCGGCATGCTCGGCGGGAGCAAAGTAGAGCCCTGCAACAGAAGATCTCGGATCGCTCGGAGAAATTCACACTAACGCCCGAAACACAGCGTAAGCGGCGGCCAATACACCTGATATTCGCGGGTCTTCTTCTTGTTTCAGCAGGGTTGGTCGCTCGTTCATTGTTTATTCCGGTAGCGGCAACTGAAGGTGTGGCGTCGTGGTTGGAGCTAGTACGGTTGCCGCTGGGCGTGTTGGGATTCGCCCTTACTGCTGTGTTCTATATTCGATGGAACGATCAGTGGTTTCGGCAGCATGCGGACCAGGAGTTCCGGCTTCAACAACTCGCCCTCGATGTTGATCGAGCTGGTTACGCCACAGAGATGTTGCTGGAGTGGCAGGAGGACAAAAGTGGCGAGATGCCCGCGGTTATGGTTGATCGCCTCACGACCGGTCTGTTCACGGATCAGACGAAGATGGCGAGCGTGCGACATCCGTCGGAGGATGTCGCAGCGGCGTTACTGAAGGCGTCGTCAAGTGTACGGGTGGACATACCTGATATCGGAGAGGTTACGTTGACCGGGCGGAATATTCGCAAGCTAGACCGGAACTTGGCGAAAAAGCGCGAGCCGTAATGGCCGTGCGTTATAGAGGGGCTTACGGAGCGGCTGAAAGTGCAGCGTGTGACCGTGCGAGCGCGGGCAACTTGGCGTTTCCGTCCGGCGCCACGGTTGGTGACTCATGAGGAAACGTCAGATCAAGGCGCTGTCGGTCAGGCAGCCCTGGGCGAACCTGATCGCATCGCGAAAGAAGACCATCGAGGTACGCGAGTGGCGCACAAAACACAGGGGGCCACTGCTGATCTGCGCATCGAAACGGCCGCCGGTGCCGCCTTGCGGGTGCATGGTCGCACTCGCAGACCTGGTCGAGTGTCGGCTACTTGTTCCGGCGGACGAGCGCGCAGCGCAGATGAAGCGCGACCCCAAGGGGCCACCGCAAGTGGCGTGGGTGCTGAAGAACATCAGGCGCGTGCCCAACCATCCGGTCACGGGTAGGCCCGGGCTCTTCGACTGTGACCTGCCGCCGGACGTCAGGAAGTTGCTCGACGGCCGGAGCCGGAAGAAATAGAGCGCACGGCGGCACTCCCTTTCAACCGGTCCATCCCCGCCTGCTCAGCCGCCCGGCTCGTCGGCCTGCTGGCCGGCGTGGAACTCCGAGTAGACGTACACCGGGATCTTGAGGGCGCCGAGGCGGTCCTCGACCACGGGACGCACGTCGGCCCACTTCAGGCCGCCCACGCCGGTGGCGAGCCGGGGCAGGGCGAGCGAGCTAAAGCCCTCTTGTTCGACGATGCGCACGAGGGCGCGCAAGCTGTCGCGGACGTGCTTGAGCGTGGCGCGCCCCGGGCGGGCGCCGTGGCCGTAGCCGCCTTCCTGGGTGATGAGGTTGATCACCCGCACGCCGCCCGGGCCGCCCCACATCCAGGCTTCGCCCGGCTTGGGGTGCGCCTGGTTGCACCAGTGGTGGTAGTCCTTGTGCATCGCCGGGTACTTCTCGTGCAGCGAGCGCGCCAGCCCCTGGTTCATGGGATCCTTGGGCGCGACGCCGTGCGCCACGGCCTGCGCGCCGCTGAGGAGGATGTCTCCCGATACGTAGTGGATCACGAGTCTGGCTCCTTCCGTGCGGGTCAGTCGGCCCGGCGGCTGGGACGGGGGTCGGGATTCGCGTGGCGCTGCTTGATGCGCCAGCCGTCCGGCGTCCTGACGTAGATGTCCTCGTAGAAGCCGGTGTCGCGGATCGAGAGCTCCTCGGCAGTCGGGTCGAAGCCCATCCAGTAAACCTTGCCGGTGGCGCGGTCCGGGCCGTCGGGCGTGATGATCCAGGAGCTGTTCCAGTGGCGGTAGTGGTATTCCCGGCCCTCGCGGCCGGCGAAGCTCCGGCGCCGCCATTCGACCATCTCCGCGCGGCCGTTGTACTCCTGGTCCGCGCCGATGCGGAAGATCGCGTCCTCGGTGAAGGCATTGAGCCACCGGTCGGCGTCGCCGAAGTCGGTGCCCTGGTTGTACTGCGAGTAGAGCTGATGGATCTCTGCCAGGTCGCCGCCGGTCAGCTCGCCGGAGCCCTGGCCGCTCTGGGCGTTCACCCAGCCGAAGGTGGCGAACCCGCCGATGAGGACGCCGGTAAGCACTAGTTGCAGTCCGCGCATGGTTCTTCCTCCCGTGGTTGATCGGTGCGGCGCGTGATGTGCGTTCGAACGAATCCGTAGCGTAGCACTTCCCCCGGTTGCGTCAAGGAGCGCCCGGCGTCCCCCTGCTTGCGTGTCCGGCGCGCGATTCGGTAGGATGAGATACCCGACCAATCCGGTCGGAAATAGACAGCGCGCTACGACCGGGAGCAGTCGTCATGGCGACCGAGACCGAGAACATCGAACAACTTACCTCGCAGGACTACAAGTACGGCTTCGTCACCGACGTCGAGGAAGACAAGATCGCGCCGGGGCTGAACGAGGACATCATCCGCCTGATCTCGTCCAAGAAGCAGGAGCCGGAATGGCTGCTGGAGTGGCGGTTGAAGGCCTTCCGGTTCTGGCAGACGATGACGCCGCCGGAGTGGCACAACGTCTCGTTTCCGCCGGTCGACTTCCAGGACATCATCTACTACTCCGCCCCCAAGCAGAAGCCGAAGCTGAACAGCCTCGACGAGGTCGACCCGGAGATCAAGGCGACGTTCGACAAGCTGGGCATCCCGCTGGAGGAGCAGAAGCGCATGGCGGGCGTGGCGGTCGACGCCGTGTTCGACAGCGTCTCCGTGGGCACCACGTTCCAGGCGAAGCTGGCCGAGCTGGGCATCATCTTCTGCTCGTTCTCGGAGGCGGTGCGCGACCATCCCGAGCTGGTGCGGCGCTACCTCGGGTCGGTCGTGCCCTCGTCCGACAACTTCTACGCGGCCCTCAATTCGGCCGTCTTCTCCGACGGCTCGTTCGCCTACATCCCGAAGGGCGTGCGGTGCCCGATGGAGCTGTCCACGTACTTCCGGATCAACGCCGCCCAGACCGGGCAGTTCGAGCGCACGCTGCTGGTGGCCGACGAGGGCGCCACGGTGAGCTACCTCGAAGGCTGCACGGCGCCGATGCGCGACGAGAACCAGCTCCACGCCGCGGTGGTCGAGCTGGTGGCGCTCGACGACGCCACCATCAAGTACTCGACGGTGCAGAACTGGTACCCCGGCGACAAGGACGGCAAGGGCGGCATCTACAACTTCGTCACCAAGCGCGGCACGGCGTTCACCAACGCCAAGATCACCTGGACGCAGGTGGAGACCGGGTCGGCCATCACCTGGAAGTACCCGAGCTGCATCCTGCAGGGCGACAACTCGGTGGGCGAGTTCTACTCGGTGGCCGTCACCAACAACCGCCAGCAGGCCGACACCGGCACCAAGATGCTGCACCTCGGCCGCAACACGCGCAGCACCATCGTGTCGAAGGGAATCTCGGCCGGCAAGGGCCAGAACACCTACCGCGGGCTGGTGCGCATCGGCAAGAAGGCGAAGGGCGCCCGCAACTTCTCGCAGTGCGACTCGCTGCTCATCGGCGACAAGTGCGGGGCCCACACGTTCCCGTACCTGGAGGTGCGCAACACCTCGTCGCGGGTCGAGCACGAGGCGTCGACGGCGAAGATCGACGAGGACCAGATCTTCTACTGCCGCCAGCGCGGGCTGAGCACCGAGGACGCCATCAACATGATCGTGAACGGCTTCTGCAAGGAGGTGTTCCGCGAGCTGCCGATGGAGTTCGCGGTCGAGGCTCAGAAGCTGCTCGGGATAAGTCTGGAAGGAAGCGTAGGCTGAATATCGATGCTGGAAGTCAAGAACCTGCACGCTCGCGTCGGTGAACGCGAGATTCTCAAGGGCATAGACCTGTCGGTGAAGGCCGGCGAGGTGCACGCCATCATGGGGCCCAACGGCTCCGGCAAGAGCACGCTGGCCGGGGTGCTGGCCGGCCGCGAGGAGTACGAGGTGACCGCCGGCTCGGCCACCTACCGCGGCCAGGACCTGCTCGACATGGAGCCGGAAGACCGGGCGCGGGAAGGCGTCTTCCTCGCGTTCCAGTACCCGGTGGAGATCCCCGGCGTGAACAACGCGTACCTGCTCAAGGCGGCGCTCAACGAGGTGCGCAAGCACCGCGGCGACGGCGAGCTGGACGCGCTGGAGTTCATGACGTTCGTCAAGGAGCGCATGGCGTTGCTCGACATCGACGCGCAGATGCTCAAGCGGCCGGTCAACGAGGGGTTCTCGGGCGGCGAGAAGAAGCGCAACGAGATCTTCCAGATGGCGGTGCTCGAGCCGACCCTGGCGCTGATGGACGAGACCGATTCCGGTCTCGACATCGACGCGCTGAAGATCGTGGCGCGCGGCGTCAACGCGCTGCGCAGCCCCGAGCGGGCGTTCGTGCTGGTCACCCACTACCAGCGGCTGCTCAACTACATCGTGCCCGACTTCGTGCACGTGCTGTCCGGCGGCCGCATCGTCCGCTCGGGCGGCAAGGAGCTGGCGCTGGAGCTCGAAGACAAGGGCTACGGCTGGATCGAAGGCGCGCCCGCCGGGGTCGGCGCGTAACGCCATGCCGGTGACCGACGTCGCCCCGCTCGACGCCCTGACCGACGCCTGCGAGGCCGTGCGGCGCACGGCGCCGTCTCCGGGCGGGATTGCCGACCTGCGCCGCCGCGCGTTCGAGCGCTTCGCGGCGCTCGGCATCCCGACCACGCGGCTGGAGCGCTGGCGGTTCACGAACATTGCGCCGATTGCAAATACGGCATTCACGCTTGCCGCGCCGGCCGACCGGGCCGCGGCCAGGGTGGACGCCGCGCCCCACGCCCTGACCGGCGCCGGCGCCCGGCTGACGTTCATCAACGGCCGCTACGTCGCGGGGGCGTCGGACCTCGCCGGCCTGCCGGACGGCGTCGCGGTGGGCAGCCTGGCCGCCGCGCTGGAGTCCGAGGCCGCGCCGGCGCGGCCGGCCGTCGACACGCACCTCGCGGCGGAAGCCGCCATCGACGGCGAAGCGTTCACGGCGCTCAACACGGCGCTGCTGCAGGACGGCGCGGTCGTGCACGTGCCCGCGAACACGGTGGTGGAGCAGCCGATCCAGTTGCTGTTCGTGACGACGCCGCCGGACGGCGGCGCGCCGGTCATGACTCACCCGCGGGTGCTGATCGTGGCCGGCGAGAACGCCCAGGTGCGGCTGGTCGAGAGCTACGGCGGCGGCGGCGAGTCGCCCTACCTGACCAACGCCGTCACGGAAGTGGTGGCCGGGCCGGCGGCTGTGGTGGACCACTACAAGGTGGTGCGCGAGAGCCTCGCCGGGTACCACATCGCGGCCATGCACCTGCGGCTGGCCCGCGCGGCGTCGTTCTCGTCGCACGCGGTGACGCTCGGCGGGGCCATCGTGCGCAACGACGCCGACGCGACGCTCGACGGCGAAGGCGTCGACTGCACGCTCAACGGCCTGTACCTGGCGAACGGACGCCGCCTCATCGACAACCACACGACGATCCGCCACGCCAGCCCGCACTGCTCCAGCCACGAGCTGTACAAGGGCATCCTGGACGACGAGGCGCGCGCCGTGTTCAACGGCAAGATCGTGGTCGCCATCGACGCGCAGAAGACCGACGCCAAGCAGACCAACAAGGCGCTGCTGCTGTCCGAGGACGCGCAGATCAACACCAAGCCGGAGCTGGAGATATTCGCCGACGACGTCAAGTGCACGCACGGCGCCACGGTCGGCCAGCTCGACGAGGACGCGCTGTTCTACCTGCGTGCGCGGGGGCTGGCGGAAGGGCAGGCCCGCAGCGTGCTGATCCACGCCTTTGCCAGCGACCTCCTGAACCGTATCGCGGTCGACTCGATCCGCGCGCAGCTCGACGACCTGCTGTTGCGGCAGCTCCCCGGCGCGGGCGGCGGATCCTTCGAGGTGGGTGGGGATGGCCTTGATGAGCAGTCCGGCTGAGGCCGCGGCCCCGGCCCTCGACGTCGAGCGCATACGGGAAGACTTCCCGATCCTGAAGCGCCTGGTGCGCGAGCACCGGCTCGTCTACCTCGACAGCGCCGCCACGACGCAGAAGCCGCGCGCGGTGCTCGACGCCCTCGCCCGCTATTACGCGCAGGGCAACGCCAACATACACCGCGGCGTGTACGTGCTCAGCGAGGAGGCGACCGCGGCCTATGACGCGGCCCGCGTGAAGGTGCAGCGCTTCCTCAACGCCGCCGCCAGCCGCGAGATCGTCTTCACGCGCAACACCACCGAGAGCATCAACCTGGTGGCGCAGAGCTTCGGCCGGCGCAACATCGGGCCGGGCGACGAGATCGTCATCACGCACATGGAGCACCACTCCAACATCGTGCCGTGGCAACTGCTGTGCGAGCAGGTGGGCGCGCGGCTGCGCGTGGCGCCGATCGACGACAGCGGCACGCTGCAACTCGACGCGCTGGAGGGGCTGCTGGGGCCGCGGACGCGGCTCGTCTCGGTGGTGCACCTGTCGAACTCGCTGGGGACGATCAACCCGGTGGAGGACATCGTGGCAATGGCCCGCGCGCGGGACATCCCGGTGCTCATCGACGGCTCGCAGGCGGTCTACCACATGCCCGTCGACGTGCAGGCCCTGGGCTGCGACTTCTACGTCTGCACCGGCCACAAGCTGTACGGGCCGACCGGCATCGGCGTGCTGTACGGCCGCGAGGCGCTGCTGGAGCAGATGCCGCCGTACCAGGGCGGCGGCGACATGATCCGCTCGGTGACCTTCGAGAAGACCACCTACGCGGACCTGCCGCACAAGTTCGAAGCCGGCACGCCGCACATCTCGGGCGCCGTGGGCCTGGGCGCCGCGGTCGACTACATCCAGGGCATCGGGTTCGACGCCCTCGTGCCGCACGAGGCGGATCTTCTGGAGTACGGCACGGCGGCGCTCGCCGAGGTGAAGGGGCTGCGGATCATCGGCACGGCAGCCCGCAAGGCGAGCATCCTGGCGTTCGTGATGAAGGGAGCCCATCCGCACGACGTCGGCACCATCGTCGACACCGAGGGGGTCGCCATCCGCACGGGGCACCACTGCACCCAGCCGGTCATGGACCGCTACGGCGTGCCGGCGACCGCGCGCGCCTCGGTCGCCATGTACAACACGCGCGAGGAAATCGACGCGCTGGTGCGCGCGCTGCACCGCGTGCGGGAGATGTTTCCGGTATGAGCGACCTGCGCGAGCTGTACCAGGAGGTCATCCTCGACCACAACAAGCATCCCCGCAACTTCGGCGAGATCGAGGGCGCAGACCGCCACGCCGACGGCTACAACCCGCTGTGCGGCGACCGCCTCGCCGTCTATCTCAACCTGGACGGCGAGCGCATCACCGACGTGGCGTTTCTCGGCTCGGGCTGTGCGATCTCCAAGGCGTCGGCCTCGCTGATGACCGACGCCATCAAGGGCAGGACGGTGGCCGAGGCGCGCGCGCTGTTCGGCCGGTTCCATGCGATGATCACGGACGACGCGGACGCGCCGCCGCCGGAGGGAGTCGGCAAGCTGGCGGTGCTGGCCGGCGTGCGCGACTACCCCACGCGCGTGAAGTGCGCCAGCCTCGCCTGGCACACGCTGCGCGCCGCGTGCGACGATCTCCACGAACCCGTCACCACCGAGTGACGCGAGGGAAGCATGGGCATCCTGAACCTGAACGACGCGCCGCCGCCGGAGAAGCCGGCCGAGTCCACCCGCCCGCCCGAGCCGGCCGGTGCGGCAACCGGATCCTCGTTCGACACGAGCGCGCTGACAGCGCCCCCGCCGGTCCAGGCCGCGGCCGCCGAGAAGCCGGTGCAGGCCGACCCGCTCAAGACGCTGGAGCTGACGCCGAAGATCGTCGAGCAGCTCTCGACCGTCTATGACCCCGAGATCCCGGTCAACATCTACGAACTCGGCCTGATCTACGACATCGCCGTGGACGGCGACGGTCTGGCGGTCATCCAGATGACGCTCACCGCGCCCGGCTGTCCCGCCGCAGTCACCCTGCCCGCCGAGGTGCAGGGCAAGGTCAAGTCCATCGAAGGCGTAAAGGACGCGCGCGTCGACATCGTCTGGGAGCCCCCCTGGGACAAGGACCGCATGTCGGAAGCCGCCAAGCTCCAGCTCGGCATCTTCGACTGACATTGATCCACCCGGCGGATTGAGATCCTGCGCCGCCAGCCGCCGCTCCGAGCAGTCTTCGGCAGACGGAACGGGGAACCGCATGGCGCAGAACCGCATCGTGAACGCGATCGAGAAGCTGCTGCAATCGATCGACCGGCCAGGTGACTTCTGCGCCCATGGCAGGCTGCTGGCGCCCATGCCGCGGCTGGAGGTGGAGGGCGCCGGCACGCTGTCGTTCCCGGTTCCGGAGACGCAGATCAAGGACCTGATTGCGGTCGCGGAACGCGCGCCGTACGGCAGGGGATCGAGAACGCTGCTCGACACGTCGGTGCGCGACTGCTGGCAGATCGACGCCCGGCGAATGCAGCTGAGCGGCGCCGCGTGGCGGGATACGTTCCCCAGGGTGCTGGCCGCCGCGGCGGACGGTCTAGGTTGCCCCGCCGACCGGCTCGACGCGCAGCTCTACAAGCTGCTGGTCTACGAGCCGGGCGGTTTCTTTGCGCCGCACCGCGATACCGAGAAGGCCGACGGCATGGTCGCCACGCTGTCGATCTCGCTCCCGGCCTCCGGCGCCGGGGGGCAACTCGTCGTGCGCCACCACGGACGCGAGCGCATCTTCGACATGACCGCCGGCGAACCGTCCGAGTTGGCGTTCGCCGCTTTCTACGCCGACTGCGAGCACGAGGTCAGGCCGGTAACCGAAGGGCACAAGCTGTCGCTCGTGTTCAATCTGTGTCTCCGCGCCGACGACACGGATACACCCCGCACGGCCCCCGACGATACCCAGCCGGTCGAACGACTGGCGCAGCGGCTGGCCGACTGGGAGCATGCGGCCGATGCGCCCGGGAAGCTCGCCTGGGTGCTGGAGCACGACTACAGCGAGGCGGGTCTGTCCTTCGCCGCGCTGAAGAACCGGGACGCCGCGCTGGCGCGCATTCTCGCGGCGGCGGCCGAGCGGGCCGGGTGCGCGCTGCAAGCGGCCATCCTGCACCTCGAGGAATGGGGCGCTGTCGACTACTCGGCTGTCGGCGGAGGCTGGGGGTGGGACGAGCCCGACGACGACGACCTGGAGATGGGGGAGGTGGAAGACTACGACCAGTGGCTGGACGGTTGGGTGAGCCCAGACGGGAACCATCTGCCGTTCGGCAGGATACACCTGCCGCCCGCGGAGCTCCTGCCGCGCGGCGTGCTCGACGATGCGGAGCCGGACGAACAGCACGTTGAAGAGGCGACCGGCAACGCGGGCGCGACCATCGAACGCTCGTACCGCCGGGCGGCGCTCGTGTTGTGGCCGCGGTCGCGGACGATCGAGGTCGCGGCCTGCGGCGGCATCGACGGGGCGGTGGCCTGGGTGGCCGGAGAACTTGACGGGCGCGCCGGCGGTGCCGGCGAGCACATTCGGAAGCTCACGGCCGAGCTGATCGATATCTGGCCGCCCGCCGGCCGGCATTTCGGCGACCACGTCGACCACGACGCGCGCGGCCGCACCCGGATGCTGCGCCTCTTGCGCGAAACAGCGGACGAAACGGGTGCGCTGCGCTTCCTGCGGGAGGTGATCCCGGCCCGCTTCGACGGGAGCGAGAACGAGGCGCTCGCCGCCATACTGCACGTCGTGGGGCCGCCTGCCGCAAAGGATTTCCTGCTCGACATGGTTCGGATGCATCTCCGGCGCCGGCCGGCGGCCATGCTCGATCTCCTATGGCGCCTCGACGGGCTGCATCCGGCGACCGTGGCATCGGCCTGGCGCGGGACGCTGCGGGATGTCGTGCGCGCAACCCTGCAGGAGCTGCCCGCCGCACTGCCGGCCGAGCCCGAACCGGAAGACGACGCCGTCGTCCCGCGCTCCCCGCGGCCGGTGCGGTTCAGCGAGGCTGCGGTCTTCCACCTGTTCGCTCTCGCCGGGCGCCGGGGGCTGGCGGACGCCGCGGCCGAGGCCGCCGGCGCCGTGGCCGCCGAGCCGCGCATCGTCACCCCGCACCGCGCTTTGCCGGCGGCGCTCGTGAAGCTGTGCGCCGAGGAGGGCGCGGCAGGCAGTGCGGCTTATGGGCTGCTGTGGCGGCACGCAGCCGGAGCACTTCTGGCGCGCAGCGCCGAACCGCCTGCCGCGCCGGGCGACTGGATCATCGCGGCCGATATCGGCTGCCGCTGCGAGCATTGCGAGAAACTCCGTGCTTTCTGCCTTGACCCAGTTGCCCGCACGGCGCGCTTTCCGTTGCGCAAGGACCTGCGCGCCCACCTGCACCAGATCATCGACCGCCGGCGGCTCGACATCGATCACGTTACCGAGCGCCGCGGCCGGCCGTTCACGCTCGTGTGCACCAAGAACCGCGCAAGCCACCAGCGGCGGCTGGCGGAATACGCGGAAGACATCTCGTGCATGCGCGGCTTGGTCGAGGCGGCGCCGGGTGGAGAGCGGGCCGCGCGCTGCGCAGCGGATCTCGATCGCCTGCACGCGGCGGTAGCCTCAGCCGGGCGCGGGTGAGCCGCCAGCCGATCCTCCCGGCGCTGCAGCTCTACCGGCCACTCGTCGCCCCATGTGCGTGTCGGGCGCAACATACCCCAGGAGCCTTCTCGGCATTGAGAGCGGGCGCATCCGGCCAGGAGAACTTCGGGAAGCTGGGGATATGACCAGTATTGACAGATTCGCTGGCCAGAACAACAATCTAGACAGAATGGCTGGACATCTTGACAGTCGCGGAGCCACGTGGTCTCTGCAGGATGCCAAGAATCGTTTCAGCGCGGTCGTCGACGCGGCGCTGGCGGGGCGGCCGCAACGCGTGACCCGGCGCGGCAAGCCGGCGGTTGTAGTGCTGCGTGTGGATGACTACGAGCACCTGCGCCGCCTTCAACGCGCCAATGCGCCGACCTTCGGTGACCTGCTGCTTGCGATTCCGCAGGATGGCGGCGAGTTCGAACGTGCCCGATTGCCGCCTCGTCCCGTGGATTTCTGATGTTCCTGATCGATACCGACGTGTTGTCGGCCCTCCGCAAACCGGAGCGCAGCCCCGCTATCGTCAGCTGGATCCGGCAGCAGCGATCGACCGACCTGCACGTGAGTGTGGTGACCGTAGGAGAAATCGAACGGGGCATCGCCAGGCAACGAAGCCGCGACCCTGCGTTCGCGGACGTGCTCGCAGCGTGGCTGGATGCGCTGGTCGGCTTGTACAGCGAACGCATCCTTCCGGTCGACCTGGCCGTGGCCCGGCGGTGGGGCCGTCTCTCCGGCGCCGTCGGTCATGAAGGCGCCGACCTGTTGATTGCCGCCACGGCGATCGAAAACGGCTTGACGGTGGTGACTCGGAACGTCCGGCATTTCGAGCCGGTGGGAGTCCCGGTGCTCGACCCGACGACGACAGGGTGACGAAACCTCCGGCGGCTGCTCAGAGCGGCTCGACGGTCACGTCGCTGATGACGACGGTCGAGAGCAGGCGCATGCTGGAGGCGACGTACTCCGGCGTGAGCGTGTCCACCGGCACCTTGCCGCCGTCTACCGCGTAGTTCTCCTGGTCGGAGAAGAGCACGCCGCCGACGCGCTGGAACGACGTGGCCTTGCGGAAGCGAAGGCCGTTGTCGAAGTCGTAGCCGAACTGCTCGACGCGGCCGGTGTCGGGGTCGAACCAGAACGTGTAGGCGTCGTCGGCGTCGTTGCTGCTGCCGGGCGTGAAGGTGACCTTGATCCGCCGCAGCTCGCGGCCGTCCCAGGTCTCGAGGCCGCGGTCCTCGAAGTGCACGTCGCCGCCCTTGAGCGTGTAGGGCAGCAGCGGGAAGAACACGCGGGCGTCGACGAAAGCCCGGGCGCGTCGCTCGGCCTCGGCGTCGAGCGGGAGCTCCTCGCCGCCGCGCCACTCGGCCACGCCGTCGTTGGTGAGTTGCACCCTGCGCTCCGGACGGTCATCACGGCCGGGATTGATGACCACGTGGTCGTACTCGCCGCCGTCGCGCGTCGCCTCGATCCGGAAGCTGCCCGACAGCGACGTGATGGTCATCGCGATCGTCGAGCTCTCGTACAGATCGCCGCCGTGGAACTCGATGGACTGCGCCACGATGTCGGGTAGATCGGCCTCCGGCGTCCCGGAGCCGCACGCGGCGGCGGTCAGGCCGAGCAGGATGGCGGGCGCGAATCGTCGCAGGCGCATGGTGCTCTCCTCTGCAGGTTCCTCGATGCAGTCTAGCAGGCTGCCGGCAGCGTCCGGGTTGCCGCGCGGCCTATCATGAAACGCGGTGGATGGCGCCATGCGACCCATTGCGCGGACGCTGACACTCGCTGTCATCATCGTCCCGACCCTGTGGCTTGCCGGGGTTGGTTCGGCAGCAGCCCAGCCGGCCGTCACCGCGTCCGACGTCGAGCGCCTCGACGACCGGCTGTTCGAGGCGGGCACCGCGATTGCGCGGCTGCGGACCGGCGACGCGGTGCTCCGCAGGGAGCTGCTGTCGGAAGTGGAGGACGTTCGCGCGGCCGTGCGCGGGCTCGACGACCGGCTGCGCGCGGGCGAACCGGTCGCATGGGACGCGTATACCGCATTGCGCCGGCGGATTACCGAGGTCAAGCGCCGCGCGCGGAGCCACGTGACGGTCACGGGGTCGGGGGGTGGGCCCACGGCGCGCGCGCCGTACCCTTCGGCGGCACAGCCTCCGCCGCCGGAAATCCCCGCCGGCCTCGAGCTGGAGGCGCGGCTGCTGTCCTCCATCGATCCTGAAACCGCCCGCCGCGGCGATCCGGTCGAGGCGGCGACGGTGGCGGCATACTCCGCGGGCGGCGAGGAGGTCGTACCCGCGGGGTCGCTGCTGCGTGGGACGGTTCACGTCCGGCGGCCGGAGAGCGGCCGTGCTGCCGCCGCGCCGCGCGTCACGGTCACGTTCGAGGACGTGCTGGTGGCGTTCACCACGCACCCGATAGACGCGGCGCTGACCGCACCGGTCGGCGGCCCGCTGCGGGTCGGCGCGCTCGTCCGCCTGCGCTTCGACTGAGCGCCGCGGCCAGGGCGCTCACGCCTGCTCGATGAGCTGACGCACGTAGGCGGCGCTGATCGGCGTCCGCCGCGGCTGCACGCCGATGGCGTCGAACACGGCCGCGGCGATGGCCGGAGCCGGAACCGTGTTGGCCGCCTCGCCGCCGCCGCCGAACCCGGCGTCGTCGCGCGAGGTCTGCACGAGCCGGATCTCGGGCATGTCGGCCATGGTCGGGATGGGGTAGCGGCGCCAGTTGTCGCTCGTCACCTTCCCGCGGTCGAAGACGACCTCTTCCTTCAGCGCCTCGCCGAGCCCCATCATGATGCCGCCCTCCATGTTCCGCCGGAGGTGCCGCGGGTTGATGATCTTGCCCGGGTCGACGCCCAGGGTGAACCGCGTTACGCGGACCTGGCCGCTGCCCGGCGTCACCTCCACCTCGGCGATGCCGACCCAGCAGGCGCCGAAGCGCATGACCGTCGCGATGCCGCGCCCGGAGACCGGCGCCGAGCCGGTGCGCCGCGCGTGCGGGCCGGGCGAGGGACGCGGGCTCCATTCCGCCGCGGCCGCGGTCTTCTGCAGCAGGTCGGCCAGGCGCGGGAACGGCTCGTGGTCCATCCGGTACTGGATGGGATCGGCGCCCGCGGCCGCGGCCGCCTCGTTCACCAGCGACTCCAGCGCGAAGACGTTCTGGCGGTGCCCGGGGGTGCGCATGATGTTGCCGCGCAACCCGACGCCCGACGGCGCGTCCTGCCCGAGGCTCTGCATCGAGTACGCCCGGTGCAGTTGGTGCGGAATGGCGTACGGCGGATCGCCGCCGACGCCGCCCGGGCTGGGCTGGAAGCCGAACGACGCGGGGAAGACGAACGCCAGCGGCTGAATGGTCGGCATGCCGGCCAGCAGGGCGCCGAGCATGCGCGCGTCGTTCTGGTGGGGCGCATACCAGTCCGTCTGGATCGCGACCAGCTTGCCCTGCGCGTCGAGCCCGGCCTTCAGGTCGGCGACCCAGCCCGGTGAAGCGCCCGACCACGCCAGGTCCTCCCGCAGGGTCCACTGCACGCGGACGGGCTTGCCGAGCAGTTGCGACAGGATGACCGCGTCCGCCTCCGCGCCGTCCCCGCCCAGCGAGGCGCGGCCGTACTGGCCCGCGCCTTCGTGCCAGCGCACGATGACCTTGTCGGTCGTCGTCTCCAGCATCATGGCGATGTGCGCCCGCAGCGCCTGCGTGTTCGCCGAATGCGTATGGACGGTAACCGTGCCGTCGGAGCCCACGTCCGCGACGGCGACGTAGGGACCGATCGGCGCATGCTTGACGTACTGCTGCGAGTAGGTCACCTCCAGCGTTCGCGCCGCGCCCGCCAGCGCCGCGCCGACCGCGTCGGCGTCGCCGGCCGCCATCGGCTCGGTGTTCGTCCGGTAGGCTGCGGTCACGTCGTCGCTGCCCGGCAGTCCCTCCCAGCTCGACCAGCGGGTCTCCGCCTGCACGGCGCGCGCCGCCTTGACCGCCTCCCACTCGTCGGGCGAGACGACGGCGACCAGGTTGTTCTTCGTGACGATCTGCGCGTTCGGGAATCGCGACCGGTCAAGCTCCGGAACCGAGACGAGCGTGGAGCCGAGCGTCGCCGGGCGCACCATGCGCGCGTGCAGCATGTCCGGCAGCCGCACGTCGCCGATCCAGACCGTCCTGCCGGTCACCTGGTCCGGGATGCCCGGCATCGGAAAGTCGCGGCCGATCACCTTGTAGTCGCGGACCGGCTTCAGGGCGGGGTCGCCGCTCACGTTGAGGCCGAACGCGTTGTCGATGTTGGTGCCGTCGGCGCTGACGCTGGCGAGATCGCCGGTTATCGGAATCGTGAGCTCGAGCTGCTGTCCGGCAACCAGCTCCACGTAGCTCACCCGGCCGCCGCCGCCCGACACCACGCCGTCGGTCACCGCCAGCGCCGACTCGGGCGCGCCGAGGCGTTCGGCCGCGAGGCCGAGGAGCGCCCCCCGCGTATAGGCCGCCACCTTGCGCAGGTTCTCCGCGCCGGTCAGGAAGTCGGCCGACCAGCCGCCGTCGGGCGTCTCGTCGGTATGCCCCATCACGAGCTGGATCGACTCGGGCCGCACGTCGAGCTCTTCAGCGACCATCTGCGCGTAGTACGCGCTCATGCCCACGCCCATCTCGGCGCGGCCGGTGCGGACCACGACCGTGCCGTCGGCCCGGATCTCCAGCCACGATGCGAGCACCGTGGGGTCGAGCGAGTTCCCGGCCGCCGCTGCCGCCGCGCCGCGCACGGCCCACGCCGGCAGGCTGAGCGTGACGATCAGCGCGCCGCCGGTCTTGACGAACGTTCGCCGGGTCAGGGTAGGACTATCCATGACAGGCGCCCCTTCAATCCGCCATGGCGCGCGCGGCGCGCTGCACGGCCTCGATGATCGCCGGGTACATCCCGCAGCGGCACAGGTGCGGCGACGGCGGCGTGTTGCTGAACGCCTCGCGGATGTCGGCCTCGGTGGGCGTTGGATTGCGCTCGAGCAGGTCGGCCGCCGCGATCATCATGCCGCTCTGGCAGTAGCCGCATTGCGGCACCTGCACGTCGATCCACGCCTGCTGGATCGGATGGAGCGTCGCCGCCGCCTCCGTCGCATCCAGGCCGCGCTGCTCGGCCCAGACGGCGGCCAGCCCCTCGATGGTGACGATGGAGCGGCCGGCCACGTTGGCCGCACGCGTGACGCAGGAGCGGATCTCCTCGCCGTCCGCAAGCACCGCGCACGCCCCGCACTGCGCCATCTCGCAGCCCAGCTTCGGCCCGCTCAGCCCTAGCTGGTTGCGCAGGACGTAGAGCAGCGGCGCGTCCGCGGCAGCCTCCACGGTCCGCGTGGCGCCGTTCACTGTCAAGGTGATGCTGGCCATTGTTCCTCTCCCCGCGGTTCACTCTACCCCGAAGGCGAGCAGCACGTTCCCCGGCCGGCTGACGCCGTTGCCGAAATAGCCGGAGTTCACGTACACCATGCCGTCCACGACGGCGGGCCCCGCGGCGCTCATCGAGCCGCCGCTGGCCGGCACGCCGTTCACCGTCTCGAACGCACGGTTCGAATCGTATTCCCAGATGACGCTGCCGTCGCGGGTGTCGTAGGCGCGCAACGCGCCGTCGTTGGATCCCGAGAAGACGACACCCGGAATCACGGTGATGGCTGCGAGCTGCGCCGCGTTGCAGCCGGGACCCGGGTCGCAGACGGGCTCGGCCGGCGGGGCGAACCAGACCCGCTCACCCGTGTCGAGGCGCACCGCGTGCAGGCCGCCCGGCGGCGGTGGATCGGGCAGCTCGAAGCCGGGGTAGGGCGCATCGGAGACAGGGAAGTACGCCCGCTCGCCGTCGGTGGCCGACCCCCACTGCATACCGCCGTTCAGGCCGCCCGCGCCGGCGCGGTACTGCCAGACGACCTCGCCCTCGTTGTCGGGGTCGAGCGCCCAGCCGACACCCGATTTCTGCCCGATTACGATCAGGTCGCGGCCGTCGGGCCGCGTTGCGAGAATCGGCGAGTTGCCGAAATCGTAGTCGGGGCCCGCTTCTTCCGGACACACGGGGGGCGCGGCCCCCTGCAGGCACGTGGAGCCGAAGATGTCCGCCGGCAGGAGCTGCCGTGTCCACTTGAAGGCGCCGTCGCGCAGGTCGAGGGCGATGACCGCGTCGCCCGTTTCCCGCTCCGGGCCGGTGTACTGGTTGCCGGTCGCCGCGTAGAGCACCCCGCGCGCGGCGTCGATCGTCGGCGCGTTCCAGATTGCCGCCCCGGACGGACCCCACCCCCGGGCGCCGCCCGGCGTCTGCCCGATGGGAGTCGGCTCGTCCAGCGTGTACGTCTTCCAGATCACGCCGCCGGTAGCGGCGTCGAGGGCGACGATGCTGCCGCGGAACCGGCAGCACTCGTACCCGGGAATCAGCCCGGACGCTTCCTCCAGCGACGACACCGGGACGTACAGCCGGCCCTCGAACAACGTGGGCGCGCCCGTGATGCGCGCCACGGGGTGCTCGTCGACGCGCCGGCTCCACAGCAAATCGCCCGTGTCGGCGTCGACCGCGTACACCGTCCCGGCAAGGTCTCCGAAATACACGGCATGGCTGTCCCCATGCGGCGCCACGCTGATCGCGCTGCGCACGGCCGAGCGGGCGGTGAATATCCAGTGCGTGCAGCCGGTCGCGGCGTCGAGGGCGTAGACCTGGCTGTTGTGGCTCCCGGCGAACAGGCGCCCGCCGGCGACCACCGGCTGCGACCAGGCGTGGGTCGCCGCCGGAAAACCGAACGCCCACCGCAGTGTCAGTCGCGGCACGTCGGCCGCGTTCAGCCCGGCCTGGTCCGCCGGCTGGAAGCGCGTGTTGCGCGCCGAGACGCCCCAGCCGTTCCAGCGCGGCGCCGCGGACGGATCCGGCATCGGCGGCGATGCGGCGCACAGATCCCAGGTGGCCAGGCCGTCTTCCGCGGGCGCGCGGCCCGTGAGGAACCCCGCCACCGCCAGCCGCTCCTCGACGCTCAGCGCGGCGCCCTGTTCCTGCATCGTGCCCGAGGTCAGCGCACGCACAACGGCCTCCGGCGAGGTCAGCGCCAGCGTCTCGCGGCTCGGGGCGCGCGAATCGGACGTCCCGCTGTGGCACGCCGTGCACTGGCGCTCCCAAACCGCTTCGGCCTGGCTGTCCTGGGCTGCGGCCGGCGCGGCGCCGAGGAGCACGGTCGCCGCGGCCATCATCCGCCGGATCGCTTGTCGGGTACGGAGGTCACGCATCGCCGCGATGCTAGTGGCAGCGGCGCGGAGGCGCAAGTGGCCACGGCGGCGGACTGCTACGATCACGGCTCCGCGGTCGACATGTCTCAGCTAGAGCACATCGATGTCATCGAAGGCGTCTCTGGGAAGCCGCCGACACGCTGCGTTCCAACTCGAAATACGCAAGCAACCAGTACTTCCTGCCGGTCATGGGCCTGGTCTTCCTGCGCCACGCCTACAGCCGCTACATGGCGGTCAAGGACGACATCACGGCCAGTCTGCCGAAGCGTGGCGGCAAGACCCGCGCGCTCACAAAGGAGGACTACTCCCAGCGGAGCGCCATCTTCCTGCGACCCGAGGCGCGGTTCGACCACCTTGTGGCCTTGCCCGACGGTGAGGATCGCGCCGGCGCGATCCTCGGGGCCATGGAATCCATCAAGGCCGACTACGAGAGTCTCGGCGTGGACGAGATCGACGCCGACAAGGTCAAGACGGACCCCCGCCTGCCGTTCGGCCTGCCCGGCGCCAACAAGAGACGGAAGGTCGGCAACGGCAACTACGTCTGGATCAGCTATTTCTACAGCTACCTCAACGAGACGGGCCGCGCCGGCTTCGTCATGTCGTCCCAGGCGTCCAGCGCCGGCGGCGGCGAGGCGGCGGTACGGCGCAGGCTGCTGGAGACGGGCGACGTGGACGTGATGATCGACGCGCGCGGCATCTACCGCAAGGTCACGCGCAAGATTTGCGACTTCAGCCCCGAGCAGCAGCAGAACCTGCTGGCCGTCGTGCGCCTCTACCGCGGCGAGACGGCGCGGTTTCTCGAAATCGCGTTCGAGCATCTGCGGCGCGCAGTCGAGGAGGGGCGGCTGGTGCATCGAGTGGGAGGGCGACGACGGCGAGACCGTCCGGCCGTCCTCGCGGCGAAGATCCGCAAGAACTTCGAGAAGCTGGGTATATGACGACGCGTCCGCCGTACACGATCACGCCGGAAATGCTGTCCCGCGTCGAGCAGATCGGCGAAGCGCTCGGCCGCGCCGAGGCGGCCGGCGTCGCACAGGATCTGCGGCTGCGGCGCATCAACCGCATCCGCACAATCCAGGGTTCACTGGCCATCGAGGGCAACGTCCTCACCGAGGACCAGATCTCGACGATTCTCGATGGCAAGCCGGTCATCGCCCCGCTACGGGACGTGCAGGAAGCCCGCAACGCCATCGAGGCGTACGAACAGTTCGAACAATGGGACCCGGCCAGCGAGGCCGATCTGCTTCGCGCCCACGCGGTTCTGACGGCAGCCTTGCTGGACGCGCCCGGCCGCTATCGCCGGGGCGGTGTGGCCGTGATGGGGCAGGGACGAGTGCACCACGTCGGTCCGCCGGCTGAGCGCGTGCCGCAACTCATGACCCGCCTGTTGGCCTGGCTCGGCAGCACCGACGAGCATCCCCTGGTCGCAAGCTCGGTCTTCCACTACGAGTTCGAGTTCATCCACCCCTTCGATGACGGCAACGGCCGCCTCGGCCGCCTCTGGCAGACGCTGATCCTGACCCGCTGGAAGCCGTTGTTCGCCCACATCCCCGTCGAGAGCCTTGTCCGGGCCCGGCAACGCGAGTACTACGAAGACATCAGGCAGAGCTCGGCGGATGGTGAGAGCACGCCGTTCGTCGCGTTCATGCTGCACGCGATTCTCGCTGCGCTCCGTTCCCCCGCGGTGACCGACCAGGTGACCGACCAGGTGACCGACCAGGTGGCAAGGCTGCTAGCCGCACTCCAGGACGGCCCCAAGTCCGCCGCCGAGCTCATGGCGCAACTGGGCCTGTCGCACCGCCCCACGTTCCGCAACAACTACATCCGCCCGGCCATCTCCGCCGGACTGGTCGAGATGACCCGCCCCGAGTCGCCGTCGGCGAGGAGCCAGAAGTACCGACTCACGGTACGGGGGCAAGAGATACGGCGATAGATCACGCGGCAATGACAAGCTCAGGGGTGACACTTGACGATGTCTGTGAGTTCATCGTCGCTTGCCTCCACGCCACGGCGCCGACGGAGCATACTGGCTACCCTCTCATTCGAACACCGAACGTCGGACGAGGTCGAGAAGTTCCGCCGCTGGGACTTGGACATCATCCCGCACCGGCGGCTCATCACGGAGGGCATGGACCTGCCCGCCGCGATGCGCGGCAAGCCGCTCAAGGCCCACTCCCTGATGCAGGCCATCGCCCGCGCCAACCGGGTCAACGAGGGAAAGAACAACGGCCTGATCGTGGACTACTGCGGCGTTCTGAGGCACCTGCGCAAGGCGCTGGCGACGTTTGCCGGCACGCAGGGCGAGGACGGCGGCAACGAAGGAAGCGACGCGGGATGCCGTCCACGTCGCCATCCGCGACTTTCTCTGGAGCGACGAGACCGGCCTGCCCGACGGCACCTATTCCGAAGACGACGTGACGGCCAGGTCCGACGCCGTGTTCGAGCACGTTTTCCGCGCATACCCGACACTGCCGTCGCCGTACTACGGCGACACTGCAGCAGCCTGAAGGCCAAGTAGCCGCAGCACGCCGCGGGTGCCGTGGAGATCGAGGATCACGCTCCGCACGGGCTTCAAGTATCCAGCAGGCCGAACGCGCGCACCGGAAAGGACCCCATGCCGCGGACCTTAACCGGGACGGCGAAGAAGCGGAAGCCGTCGTCGGGCAGCCCGTCGAGTCCGCGCAGATGCTCCACCACGGGGATGCCGGCGCCCAGCAGCACGGAATGCGCCGGACGGGCGCCGTCCGCGGTGTCGTCGATGTTGAGCGAGTCGATGCCGGCCAGCACGGCGCCTCGCTCCCGCAGCAGCTCCGCCGCCGCGCGCGTCAGGTACGGATGTCCCTCGAAATAGGCGGGCGTGCGCCAGTGGCGATCCCACCCCGTCTGCACGAGCACGGCCCTTCCCGACACGTCGCGCCGCTCGAACAGCTCCGGTCCCAGCGCCCGCCGTCCGCCCGCCGCACGGCACACGATGGCCGGCAGGTTCGCGAGCGACGCCAGCTCCAGGTCGGCCAGATCGCCCCCTTGTGCGTAGCGGTGGAACGGGGCGTCGACATAAGTGCCGGTATTGGCGACCAGCTCGATGCGGCCGATCTGGAACGTGGTGCCGGGGTCGTAGCCGGCTGCCGAGTCGGCGCGCGAGAGGTGATCGGCGATGACCGGCGCGGGCAAGCCCGGGTAGGTCGTCATGCCGTGCTCGACGGTGTGCGACAGGTCCACGAGGCGCATGGTGTGCGGCACAGGGTATCAGGGCGGCGCGTCGGGCATAATCGATCGCATGCCTGAACGCGTGCGGGTGTTCGCGCCGGCGACCGCGTCCAACCTCGGTCCGGGGTTCGACGTGCTGGGGTTGGCGCTGGAGCGGCCGGGGGACCTGGTCGAGGCCGAGATCCGGGACGAGCCGGGCGTGGAGATCACCGAGGTTACCGGCGCCGACTCGCTCGGCACGGACCCGAACGAGAACGTGGTCGGCATCGCCGCCCGGGCGGCGCTGGAGCACCTTGGGGTCGCGGACCGCGGCGTGCGCCTGGCCCTGCACAAGCAGATGCCGCTCGGCAGCGGGCTGGGCAGCTCGGCGGCCAGCAGCGTGGCGGGCGCGGCGGCGGTCGGCGCGCTGTTCGGCGACACGCTGCCGAAGGAGGCGTTGGTCGGCTGCGCCCTGCGCGGCGAGGCGGCGGCGTCCGGCGCGCCGCACGCCGACAACGTCGCGCCGTGCGTGCTCGGCGGCATCGTGCTGATCCGCGGCAACGACCCCCTCGACCTGATCCGGTTGCCGGTTCCCGACGCGTTGCGCATCGTGCTCGTCCATCCGCACGTCGAGGTGCTGACGGCCGAGGCGCGGCGGCTAGTCGCGCAGCACCGCTTCGCGATCGGCCAGGCGGTCGCCAACCTCGGCAACATCGCGGCCCTGGTGCACGCGCTCCATACCGGCGACCTGGAGCTGTTCGGCCGCAGCATCAGCGATGCGCTGGTCGAGCCGATCCGGGCGCCGCTCGTGCCGGGCTTCGCGGAGGTCCGGCAGGCTGCCCTGGACGCCGGCGCGCTGGGCTGCTCCATCTCCGGCTCGGGTCCGTCGCTGTTCGCGTTTGCCGGTTCCGATTCCACCGCGGCAGCCGTGGCCGACGCCATGCAGGCGGCGTTCGCCGCATCCGGGGTGGCCAGCGATCGCTACGTCGGGCCGGTCAACCGCCGCGGCGCGGGTCCGCAGCGGGAACGCTCCTAGCGCCAGGTGTCCGTGCCGGCCCCTGCACCAGCCATTCTGTGTTCCGCCTCGGCGGCCGTCCGCATGGACGCGGCGCGGCGGTTCATTGCGGCGGTCCCGCCGGCTGACGAGTGCGTGGTCGTCGGCGAGAGCCGCGCGGCGGCTGACGATTTCGCCCGCGGCGTCCTGGCGGATGGGAGCGCCCGCTTCGGTCTCCGCCGCTACAGCCTGCGGCAACTGGCGGTAGAGCTCGCCACTGCAGACCTGGCCAGCCGCGGCTGCGTGCCGGCGGTCGGGCTCAACGTGGAAGCGGTGGCGGCGCGCGCCGCGTTCGAGGAACGCGAGGCGGACGCGCTCGAGCACCTCGCAAGGGTCGCCGCCGTGCCGAGCTTTGCGGGGACGCTGGCTGCGACGCTGGAGGAATTGCGGCACGCCGGTGTCGATCTCGCCAGCCTGGATCGGCTGGGCGCCGCCGCGTCCGATCTCGCCGTGCTGGCCCGGCGTTTCGACCGGCAGTTGGCGGCGGCCGGACTCGTGGATGCGGCCGGCCTGTTGCGTGCTGCGGCCGCGGCGGCGCTGGCGGGGGAGTCGTTGCCGTCGGGACCGATTCTGCTCCTCGACGTAGCGGTTCGGGATGCGGCGACGCGCGCGCTGGTAGCCGCGCTGGCGGCGCGCGCGCCGCGACTGCTCGCGACCGCGCCGGAGGGTGACCGGCGGACGCTCGCCGCGCTGGAACAGTTGCCCGGCGCCCGCGTGGAACGCCCCGTGGATGCGGACGACCAGGGCGCGTTGGCGCGCGTGCGCCGCTACCTGTTCACTGCCGACGCACCGTCCACACCATCCGCTGCCGGCGACGACGTCGTGTTCTTCTCCGCGCCCGGCGAGGGACGGGAGTGCACGGAAATCGCTCGCGCGATTCTCAACGAGGCGGCGAGCGGCGTTCCGTTCGACCGCATGGCAATCCTGGTGCGCGCGCCGCACGTCTACGCCGCGCCGCTGGAGACTGCCCTCGGCCGGGCCGGCGCGCCGGCGTGGTTCGGTCCGGGGACACGCCTGCCGGATCCCGCCGGCCGGGCATTCCTGGCGTTGCTGGCTTGCGCCGCGGAGCGGCTGTCGGCCCGCCGGTTCGCGGAGTTCCTCTCCATCGCGCAGGTGCCGCCGGCCGCCGCCAGCGGCGGCGCTGCAGACAACGGCCCGGAGGTCTGGCGGCATCCCGCGCACGCCGAGGAGCTGCTGCCGGCGCCCGCG
>JAJEEU010000002.1 GCA_022820825.1 Vicinamibacteria bacterium
CGTCGCCCGCACACCGTTTGGGCGGCGCATGCGCCGCCCAAACGGTGAAACGGCAGCATCCTCTTCGATATTGACCTCGCGCTCCTCACAACCGGCAAAAATAGTTGACGTTCAGCGGCAGAAGTAGTTGACGCGGAACAAAGCCCAACTGCGCGGCGTCGCTGCGCCGGATCATCGCCTCGATTAGGTTGCGGCGTGCGCGGGCGGCTGACGTCGAAAGTGCTCGGCGGTTGAGCAACTCGTTCTTGATCGGCGGCGCACCATTGAAGTGCTCGTCACACCGCGTGGAGAGCGCACCCGAAGCGTCCCGCCACGACTTGACTTCCAGACGCGCTTCAGCCGTGTACCACGCGCTGCGGTCGGGAGCGAATGCCCGCCCGACTTCGGCCGCCACTTGGCGTTCGAGCTCCTCGACGCGTCCGTTCAGCTCGCTTCGTGCGGTCGGGTCGGACTGCAACGCGGGGGTTGACGTTTGGACTGACTGCGAAGCGGCAAGCTCGTGCGCGAGCTCTGCTAGGCGCGCGGAGGATTCGGGGACGACCAGCACGACGGGTTTCCCGCCTGCGGCTCGCTCGATGGCCAGGCCGGCGAATATCTGCTGCTTGACGAGATCGCGTGCTTCCTTCTCGGTCCTCGGCAACGTCAGGACGACGATGCCGTCTCCTTCGCCCTGCAGTTGCAGCGGTGCTTGCTGGAGCAGCCGGCTGACGTCGACGAAGTGCACGTCGAAGTACCGCAGCGTCCCGGTCTCGAACAGGTGGCGGCGCGCCACAAGCGGCGTCCTCGGCGCCTGCTGTTGCAGTGCCGTCGCTACCGAGAACGAAGCCGGCAGGGACTGGCCTGCGCGGAATACGAGATCGTCCAGATCCAGGTCGCTGCCTTCCCAGATCTGGAATGCGTCGCGGAACTGCCGGTGGACGAGGATCGACCGTTGCCTGAGTCGCTCCAGTGCCTCGTCCGCGGCGTCCCCATCATCTATACATGTCCTCACGACGTCCGCCGACGCGCGCAGGCCGACCTGATCGCCGAGCATCCCCAGCAAGCCGACCGTCTTGAGCACCTGCTCATCGACGGCTTCCGATTCCGAGGGCAACCGCTTGAGCGCGGTGTCGATCTCTGCCCACTGCCGTCCGTCCCGGCTGAGGACGCGGCTGCCCAGCATGCCCGTCGCGTAGTCGTACAGCCGGTCGGCGGTATAGAGCCGGCCGGGTCCGTGCGTGCGCAGAAAGTCGCGGAAGCTGAGCGGTTCGCCGGCTGCCAGAAAGGCAAAGAGCGACCGTTCGTTCTGGGCCAGCCGCCCGCGAAAGAGCGGTCCGAGCAGAGCAGTTGTCACGGGATGCAGCGGCCAGCAGGCGTTCAAGTACTTCGCGAGCTGCCGCCTGTTCCAGCCCGTACCGTCCGCAACCCAGGCGGCGGTTGCCGACACGGTCTGGTTCCAGCCACGGGGTGCCCGGAAGCGACCGGTCCGGTGAATTGCCGACGCGGTGAGACGGATGATCTCGTCACCGCCTTCGCGGAACGCCAGTTCGCCGAAGCGGCCCTGCACTTTCGCCCATTCGTTGCGGTCGGACGAGCCCAACTGGTGGGCGTACTGGTCGAACGACTGGTGGAGAACGGTAAGGATGACGAACGGCACACCGTTGCTGCGCGCGGCCGCTTCCGCGAGCGCCTGTAGGAGATAGACGTCGCCGCGGGTCGGCTGCTGCGCGGCGTACTCCAGCGCCTTGCCTGCCTCGTCGACGATGAGCAGCAGGCCAGCGCCAGTCTTGTCGGCGATCGTCTCGACCGCTTCCTCGAAGCAGTTGACGACATCGGATGTTGCGCAACGGGAAGGCGATGGGGCCGATCCGTTCAAGTATCGCTTGACGGTCTGCAAGACCTGCGGCTTCCTTCCGCGCTGGTGTTTCCAGATGCCTTCGAGTGTCGTGTCCAGGGACTTCAGCAGGAGCGTGTCGAGCGGCGCGCGCTCCGCGGTCAGGACCGACGGATAGAGCGCCTGGTCGGAGAGCGGCGCCTCGCCGGCTCCGTTCAGGAGCCGTCTGGCCGTCTTCGCCGCCGCTGAGTTGCTCGGCGACAGCAGGTCGGCGAGAAAGACGGCGAACGCGCTCTTGCCCGAGCCGTATGGTCCAACGAGACTCCACGCCCGGTCGCCCTCCTCGTCGCCGAGACCGCCGGCGATTTGCGCCAGGGCGCGGCGCACAGCGGGCGTGATCAGGTAGCCGTCTAGCGCGTCGGGCGAACCCGTGTCGCGGCTGAGGTTGACGGCGCGCTGAAAGCGGCGGCCTACCTCGACCAGGTTCAGGAGGCTCGTCGTACTCTCGCTTGCGACCATCGGTTCCGCGTCTCCGCCGCGCGTGATTCGTAATATTGCTGCAGCAACGTGACAGGGTCTGGCACTTGATGCACGTAGATCTGTTTCAGCCCGGCCGTTTCGTCGAACACCACGCCGCTATCCGTGACGGCTTCCAGACGGTCGAGACGGCCGAGCAGTCCAGGCTCGTCGAGGCAGAATGCACGTCCCGGCGCGCCCTCGCCGAACGCCAGGTCTTCGAGCGTCACGGTTTGGGTCTGACTCGGCCGCCGCCGCAGGTAGTCCGCTAGTGCGTACGCGAACACCTCGTCCGGCAGCGACTCGTGGTCGCTCCTGATCAGAGCGAAATTCTGCTGCCGGCTCGAGGCACGCATCACACCCAGCTCAGCCAGCGGGCAGTCCAGGGTGTCTTCCAGCAGGACGTTGCGACGCCTTTGCGGGGCGTACGTGCGGATAAAGACATCGATGTCGCGTTTCAGGGACGCGGGGGTTGCGCGTGTCCAGCCCCGTTGAGCAACGAGCGTTTGGAGCGCTTCCTGAACATCGGTGCGCGTAAAGACCATTCCGGGATACTGGTTGAACACCCACCACCAGGTGGTAGCCCGCTCCGGGACGCTCACGAGCTGCCAGTGAAGCAGCCACAGCGTGCCCGGATCTTCGAGGAAGGGATCCCAGCCGCCATCCCGGAACAGCCGCCGGCCAAGGTCCGTCGCGCGTTGCGGTCGGATGCGGCTGCCGCGCCGCGCCGGCGCCTCCGACAGCATGCCGGTGGCCATGCCCCAGTGCCGCATCGAGGCCACCATGTTCTTGCCGACGCCGAGCTTGACCATCGCGTCGTCGGCGTGGAACGCGTACTCGTCGGCGTCCACGGCATCGACTGCCTTCTTGAGCCACGTGTACCGAAACGGAAACGTCTCGTGGCCCGAAAACGTCACGCGCTCGGCAACCGTCACTTAGCCCGCTCCCCGTTCTTCTGCGACTGTGAAGCAATCCACGCGCCAAGGTCGTCGCGTGCCACGCGCCAGTGCTTTCCGGCCTTGAAGCCGGCTAGTTCTCCGGACTGCAGCAGCTTGTAGACGGTTTTCTTTGGAACTTTTAGATACGCCGCGACTTCGTCGGGAGTGAGAATTTCGCCAAGCTTTGAAAGGGACTGCGGGGCGCCAACGGGCTCGGATGTGCCAGAACGAGCAGAAACGAGCATTACTGGCGATAGACTACCACATCTAGTGGTATCAGAGCACGCGAGGCACGACAGGTAGTGAGTGCGAGTTGAGCCTGCCGAGTCTGGACATCGCCTCGACGGGGTCTCTGCAGATGCTGTCGCGTAGGATTCTCTCGTGGAACACCATTATCGCTCACTAGAGTCGGCTACAGACAGACGGGTGCTGGAACGCCCGGAGCGCGACCAGCGGGCTCGCATACGCGCTGACCGGCTCCGCGCCTCCTCCCAGCGGGTCCGGCAGGAGAGCATGCGCGTCAATGCCGAGCTCGACGCCATCGAACGCGACATCGATGCTTGAGCGCGGTGAGCAGCGGCGTTGGCGGCGTTCGAACGCCGAAGGCTGACACCGGCAGTACAGTTACCCCTTGTGAGTACCGCCGGCAGCCGAATTGCAACATTGGTGCGTGGTAGGATGGCGTCGTGTCTGTCGTAGAAATCGTAACGATCGTCGCTGGCGTGTCCGGGGTAATGTTCGCCGGGTGGCGGATCGCCGCGTACTACAGCAAGCTGAACGCCCATGCTCACAAGGCCCTCGGAGACCGCATCGACGCCAACGGCCAGGCCATAGCCCGCGTCGAGAGCAAGGTGGCCCGCGTCGAGGGCAAGGTCGATACGCTCATCGAGATGTTGACGCCCCGAGTTTGAAGGCGCCCCACTACGTTCCTGCTCGACCGGTCACTGTCATCGAGCGGTTCACGCGCATCGACGCCATCGCCGACGAGCAGGCGGAAGCGGCCTCCAGGTAGCAGCCGCCCTGCGGGCGCTATCCCAGCACCAGCGTGGGATCGGCGAGCGCCTCGCCCACCGGCAGGAGCTCGATGCCGTCGCGGTGCTCGCGGCGGTCGCCGCCGAACAGCAGCATGCAGCGCGCGTCCGGGTAGTCGCCCTTGAACTGCCGCAGTCCGCGCAGGTCGGCGGGGCGGATCCTGCCGCTGCGCTTGACCTCGATGGCAAGCAGGCCGTCGCTCCCGTAGGCGATCAGGTCGACCTCCGCACCCGCCGCGGTACGCCACGTGAACAGCTTCAGGTCAAGTGAGCGGTAGGCGATGGCGGCACGCAGGTCCTGGTACACCAGCGTCTCCAGGGCGGCGCCGTCTATTTCCTCGGGGCTGTCGAGGGGGCCGGCCGGCCGGATCGCGCGGTAGACCCCGGCGTCGAACAGATAGAACTTCGGATGGCCGGCCATGCGGCGCCGTGCGCGGCGGGTGAACACCGGCACGCGCGCGGCGAGCAGCAGGTCCTCGAGCAGATCGAAGTAGGCGGATACCGTCTTGCGGTCAACGCCGGTGTCGCGCGCGACTGCCGCCACGTTGAGGATGTCGGCCTGGGAGAAGCTGGCGCTCTCGAGGAAGCGGCCGAACGCGGCCAGGTTGCGGACGCGTCCCTCTTCCAGTACTTCCTGCCGCAGGTAGCTCGCGACGTACGAGGCCAGGTAGCCGCCGGGATCCGGCTGCGTGTATACGGACGGGAGCTGGCCGTAGAGCAGTGCGTGCTCCAGATCGAAGTCGGCCCCCGCCTCGGTCGCCGTCAGGGGAAACATGTGATGCGTGCGCGCCCGTCCGGCCAGCAGGTTGACGCCGCCCCGGCGCAGGCTGCGCGCGCTCGACCCGGTCAGTATGAACCGCCGGCTTTCGGATTCGATGAGCCGGTGAACCTCGTTGAGGACGAGCGGCACGCGCTGCACCTCGTCGAGGACGATCCAGCCGTCGTGGCGCGGCGGGATCAGCTCCCGCAGCCGTTGCGGCCGCGACAGCAGGTCGAGGTACAGCGCGTGATCGAGCAGGTCGAGGTGGACGGCGTTCGGGAACTGCTGCCGCACCCAGGTTGTCTTGCCCGTGCCGCGCGGGCCGAACAGGAAGAAACTGCGGCCTGTACTGGATGGATCGGCAATATTTCTGGGATACATACTCCCATTTTACACATGTAAATGGGGGTCATCGCCGAGATGGGCGAAGAATAGTCGGTCTACGCGGCGCGGACCCAGCGGAGCAGGGTCCTCAGGTCGGGGGGCTTGCCGTACATGAGCAGGCCGACGCGGAAGACCTTGGCGGCGGCCCAGACGGCGGCGGCGACAGACGCGAGGCCGACGGCGATCGAGAGCCAGACCTCCCACCACGGCGGCGGTTGCGTGGAAGCCATGCGGACCACCATGGCGAAGGTGTTGACGGGCGGCAGGTAGCTCATCACGACCGCGAAAGGCGCATCCGGGCTGCGGGAGATGGCCGGCCACAGGAACACCGGGACCGTCACGACAATCATCAACGGCCCCTGCAGTTGGCCCGCTTCCCGCATGTCGTTGACGGCGGCGCCCGCCGCCAGCATCAGCGAACCGATCACGAAGAAGCCGATCAGGAAGAAGATCACGAAGTACGGGATCAGCCAGGGATCGAACAGCCCGAACAGCGAGAACGACGCCAGCAGCGCCAGCCCGATGGCGAGATAGAGCCCGATGGTGAGCAGGCTGACCGCGACGCCGCCGAGCAGCTTGCCGGCCATGAGCTCCATGGGCGACACGGCCGAGAGCAGCACCTCGACCACCCGGCTCGATTTCTCCTCGACGGTCGAGACGAGCATGGTCTGGCCGCCGCTGACGATGCCGATGAACATGAGGATCATGAACCCCAGCGGGAGGAATTCGTTGAGTCCCGCCACGGTCTGCCGCTCGGCGTCCGGGCCGATGGTGGTCGACGGCTGGCGGGGCACCCGCAGCAGCGCCTCGATCTCGGCCCGCTCCAGGGAGTGGGCCGCGACGCGGGCGTTGACGATGGCTTCCCGGACGGTTCGGTACATGAACCCGAGGTCCCGGTCGTCGAGGCCGGGGGGCACGTACAGGTCGTAGGCGCCGAGCTCGCCCGCGGGACCGGAACCCCGCACGGCATCGGGGTGGATCACGATGAGCGCCTTGCGCTGCGCCCCTTCGCGTTCAGCGGTGAGCCACGCCTTCGCGGCCTCCACGTCCATGGTCGCGGCCAGCGCCGTCAGGCGGACTTCGGGGGGCGGGCCGCCGTCGTCGTCCAGCGATTGCCGGACCGCGTCGCCGGCCATGCCGCGGACGGCCTCGGGCATCTGATCCAGGTTGCGGCGGATGTCTTCCGCGCGCTCGCGGGCGAGCGCGTCCGGGTCCAGCGCGGCCTCCATCTCGGACAACACCCGGCCGGTCGGGTCGATCACGCCGTACTCGCCCTCGATCCGGTACCCGCTGTCGTCGAAGAGGATCGGCGCCAGGACCACGAACGCGGCGCCCATCGCCGGTGCGGCCAGCAGTCCGATGAGGAAACCCTTGGTGGCCACAATCGCCACGAAGTCGCGCGCCGCGACGTGCAGGATGCGCTTCATGCGTTCTCCCCGCCGCCGTTGCGCAGCGCCGCCCGGAGCCGGTCGTGCTCGCCGGCGGACGACCCGCCGGCCACGAGCTCGACGAACACGTCCTCCAGGCGCGGGCGCGTCAGCTCGATGCGCGCGGCCGGCAGTCGCTCGAGGATGCGCCGCATCGCCAGCGCGGAGTCGGCCCCGTCGCGCAGCAGGACCTCCGCGCCGCGGTCCGCGGGCCGTACGCCCTCTACTTCCGGAATCGCGGTCAGTCCGGCCGTGTCCGCGTCGGGATCGAGCGGCTCCAACTGGATGGAGCGCGGATCGTGCCGGCCGCGGATCGCCGCGATCCCGTCGTCGAGCACCTTGCGGCCCCGGTGCACCATGACGACGTGCTCGCAGATGTCCTCGGCCTGCGGCATGACGTGCGTCGAGAGCAGGATGGTGGCGCCCCGCGCGTGCTCCTCCAGGACGATGTCCCGCAGCGTCCGCATGCTCACCGGGTCGAGCCCGCTGAACGGCTCGTCCAGGATCAGCAGGTCCGGCCCGTGCAGTGTCGCCGCCACGAACTGCACTTTCTGCGACATGCCCTTGGACAGCTCGTCGCAGCGCTTGCGCTCGACGCCGGTCAGGCCCACGCGCTCCAGCGCCGCGGAGATCCTCGCGTCGAGCCCGGGCCCGTCGGCGCCCTTGAGGTGGGCCATGTAGCGCAGGAAGGCCCGCACCCGCATGCGCCGGTACAGGCCCCGCTCCTCCGGCAGGTAGCCGATGCGGTCCTTCGCCTCCAGTGCGGACGCGCGCTCCAGGATGGAAACCTCCCCGGCGTCGGGCAGCAGGATCGACATGATCATGCGGATCGTGGTTGTCTTGCCGGCGCCGTTCGGTCCGATGAAGCCGTACAGGCCGCCGCGCGGCACGTCGAGGTCGATCCCGTCCACGGCGGTCATGCGACCGAACGTCTTGGTGACGCCGCGCATCCGGATGGCGGTTTCCATGTGCAGAAACTCTATAAAATACCCCTGCGCCTCGCGCAGCGTCCCGAACGCACAATCGAAACAGCGTTTCACGACCGGGGGACTACCCCGCGGAGAGCCCGACCCACGCGCATGCCCAGCAAGTCATCCAACAGCAAGACCCGTACCCGTACGTCCACCCGCAACGCGGCCGCACGCCAGGATTCCGCACCGCCGCACAAGTACGTCTACTTCTTCGGCGGCGGCTCCTCCGAGGGCGATCGGTCCATGCGCGACCTGCTGGGCGGCAAGGGCGCCAACCTCGCCGAGATGACCAACGCCGGGCTGCCGGTGCCGCCCGGCTTCACGGTGTCGACGGAGGTGTGCACGGCCTACTACGCGCAGCGCCGCCGCGTGCCGGCCGCCATCGACCGGGAGATGGAGGCGCATCTCGGCAGGCTGGAGAAGCTCGCCGGCGCGAAGCTCGGCGCCGCCAAACGCCCGTTGCTCGTCTCCGTCCGCTCGGGCGCCAGGTTCTCCATGCCCGGCATGATGGACACCATTCTCAACCTCGGCCTGAACGACCGCGCGGTCGAGGGTCTGAAGGCGCGCACCGCCAACGGCCGCTTCGCTTTCGACAGCTACCGCCGCTTCATCCAGATGTTCGGCAACGTCGTGCTGGAGATCCCCAAGGAGGCGTTCGAGGAGGAGTTCGACGGCGTCAAGGCGCACCGCGGGGTCAAGCTCGACACCGGGCTCGACGAGGTCGCCCTGCGCGAGGTCGTGGAGCGGTTCAAGGCGGTCGTCATCCGCGAGAGCGGCGAGCCGTTCCCGCTCGATCCCCGGCGCCAGCTCCGCATGGCGCGCGACGCGGTCTTCCGCTCGTGGCAGAACCCGCGCGCGAAGGAGTACCGCCGCATCTACGACATCCCGGACGCCATCGGCACCGCGGTGAACGTCCAGGCGATGGTCTTCGGCAACACCGGCGACCGCTCCGGGACGGGGGTCGGCTTCACCCGCAACCCGGCGACCGGCGCGAACGAGTTCTACGGCGAGTTCCTGATCAACGCGCAGGGCGAGGACGTCGTGGCGGGCATCCGCACGCCGCAGCCGATCGCCGAGCTCGAGCAGGTGATGCCGCGCGCCTACGCGGAGCTGCGCGACATCACGAAGCGGCTGGAGCAACACTACCGCGACGTGCAGGACTTCGAGTTCACGATCGAGGACGAGAAGCTCTACATGCTGCAGACGCGCAACGGGAAGCGCACCGGGCACGCGGCCGTGGTGATCGCCACCGACCTGGTCGAGGAGGGGGTGATCGAGCCGGTGGACGCCGTGCGCATGGTCGATCCCGACGCGCTGACCCAGTTGCTCGCGCCGGTGTTCGATCCGAAGGCCTGGGCGGCGCTGCCCGCGGTGACGCGCGGTCTGCCGGCCTCGCCCGGCGCGGCGTGCGGGGAAGTGGTGTTCACCGCCGACGAGGCCGTGCGCTGGGCGCGGCAGGGCCGGGACGTGTTGCTGGTGCGCAAGGAGACCGTGCCGGACGACATCCACGGCATGCACGTGGCGCAGGGCGTGCTGACGGCGACGGGCGGGATGACCTCGCACGCGGCGGTGGTCGGACGCCAGATGGGCAAGCCGTCGGTGGTCGGGGCCGGCGAGCTCCATGTCTCGGAGTCCGAGCGGGTGGTGACCGTCAACGGGCAGCGCTTCGAGCAGGGCGACTACGTCTCGTTCGACGGGCTGAGCGGGGAGGTCAAGATCGGGCGCGTGGCGACGCGGCCGAGCGAGATCCTGCAGGTGCTGGCCGGCCAGTTGAGCCAGCGCCGCTCGGACATCTACGGGCGGTTCTCCAGGCTGCTGAAGTGGGCCGACAAGGTGCGCCGGCTCGGCATCCGCGCCAACGCCGACCAGCCGGACCAGGCCGCCACCGCCTACGCCTTCGGCGCGCGCGGCATCGGCCTGTGCCGCACGGAGCACATGTTCTTCGGCGAAGATCGAATCCCCATCGTGCAGCGCATGATCCTGGCCGAGACCGAGGCCGCGCGCCGGGCGGCGCTCGACGAGCTGCTGCCGCTGCAGCGCGAGGACTTCTACGGCGTGTTCAAGGCGATGCGGGGCCAGCCGGTCACCATCCGGCTGATCGACCCGCCGCTGCACGAGTTCCTGCCGAAGCGCGAGGAGCTGATGGTCGAGATCGCGCGCGCCGAGGCGCAGGGCCGCACGGACGGGCTCGAGGAGAAGCGCGCGCTGCTGCGGCGCGTCGAGCAGCTCCACGAGTTCAATCCGATGATGGGCCACCGCGGCGTGCGGCTGGCGATCAGCTATCCCGAGATTGCCGAGATGCAGGCGCGCGCCATCCTGGAGGCGGCCTGCCGGCTGGCGCGGGAGGGGGCGAAGGTCGTGCCCGAGATCATGATCCCGCTGGTCGGGCACGTCGGCGAATTCCGCGACCAGAAGGCGGTGATCGATCGCGTCGCGGCCGAGACGCTCAGCACGGCCGGGATCAGGGTGAAGTACCTGGTCGGGACGATGATCGAGATCCCGCGCAGCGTGCTGGTGGCGGACGCGATCGCGGCCGACGCCGATTTCTTCTCGTTCGGCACCAACGACCTGACGCAGATGGCGTTCGGCTTCTCGCGGGACGACATCGGCAAGTTCCTCAAGGACTACCAGGACCGCGGCATCCTGAACCGCGACCCGTTCGAGTCGATCGATACCGACGGGGTCGGGGCGCTGGTGCGCATCGGGGTGGAGAAGGGGCGCGGCGCGCGGCCGAAGCTGAAGCTGGGCATCTGCGGCGAGCACGGCGGCGACCCCGCCTCGATCGACTTCTTCGAGGACGTCGGCCTCGACTACGTCAGCGCGTCGCCGTTCCGCGTGCCCACCGCCCGGCTGGCCGCGGCGCAGGCGGCGCTGGCGCGCAGGTAGCCGGCCCGCGAGCAAGGTGACCGCCGAAGGGAAGATCATCCGCCTGCCGGCGGGGCTGGCCAACCAGATAGCGGCCGGCGAGGTGGTCGAGCGTCCCGCCGCGGCGGTCAAGGAGCTGGTGGAGAACGCCCTCGACGCCGGCGCCGCACGCATCGCCATCACCATCGAGTTCGGCGGCAAGCGGCTGATCCGCGTCGAGGACGACGGCGAGGGGATGACGGCCGCCGACGCCGCGTTGGCGGTCGAGCGCCACGCTACGAGCAAGATCGCGCGGCCGGAGGATCTGGCCGCCATCGCCACGCTCGGCTTCCGCGGCGAGGCGCTGCCGAGCATCGCCTCGGTGTCGCGCCTGCGCCTGCGGACGCGGGCGCGCGGCGCCGGCGAAGGCGTCGAGGTGCGTGTGGAGGGAGGCGGCGCCGCGGCGGTGGCGCCGGCGGGCGCCCCGCCCGGCACGGTCGTCGAGGTGCGGGACCTCTTCTACAACGTGCCGGCGCGCCGCAAGTTCCTGAAGTCGGACGGCGCCGAGGCGGGGCACATCTCCCGCGCCGTCACGCAGCTCGCGCTCGGGTTCCACGAGATCGGCTTCACCCTGGTCAGCGGGCCGCGCACCCTGGTCGACTGCGCGCCGGCCGGGTCGCTGGCAGAGCGGTTCCAGCAGATCTACGGCGAGCGGCCGGACCTGGTGGAGGTGCGCAAGGACGCGGCCGGCATACGGCTGTCCGGCTTCGCGGCGGCGCTGGCCGGCGAGGCGCCCGCGAACGGCCCGCAGCACCTGTTCGTGAACCGCCGCGCCGTCAGGGACAAGACGATCGCGCACGCCATCGGCGAGGCGTACCGCCGGGCCACGATCAAGCCGCGCCGTCCGGAGGCGCACCTGTTCCTGGAAATGCCCCCGGAGCGCGTGGACGTCAACGTGCATCCGGCCAAGACCGAGGTGCGGTTCCTGGAGCAGTCGCTGGTGCACGAGGTGGTGCGGCGCGCCCTCGGCGAGGCTCTCGGCCAGGATGTCGTCCCGCAGGTGCCGCTGGAGCGGCCGGCGCCGGTCGTGCCGGAGCCGCGCGCGCAGTCCATCCCCGGCGTGCTGGGCGGGCTGGGAGCCGCCAGCCGCTGGGGGCCGGTGACCGACGTGTTCCGCCGGCGGGCGCCCGGCGAGGACGGCCGGGACACGGTGCGCGAAGGCCGGGACCCCGCGGTTGCGGAGCCGCCCGCGGCCGCCGACCTGAGCGCCATGGGCACGGGTCCGCTGATCCCCCTCGGGCAGTGCCGCGACACGTTCATCGTCGCCGTCGACAACGACGGCATCGTCATCATCGACCAGCACGTGGCGCACGAGCGAATCCTGTTCGAGCAGGTGATGCGCCGCTTGACGGAGGGGC
This sequence comes from Vicinamibacteria bacterium, assembly GCA_022820825.1. Classification (GTDB taxonomy): domain Bacteria; phylum Acidobacteriota; class Vicinamibacteria; order Vicinamibacterales; family UBA8438; genus JAAXGX01. Next base: position 12,103 of record JAJEEU010000002.1, read on the forward strand.
CGGTGCAGTCGCAGCGGCTGCTCGATCCGCTCGTCATCACGCTGCCGCCGGCCGGCCGGGCCGCCCTGGAGACGCACGCCGCGGACCTGGCGCGCCTCGGCTTCGAGATCGCGCCGTTCGGCGGCGACAGCGTGCAGGTGGCGGCGGTGCCGAGCGTGCTCGACCGCGCCGAATCCGAATCGGCCATCCGTGCCCTGGCCGAGGATCTGGAAGGGCTGGAGCGGGGAACGGGGGCCGCCGCCGCGCTCGGACAGATCGCCGCCACCACCGCCTGCCACGCCGCCGTCAAGGCGAACGACCGGCTCACCATGGAGAAGATGTCGTGGCTCCTCCGGGAGCTGCGAAACACCGCCTACTCGACGGTCTGCCCGCACGGGCGCCCGGTGCTGCTGCGGCTGTCGCGGCAGGAGCTCGAGAAGCGCTTCGAACGGATTTAGTCCTGCCCTCCGTATGCGTTTGTCAGCGCAGCTCCACGGCCGCGACGCCGACGCCTAGCGTCCGGTTGTCGCCGGTTTCCGGGACGTGCGTGTCGCCCGTCAGCCGGATTTCCAGGGTGGGCGGCGTCAGCCGGCAGTCGGCCAGCGCGAACGCGTCGCTCCAGCGGTTGCTGATCGTGTCGTCGTGCAGGACGCAGCCGTCGATCTCGATGCGGAGCCGCTTGGGGCGGCCGGTCATCAGTACGTCGACGGCCAGCTCGGCGGGCGGCGCATCCGTGTCGATCGGCACGCTGATGCCGGCCTCCCCGGTGGTCCAGCGGAACGCGCGGCCCTCGGCGTGCTCCAGCCCGTGGAAGCCCGTGGCAACCGCGCCCAGCAGCTCGGCGGCGGTGTCGAGGATCAGGTTGACGGCGCGCGGCTCGCCATCCCCGGCGTACGCTGCGGCCAGCGCGACGGTCCCGTCGGCGCGCTCGTGGACCGCGAAGACGCCCAGCGTGTTGGCGCCCGGCCGGAGCAGGCCGGGGTCGACGATCGCCTCCCAGGCGCCGTCGCGGCCGTAGGCGCTGAAGGAGTACGGCCGCGTGACCGCCGCGACCACGCCGTTGAGCGTCACGACCAGCAGCGGCGGCGGCTCGCCGTCCCGCGCGGCCGCTGTTCCGGTGACGTGCGCCGGCACGAAGTCGCCCTCGGGGTCGACGGCGCCCAGCAGCTCCGGCACGTCGACGGTCACTTCGATGTCCGCCGGCGCCGCCGGGAAATCGGCGGCCCGCCCCCCGATCAGATCGGTGCGCCCGCCCGCCGCCTCCGCCTGCAGCGGATCTCCGTCCGCGAACAGCGCCAGCTTGTGCGCGACGCGTTCCATGACGGCGCCGCGCAGATCGGCCGGTCCGCTCAGGCGGCGGGTCGCGCCGCCGGCCAGCAGCGTCTTCGCGGGGCGGCCGCTCCAGGCCGGGTCGAGCACGTTCGCGCCGTCGGTGGTCCACGGCAGGCGGACGCGCAGCTCGGCCGCCAGCGTCGGCAGGAGGTCGATGGTCTCCACGTTGGCGTCCACGGTCACGCCCTGGCGCTGCCCCGGCCGCTTGATGAACAGCGGCACCGCCGCGATGTCCGCGAACGAGGCCTCGGTGGCCTGCAGGAAGGGGAAGCCGGGCCGCAGGCTCGCCCCGTGGTCCGCCGTGACGGCCAGCAGCGCGTCGTCGTACAGCCCCGCCGCGCGCAGGCGCGCCACCAGCGCGCCGACGACCGTATCGACGTACTGCACCTGCAGCATGTGGCGCTGATAGCGGATGGTTGCGGCCCACTCGTCGTCCAGCCAGCGCTCGTTGCGCAGGCCGACGTCGGTCCGCTGCAGCGTGAACCGCTGGCCGCTGCGGAGGTAGATCCAGGGATGATGGGGCAGCAGTACGTGAAGGAAGTGGAACGGCGGATCGGCGCTGTCCGCGCCGCCGCCGATCGGGTCGATGAACGCGGCGACGATGTCGCGCGGGTCCGGCCGCGGCGCGAAGAACCGCTCGGCGAACGTATCGCGCGCGGCGAAGTCGCGCCAGCCCTGCGTGACGGGCGGCAGCCGCGCGGCGAGATCGTCCGGCAGCACGACGGCCGGATATACAACCGCCAGGTCGCTCAGGATGGCGGCCAGCCGCGCGGTCGCCGGCGTCCGGACCGGCGGGCAGAGCCGCTCCGGGCACAGCTCCGTCAGCGGCTCCTGCACGTGCAGCCCGTAGCGGCCGCCGAGCAGCGTGAACAGGTTGCGCGGATGGTCGGCCGCCACCGGCAGGCCCCTCCGCTCCGGATAGTTGCCGGTCAGGATGGCCGGCAGCGCGAACCCCGTGTACTCGGCCACGGCGCTCGCGTTGCGGAACCACGTCGACCCGGCCGCGAGCTCGGCGAAGTGCGGGTACAGGGACGCGTCGATGCGGCCGTCGGCGTCGAGCAGCGAGATGAGCGGCAACTGGTCGAAGATGACGACGACGACCGGCGGTGTGGCGCCGATAGCGACGTCGAGCGCCTGCTCTTCGTCGGAGGCTGTCAGCAAGCCTGCGATGCCCGGGCTGAGCAGGAACACCGCCGGCACCACCACGAGGGCCGGCGACAGAAAGGTGGCGAACAGCCGGACCGGCGCGAGCCGGACGTAGGCGTATCCCGCGGCCGCGCCGCAGGCTGCCGCCAGCGCCAGCGGCAGGCCGGCGTGCCAGCCGCCGAGCGGCCCGAACGCCTGCAGCGCGATTGCCGCGGCGAGCACACCGACGAGTGCGCCGGCGGTGCGCGGGCGCCATGCGGGCGCGAGCCGGCCGATGCTCCAGAGCGCGAACCCGCACGCGGCCGGAGCGGCGAGGCAGAGCAGCAAGACCAGACCGAGCAGTTCGGCCGGCCCCGTGTCGTGGGCGACGAAGAACTCCGGACTGCTCCGCAGGACGTCGAAGAGCGGCTGCGCGACCGCGATGCACCAGAGGCTGGCGACGTGCAGCGCGTCGTGCGATCCGCGGCCGGAGGTCTTCACATTCATGCTCCGGGTGGGGGACAGTCCGCGGCCGCCGCCCGGGTCGGTTGAGGGTACCATGGTGTAGTTGAGTACTCACCACGTTCCCGGCGTGCGGCAGTGGCCGCGCGGCTTCCTCGCGCTGGCGCTGCTGCTCCCGGGAACCTGGCCGGCCGCGGCGGCGCAGCCGCCGGCCGCAGCCGCCGGCGTCGTGCTCGACGGCGAGACGAACCTGCCGGTGCCGGGGGCGGAGATACGGACCGCCACCGCAACCGCCGCGGCCGGCCCCGACGGACGGTTCACCATCACCCTCGCGGCCGGCGAGACCAGCCTGCGCGTCGCTGCATCCGGCTACCTGGACAACACGGTCACGCCCGACCCCGCGGCGCTCGCCGCCGGCGCCGAGCTGCAGATCCTGCTGTTCCGCAACACGTTCGCCGAGACCGTGCGCGTGACGCCGCCGGTGCAGGCGCCGGAGCGCCCGTCGGCGACGCCGATCGCCGCGGCCGAGGTGCTGGAGGTGGCCGGCGCCATCGACAACGTGTTCCGCGCGCTCGACACGCTGCCGGGCGTGGCGTCGACGGGCGACTTCGGCAGCCGGCTGGCCGTGCGCGGGGGCACGCCGGACCAGAACCTGACGGTGATGGACGGCGTGGAGATCCACAATCCCTACCGCCTGTTCGGCCTGGTCAGCGCCTTCAACCCGGAGACGGTCGACCGTTTCGAGCTGACGGCCGGCGGGTTCGGGGCGGCGTACGGCGACCGCCTGTCGTCGATCCTCGTCGTGGACAACCGCGCCGGACGGCCCGCGTTCCAGGGCTCGACGTCGGCCAGCTTCACCGACGGCAACGTCGTGGTCGAAGGGGCGGCGCCCGGGGGCGGGTCGTGGCTGGTGACCGGGCGGCGGACCTACTACGACCTGGTGGCCAACCTGGTTTCGGATCAGGATTTCCCGTCGTTCGCCGACGTGCAGGTGCAGGCCGACTGGGAGCTCGGGCCGGGACACCGCCTGTCGGTGCTCGGACTGACGAGCCGCGAGAACGCCGACTTCCGGCTCGACGAGGAGGACGGGCGCGAGTCGGGCCGGTTCATGACCACCGCGGGCAACGACCTCGGCTCGCTGCGGCTGGACGCGCTGGTGGGGGAGCGCGCGACGTCGCGCACCATCGTCTCGTGGTACCGCAACACGGATCTGCTGGACGTGAACGCGCTCGTCGAGTCGGATACGCGCCGCTCGAACACCCCCGACGACGTGCAGGCGACAGCCCTCTCCAGCATCATCTTCGACCGCGCGCTGGCCGTGCGCGACATCTCCGTGCGGCAGGAGCTGGCGTTCCAGCTCACGCCGTCGCACGCGCTCGACGCCGGCGTGGAGCTGCACCGCCTCGCGACCGGCGTGCGCCAGACCATCAGCGGCGAGCGCAACGAGAACGCCGCGAACCCGACCAGCGTCCGGGGTGGGGCGGCGCTGCCGGACGCGCTCGACTCGGCGCTCGCGGGGACGCGCGGCGGCGTCTGGATCCAGGACCGCTACGCGCCGTCGACGCGCTTCTCGCTGGAGCCGGGGCTGCGCCTGGACTGGAGCACGGTGAACGGCGGCGTCACGATCTCGCCGCGCCTGGCCGCCACCGTGGCGCTCGGGCGCGCTGGACGGCTGCGCGCGGCCGGCGGGCTGTATACCCAGAGCCCGGGCTACGAGAAGCTGATCCAGTCGGACTACTTCCTGGACCTGTCGCCCGCCTACGTCTCGCAACTCGAGCACGAGCGCGCCACCCACCTCGTGCTCGGCTACGAGCGGGATCTGGGCGCGGGCGTGCTGGCCCGCGTCGAGGGCTACTACAAGGCACTCGACGACCTGGTCGTCGGCCGCCTGGAGACCGCCGCCGAGCGCGGCCGGCGGCTGGCGCGCTACGACTTTCCGGCCGCGCTGCAGGCCGGCGTCCCGGCGGCGACCACCATCACCAGCGTCCCGGTGAACGGCGGCGAGGGCGAGGCGTACGGCCTCGACGCCTACCTGGCGCGGACCGATCCCGCCGCCCGGCTCGCCGGCTGGCTGTCGTACGCCTGGGGGCGGGCCGACCGGGAGACGTACGGCCTGCGCTATCCGTTCGAATACGATCGGCGCCACGCATTCAACGCGGTCGGCCGCTACCGGCTGAACGATGGCTGGAGCGTGGCCGCGACGGCGCAGGTCGCCAGCGGCTTTCCGTACACCCCGGCCCTGGGCCTGCGCGTGGCGGCGGAAGAGGATGCCGCCGGCCGCCTCGTGCCGGCGCGTGATGCGGTCGGGGCGCTCATCTACACGGCGGACTACGGCGGTCTCGACAACCTGCAGCGCGCGCGCCTGCCCCATTACGCGCGGGTCGACCTGCGGGTCACGCACCGCCCAGGCGGGGCCGCCGGCCGCTGGTCCTGGTACCTCGAAGTGATCAACCTGCTCAACCGCGACAACCCGGTGGAGCTGGAAACGGCGCTGCGGCACGATCCCGACGGCCCGCGGCCGCGCCTCGTCGAGTCGCCCACGGCCGGCTTCCCGCTGCTGCCGTCGTTCGGCGTCCGCGTCCGCTTCTAGACGCGGTCCGCTACGCGCGGGTTGTGCATTCGGCGCGGAACAGGGAAACTGGGGGCGCCAGCGAAGGCGAATTCCGGGAGGACGGCATGCACATCCACTTCGGACGGGTCGCGCTGCGGGCCGCGGTGCTCGGTGCGCTGCTGGCGGCGGCGGCCGGCGCGGCCGCGCAGGGCACGGCGAACGGCGAGTGGCGGACCTACGGCGGCGACATCGCCAACACGCGCTACGCGGCGCTCGACCAGATCACCGCCGACAACTTTGCGGATCTGGAGGTCGCGTGGCGTTTCTCCACCGCGAACCTCGGTCCGGAAACCGAGTTCAACCTCCAGGCGACGCCTCTGATGGTGGACGGCGTGCTCTTCTCGACCGGCGGCACCCGGCGCGCGGCCTTCGCCATCGACGCCGGCACGGGCGAGTTGCTGTGGGTCCACCGCGTCGACGAGGGCGAGCGGGCGGAGGTATCGCCGCGGCGCCGCTCGGGGCGCGGCCTCGCCTACCGCGACGACGGCGGAGACGGGCAGATCTTCTACGTGACGACCGGCTACCGGCTGATCGGGCTGAACGCCCGCACCGGGGAGCGGCTGGCCGGCTTCGGCGATGACGGGATCGTCGATCTGATGCAGAACATGGACCAGGAGATCGACCCGCTCGCCGGGGAGATCGGGCTGCATTCGGCGCCGCTGGTGGCCGGCGACACGATCGTCGTCGGCGCGGCGCACGTGCCGGGCAGCGCCCCCCGCTCGATGCGCAACACCAAGGGGTACGTGCGCGGCTTCGATGCCGGCACCGGAGCCCGGAAGTGGATCTTCCACACCATCCCGGGCGCCGACGAGTACGGCAACGACTCCTGGCTCAACGACTCGTGGCGCTACACCGGCAACACCGGGGTGTGGGGGCAGATGAGCGCGGACCTCGAGCTCGGCATCGTCTATTTCGCCACCGAGATGCCGACCAACGACTACTACGGCGGCCACCGGCACGGGGACAACCTGTTCTCGGACAGCATCGTCGCGGTCGACATCGACAGCGGCGAGCGGCTGTGGCACTTCCAGGTCATCCACCACGACGTGTGGGACTGGGACTTTCCCTGCGCCCCGATCCTGGCGGACGTGGTGATGGACGGCGTGGAGCGCAAGCTCCTCGTGCAGCCGAGCAAGCAGGCCTGGCTGTACGTCTTCGATCGCGAGACCGGCGAGCCGATCTGGCCGATCGAGGAGCGCGAGATGCCGCCGTCCGACGTGCCGGGCGAGCTGCTGGCGCGGACGCAGCCGTTCCCGACGCATCCGCCCGCGTACGACCGGCAGGGGGTCAGCGAGGACGACCTGATCGACTTCACCCCCGAGCTGCGCGCCGAGGCGCTGGAGCTCGTGTCCAACTTCCGGATGGGGCCGATCTTCACGCCGCCCGTGGTAGCCGATCCCGAAGGCCCGTACGGCACGCTGATGCTGCCGTCCACCGGCGGCGGCACCAACTGGCCCGGCGGCTCGCTCGACCCCGAGACCAACATCTTCTACGGCTATTCCTACACGCGGATCGTCTCCCTGGGTCTCGTGAACGATCCGGAGCGCTCCGACATGGACTTCATCCGGGGCAACCCGCCCGGCGTTCCCGCGCCGCGCCGCACGCTGACCATCCGCGGCCTGCCGCTGGTGAAGCCGCCGTGGGGGCGCATCAGCGCGATCGACCTCGCGACAGGCGACATCCTGTGGCAGGTGCCGCACGGGGAGACGCCCGACAACGTCCGCAACCATCCCGACCTGCAGGGCGTGGACATCCCGCGGACGGGCCGCGAGGGCCGTGTCGGCACGCTGATCACCGGCACGCTGCTGATCGCGGGCGAGCCGGGGACGTTCACCGGGCCGTCCGGCGAGGTCGGCGCGATGCTGCGGGCATACGACAAGGCGACCGGCGCCGAGGTCGGCGCGGTCTACATGCCGGCCGGCGTGACGGGCTCGCCGATGACCTATATGCACGACGGCAGCCAGCACGTGGTGATGGCCATCGGCGGCCCCCGCCACCCGTCCGAGCTGATCGCCTACCGGCTGCCGGAATAGGCCGGGACGGTGGGTCGGACGCGCGTCAGCGGGTACGCCACTTGACGATCAGCCAGCCGGCGACGAACACGGCGATCCCGGCTCCGAAGATGCGCGGGCTGGGGCCGAGCGGACCGGCGGTGACGATCGCGACGAGCAGCAGCCACATCCCCAGGAGTTGCAGGCCGCGGCCGGCGTAGTACAGGAGGCCCGGCATGCGGCTACCCGTCGCCCTTCCCGGCGTCGCGCCGCGCCTGCTTCAGCGCGCGCCACGCGTCGAGGCGGCGGGCCACCTCCTTTTCGTAGCCGCGCGTGGTCGGCCGGTAGTAGCGGCGGCCGGCGATGGCCGGCGGCAGGCAGTCCATGCCCGTGACGGCGTCCGGATCGTCGTGGGCGTACTGGTACCCCTTGCCGTAGTCGAGATCCTTCATCAGCCGCGTCGGCGCGTTGCGCAGGTGCAGCGGCACCGGCTCGGCGGCGTCGCCGTGGGCGTCGGCGGCGGCGCGGTTGTAGGCCGCGTACACGGCGTTGCTCTTGGGCGCCGTGGCCAGGTAGATGACCGCCTGCGCCAGCGCCGTGTTCCCCTCCGGCATGCCGATGAAGTGCACCGCGTCCTTCGCCGCCACCGCCAGCGGCAGCGCCGCGGGGTCGGCGTTGCCGACGTCCTCCGACGCGAACCGCACCAGGCGCCGCGCGATGTACAGCGGATCCTCGCCCGCCTCCACCATCCGCGCCAGCCAGTACACGCCGGCGTCCGGATCGCTGTTGCGGAGCGACTTGTGCAGGGCGGAGATCAGGTTGAAGTGCTCCTCGCCGGCCTTGTCGTACAGCAGCGTCCGGCGCTGCACGGCGCGCGCCAGCAGGTCGAGGGTGATGACGGCCGGATCGCCGCCTTTGCCGCCGGCCTCCTCGGGATCTCCGTCAGACGCGCCCGAATGGGCGATGGCGGCCGCCAGCTCCAGCAGGTTCAGCGCCACGCGCGCATCGCCGTTCGCATGCTGCGCCATGGCCGCGAGCGCGCCCTCGGCCACCGTGACGGGATCGCCGCCCAGTCCGCGTTCCGGATCGCCCAGCGCCCGCTCCAGGATTGTTTCGATCTCCGCGGCGCTGAGCGGGCCGAGCACGAACACCTTCGACCGCGACAGCAGCGCGGCGTTCACCTCGAACGACGGGTTCTCGGTGGTGGCGCCGATCAGCACGATGTCGCCCGCTTCCACGCGCGGCAGGAACGCATCCTGCTGCGCCTTGTTGAAGCGGTGGATCTCGTCGACGAACAGGATCGTGCGGCGGCCGAGCCGCCGCCGGGCCGCTTGCGCCTCGGCCATCACCGCCTTGATGTCGCGGATGCCGGACAGCACCGCGCTGAACGCGATGAAGTGCGCCTGCGTGATGCCCGCGATGAGGCGCGCAAGGGTCGTTTTGCCCGTGCCGGGCGGACCCCACAGGATGATCGATTGCAGCGCATCGCGCTCGATCGCCTCGCGCAGCGGCTGGCCCGGCGCGGCAATCTCCTCCTGGCCGACCAGCTCGTCCAGCGTGCGCGGCCGCATGCGTTCCGCGAGGGGCGCGGGCGGCTCGGGCCCCGCGCCGCCGGCCGGCTCGAACAGGTCTCCCGGCTCCCGCGTCACGGGCTGACCTCCGCGCCCGTCCGTTGCCGCCGCGCTTCGTAGGCGAGGAGCGCCGCGGCCACCGCTGCATTGAGCGATTCCACCCCCGGCCGCATGGGAACCGTGACCCGGGCGTCCGCCAGCTCGGATGTCCCGCCCGGCAGCCCGCCGCCTTCGCCGCCGATCAGCACGAGCCACGAGCCGCGCAGGTCGCATTCGTGCAGCGGCACGCCGCCG
>JAJEEU010000016.1 GCA_022820825.1 Vicinamibacteria bacterium
CTCGCGCAATCGCCGCACCTGCGCGTCCGTGACCAACCCGTCCTCCACAAGGAAAACGGGCAGTCTCACACGGCTCGGGGCGGGGAAACGAAGCGGCCGACCGCGGCCTCGCCGACCGGCAAAAATAATTGTCGCTGATCAACTGTCCTGAGTGGCGAGGAAACGCCGACCGTTACGTTCTCAAAGGCGAGTGTCAGCATCATGGAGAGAGAGAGCGAAACCGTCCATCTCCTTGCCGACACGGATCAGGGTGACCAAGTAGGCTCGGCGACGGTTGCTGTGAGCGGCGATGCTCGCATTTCGCTGGAGCAGAACGGCAGCGCTCTCTCTGGCGGAACCGTATCGTTCGACGGCAGCGCCAACGCGGAGTTGACGATCAGAGCCCTTGGGGATGAGTCGCTGGAGGACGGCGAGGAGAAGACCGCCACGGTAACCATCACGGATGCGAGCGGCGCGAACATCGGCGACCCGCGGACGTTGACGGTGACGGTGGAGGGTTCGACTGCGGTTCCCGTGCTGCCATTGGTTGGCCAGTTGCTCCTGGCCCTGCTCCTGACGGCAGGCGGCGCGCGGTTGTATCGGCGGCGCCAGCAATAGCTCCATCGTTCGAACAGGGGGACGGTAACCGGAAAAGGGGGACCCGGCGTGAGCGCGCCGGGTCCCCCTTTTCGTTTCCTAAATCACTGGCCATGTCCTACCGCTACCTGCTCACCGTGCTTGCCACGTGCGCTGTGCTCGCGGCGTTTGCCGGCCGCGCGTCAGCCCAAGACGATCCCCTGGCGGCCATCACGTTCAGCCGCACGGACGTTCGAATCGTGGAAGCCAGCTCTACAACGCTGGAGGTTCACATAGCGCCGCCCGAAGACGAGGACGAATTACAGGCGCTTGGAAGCGGCGGGCAGGTTGTACTTGAGGCGGAGCCGGCCGCCGTGGTCACGACCGAAGCCTGCTCCGCGGACGAGGACGCGGACGTCGCGCTCCGCATCTGGTCGGAGACGGAGGCCTTGTTGCGCGATTCCGATACGGGCGCAATCACCATCGACAGGCACCTGCGCGATTACGAGGGGCAGCCGGCCGAGCTGCGGCTCACGGCCTGCGACGACACGTCGGACTATCGGGACTCGAGCATCACGCTTGCATTTCGCGCCGCGTCTCTCGAGACACAACGAGGCAACGTGGCTGCCGGCCCGCCGGCCCGCATCCAAATCCTCAACGACGACCACGTTCCAGTCGTCGAGTTCGGAGTCCGCGCACTGACGATTGACGAGGGCGGGAGCCAAACAATGGCGATCGTGACCGACGGCGAGCTGGCCGGCGCTGTGATGCAAGTGGCTGTCGAAGCTGCGGGCGACGCGCTGATCTCGATGCAGCAGCGCGACCAGCCGCTGGATGAGAACCCGGACGGTTCGCTTGCCGTCGAGCTCAGTGTCAGCGGGGCGGCCGTGCTGACGGTCCTCGCTGACGGGGACGAGAGTCTGGCAACCGGCGAGACGAAGACGGCCACGGTGAAGATTGTCGACGCTAACGGCGCTGAGATCGGCGAATTCGACACGCTTACGGTCACCGTTAGCGGCAGCACCAACGTACCTGCCCTGCCGCTGGTGGGCCAATTGCTGCAGGCGCTGCTGCTGGCCGCCGCCGGCGCGCGGTTGTATCGGCGGCGCAACGGCTAGTCGGCCGCTCGTTCCTACTTGTGTAGTGCATACAACTCCACGGAGAGTTGGAAACATCGTGCGTAACGTACGCAAGGCGGCCGTCGGATTCTGGTTGATAACGTGTTGGACGCTGGCAAGCTGCGTCGCGGCGGATGTCGCGGGGTTGCCGGAAAACGAACCGCACGGGCAGAGATCCAGCGCCGTCAGCGCGGCCACCTGGACTGATGGACCGTGGCCGCTCACCATCGAGAGCGGCGAGTTGACCTGCCTGGGATCGGCAGATGATCCGGGCGTATTCGTCGTGACCGACCAGGGCGACATGTTTGCGCTGAACCCCGCTGCAATCCGGATGGCCGACCGGGTGGGCGCCATCGCTGACCTGGACCCGATATGGCGGTGGCTGGATCCCGACTTTCCGACCGCGAAGGTGAACGTGTCGCCGATGATCGTATACGCGCTGGCGCTCTGCTAAATCGCCGTCACCGCTGACGCGCGGAGATAGCCAAAGAAGGCATGACCTGCCGCATGGACGGTTTGACTGCCGAGCAACACCTCGACCTGCTCCGCGGGGCGGTGATTGAGCGGTTTCCCGACGTCAGGGTGATTCGGAGCACGTCGGGACGGCGAATTGGGGAGGACCGCTACGAGCTTGCCCCGAGGAACTCCGTATATGTGCAGGCCCCGGTCACGCCGAACGGAAAACCGCGGCGACCGAACGGATCCTGGCGGTACCGGCGCAGCCCCGTCGAGCGTTGGACGATCTGCACCCGCCGCCAACGTGTTTTCCGGGCGATCTGCCAGATGGCTGCGGCTGCAGGTCATCAGCCGCAAGCGTAGTTTGAGGTGTTTCCTCCCGAGAGGGTGAACGTCTCGCCGGTGGTTTTCTGCGCGCTGCAGCTCTGCTGAGGCGCCGTCAGGCCGCGAGATCGGCCTTCAGACCGGTCCGAGCGGCGCGGATCCGCCTCTTTCTCTCTCCGAATGTGGGACCGAATACGGTAGCTCGCCGCCGACCGCTCGACCTCCACGCGCACGTCAGGCAGGCAGCGGCCTCCAAACCGCCCCGCGAAACGCCCCGCGACCTTCTCGTGGTATCCGCGCTAGGATCAGCGCGTCAAACGGCCCCTCGTCCGCGTCCGAGCAGCCGATGTGGCTGGCGTAGCGGACCAAGTCGATAGGTGAGGGTCCGGTCTGGACCACCGGACCCTCGTGACCGCCCCGAGCTCCGACAGACCGAGACAGTCGGCCTCTTTGTGCCACGGCTGCGGCTCGTTGTCCAGTCGGATCTCGCCCCGCGAGCTCCGACGCCGTGGACCATCCCCTCCGCCAGAGATCCTGCCGCGAGTGCGGCCTGCCGTTCGCCGTCTGCGCGTCGTGCGACCGCGGCCATGCCTACTGCTCTGACCCCTGCAGGGCCGCCGGCCGGCGGCGGTCGGTGCGCGCCGCCCGGGCGCGCCATCAGCGCAGCCAGGAGGGCCGTCTCGACCACCGCGACCGCCAGCGCGCGTACCGCGCGCGGCGCCGCCGCGTGACGGATCACACTTCCCCCCGGCCCCGGCCATCGGTGAGACTCCCGGACCCTGGCCCGGCGGCGGTTTCCCGGCCTGCACCCACGCGCTGCGTGGTCTGCGGCCGGGCGTGCCGGCGTCAGATCGCGGTCGGGGCGGCTCGCATCTTGACGAGGTATGGGGGATCGGAAACGCGCTCTCAACGGTAAGCCCAGGGGCCGCCACCCGGCGAACGCGCTGTCGAGCGGTTTCGCGCGCAGCGTGTCGCGTCCGGGCCGCTACTGCGACGGCAACGCGCTCTACCTGGCCGTCAAACCCTCCGGCGCGCGCAGCTGGGTCCAGCGGATGGTCATCCGCGGCCGCCGGCGCGAGCTCGGCCTTGGCGGCTTCCCCCTGGTCTCGCTGACCGAAGCGCGCGCTCTCGCCCACGCCAACCGCAAGGCGGCCCGGGCCGGGGGCGACCCCCTCGAGGAGCGCCGCCGGGCGGCCGATGCGCCGACCTTCGCCGAGGCCGCCGAGCGGGTGTGGGCCGACAAGCGCCCCGGCTGGCGGCATCCGCGGCACGCCAGGCAGTGGCTCTCGAGCCTCGAGCAGCACGCCTTCCCCCGGCTCGGCCGCATCGCCGTGCGGGAGGTGACGAGCGCGGACGTGCTC
>JAJEEU010000098.1 GCA_022820825.1 Vicinamibacteria bacterium
TCCTGCCGCCGCCACTTCGGCGACCGCACCGGTCAGCAGACTGCGCGGCGACGCCGGCGCGAGCGACCGCAGCGTCCAGGCGATCGACCCCAGCGCCGCCAGCACCCCGCCGACGGCGCCGGCGCCGAGCATCAGGGGCGAGACGTCGAGCGCCAGCCGCGTGGTGCCCACCGCGCCGACCCACCAGGTCCGCAGCCCCCACATGATGAGCCAGGCGTAACCGACCGCCCCGGCCACGCCCAGCACGCTCCCGGCGGCCGACAGCGCCAGCCCCTCGGTCAGGAACACCCGCCGCACGGCGCGGGCGGGAAATCCGGCCGCCCGCAGCAGGCCCAGCTCGCGCAGGCGCTGCTCGACGCCGAGGCGGAAGAACAGGCTGGCCAACAGCAGGGCCGAGACGACGAGGAAGAAGCTGAAGTAGATGAAGTACAGCCCGAAGTCGGTGGCGCCGGTCGACGCCTCCACGGCCAGCGCGCGCGCCGGATAGACGACGAAGCCGAGCGCCAGCGGGTCGAGCTCGGCCCGCAGCGCGCCGGCGAACTGCTCGCGCGCCGCGTCGAGGCCCTCACCCGCCGCCGGCGTCACGCGTATGGAAGTGAGCCGGCCCCACCGCGACTCCCAGAGTTGCTGGCCGGCGGCGAGCGGCACGAACGCCTTCGGCGTGGTCCGGTGATCGTCCCAGTAGTCCTCGTCCACCGGCCGGATCAGGCTGAGATCCACGTCGAACGGCGGATCCCAGTCGATGACGTCCTCCGCATCGGTCATCCCGCGATACTCGGGCGCGAGGTCGCGGTCGTCCGCCGCGCCCTCGATGGGGACGACATCAACCACACGCAACTCGGCTTCACGCGTGACCAGGCGGCCCTCGTCCTCCCAGAGGTAGTACTCCAGCTCCAGCGTGTCCCCCGGACCGGCGTCGAGATCGGCCGCGGTCCAGTCGTTGATCACGACGGGGATCGGCCCCGCTTCCGTCTCCTGCGAGGCGTCCACCGCACGGCTGACCACCGCGAGGTCGAGCGCCGTCACCAGCGAATACGGCGTAACGCGCTCGCCGCTGCGGATCTGGTTGGCGAGGTAGGTGAGCACCGGCTCGGTGGCCAGGCCGAGGGCCGCCGCCGCGCGGCCGGCGGCCGCTTCGGTCTCGGCGTCGAGCAGCCCGGCGGCCGACTCAACGGAAAGCGCGTCGTGCGCGGCGATCGCGCGTACCCGCAGGCCGACGTCGTCGAGCGTCGCGCGGGCACGGATTGCCGCTTCGACGACCGCCACGTCAGCCGCGGCGGCGGCCGTCCCGCCGGCGCCCGCCGCCTGCAGCAGCACCGTGTTGACGCGGCCCTCCTGCTCGAGCTCCGCCTGGAGCTGGCCGAGCGGCACGAACACGGACCGGGCCAGGCCCTGCTGCGGGCGGAACGAGAACTCGCCCAGCTCCGCCGGCGGCAGCACGCGCGTTATGCCCAGGCGCAGGGTGCGGCCGACGTCGTCGCGCCGGCCGTGGAGCGAGCTGAGCGGCACCTCGGACGGCCGCTCCACGCGGACGAGCAGGGCCTCGTCCGGCGCCGCGCCGAGCTCGCTCGCCAGCCCCTCGCTGACGAATGCGGTGTTGCGCTCCAGGGCGTACTGCCCGGGATCGAGGCCGTGGAAGGTCCAGAACCGCTCGTCGACGCCGTACACCTGCACGGCCGACGCGCGGCTGCGGCTCGTCTGGTGGGTGACGAACCCCTCGACCGCGACCAGGGGCGCGGCCGCCTCGAAGGCGTCCGCCATCCCGTCGTCGGCCAGCAGGTCCTCCGCCAGCGACTCGCGGACGTAGCCGAAGCTCGTCACCACGAGATCGACCGCGCCCAGCCGCTCCAGCGCCAGCGCCCGCAGGCTGGAGCGGACCGACGCGCCGACGAGCAGCGCCCCGGCCAGCACCGCCACGGCGACGGCCACGCCGGCGACCACGGCGAGATTGGTGCGCCAGTACCAGAGGACGTTGCGCCTGGCGAGCGATGTGAGTTGCATTACCTGCTTCGCCCCACGCCGCGGCGGCGGGTGCCGGTCAGTACACGCCGACGGTGGTCGACGAGGCGAGCGCGCTGAACGGCCGCACGCCGCTCACGCCGTCCCAGGGGTAGAGATCGCACGGCGGCTCGCGCTCGCCCTCGTCGCGCTCGAGGAAGCGCGGGACGAAGAACTCCTTCGTCAGCGTCGTCAGCATCACCCTGCCGGTCCCGCCGTACTCGACGACGCGGTCGGCGTCATCGGGGTCGACCACCTGCAGCACGGCCCGCGGCTGCGGCGCGTAGTACGTGATCTTGTAGCCCTCCGCGGCGCCGCTCGGCGGACTGGCCGCCAGACCCATCAGCGTGTTGCCGTAGGTCGGCGTCATGTAGACGCCGTCGAGCAGCTCCTCGTTGGCGAACCGGTTCCACTGCGGCGTGAACTCGGTGCCGCCGGCGAAGATGCCGGTGATGCCGGCCTCCTTGATGCTCGAGCCCTCCTCCTCCAGCCGGTTGGCGAGCGCCTCGATCAGCTTCGGCGTGGAGAAGAGGCAGCGGATGTCGTGCCCGGCGGACAGCACCGTCAGCGCCTGGTCGATGACGTGGGCCTGGTACGCCTTGAGGTGGTCCATCCACCCCTTCCTGATCAGCTTGATGACCCAGCGCGGATCCAGGTCGACGCAGAAGCAGATGCCGCCGCGGTGATGCGCCAGGTGCTCGACCGCGAGCCGCAGACGCCGCGGGCCGCTCGGGCCCAGCATCAGCCAGTTGGACCCCTTTGGGAAGCACTCGTCCGGCAGCGTGTCGGAGAACAGCTCGTAGTCCGTCCGGAAGTCGTCGATGGCTATGCGGCTCTTGGGAATGCCGGTCGTGCCGCCGGTCTCGAATACGTAGATCGGCCGGTCGCTGTAGGCGCGCGGCACCCACCGCCGCACCGGACCGCCGCGCAGCCACTCGTCCTCGAAATGACCGAATTTCTTCAGGTCGTCGAATCCCTGCACCTCGGTGCGCGGGTCCCACCCGGCCTTCTCCGCCCACTGCAGCCAGAACGGGCAGCCGGTCGCCGGATCGAAATGCCACGCGATCACCTCGCGCACCCAGGCGTCGAGCGCCGTGCGCTGCGCCTCCGCCTGCCCCTCATGTTCGACAGTCTGCGTACTCATTAACCGGCGATCTTACACTAGAGAAAGGACCGCTCTGACGCCCAGCAACGCGGCGTGGACCGGGAGGAAGGAAGACCCATGCACCCGACCGGCCACGTCGAGCGGATCTGGCTGAAGCGCTGCCGGCGCGGGCCCATGGATGCCGTCGCGCAGGCGGAGGCGGTGGCGGGCCGCGGACTCGCGGGCAATGCCGATCAGGGCGGCCGGCGCCAGGTGACCATCATCGCCCGCGGGCGCTGGGATCGGGTAAACGAAGCGTTGGGCGATTACGTCGACCCGGCCCTCCGGCGCGCCAACGTGCTGGTCGCCGGCATCGACCTGGAAGCGACCCGCGGGCGCGTGCTGCGGATCGGCCCCTGCCGGCTGCGCATCCTGGGCGAGACGCGTCCGTGCGAGCGGATGGACGAGGGGTATCCCGGACTACGCGCGGCGCTGGAAACCGCCTGGGGCGGCGGCGCCTTCGCCGAGGTGCTGGAGGGCGGCCCGATCGCCGTCGGCGACGCAGTTGAGTGGGAGCCCGACGTGTGAGTACCGACTAGGCCGCGCACAGCGCGGCCCGGCGGCGCGGCGCGGGGCTACGGGGTCCCCGCCAGCAGCCGCCGGGGGTTTGGGGCGCGAACCCAAGCAGCACAGGGTCCGGTACCCCGGCTAACGGCCAAGTGGCGGAAGTAGGGAGGGGGACGGCAAGCATTGAGCGGCCGTCCCCAAGCCGCGCACGGCGCGGCTCGGCAGGCAGCGG
>JAJEEU010000058.1 GCA_022820825.1 Vicinamibacteria bacterium
AGTGGCGGAAGTAGGGAGGGGGACGGCAAGCATTGAGCGGCCGTCCCCAAGCCGCGCACGGCGCGGCTCGGCAGGCAGCGGCGCGGGGCCATGGGGTCCCCGCTAGCGCCTGCCGGGGGTTTGGGGCGCAGCCCCATCTAACGATGATGCTGCAACGCGTCGGCCTTCGCCGCGAAGACGAAGTCGCTCTCGGTCAGACCGTCGATCTTGTGGGTCCAGATCGTGACCGTGACGCGGCCCCAGGTGAGCAGGATGTCGGGATGGTGGTCCTGCTCCTCCGCCATCTCGCCCACCCGCACGGTGAAGTCGAGCGCCTGGCGGAAATCGTCGAAGGCGTACGCCTTCTCCAGGTGGTGCCCGTCGACGACGCTCCATCCGCCGCCGAGTTGCGCCTGCAGCGCCTCCAATTCATCGCCCCTCAGCGGCGGCACCCCGCCGCGGCACGGTACGCACTGCTTGCTCGCCAGCTCGCTCATGACTGCGTTCCTCCGCTGCTGTTAAAATATTAGCCTGCATTTCCGATGCAACTTTTCCCCGCTTTCCTCAAGCTTGCGGGCAGGCGTGTAGTGGTGGTGGGCGGCGGCCCGGTCGCTGCCTCGAAGCTGCGCGCGCTGCTGGACGCCGGCGCCGACGTCACCGTGATTGCGCCCGAGATGACCCCTGAAATCGACGCGGCGCCCGTCGCGCGCATGCGGCGGGAATTCGAGCCCGGCGACCTGGACGGCGCGTGGCTGGTCGTGGCGGCCGCGACACCGGCCGTGAACCGCGAGGTCGCCGCGGCAGCAGAGACCTGCCAACTGTTCGTCAACGCCGTCGATGATCCAGCCAACGCCAGCCTCTACCTGGGCGGCGTGGTGCGGCGGGCCGGCGTTACGTTGGCCGTTTCGACCGACGGGCGCGCGCCGGCGCTGGCGGGTCTGCTGCGCGAGGGTCTCGATGCCCTGCTGCCGGACGCGGAGCTCGAGCGGTGGATGGACGAAGCCGCGCGCCTGCGCCCCCGCTGGCGGGCGGAGTCGGTCCCGTTGCCGGCACGTCGACCCGCGCTGCTCGAAGCGCTGGTCCGCCTGTACGGACCCCCCGCGCAGGACCGGGCGGCGGCCGGCGGGGAGCGGCCATGACAGTGTCCGGATTCGTCTCGCTGGTCGGCGCCGGACCGGGCGATCCCGAGCTGCTCACCGTCAAGGCGGTGCGCCGGCTGGAAGCGGCCGACCTGCTGCTGTACGACGGCCTGGTGCGTCCCGAGGTGGTCGCGCTGGCGCCGCGCGCACAGCGCTTCTGCGTCAGCAAGCGCCCCGGGCAGCGCGTAGCCACACAGGAATCCATCCAGCGTCTCATGATTCGGGGAGCGCAGCGCGGCAAGCGCGTGGTCCGGCTGAAGTCCGGCGACCCGTTCGTCCTCGGCCGCGGCGGCGAGGAGGCGCTGGCGCTGGCCGGCGCCGGCGTGCCCTTCGAGGTGATCCCGGGTGTCACCGCGGCGGTGTCCGCGCCCGCGCTGGCGGGCATACCGGTCACGCACCGCGGACTCGCCTCGGGATTCACGGTCGTATCCGGACACCTGCCGGAAGCGTACGAGCCGATCATCTCGGCCGTGTCGCCCGGTTCGATGACGATCATCGTCCTCATGGGCCTGCGCCGCCGGGCGGCGATCGCGCGGTCCCTGCTCGCCCGCGGGTGGCGCGCCGGCACGCCGGCCGCCATCGTGCTCTCCGCCTCGAATCCGGACATGCGGGTCTGGACCGGACGCCTCGACGCACTCGGCGACGCGCTCCTCGAAGACGGCGGCTGGCCGGCGGGGAGCGCGCCGGGTACCATCGTCGTGGGGGAAGTAGCGCGCCTGCAGGCGTACGGTGAGATCCTGCACCACAAGTCGGCCGGAGTCGGCGCGTGACAACGGAGGGCGCGGCATGACCTGGAAGGAGCAGCTCGGAGGCCGGATCCCGGCGGATCTGGCCGCCGAGATAGACACCTTCGAGAGCCAGATCGCCCTGCGGCGGCAGGGCAAGATCGACGAGAAGGTGTTCGCCGAGACCCGCCTGCGCCGGGGGGTCTACGGCCAGCGCTACGACAACGGGCAGCGCAACGACGGCACGGGACCCAAGACGCTGGAGTTCCCGTCGGACGGTCTGACCAAGGGACCGGAAACGGTCTGGGACGCGCCCGGCATGCAGCGCATCAAGATCCCGATGGGCCACCTCACGCCCGACCAGCTCGACACGCTGGCCGCCCTGGCGGAGGAGTACAGCGACGGCGTCTGTCACGTGACGACGCGGCAGGACATCCAGCTCCACTTCGTCCACATCGACGACACGCCCGACCTGATGCGCCGCCTGGCGGCGGTCGGCATCACCACGCGCGAGGCCTGCGGCAACACGGTGCGCAACGTCACGGCGTGTCCCCTGGCCGGCGTCTGCCGCGACGAGACGTTCGACGTCACGCCGTACGCGGAGGCCTGCATGCGGTTCCTGCTGGGTCATCCCGATACGCAGGACTTCGGGCACAAGTTCAAGGTGGCGTTTTCCGGCTGCCGCGACCACGCCTGCGGCCTCGTCGCAATGCACGACCTGGGGCTGATCGCCGTCACCCGCACGGAGAACGGCGTGGAGCGGCGCGGGTTCGAGACGTACGTCGGGGGCGGCCTGGGCGCCGTGCCGTACCAGGCCAGGCTGTTCGATCCGTTCCTGCCGGTCGAGGAACTGCTGCCTGTTGCGCAGGCCATCTCGCGCGTCTTCGCCCGCCTTGGCGAGAAGCGCAACCGCGCGCGGGCGCGCATCAAGTTCCTGGTAGCCGGCCTCGGCATCGATGAATTCAAGCGCCTGGTGCTCGCAGAACGCGCTGCCCTGCCGGACGATCCGCGCTGGACCGCGCACGTCGATGCGGCCGGCAAACCGAACGGCGCTCCGGACGCGCCCGCTGCAGCGCCTTCCAACGGCAACGGCGACACCGCGTTCGGGCAGTGGACGCGCACCAACGTCTACCGCCAGCGCCAGCCGGGTTACGTGGCCGTCACGGTCGCGTTGCCGCTCGGCGACATGACCGCCGACCAGACGCGGCGCGTGGCGGACCTCGCCCGGCAGTTCGCCGGAGGAGACGTGCGCGCGACCGTCGAGCAGAACCTGCTGCTGCGCTCCGTGCGCGAAGCGGACGTGCCGGCGCTGTACCGCGCGCTGTCCGCGGCGGCCCTCGCGCGGCCGGGGGCGGGCACGCTGGCCGACATAACCGCCTGCCCGGGCACCGACACCTGCAAGCTCGGCATTGCATCGTCGCGCGGGCTCGCGGCGGAGCTCACGACGCGATTCGGCGCGCGGACCGGCGAGCTGGATCCCGCCGTGGAGTCGCTCCGCATCAAGACGAGCGGCTGCTTCAACTCCTGCGGCCAGCACCACGTCGCCGACATCGGCTTCTACGGTGTGAGCCGTAACGTCGGCGGCTATGCGGTGCCGCATTTCCAGGTGGTGCTCGGCGGCAAGTGGCGCGACAACGCCGGCTCGTACGGCCTGGCCTCGGGCGCCATCCCGTCGAAACGGATCCCGGAGGTCATCGAGCGCATCGCCGCGCGCTTCGTGGCCGAGCGGGAGCAGTCGGAGACGTTCCAGGACTACACGCAGCGCATCGGCAAGCGCGCGCTGAAGGAGATGTTCGCCGATTTGGCCGCCGTGCCGCCGCACGACGAGGCCCCCGGCTTCTACTCCGACTGGGGCGACCCGCGCGAGTTCACGCTCGGAGACATGGGCGTCGGGGAGTGCGCGGGCGAGGTGGTGTCGCTGACGGAGTTCGATTTCGCGGCCGCCGAGGCGCAGCTCTTCGACGCGCAGTTGCGGCTCGAGGAAAACGCGGTGGAACAGGCGGACCAGCTTGCCTACGGGGCGATGCTGCTGGGCGCGCGCGGCCTGGTGAAGACGGAGTTCATCGACGTCGGCGACGCCCCCGAAGCCATCGTGCGCGAGTTCAGGACGCGTTTCTTCGACACGCAGCTCTTCTTCGACAAGTACGCCGGCGGCAAGTTCGGGATGTACCTGTTCCGCAGGCACGAATCCGGCCCGCGCGCCACGGCCGAAGCCGCGCACCGGCTGATCGAGGAAGCACAACTCTTCCTCGAGGCGTGCCATGCCTGCCAGGCGCGCCTCGCGGCCCGGCCTGCCGCCGGCCTGCCGCCGACCTCGGCGGCCGCGGCGCCGCGCGCATGAAGGGCGCGCACGGAAACATGTCGACCAACGGCGGCATCGACGCGCTGCAACGCTTCAGCCTGAAGATCTACGCCGACCCGCCGGAGGCCGTCGCGCCGGCGGCGGTCATACCGGTCTTCCACCGCTGGATCCGGGTACGGGCGGGCTCCGAGCTGCTGATCGATGTCGCGGACTACACGCATCTCGTGGACGGACCGCACGTCCTGCTCGTCGCCCATGAAGCGAACTACGCCATCGACGGCAGCGGCGGCCGCATGGGACTGTCGTACACCCGCAAGCAGCCCGCCGGCGGTTCGCTCGCGGATCGGCTCGGAGGCGCGGCGCGCGCGCTGCTCGCGGCCGGGCGGCGGCTGGAGCAGGATCCGGAGGCGATGCCGGACGGGCGCTTCGCGTTCCGCGGCGACGAAATCGCGGTCATCGCCAACGACCGCCTGCTGGCGCCGGGCACGGCGGAAGCCGCGGAGAAGCTCCGCGGGCCCGTGCGTGCGTTCGGGGAACGGATATACGGCGACGGACTCTCAATCGAGCTGCTGGACGCCTCCGATCGCGTCGGCTTCAGCCTGAAGGCGGCCGCGCCGGCGTCCCTGGACACCCTGCTCGCCAGACTGCGATAGCAAGGCTGCGACGTATCGCCCGCCGCTGTATCATCCGGCGGGATGGCGCCAGACCTCGCCCCACGCGATATCTTTCTCGCTCCCGATCTCTCGACCGAGACGGCGGCGGCGTTCCTGGAGGGCTACCACCTGCGCGAGGGCGCGGCGGCCGACGCGCATCTCCAGCAGCTTGCGGAAGATCTGACCTGCCGCCTGGCGCTGGCCAACCTGGCCGGCATGCTGCTTGACGCGCTGTCGACCACGCCGGACCCCGACGCCGCGCTGCTCGGCTTCTGCCGCTACGTCGCGGAGCGCACGCCCAGGGCCGCCTTCATCGGCAACCTGCAGGCCGACCCGCGCATGCTGGACATCCTGACCCAGCTTCTCGGCACGTCGCCGTTCCTCAGCGAGATACTCATCCGCGACCCCGAATACCTCCATTGGCTGCGGCGCGAGCTGGACGGGCCGCCGCCCGACCGCACCGCCTACGACGCGGAGGTGGACCGCCGGCTCGACGCCACCCAGAGCGTCGACAACCAGGTGAACGCGCTCAAGCGCCTCCAGCGGCGGGAGATGCTGCGTATCGCCGCGCGCGACCTGTTCGGGATGCTGGACCGTGAGACGCTGACGACGACCACGACCCAGCTCTCGCACCTGGCGGACGCCCTCGTCGACGGCGTGCTGCGCGCGGCGACTGCGGAACATACCGCCCGGCAGGGTCCGCTGCCCGGCCGCTTCGCCGTCATCGGAATGGGCAAGCTGGGCGGCGTGGATCTCAACTACAGCTCCGACATCGACCTCATCTACGTCTACGACGTGCCGCCGGAAGCGGGCGGCGACGTGCACCAGCGCTACCAGCGCCTCGGGCGGAGGCTCACCACGCTGCTCAGCGAGCACACTGCCGAGGGCTATCTGTACCGCGTCGACATGCGCCTGCGGCCCATGGGGGGGAGCGGCAACCTCGTCTACTCATTGCGGCAGTCGGCGCAGTACTACGAGAACCTCGGCGAGACGTTCGAACGGTTCGCGCTGCTCAAGGCGCGGCCGATAGCCGGCGACCGGGCGCTCGGCGAGAAGTTCGTGGAGCTCGTCGCGCCGTTCGTCTACCGCAAGTACCTCGACCACGCCGCCATCGAGGAGCTGGCGCGCTACAAGGCGCGCGCTGACCGGGAGCACGCCCGGCACGGCGACCTGGACCGCAACATCAAGGAAGGCCGCGGCGGCATCCGCGAGATAGAGCTCTTCGCGCAAGTGTTCCTCCTGCTGCATGGCGGCGAGCGGCCGGTGCTGCGCACCGGACACACGCTGACGGCGCTGGAGCAACTGGGTTCGCACGGCTTCATCGAGCAGGAGGTGCAGCGCGACCTGACGGCGGCGTACATATTCCTCCGCAACATCGAGCACGGCCTGCAGGTTGCGGAGGGCCAGCAGACGCACAGCCTGTCGGGCACCGAGCGCGGGCTGCGGGCGCTGGCCCGCCGGCTGGGCTTCGACACGCTCGAGTCCCTGGAGGGGGTGCTGGACCACCATCGCGAGCGGGTGCATGCCGTCTACGCCCGGCTGTTCGAGGACGAAGCCGATGACGGCAACGTCGCCGGCCGTGAGTACTTCCGGCTGCTGACCGGCGAAATGGCCGACGGCGACGCCCACGCGCTGCTGGGCGCGGCCGGGTTCGCCGCGCCGGACAGCGCGCTCAACGCCATGCGGGCGCTGGACGCCGCGGCCCAGGGCGGGCGCTCGCGGGCGCGCAACCTGCTGGCGAACCTGCTGGGCGCGATCACGTCCGCCGAACCGCCGCTGTCCTCGGCCGGCGCCGTGCTGATGCGCCTCGAGCGGGTCGTCGCCGCCAGCGGCGCCCCGACTTCCCTGTTCCGCACATTGCTGGAGGACCGCCTGCTGCGCGAACGGTTGCTGGCCGGTCTCGACGCCGGCGACCTGTTCGCCGCGCGGCTCGCGGCCTATCCCGAGCTGCTCGATTCGCTCGCGCGAGGCGTGCTCGATGCGGATTCGTTCCAGGCCGCCGTCGTCGAAGCGTTCGACGAGGTCGTCGACAACGGAGGGGACATCCAGGCGCGGCTGGATCCATTCCGGCGCGTCAAGGCCATCGAGGAGTTCAAGGTGCTGGTCGAATGGCTGACGCTGCGGCGCCTGGACCTGCTGACCGACCGGCTCTCCCTCGTGGCCGACTGCGCGGTGCGGGCGGCGGCGCGGGCGGTTGCGCACCAGTTGCCGCCGGCGACGGACGCGGCGGACCCCGATCGCGGCTGGGCCGCGTTCGCCCTGGGCAAGCTCGGCAGCCGGGAGCTGACGGTGCACTCCGACCTGGACCTCGTCTTCGTGTATGACGGCGCCCCCGGCGACGCGCCGCGCTTCGAGCGCCACCAGAAATTCGTGAGGACCGTTCAGGATCTGCTGTCCAAGACGACGGCGGCCGGCGTCGCCTACAAGATCGACACGCGGCTGCGCCCGGAAGGGCGCATGGGCGCGCTGGCCACGCCGCTGGCCGCCTTCGAGCGCTACCTGCGAGAACGGGCCGAAATCTGGGAACGGATGGCGTGGACGCGCTGCCGCGCCATCGGCGGCGATCCCGCGCTGGCCGAGCGGGTCCGGCGGTCCGTCGACGAGTTCGTCTACGGACCCTGGTCGGACGAGATTCCGGCATTCGCGCGGCACGTCCGCGGGCGCATCGAACGCGAGCTCGCGAAGGAGGCGGGCGGCGACCGGCTGGACCTGAAGCGCGGCCGCGGCGGCCTGGTGGACATCGATTTCCTGCTGCAGGTGCTGCAGATACGGGAAGGCCGCGAGCGGCGGGAGTTTCGCGTCGCGGGCACCCGGCGGCTGCTTGCGGATCTGCCCGCCACGGACGTGCTGACCCGCGGCGAAGCGGACACGCTGCGCGACGCCTACGGATTTCTGCGCAACCTGGAAACGGTGCTGCGCATCGACACGGACACCGACGGCGGCGCCATCGCGACCGATCCCGCTGCGCTCGAGCCGCTGGCGCGGCGTCTGGCCGAGCCGCTCACCGGCGCCGGGCTGCTGGCGCGCTACCGCGACATGACCGACCGGGTGCGGGCGATCTACGAGGCCGGCAT
This sequence comes from Vicinamibacteria bacterium, assembly GCA_022820825.1. Taxonomy (GTDB): domain Bacteria; phylum Acidobacteriota; class Vicinamibacteria; order Vicinamibacterales; family UBA8438; genus JAAXGX01. Next base: position 7,873 of record JAJEEU010000058.1, read on the forward strand.
GGACCGGCTCGCGTAGCTCTACTTGTGACCTGATACCGGGTGCGCTAGGGAACGGTGTGATAGTGGCCGTGGGCCGGATCCCACACCTGCCGCGGGCCGGAGCCCCCGGAGTTGGTGAAGCTGTATACGATGGCGCCGACAATGGCGACGGCTACCGCTATCGCGGCGTAGGATGCCGTGCGCGAGCGCCGCTCCGACTTCCCGGCGCAGCACTGCTTGAACTTGCGACCGCTGCCGCACGGGCACGGATCGTTCCGGCCGACCTTGCCTGCTGCCATGGGTAACGTCTCGCCGCCAGTATACCGCCGCGACGCCCGCGGTTGCAGCCTGCGGCGCTACGGCTCCAGCAGCAGCTTGCCGACGTGCGCGCTGGACTCCATGACGCGGTGCGCGGCGGCGGCCCCGGCCAGCGGATATACCGCGTGAACCACCGGCCGCAACCCCCCGTCGGCGAACCGCGGCCAGACCCGTGCGCGCAGCGCGTCGCAGATGGCCGCCTTGGCGGCGACCGGGCGCGAGCGCAGCGTCGAGCCGGTCAGCGTCTGGCGGCGGGACATCAACCGCGCAAGGTTCAGCTCGCCCCGGACCCCGCCCATGACGGCGATCAGCACCAGCCGCCCCTCGACCGCCAGGCAGTCCAGGTTGCGCTGCAGGTAGGCGCCGCCCACCAGGTCCAGGATCACGTCTGCGCCGCGCCCGCCGGTCGCTTCCAGCACCGCCGTAACGAAGTCCTGCTCACGGTAGTTGACGGCCAGCTCCGCGCCCAGCGCTGCACATGCCCCGCACTTGGCCGGCGAGCCGGCGGTAGCCAGCACGCGGGCGCCGAACGCCCGCGCAAGCTGGATGGCCGCGGTGCCCACACCGCTCGATCCGCCGTGCACCAGCAGCGTCTCGCCCGGCACCAGCCGGCCCCGCTCGAACACGTTGGTCCACACGGTGCAGTACGCCTCCGGCAGCGCCGCCGCGTCGCGCAGCGTCACGCCCGGCGGCAGCGGCAGACATTGCGGGGCCGGCACGAGGCAGTACTCCGCGTAACCGCCGCCCGCAACCAGGGCGCAGACTTCGTCACCCACCGCCAGGGAGTCCACGCCCGCGCCCAGCGCCGCGACCGTGCCCGACAGCTCCAGTCCCGGGATGTCGGACGCCCCCGGCGGCGGCGGGTAGCTCCCCTGCCGCTGCATGACGTCCGCCCGGTTGACGCCGGCGGCGGCCACGGACACCAGCACCTCGCCCGCACCCGGCGACGGCAGCGGACGATCAGCCAGACGGAGCACCTCGGCCGGACCGGGCGCGCCGATCTCCACCGCTTTCATCATTTCCGGAATCGACATGTCTATCAGGTACCCGCTAAGGCTGGCGGCGCACGACCTGCGCACGGATTATCTCCATCCGGTCGACCGGCGTCTCCCCGTCGGTCGGCGCCGCCTCGATGGCTGTGACGACGTCCATGCCGTCCGCAACGACGCCGAACGCCGTGTACTGGCCGTCGAGCTCCGGCGCCGTCCCGGTCACGATGAAGAACGAGGTCGAAGCGCTGTCCGGATCGTCGAGCCGCGCCATCGAGACGACGCCCGGCACGTGTTGCGTGTCGTTGAACTCCGGCTCGAGGTTCTGCACGAAGCCCTGCTGGCGTTCGGTCAGCGGCGCGCTGCGCGTGGGCAGATGCCCGCTCTGGATGACGAAGCCGGGCACGACCCGGTGGAACGCGACGCCGTCGTAAACACCGGCGTCGGCCAGGCGCAGAAAGCTGCGGACGTGGTTCGGCGCGCGGTCCGGATACAGGTCGATGGCGATCTGCCCGAGCGTCGTGTCGAGCACCGCGCGGAACGCCGCCAGCTCCGCGGCGGTTTCCGTGCTGAACGGCGGAACCTCGGGCGGCGGCTTGTCCCGGATACGGACGGTGCGCACGACGACGCGCTCGGCCGCGCGCCCCTCGGCGTCCACCGGCGTCTCGGAGATCGCCGCGACGACGTCCATGCCCTCGGCCACCTGACCCCAGACGGAATGCTGCCCGTCCAGACCCGGCTGATCCACGACGCAGATGAAGAACTGCGAGCCGCTGCTGTCCGGCCGGCCGGCCGCCGTCACGGCGGACACCGCGCCGCGCACGTGCGGCGCGTCGCTCAGCTCGGCGTCCAGGAGACCGAGCCCGCCGCGGCCATAGTCGGCGGCGCGCCCGGGGTCGCGCGTCAGCGGGTCGCCGCCCTGCACGATGCCGTGGCGCACCACGCGGTGGAACGTGGTGCCGTCGAACGCCCCTTCCGCCGCGAGGCGCATCACCAGGCCGACGTGGTTGGGCGCCAGCTCGGGCCGCAGGTCGATGGCGATCGTGCCCAGGTCCGTCTCGACAACCGCCTGCTTGCCCGCCATCTCGTCCGGGGCGAAGGGCGTTACGAACGGCTCGCGGGCCGGCTCCGCGGCGGGCGGTTCCTGGGCCTTCGGAGCCGCCGCGCACAGCAGGCATGCCGCGACCCGCAACGGCTTGAAGAACGTCGCTTTGCGCATTGCCTGCGGGACAGTAACATGCCCCGGCGCGCTGGAGTTGACCCCCGCGATATGGTAGAGTGTTTCGTCGTCGACAACTGTGTCGAAACTCGTCGTGCTGCTCTCAAAATCGTTCGTCAGAACCGGGAGGCTTTCCATGGCCCATCATGGTAGAGGCGTCGTGCGTTTCGCGCTGTTTGCGGTGCTCGCCGCCGTGCCGGCAGCGGCGCTGGCCCAGGCGCCGGCCGCGGATGAAGTTACGTTCACCAAGGACATCGCGCCCATCCTGCAGCGTTCCTGCCAGTCATGCCACCGGCAGGGCGAGATGGCCCCGATGTCGCTGGTCACCTACCAGGAGGTGCGTCCCTGGGCGCGGTCGATCAAGAACCGCGTGGTGAACCGCGAGATGCCGCCCTGGCACATCGACAAGAACATCGGCATCCAGAAGTTCAAGAACGACACGTCGCTGAGCGACGAGGAGATTGCCCTGGTCGCCAACTGGGTGGACAACGGCGCTCCGATGGGCGACCCGGACGACATGCCGCCGCCGGTCGATTTCGCCGATTCCGCGGAGTGGCAGATCGGCGAACCGGACCTGGTCGTGCGGTTCCCGGCGTATCCGGTGCCCGCGGAGGGTCCGGACCTGTTCGGCAACATCTACACCGACCTCGATCTGGATGAAGACCGCTACATCAAGGCCATCCAGACCCGCGTTCCGGACGATGCGTCGCGCCGCGTCGTGCATCACGCGCTGTCATTCGCGGTCGACCCCGACGAGCAGCAGATGCGCGAAGCCGGCGAGACCGACATCCCGGCCGCGATGTTCCTGGTCGAGTACGCGTCCGGCAAGCTGTCGGAGATCTACCCCGAGAATTCCGGTCTCCTGCTCGAGAGCTGGCGCCGGATGCGGCTGGACTACCACCTGCATTCGGTCGGTGAGGACATCGACGCCAACGTCGAGCTCGGCATGGTGTTCCACCCCAAGGGCCACGTGCCCGAGCACATCCGCTGGTCGAAACAGCTCGGCCAGCACGTCACCGACCTGGACATTCCGCCGGGCAAGGTCGTGCGCACCGACGGCTACACCTACTTCCACAGCGCGGCCCGCATTACCGCGTTCCAGCCGCACATGCACGCGCTCGGCACGTACCAGTGCCTGGAGCTGATCTACCCGTCGACGGGCACGCCCGCGGAGACGGAGCTCGTCAGTTGCGCCCACTGGGACTACAACTGGCACATGGTCTACAACTACGCCGATGACGTGGCGCCGATCATTCCCGCCGGGACGGTCGCGCACGTCATCAGTTGGCACGACAACACGGAGGCGTTCCGCGCCAACCCGGATCCGAAGAACTGGACGGGTAACGGCGGGCGCACGATCGACGAGATGGCATTCGCGTGGCTCGGCTGGTACGACCTGACCGACGAGCAGTACGAAGAGGAGCTGGCCGAACGGCGGGCGCTGCAGGAAGCAGCCGCCGCCACGGATCAGCAGCAGCAGTAGCAGCTTGAGCGCCGTCGTGGCGCGTCACGTCTCCTCGGCGTGACGCGCCACCCACACCCTGTTTTCCAGGTAGCAGTGATCATGTCCAATACGTCGAAATTGCTGGTCGCCGCCGCTGTGATCGCGTCTCTCGTGGGCATGCCCCAATTGGCGCCCGCACAGTTGGATCACCTGCCCTACATGCTGAAATACAACAAGGGGCAGAACGTCCAGCCGATCTTCCAGGGCTGGTCGCGCAACCCGGACGGCACGTTCGAGATGCACCTGGGCTACCTGAACCGCAACTACCTGGAGGAGTTGCACGTCCCGATCGGCCCCGACAACCACATCGAGCCGGGCGGGCCGGACCAGGGCCAGCCGACGTACTTCTATACGCGCAACAACCGGCAGATCTTCAGCGTCACGGTGCCCGCCGATTTCGGCAACCAGGAGCTAATCTGGACGCTGACCGTGCGGGGGACGACGGAGCGCGCGGTGGCCTGGCTGCAGCCGGAATGGGAGATCGACCCCACCTTCGGCGGCCGCAGGCAGGGCGAGGAGAACCTGCGCAACGTGGCGCCGACAATCTCGCTCAACTCCCCGGCGAGCGTCTCGATCCGGGACGGGCTGACACTGACCGCCAACGTCACCGACGACGGGCTCCCCACGCCGCGCGGATCGCGGCAGCTACAGCGCAACCGCGCTGTCGGCCAGGAGATTCCGCCCATCCTGGTGCCGCCGGAGGGCACGCCGGAGCCGCCCACGAACCTGCCGCAACTGAACGTCAACGCGCGCGGCCGGCAGAGCAGGCCGTCGCCGCCTGAAGGGCTGTCGGTGTCCTACATCGTGTGGCGCGGGCCGGCCGGCGTCGTCTTCGAGCCGCCGTTTGCAGCGGTGGAAGGCGGATCCGCCGCGACGGCCGCAACGTTCGCGCGACCCGGCGACTACGTGCTGCAGGCCCGGGCGTACGACGGCGCCAAGTCGACCTACGAATTCATCAACGTTACCGTTAATTGAGTGACGTGCCGCCGTCGACGGGGATGATGGCGCCGTTGGTGTAGGCGCCGGCGCGCGACGCGAGGTAGATCGCGATTCCGGCCATTTCTTCGGGTTGCCCGATCCGGTTGAGCGGGCATGCTCCGCGGATGCGGTCGCCGTACTGCTCCAGCACGACCGCGGTCATCTTGCTCTCGAAATAACCGGGCGCAATCGCGTTGACGGTGATGTGGCGCGGCGCCAGCTCCACCGCCAGGCAGCGGGTCAGGTGGTGCACGCCAGCCTTGCTCGACGAGTAGGCGAAGGTGCCGGCCGGGATGATGGTGGGCACGTGGACGCCGTCCATGGAGCCGACGTTGATCACTCGCGCCGGATCATCCTCCCTGGCGCCCTTCTCCAGGAGTGCTGTCAGTGCCTGGGTGAGGAAGAAGACCCCGTTCAGGTTCACGTCGATCACCTTCTGGAAGCCGGCCTCCGGGAATTCACCGTACGGCGCCGCCCAGTTGGCGCCGGCATTGTTGACCAGGATGTGAAGAGCGCTCTCCCGCTTGACCAGTTCCTCGACGAGCGCGGCGCGCGCCTCGTCGCTGGACACGTCTCCAGGCAGTGAGACGCAGTGGCCCATGCTGCTCAACTCCTCCGCCGTCCGGTCGCACGCCTCGCGCTTGCGGGCCGAGATGTAGACGCGGGCGCCGGCCTGCAGGTACCCCTCCGCGATCATCCGCCCGATGCCGCGCGAGCCGCCGGTGATCAGGGCGACTTTTCCGTTCAGTGAGAACAGGCTGCTGACGTCGATTGTTGACATGCGCGAAATCATAGCAGTCCGCCGCGAGAGGCCCGCTGCATTCGCAGAATGGTATGATTTGCGCCTATGAACAAGGTGCTTCCAGACGCGGCCAGCGCGGCCGCGATGATCCCCGAGGGCGCCACGATCATGATGGGCGGCTTCGGGCTGTGCGGCATTCCGGAGAACCTGATCGCGGCACTCCACGCACGTGGAACGGGCAACCTGACGGCCGTCAGCAACAACGCGGGCGTGGACGATTTCGGCCTCGGCATCCTGCTGCAGTCACGGCAGGTGACGCGCATGGTCGCCACCTACGTCGGCGAGAACAAGGAGTTCGAGCGCCAGTTCCTGGCCGGCGAGATCGAGGTGGAGCTGGTGCCGCAAGGGACCTTCGCGGAACGGCTGCGGGCCGGGGGCGCGGGCATCGGCGGATTCTTCACGCCCACCGGTTACGGCACGGTGGTGGCCGAGGGCAAGGAAACCCGGACCATCAACGGCCGCGGCCACGTGCTCGAAGCGCCGCTGCACGCCGACTTCGCCTTCGTCAAGGCCTGGAAGGGGGACCGGCTCGGCAACCTCATCTACCACCGCACGGCGCAGAACTTCAACCCGATGATGGCGGCGGCGGCGAAGGTCACCATCGCCGAAGTGGACGAGCTCGTGGAGGCGGGCACTTTCGATCCCGACTCCGTGGACACCCCGTCCATCTACGTGCAGCACGTCGTCGAATGCCCCCACAGCGAGAAACGCATCGAGAAGCTGGTGCTCCGCAATGACTGACAATCGGCAGCGCATCGCCCGGCGTGTCGCGCGGGAGTTGCAGGACGGCGACTACGTCAACCTCGGCATCGGCATCCCGACGCTCGTCGGCAACCATATTCCGCCGGGCATCGAAATCACGCTCCACTCGGAGAATGGACTGCTTGGCATCGGACCTTACCCCTCGGCCGACGAGGTCGACGCCGACCTGATCAACGCCGGCAAGGAGACGGTGACCGAGCTGCCCGGATCGTCCATCGTCAGCAGCGTCGAATCGTTCGCCATGGTGCGCGGCGGACACCTGGACCTGACCGTGCTGGGCGCGCTGCAGGTCGACGAGGAAGGCAACCTGGCGAACTGGATGATCCCCGGCCGGATGGTCAAGGGCATGGGCGGGGCCATGGACCTGGTCGGCGGCGCGAAGCGCGTCATCGTCGCCATGGAGCACACCACGAAGAAGGGCGGGCACAAGCTGATCAAGCAGTGCACGCTGCCGCTGACCGGCGTGAAGGTGGTGACGATGATCGTCACGGAGATGGCGGTGATCGACGTCACGCCGGACGGGTTCAAGCTGCGCGACCTGGCGGCCGACGCGACGCTCGAGCAGGTGCGGGCCGCCACGGGCGCGCCGCTGATCGTCGACGGCACGCCCGGCACCTATTCCTGATCCACCGGAACAAGCGGACGGACGGAGCACGATGGCACTGAAGACAGCCGACGAATACCTGGAGAGCCTGCGCGACGGCCGCACCGTCTATTTCCGCGGCCGGCAGGTGCACGACGTGACGCAGCACCCCGTCATCGGGGTTGCGGCGCGGCACGCCGCCATCGACTACCGGATGGCGCACGATCCGGCCCACCGCGAGCTGTGCGTCGTCGAGGACGAAGCCGGCGAGTACTCGCGCTACTACCAGATTCCGCGCACGCCGGACGACCTGTTGCAGCGCAGCCGCCTGATCGAAGCGGCCACGACCGAGGGCGCCACGCTGGTCGTGCTGATCAAGGAGATCGGCACCGACGCGCTGTGCGGCCTGCTGCGCGTGTCGTCCGCCGTCGACGCGCAGCACGGCACGGAGTACGCGCCGCGGGTGCAGGCCTACTACGAGCACTGCCGCGACAACGACCTGGCCGTCGCGGTGGCGCAGACCGACGTCAAGGGCGACCGCGCGCTCAAGCCGTCGGCCCAGGTCGACCCCGACATGTACGTCCGGATCGTCGACCGCAACCGCGACGGCATTGTCGTCCGCGGCGCCAAGGCGCACACTTCGGTCAGCACCAACGCCAACGAGCTGATCGTCCTCCCCACGCGCGCGCTGGGCGAGGCGGACCGCGACTATGCCGTCAGCTTCGCCATCCCGATGAACACGCCGGGATTGTTGCTGCTGGCCTCGGCTTTCGACTCGCACGGCCCGCAGAGCTCGCCGGTCGAGCTGCCGATCTCGGCGGAGCACAAGATGATGGAGACCACCACGGTCTTCGACAACGTGTTCGTGCCGTGGGAGCGCGTGTTCCTGGCAGGCGAGCACGACTTCGCCGGGCCGCTGGCGCTGGCGTTCGTGGAGCACCACCGCTTCACCGCCATCTCGTACAAGCTGCCGCTGGTCGACGCGCTGGTCGGCTCCGCCCTGCTGATGGCCGAGATGAACGGCATCTCGAAGGCAGGCCACGTGCGGGAGAAGGTCGTGCAGCTCATCAGCTACGCGGAGACGCTGCGCGGCCTGACCCACTACGCCGCGCTGATGGGCAAGCCGCGCGAGGCGGGAATCGCCGCGCCCGACCCGCTCTACGTGAACATGGCGAAGTACCACTTCGCGCACCACTACCACGACGCGGTGCGCAACGTGCAGGACATCGCCGGCGGCGCGCTGGTCACGGGCCCCGGCGCCGAGGACCTGGAGTCGGAAGCGACCGCGCCGTTCTACAGGAAGTACTACGCCGGCCACGGCGTCGGGGGCGAGGACCGGCTGAAGGCGCTGACGTTCGTCAAGAACCTCGTGGCTTCCGAGTACGGCGCCTACCAGGAAGTGCTGGCAGTCCACGCCGAGGGGTCGCTGGAGGCCGAGAAGCAGATGGTGGCCCGCAGCTACGACCGGCGCGCGGCTGTGGCGCTGGTGCGCCGCCTGGCCGGCCTGGACTGAACGCTGCTTCCCGAGTAGCTTCGGGCAGAAGGAGAGCAACGGATGACACTATCGGGACTTGGCTCACTGCGGCCGTCGGCCGGAAGCCTCGGCGTCGGCGCGGCCCTGCTCGCCGCGGGGCTGGCCGCCGGCGCACCGGCGCTGGCGCAGAGCGGCGGACGCACGACCCACGCGGCCGCGGCGCCGCGTATCGACCCCGCCACCACCATCGACTGGCCGCTGCACAACCTGGACCTGCACAACACCCGCTTCGCGGCGCCGGACCGGATCGACACGGCCAACGTCGGCAACCTCGAGCTCAAATGGCGTCACGAGACGCCAGCGCGTCAGTTCGTGCGCTCCACTACCCCGCTCGTGGTGGACGGCATCATGTACTTCAACTCCGGCTCGGTGCTGACGGCGCTCGACGCGGCGACAGGCGATCCGGTATGGACTTTCGAGGCGGATCCACCGTTCTCCGGCGGCGGCCGGGGACCGTCGTACGGCGACGGGCGGATCTACGCCTTCGGACCGGAGATCATGTACGCCGTAGACGCCAAGACGGGCGAGCTCGTCGAGACGTTCGGCGATGCCGGCCACCTGCAGGTCGCCCGCGCGGCGCTGACGTTCAAGTATCCCGACACCTATCCGCCCGACGTCGACACGACTGCCATGGGGTTCGCGATGACCAATCCGCCGACCGTGGCGGGCGGCAACCTGTTCATAGGGCTGCCGTTCTCGGAGGGCCTGCTGCCCGGCGGTCTGCTGACCGCGGTGGACGCGGCAACCGGCGCGGTGCGCTGGGTGTTCAACACGGTGCCGCAGGGTCCCCGGGACTCGGGCTGGGAGATTGCGAAGGACACCTGGAGCGGCGACAAGCGCTACGGCGGCGGCGTGTGGCTGCCGCCCGCGGTCGACGAAGAGCTGGGCATGGTCTTCATCAATGCCGCGAATCCGTCGCCCAACTACGACGCGTCGTCGCGGCTCGGGATGAACCTGTTCACCAACTCGATGCTCGGCATCGACATCGCGACCGGCGAGCTGAAGTGGTACTTCCAGACGCTGCACCACGACATCTGGGACTGGGACCTGGCGTCGGGACCCATCCTGTTCGACGTCATGGTGAATGGACGCCCGGTCAAGGGCGTCGCGTCGCTCGGCAAGACGTGCTACGTCTACATGCTGGACCGCGAGACCGGCGAGCCGATCCACCCGATAGTGGAGCACGTGGTGCCGACCAATACGGATGTACCCGGTGAGGAGGTCTGGCCGACCCAGCCGATTCCGCAGAACGCGAAGGGCGTCTGGCAGGAACCGTTCTGCTCCCAGTACCCCATCGTCGACGACCCGGAGCTGGCGCCGCGGGTGCGGCAGATGTTCCATCCGTACCAGGTGAACGAGTTCGTCATCACGGCGCCCGGCAACACCGGCGGCGCGAACTACGGCTCGCCGTCGTTCAGCCCGCGCACCGGGCTGCTGTACGTCACCGGCAAGAACGACGCCTTCTCGATCAAGGTCAAGGTGGTGGGCGACACGATGGAGCCCGGACCCGGCTACGTCGGCCACTTCGGCAACATCGAGGAGGCCGGCCAGACCGGCGTCACGGCGACGTCGACGCTGGCGGCGTACGACCCCGCGACGGGCGAGCTGGTCTGGTACGCGGAGAGTCCCGGAGCGACCAACGGCGGCAATCTCGTGACCGCCGGCGACGTGGTGTTCCAGGGCGGCAGCGACGGCAGCTTCTACGGCTTCGACGCCGCGACCGGCGAGCGGCTGTTCACCTACGAGTCGGACACGGGCATCCACGCCAGCCCGCTGACCTACCAGGTCAACGGCGAGCAGTACGTGGCGGTTGCCGCCACCAACGCGGTGCTGGTGTTCGGTCTGCCCTGACGGCTACTCGCGCCCCTGGGCCTCCAGGTTGCGCGCGCCGGCCAGGATGCTGACCATGGCGTAGTTGCCCTCGTGGCAGGCCGCCTCGTAGATCTGGTTGGACTTGTTGTCCACCAGGGTCAGCGGGATCTCGGCGGTCCAGGTGGATTCCCACACCGTCGGATCCTCGACGGTCACTTCGTACATCACCAGGTCGGGGCCCGCGCGGGTATACCGCTCGACCAGGTGCAGGTTCTCGCTGGATCCGTAGAAGCTCGTGCCCGTGCTGAAGTTGGTGGTGTCGACCACCAGCGTATCGCCTTCCCAGCGTCCGACGGAATGCCCGAGCCACTGCCGGATGTGCGCCGGCGGATGCGAGCGCCCGTCCATGTGGATCGTCCGGTAGCCGCCGCCCCGGTGGCCGTCCTCGTGGTAGACCGCCATGGCATCGGGGGACTGCACGAACCGGCTGTAGGTGCCCGAGGTGCCGCGCACGAACGGGATGGTGATCCCCATGCAGCGGTCCGGCGCGCGGTCTTCCGGATTGTCGGCGTACCTGCCGCTCTGCGGATCCACCGGGTACGGAATGCGCACGTCGGTCTCGATCTCGCCGCCGCCCGCCGCGCGGCGCGTCCGGTACTCGCCTATCCGCTCGATCGCCTCCGGCGTCCGGGGCGGAATCCTGCCGTTCGGCGGATCGACGATAAGCGACGTGCGGCGCGTGCGGATGACGTCCTTGCCGCGGCCGGTGAACTCGTCGTTGTAGGCCCCCTCGACGTCGGCAACGGTGCCCGCATCGGGCCGGAAGTTGCGTCCCGCGGACGAGTCCTGCGCACCTTCCAGGGCCGCCACTTCCTCGTCGGTGAGGAACTCGCGCTCGCCGAACTCCTCGGGCCGCTCCAGCGGCGTCAGCGTATAGCCGGGACTCCAGATGCCGGTCAGATCCGGATCGCCCCACGCGGTGCGCGGCGTCTCGAAATCGGCGGCCTCCTGGCCCGCGACCTGCGGACCCGCAATCAGTGCGACCGCGACCAGCGCCGCGAGCGCGCACGCTGCAGTTGCGTACCGTAGCTTCATCTGAGCCTCCTCATGCACGGGCGCCGTGCTTCGAACCGGACCCCTGCGGCAAGTTGCTACTGCTCGTTCAGGCGCGCGCCGGCCAGGATGCTGACCATCGCGTAGTTCCCCTCGTGGCACGCCGCCTCGTAGATCTTGTTCTCGCGGTTGTCGAGCCGCTCCAGCGGCACCTCGATCGTCCAGGGCGCGCTGAACACCGTCGAGTCCTCGATGGTGGCCCGATACATGATCGTATCGGGCCCGGTCATCGTGAAACGCTCCGTGAGCCGCATGTTCTCGCTGGCGCCCTGGTAGCGCGTCTGGTTCGTGAAGTTGGCGGTCTCCACGACCAGTGTGCCGCCCTCCCAACGTCCGATCGCGTGGCCGAGCCACTGGCGGATGTGAGACGGCGGGTGCGGGCGCCCGTCGAGCGCAATATCGCGGTAGGCGCCGCCGTGGTGCCCGTGCTCGTAGTAGATCGCCACGTGGCCCGGCGTCTGGACGAACCGCTTGTGGCCGCCAGCGGTAACGGCCTGGCCGTAGGCGACCGGCAGATGGACGCCCATGCAGCGGTCGTTCGTGCGCTGCTCCGGATTGTCCGTCATGTCGTCCGTGACGTTCGGCCGATCGGCCTGCCATTGCTCCCTCGCGCCCGGCAGATACGGAATCTTGCCGTCCGGCGGGTCGATGACCAGCGACGTGCGGCCCGTCGCGATCACCTCGGTGCCGCGTCCGGTATACACGTCGTTGTAGGCCCCCCGCAGGTCGGCAAGCGTGCCGCGCTCCGGGCGGCCCGTGGTGTTGCCCGACCCGGCGCCCGCGCCGATCCCGAACGTGGACGCCTGGCGCGCCTCGAGGGAGTTGGCTTCGTCATCGGTCAGGAATTCGCGTCCCTCGAAGTCGTCCGGACGCTCGAGCGGCGTGAAGATGTAGCCGGCGCCCCAGATGCCCTGCAGGTCCGGATCGCCCCAGGGTGTCTGGCCGGGCGCATAGTCGTCGGCCGCCGAGGCGCCCTCCTGGCCGGCGACGCCGGCCGCCAGCGCCCACACGCCAACCACGACCGCCAACAGAATCGCTACCACGGCACGTCGATCGCGCATGACCTGTCCCCTTCCAAGAAACGTGCTCCGATTCTACCGCAATTCCGGGCGCGTGGTACCCCCGGCAACGGCAGGTTGGAACGCCGCGATCGCCGGCTCAATCGACGATTGCCTGGTACGTCAGCGTTGCCAGATCCTGGCGAATGTTCAGATGGGTGTAGGGACGCAATTGTGTGAGCAGGATCCCCACCAGCTCCTCCCGGGGATCCACCCAGAACGTGGTGTTGTAGGCGCCCCACCAGAAGTAGGCGCCGGGCGAGTACGGCATGGCGGCCGCGCCGGGATCCTGCACCACGGCGTAGCCGAGGCCGAAGCCGTAGCCCGGCCCGACGAGCCAGACCTCCTGGTCTCCGACGTGGTTCAGCGTCATCAGCTCGACCGTCCTGCGGCCCAGGATGCGGACACCGTCCAGCGCGCCGCCGTTGAGCATCATCTGCTGGAAGCGGAAATAGTCACGCGCCGTGGACACCAGGCCGCCCGCGCCGCTGAAGTAGGTGTGCGGCCCGCGCACCCAGCGGCTGTCGGCCGCCGGCGCTTCCATCAGCGCCAGCCCGCCGCCTTCCGCGGGCCGATACAGCGCTGCGAAGCGGTCCAGCTTGTCCGCCGGCAGGTAGAAGTGCGTGTCGACCATGTCCAGCGGCTCGAAGATCCGCTCCTGCAGGAAGCGGTCGAAGCGCATGCCGGAAATCACCTCCACCAGGCGCCCCACGAGGTCCGTGGCGCGGCCGTACTCCCAGCGCTCGCCCGGATGGAAGTTCAGCGGCAGCGCGGACAGGCGCGTGACGAAAGCGTCGAGCGTGTCGCCCGGCTCGCGCTGCGGCGCGATGGCGTCGAAGTCCGGCTTCGTAATGCCGCGGTACGTGTTGGACAGGCCGGCCGTATGCGTCAGCAGGTGCTGCACCGTAATCGGCTGCGACGCCTGCTCGGTCCGGAACCGCGCGCGGCCCAACTCCTGATAGGTCGCGTCCGACGCCACCTGCATATCGGCAAACTCGGGCAGCCATTTCGCGATCGGGTCGCGGAGCTGGAAGCGTCCCTCTTCGTAGAGCATCATCAGCGCCACCGACGCGACCGGCTTGGTCATCGAGGCTATGCGGAAGATCGTGTCGTGGCCCATCGGCGCCCCGGCCTCCGCATCGCGGTTGCCGAATGTCGAGAAGTGAACCACCTTGCCGCGCCGCGCCACCAGCGACACCGCGCCCGCCACCTCGCGCCTGTCCACGTACGCCTGCATGACCCGGTCGAGCCGCTCCAGCCGCGCCGCCGACATTCCGACTTCGTCCGCCGCGGCCGTCGGCACACCGTCCATCACCGGCAGATCCGACGGCGCACCGGCAACCACCGCCGCCGCTGCCGCCAGCACACCGATGCCGGCCGCAAGCCCCAACCCTCCCACGTACTTCGTCGTGGATGCCATGTATTCCTCCACTACCGCTTGAGCTGCTAGCGCTTGAGCCGCGCCTCGAGGTTGCGGGACTGACCCGGCGCCCGGTCGTCGCCCAGGGCGCCCATCCAGTAGGGATAAGCCGCCGGCAGCCGGCTCACCTCGTCCAGCGCGGCCATCTCTTCCGCGGTCAGCCGCAGGTCGACCGCCGCGAGGTTGTCCTCGAGCTGGTCCATGCGCCGCGCTCCGATGATGACGCTCGTCACGACGTCCTTGCCGAGCAGCCAGGCCAGCGCGACCCGCGCGACGGAAGCGCCGTGCGCCGCCGCGATCGGCCGCAGCGCGTCGATGACGTCGAAACCGCGCTCCTTGTCGACCGGCGGGAAATCGAACGTCGCGCGCCTGGCGTGCGGGGCGCTGCTTCCGTCCCGCGTGAACTTGCCGGTGAGAAAACCGCCGGCCAGCGGACTCCACACGAGCAGGCCCAGCTTCTGGTCGCGAATCAGCGGAATGGTCTCCCGCTCCAGCTCGCGGCCGACCAGCGCATAGTACGACTGTGTCGCCTTGAACGTCTCCAGCCCGCGCTGCCGGGAGACGCCGAGGGCCTTCATCAATTCCCACGCCGGCAGGTTCGAGCAGCCGATGTAACGCACCTTGCCGGCCCGCACCAGGTCGGTCAGCGCCGACAACGTCTCCTCGATATCCGTCACCGGGTCCCAGCGGTGGATCTGGTAGAGGTCGATGTAGTCGGTGCCCAGCCGCTTCAGGCTGGCCTCCGCCGCCTGGATGATGTGCAGCCGCGACAGGCCGACAGCGTTGGCGCCGGGGCCCATCCGGCCGCGCACCTTGGTTGCGATCACCACGTCCTGGCGGCGGCCCGCCAGCGCGCGGCCCAGGATTTCCTCCGACTCGCCCGTCGAGTACACGTCGGCGGTATCGAAGAAGTTGATGCCGGCGTCGATCGACCGCTGCACCAGCGCGTTCGCCTCCTCCTGGCCCAGCCCGCCGATTGCCTCCCAGCGCGCGCCGAAAGTCATCGCCCCCAGGCACAGCTCCGACACGTAGACTCCCGTATTGCCCAGCAATCTGTAGTTCATGGTCATTAATACTTGGGGCTGCGCCCCAAACCCCCGGCGGCTGCTAGCGGGGACCCCGTCGCCCCGCGCCGCTGCCGCCGGGCCGCGCCGTGCGCGGCCTGGGGACGACTCCCATACATCTGTCGTCCCCTGTCACGTTCAACCGTTGTACTGGCTGCGCTCCGCAAACGCCCCGCGGCCCACTCCCGGGTTCCCGGTCAGGGCGCCGGGAAATACCCGATCATCTCGCCGCGGTTGGTTCCGAGCCAGATGTCGCCGCCGACCGGGATGGCCGTCGTGGAGGCGGCGAAACCCTCGATGACCGGGTGGTGAAAGATGCGCTCGAATTCCAGCGTCTCCGGATCGATCCAGGCCACGTTGAACGCCTCCGACGGCGTCTGGAAGTCGGTGTGGCCGGCGGCGTACATGCGGCCGTCCGGCGCCATGCGCAGGTTGTCGGGCCGGAAGCCGATCTGCACCGCGTCCATCTCCACCGGCGTCCGCCCGCGCGACAGGCGGTTGAACCGCTCGTCCTGCCAGCCGGCCACGTAGAGCCACTCGCCATCCGCCGAGACCTCGATGCCGTTCGGCCGGATGTCCTCGCTGCCGGGCACCAGCGCCCACCCGCTTTCCGCGTGCCACTCCAACACGCCACTCGTGGTCTCACCCTCCATTCGCGTAGCGGTGGCGGCGAAGCCCCCGCCCGGCAACGCCGCCACGGCGTTCAGCGTGGTTCCCTCGGGGGCGACGGCGCAGCCGACCCACGTCAGCGCCGGCGACGGCCCGCCCGCGTCCGCCTCGAACACCTCGACCGATTCCCGGAAGCCGTGGTGCACGACGTACAACGTATGGACCGCGCCGCTGCCCGGATCGAGATACAGACCGTGCGCCCTGAACTCGTCGCCTTCCTGTGGGTCGATGGGGCCGGGACAGGTGGGATAGGCGGACGCGTCGAGCCGCTCGCCCGCGTCCGGCGACGGGAAGAGTACGCGCGTCGTCCGCTCGCTGACGCTGACGAGCTGGATGCGCCCGCCCGCCTGGTTGCCCGACGCGATCACCCAGTCGGAATCGGGGACGACGGCCAGATCCTCGGGGCTGATGATGCCGCAGATGAACCGCAGCTCTCCGACCGGCTCGCAGTCGCCCTCCGACGTCGCCGCGGGAGACTCCGCTGC
Organism: Vicinamibacteria bacterium; assembly: GCA_022820825.1. Lineage (GTDB taxonomy): Bacteria > Acidobacteriota > Vicinamibacteria > Vicinamibacterales > UBA8438 > JAAXGX01. Next base: position 24,162 of record JAJEEU010000058.1, read on the forward strand.
CGGCAGCGCCGGGGAATCCTCCGCGGGGGGCGCCGGCGCCCCTCCGCACGCGGCCGCCAGCAGCACCAGCAGTCCCACTCCAGGCCAGTGTCTCATTGCAGTACCTCCATGGGGTTCAGCGTGCGTGCACAGTCACGGCGACGTCGGCGGTCGCGTGGAAGCCGCCGTCGTGCGCCATTACCCGCAGCACGTAGTCCCCCGGCGCGTCGAACGTCGCGGTCACCGGGTAGCGGCCGTCGGCCGGTACCGGCGGCGGCGCCCAGCCCGGCGTCCAGGGCGAGTTGAAGCGGTAATCCGGGTAGGTCTTGAACTGTTCCGGCTCGAACGTCACCTGCCCGCCCGGGCCGCG
>JAJEEU010000055.1 GCA_022820825.1 Vicinamibacteria bacterium
GGCGGCCCGGCTGGCGCCCGAGCTCGACTGGCAAGGCGAGGTGCCCGGCTTCCGTCCGGTCACCGACGCCATGCTCCGCGAGCCGCCGCCGGGCGACTGGCTGAACTTCCGCCGCACCTACGACGGCTGGGGTTACAGCCCGCTCGACGAGATCACGGCGGCCAACGTCGGCGACCTGGAGCTGGCCTGGGTGTGGGCGATGGAGGACGGCACGAGCCAGCCGACGCCGCTGGTGCATGACGGCATCATGTACCTGACGAACCCGGGCAACATCATCCAGGCGCTCGACGCGGCCACGGGCGACGTCATCTGGCAGTACATCCGCACGTTTCCCGAGGGGATCACGGCAGCCGGCTTCTTCAACCAGCTCCGGAACATCGCGATCTACGACGACAAGGTCTTCCTGTCGACCAAGGACGCGGCGCTCGTCGCGCTCGACGCCCGCACCGGCGCGATCGCGTGGGAGCACCAGGTCGCCGATCCGGCGCTCGGCTTCACGAACGTGAGCGGCCCGATCGTCGCGGGCGGGCTCGTGGTGAACGGCATCAACGGCTGCACCCGCTTCACCGAGGAAAGCTGCTTCATCACCGCGCACGATCCGTACACCGGCGAGGAGCGCTGGCGCACCTACACCATCGCCCGCCCGGGCGAGCCGGGAGGCACGTCGTGGGGCGATCTGCCGCTGGTGCTGCGCGGCGGCGGCGATTCGTGGATGCCGGGCAGCTACGACCCGGCGCTCGACCTGCTGTACTGGCCCACGGCGCAGGCCAAGCCGTGGGTGCCCGCGAGCCGCGGGCTGACCGTGTACGACGCCGTGCTGTACACGAACTCGACGCTCGCCATCCGCGGCGGCACCGGCGAGATCGCGTGGTACTTCCAGCACGTGCCGGGCGAGGCGCTCGACCTCGACGAGGCGTTCGAGAAGGTGTTGATCGACCTGGGCGGCAGCAAGACCCTGTTCACGATCGGCAAGCACGGCATCCTGTGGAAGCTCGACCGGGAAACGGGGGCGTTCCTCGGCCACAAGGAAACGGTCTTCCAGAACGTGTTCGACCGGATCGACCCGCGGACCGGGGAGGTCACCTACCGCCGCGACATAGCCGAGGCGGGCATCGGCGACTGGGTCTCGGTCTGTCCCAGCACCGCCGGCGGGCACAACTGGCACTCGATGGCGTACAGCCCCGAGGCCGGCGCCCTGATCATCCCGCTGAGCCAGACCTGCATGGAGATCGCCGGCCAGGAGGTGGCCCTCGAGCCCGGTTCGGGCAGCATAGGCGCCGACCGCAAGTGGTTCGAGATGCCGGGCACCGGCGGCCGGCTCGGCAAGTTGGCAGCGTACGACGTGGAGACGCTCGAGGAGCGCTGGTCGATCGAGCAGCGCGCGGCGTTCCAGACCGCCGTGCTGACCACCGCCGGCGGACTGGCGTTCGCCGGCGACCTCGACCGCTATTTCCGGGCGTACGACGCACGCACCGGCGACGTGTTGTGGGAACAGCGGCTCGGCACCTCGGTCCAGGGCTTCCCGGTGAGCTACACGGCCGGCAGCGCGCAGTACGTGGCGGTCGCGACCGGCCTCGGCGGGGGCAGCCCGCGCAGCGTCCCGGACATGCTGGCGCCCGAGATCTGGTACCCGGCCACCGGCAACGCCCTTTACGTGTTCAAGCTGGGGAAGCAATGACAGATATGGAAGCGGGCGAACTGGAGTTCGAGCCTCTGCCGCGGCAACCACAGGAGCCCGACCCGCCGCCGCCGGACTACCGGCAGCGCAACATGCTGCTTGGCGCGGTGGCGGTGGCGGTCGTCGCGCTGGCCGCGGGACTGTGGCTGCTGCTCGGCGACGGCGTGGACGATGGCGGTGAAGCGCCGGTTGCGGAGATGGCGACCGACGCGGCCGAGCCTTCCCGTCCGGCCGCACCGTTGGAGCTGGACGAGCCGGAGGTCGTACCCGAGCCGGTCGAGCTGCCGCCGCTGGCCGACAGCGACAACTTCGTGCGCGACCTGGTGGATGCGCTGCTCGCCCACCCCAACCTGGCGGCGTGGATGACCGGCAACGACCTGCTGCGAAGGTTCGTCGTGACCGTCGACAACGTCGCCAACGGCCGCAATCCCGCACAGCAGTTGCCGACGCTGCGTCCGAGCCGGCGCTTCCGGGCGACCGGCGCGGGGGAGCTGCAGCTCATCGACTCCGGCAGCTACCAGCGCTACGATCTGCTCTCCGGCGTGGTGGGCGCCCTCGACCCCAGCGCCGTCGCACTGCTGTACGACACGCTGGAGCCGCTGTTCGACGAAGCGCACGCCGAGCTCGGGTATCCGGACACGCCGTTCCGGCGCACGCTGGAGCGCGCCGTCCTGCAGTTGCTGGCCGCGCCGGTCGTCGATACGCCGCCGCTGGTGGTGCGCCGCGCCACGCATTACCTGTACGCGGACGAGCGCCTCGAATCGCTGACGCCGGCGCAGAAACAGTTCATCGGCATGGGCCCCGGGAACGTGCGGGTGGTCCAGGAGCAACTGCGGGCGATTTCCGGCGAGATCGGACTCACCGTCGAGTGATGCTCCGTCTCGCGCTGTGCCAGGCGAACCTGACGGTCGGTGATCTCGAAGCCAACGTAGAGCGCATCGGCCGCGACGTTAGCGCGGCGCGGGATCGCGGGGCCGACCTGGTACTCTTCCCCGAGCTCGCGCTGACCGGCTATCCGCCCGAGGACCTGCTGCTCAAGCACGGCTTCCTGCGGGAGGCCGGAGAGGCCGCGCGGGCGCTGGCGGCTGACGTAACCGGCATCGTCGCGGTCGTCGGCGGGCCCGACGGCGGCGCGGCGGCCGGCGGCGGGCCCGCACTGCACAACGCCGCGCTGGTGCTCGCGGAACGCCGCATCGCGGCGATCTACCACAAGCACCACCTGCCGAACTACGCCGTCTTCGACGAACGGCGCTACTTCGCGCCGGGCGGGCAGGCGCTCGTGCTCGAGGTGCGCGGCTGGCGCATCGGACTCACCATCTGCGAGGACATCTGGATGGCGGGCGGGCCGGCCGACTGGTCCGCGGCCGAAGGTCGTGCGGACCTGATCGCCAACCTGTCGGCTTCGCCGTACCACCGCGGGAAGGGCGGGGAGCGGGAGCGCCTGTTCGCGGCGCGCTGCCGCCGCAACCGCTGCGGCCTGGCGTTCTGCAACGCCGTCGGAGGCCAGGACGAGCTGGTGTTCGACGGGCACAGCCTGGTCATCGGCCCGGACGGCGCGGTGATCGCGCGCGGGGCGCAGTTCGAGGAGGAGCTGCTGCTGGTCGACCTCGAACGGGCGGCCGGCGGCGGCGGTGAAACGCGCCCCGCGCAGGCGGACGACGACCGGGTCGCAACGGTCTCGCTGGCCGCGCCGGCTGCATCGGGTCCCGGGCCTTCCCTTCCGCCGCGGACCGCCCCCGCGGCGCTCACGCCCGAGGCCGAGACCTATCGCGCCCTCGTCCTCGGCACGGCCGACTACGTCCGCAAGAACCGCTTCCGCGGCGCCGTGCTCGGCCTGTCCGGCGGCATCGACTCGGCGCTGACGCTGGCGATCGCCGCCGACGCGATCGGCCCGCAGGCGCTGACGGCCGTCTCGATGCCGTCGCGCTACACCGCCGCCGAGAACCGCCACGACGCCGCGGAGCTGGCGCGCCGCCTGGGCGTGCGGCTGATCGAGCTGCCGATAGAGAATCTCGCCGGAGCTTACGCCGCGGCGCTGGCGGAACCGTTCGCCGGCAGGGAGCCGGACGTCGCCGAAGAGAACCTGCAGGCGCGCATCCGGGGCAACCTGGTCATGGCGCTCTCCAACAAGTTCGGCTGGCTGGTGCTGACCACCGGCAACAAGAGCGAGATGAGCGTGGGCTACGCGACGTTGTACGGCGACATGGCGGGCGGCTTCGCCGTGCTGAAGGACGTCCTCAAGACCTGGGTGTACCGGCTGGCCGCCTGGCGCAACCGTGACGGCGAAGTGATTCCGCAACGGATCATCGACAAACCGCCCACGGCCGAGCTGCGCGCCGACCAACTGGACTCCGACAGCCTGCCGCCGTACGACCTGCTGGACCCGATCCTGGAGGCGTACGTGGAGCAGGACCGCAGCCCGGCCGAGATCGAGTCGGCGGGCTTCGAGCGGGCGACCGTGGAGCGCGTCGCGCAGCTCGTCGACCGCGCGGAATACAAGCGGCGGCAGGCCCCGCCCGGGGTCCGCATCTCGACGCGCGCATTCGGCAAGGACCGCCGGCTGCCGATCACCAATCGTTACAGGCCGTGCTCTTGACAGCTTGGGGCTACGCCCCGACCCCCCGGAGGGCGCGGCTCGAGACCACCGCCAACTTCCGCCGGTGGTCCCCATGCCAAGCGTACTGCAGGGGTTGGTCCACCTGGGCTCGCGTAACGGGCGCCGCGCTGGCCGTGCTGGCTGCGCTGGCGGGGACGGCCCACGCGGGCCAGCAATCCGGTCGGAATGCGCCCCCCGCGGATGCCGGGGCGCCGCCGCAGCCGATTCACGGACCCGCGCCGCCGGTGCCGCCGGCCACCATCGCGCGCGACGCGGCGAACCAGGCGACGGTGCGCGCGGTGCGCCTGACCGCGCCGCTCGACATCGACGGCGAGCTCGACGAGCAGGTGTACAGGGACCTGCCGCCCGCTTCCGGCTTCATCCAGATCCTGCCGGACGAAGGGGAAATCGCCGAGGAGCAGACGGAAGTCTGGGTGACGTTCGACGACGCGAACCTCTATGTCTCCGCCCGCTGCCTGAGCTCGGCGCCCGAATCGGAATGGGTCGCCAACGACATGCGCCGGGACGGCATGGGACTGGGGCAGTACGTCGGCATTTTGCTCGACACGTTCTACGACCGCCGCAACGCGGTGGAGTTCGTCGTCAATCCCATCGGCGGGCGGATGGACGGCGAGATCAGCAACGAGCGCGGCTGGAACCAGGACTGGAACCCCGTCTGGAGCGTCGAGGTAGGACGCTTCGACGGCGGTTGGACGTTCGAGGCGGTCATCCCGTTCAAGTCGCTGCGCTACCGGCCGGGCCGGCAGCAGGTGTGGGGCTTCAACATCGAGCGGCGCATCGTCTGGAACAACGAGTACTCGGCGCTCGTGCCGCTGCCGGCTTCGCTCGGCTTCGGCGCCATCATGCAGATCTCGCAGGCGGCTACCCTGGTCGGCCTCGAGGTGCCGGACGCCGGCATCAACCTGGAGCTGAAGCCGTACGCCATCGCCGAGCTGAACGGGGTCCGCACGCCGGCGCAGCGGCTGTCGAACGTGGCGACCGGCGATGTCGGGCTCGACGTGAAGTACGCCGTCACGGACAACCTCGTCGCCGATCTCACCGTGAACACCGACTTCGCCCAGGTGGAGGCGGACGAGCAGCAGATCAACCTGACGCGCTTCTCGCTCTTCTTCCCCGAGAAGCGGGAGTTCTTCCTGGAGAACCAGGGCGTGTTCTCCTTCGGCGGCGAGGCGGGCGCCGGCCAGTTCGCCGGCATCAGCAACACGCCGATCCTGTTCTACAGCCGGCGCATCGGCCTGCATGCGACGGAAGAAGGGGTGACGCGGGAAGTGCCGATCGACGCCGGCGGCCGCTTCACCGGCCGCATCGGCAAGTACAGCCTGGGCCTGCTGAACATCCGCACCGCCGACGCCCCCGCCGCCGGGGCGCAGGCGACGAGCTTCTCGGTGCTGCGCCTGCGGCGGGATCTGTTGCGGCGCAGCAACGTCGGCGTCATGTTCACCGACCGCTCGGTGTCGCTGACGGGCCGGGGCCGCAACCAGGTATTCGGCGCCGACGGGCTGTTCTCGTTCTACCAGAACCTGAACATCCGCACCTACTGGGCCGCAACGCGGACCGGGCGGCGGGACGCCGGCGACGACGAGTCGAGCCACCGGGTGCAGCTCGACTACACCGGCGACCGCTACGGCGTGCAACTGGAGCGGCTGGCCGTCGGCGACGACTTCGACCCCGAGATCGGCTTCCTGCGCCGCGACGACTTCGAGCAGAGCTTCGCCAGGTTCCGCTTCAGCCCGCGGCCGCGGTCGATCGCGGCCATCCGCCAGTTCTTCTGGGAGGGGCAGATCGACTACATCACCGACCGCGGCGGCGTGCTGGAGACGCGCCAGGCCCGCGGCCGCTTCGCGGTCGAGTTCGAGAACAGCAACCTGTTCGACGTCATCTACAACCGCAACTACGAGTACCTCGTCGAGCCGTTCCCGCTGGCGGCGGAGGTCGTCGTCCCGGTCGGCGGCTACGACTTCGACGACGTGGAGGTGGGCTACCAGCTCGGCCAGCAGAACCGCGTCTCCGGCCGCGTCTCGCTGCAGCACGGCGGGTTCTACGGCGGGACGAAGACCAGCCTGAACTTCGGCATGGGCAGCGGCTTCTTCGGCACCCGCCTGGAGCTGACGCGGCAACTGTCGATCGAGCCGACGCTCTCGCTCAACTGGATCGACCTGCCGTTCGGCAAGTTCGACACGCGCCTGGTCAGCTCGCGGGTAATCTACGCGCTGAACCCGCTGATGTTCGTCAGCGCGCTCGTGCAGTACAACTCGGCGACCAGCAGCGTCAGCACCAACCTGCGGCTGCGCTGGGAGTACCATCCGGGCAGCGAGCTGTTCGTCGTCTACAACGAGGAGCGCGCCGAAACCCTGCTGGCGCCGCGGCGCTACCCGCTGCAGAACCGCGCCCTGATCGTCAAGCTCAACCGGCTGTTCCGCTTCTGAGCGTGCGAGAGGATCAGCGGCCGCGGCGGAGCGCCGGTCGGTAATGCGGACTATGCTGCCGGCGCGTTCCGCCCGAAACCACTGACGTGAGGCGCATACCCGACATCTACGCCGCGGGCCGCGCGGCGCGGCGCCCGGTCATCTCCGTCGAGTTCTTCCCGCCCAAGACGCCGGAGGGGGACGCCAGGTTGTTCGGCCGGGTGCTGCCCGCGCTGGCGGCGGTGCGGCCGGACTTCTACTCGGTGACCTGCGGCGCCGGCGGCGGCGGCGTGCGGACCCGCACGCTGCAAATCGTCGACCGCATGCAGCGCGAGCACGGCATGACCGCCATGGCGCACGTCACCTGCGTCAGCTTCACGCACGCCGAGATGGACGGCTTCCTCGACGAGGCGGCCGCACTGGGCATCCGGAACATCCTGGCGTTGCGCGGCGACCCGCCCGCAGGGCAGTCCGACTTCCGGCGGCCCGCAGGCGGGTTCGACTATGCCTACCAGTTGATAGACGTCCTGAAGGCGCGCGCGGACCAGTTCGCGATCGGCTGCGCCGGCTTCCCGGAAGGCCATCCCGAATGCAGGGAGGGCCGGGAGACCGACTGGCGGCGGCTGCGCGACAAGGTCGAACACGGCGCGGAGTTCATCCTCACGCAGCTCTTCTTCGACAACGCCTACTACTTCGAGATGGCCGACTACCTGACGGGCCGGCTGGGCGTGCAGGCGCCGATCACGCCCGGCGTGCTCCCCATCCTGAACGCGCGCCAGATCAAGCGCTTCACGGCGCTGTGCGGGGCAACGCTGCCGGCGCCGCTCGTCGCCGCGCTCGACCGCCTCGGCGACGACGACGAGGCAGTGACGCAGTACGGCATCGAGTTCGCCACGCGGCAGTGCGAGGAGTTGCTGGCGGCGGGCGCGCCCGGGCTGCACCTGTACGGACTCAACCGCTCGCGCTCGGCGGTCGCGATCCTCCGCAACCTCGGCCTGGCAGCGCAAGCCAAGACCCCGTAGGCAAGGCAGCAACGTCGCAATCGAGGCAGGGGGACGGCGAGCATGGAGCAGCCGTCCCCAAGCCGCGCACGGCGCGGCCCGGCGGCAGCGGCGCGGGGCGAAGGGGTCCCCGCTAGCAGCCGCCGGGGGTTTGGGGCGAAGCCCCAAGTATTATTGCTGCTCCGCAGCCGCGTCGGCCATCCAGTCTTCGATGCCGCACAGCGGGCAGCCGATGACCGTGGCGCCCTCGGCAAGGTCGAGCGCCTCGCGCCGCCGGGCGAGCTCCTCCGCGAATTCCTCGTCGGTCAGGAAAACGCCCCGCATCAGGTTGATGAACATCTGGTCGACCGAGCGGTGGCCCCCGCCCGACCAGTTGCGCGGATCGGGCACGTTCGGATTCGACGGCGAGTTGTTGAAGTAGCCGGTGATGCGCAGGATGGTGCCCTTCGGCAGCAGCGGCGCGACGTCGTCCTCGTAGTTGTAGACCCGCACCCAACTGTGGTCGTAGCCGGCGCAGTTGAGCGTCTCGACGGTGATGCCGTAGATGGCGTCCATGCACATCCGCACGCCGGGCGCGTGCATGTGCGGCTCGAAGATCGTTATCAGGGCGTTCTCCGGCAGTACGTAGTGCGCTTCCATCACCTGGTTTGCGTCCATCGCCTCGATGTCGAGGTCGACGCCGTTGCCGAACGACATGCGCACCCACTTCCGCGTCGGCTGGTAGCCGACCGGATGGAACTTGAAGCCGACGTTCAGGTGCGCCCGCGTGCGCGCGCCGTTGGCGTGCAGGTGCATGGAGTCGAACACGAGGCTGGAGCCGGCCTTCATGATCTTGCCGGCCTTGGGATCGAAGAAATCGGCGTTGCGCCCGACCTCGTGGGTCGGCCAGCGGCGCAGCGGGGCCAGCGGGTCGTCCTCGTTCGGATCGGGACTCGGGTCGGTGACGCCGAGCGTCGCGTGGTGCACCACGAACAGCCCGCCGACGGTGTTGCGCGTGGCGCCCTCGCGCGACTCGGTGACTTCCTTGTACTCCATCGCCGCGACGTACCGATCCTCGGTCAGCCCGGTCGGCACCTCGCCGATCGATCCCCACCAGTCCGGCTGGTCGGCCTCGACCGTGAAGCTCGGCGACGACAGGATCAGGTCGGGCTCCCCGATCTCCCACTCGTCGACGTCGATGAACGCGAGCGGCGGCGGCAGGTCGGCGGGATCGCCCTGCGGCGCCCCGTTGTCGGCCCACGCGGCGATCATGGCAATCTCCCTGTCGCTCAGCGAGGGATCGTCCTTGAAGCGCTGGATGCCGATGTCCTTCTCGATGTACCAGGGCGGCATCACGCCGGGCTTGTCCCTGAGACCGGTGCGGTGCTTGATGGCGCGCGCCCAGGGCCGCACCTCTTCGTAGTCGATCAGCGACATCGGGGCCAGCGAGTCCGGCCGGTGGCACCTCTGGCAACTGCGCTGGAGGATCGGCGCGATGTCGCGGCTGAACGTCACCTCGTCGCCGCCCGCCGCCTGCCCCCACGCCGGCGCCGGGAACCCTGCGATGACCGCCGCCGCCACGCCGAGCAACACGTGTCCTGCCAACGCCCGCCACGGATTGCGCCCCGTCGTCATCTGGGCCTCCTCGCTGTACAACACGGTATGCGCGCATTCTACCCCTCGCGCGGCTGTTCGGGAAGAGGCAGCGTGACGCCGTTGCCTGCCAGCGCGCGTTCGAAGGCGCCCGGCCAGTCGCGGTTCGCCAGCGGGCTGGCGGGACTGGGATGCGGAACGACGCCGAGTTGGACGCCGGCCTCGGCGAGTGCGACCCGAGCCCGGCGCGCGGCGAAGTTGCCGACGCCGAGCACGCGCTCCGCGCCGAGGGCGGCGGCGACGCCGCGCAGCGCCTCGTCGCACGGACCGAGCAGCGCCGCGCGCTCGGCGGCGGGCAGCTTGTCGGGCGTGCGGTTGCGGCCGCTCTCCTCCAGAAACGCGAGCGGACAGTAGTTCCAGACGAAGAACGCGGCGAA
>JAJEEU010000021.1 GCA_022820825.1 Vicinamibacteria bacterium
CCGCTGCCTGCCGAGCCGCGCCGTGCGCGGCTTGGGGACGGCCGCTCAATGCTTGCCGTCCCCCTCCCTACTTCCGCCACTTGGCCGTTAGCCGGGGTACCGGACCCTGTGCTGCTTGGGTTCGCGCCCCAAACCCCCGGCAGGCGCTAGCGGGGACCCCATGGCCCCGCGCCGCTGCCTGCCGAGCCGCGCCGTGCGCGGCTTGTTCCTCTCTTGCATATTCTCTGATATGCGCGCTCCTCGCGTCTTGCCAGCCGGGCGCCTCCCCGGTCTCGGTGCGACGCGGGGTCTTGTCCCGGACTGCTAACAGCCCCGCGGTTTCGCTCTGTACTCGCAGGTCGTACCGGCGTCGATGCGTGTTGACAAGAGCGACCGTGATTGCCTACCATGCCGGTGGCCTTTTGTGGGCTAATCTGGAGTCACAAGGTGCTCAGGGGAAACTTCTCAGCCCGAATAGACGAAAAGGGAAGGCTGAAGATTCCGACGGCGTTTCGGAGCCTGATTGAGGAAACGCACGGCAACTCGCTGTTCGTTACCAGCCTGAGCGGTGAGTCCGTGCTCGTCTATCCGATGCCGGTCTGGATAGCCATCGAGGAGAAGCTCGCCCGCGTTCCGTCCACGAACCCCGCGCGCATGAGGTTCCTCGATCGCGTCAACTTCTTCGGGCAGCCGGCCGAATTCGACCGGCAGGGGCGTGTGTCCGTTCACCCGCGGCTGCGCGAATCCGCCGGGATGGCAGGCGCGGTGGCGGTCATCGGCCAGCAGGATCACCTGGCGGTCTGGAACAACGAGCGGTTCGTCAAGCGGCTCGAGCACGACCCGTTCACCGAGGCCGACGCGCACGCCCTGTCGGAGCTGGGAATCTGACGATGCCCGCGCACCGTCCGCTGTCGCACACGCCGGTCATGGAAGCGGAAGTGGTTGCCATGCTCGATCCGGCGCGCGGCGGGCGGTTCGTCGATTGCACGGTCGGTACGGGCGGGCACGCGCGGGCCCTGCTGACCGCTGGTGCGGACCGGGTGCTCGGGATCGACCGCGACGCGGAAGCGCTGCCGCTGGCCGGCGCAGCGCTCGCGCCGTGGACGGATCGCGTCGAGCTGGTGCATGCCGACTACCGCCAGGTCGACGTCGTGCTCGACGAGCGGCAGATCACGACCGTTGACGGGATGCTGGCGGACCTCGGCGTCTCGTCGGTGCAGCTCGAAGCGCCGGCCAGGGGCTTCAGCTTCAATCGCGACGAGCCGCTCGACATGCGAATGGACCGCTCGGCGGGAGCTACGGCCGCGGAGCTGCTCCGCGAGGCTTCCGAGCGGACGATTGCGGATCGCATATTCGAATACGGAGAAGAACGTCACGCGCGGCGTATTGCGCGTGCGATTGTCGAGACCCGCAGCCACGAGCCCGTCGTCTCGACGGGACAGCTTGCTGGGCTCGTACGCCGCGCCGCACCGCGCCGCCGGGGCCAGCGCATCGATGCCGCCACGCGGACGTTCCAGGCGCTGCGGATCTGGGTCAACGACGAGCTGGAAGGGTTGGGCCGCTTTCTCCACGCCGCCTGCACCCGCTTGCGCGCCGGCGCGCGGCTGGCCGTCATCACGTTTCATTCCCTTGAAGATCGGATCGTCAAGTGGGGGCTGCGGGAGCTGGAACGCGCGGGGGAGGTCGCCGTGCGTGTCGTGACCAAGCGCCCGCTGCGCCCCGGAACGGAAGAAATCGGGCGGAATCCGCGGGCGCGCAGCGCCAAGCTCCGCGCCGCCGAGAGGTTGCCGTGAGCGGACTGGATTTCGACTACGCGGGTCGGCGGGACATCCGGAACAATCCGATCGTCCGGGAGGTCGACAAGGTGCGGCAGCGCGAGTTGTGGCGCTCGGCCGCGGTCGGCGTCTTCCTGGTCTTCGTGCTGCTGTTCTCCGCCTGGCAGCACTTCGAGCTGCTGCAGCTCGGATACCGCATCGAGCAGATGCAGCAGGAGCGCGCCAGGGCGCTCGTGATCAACCGGCACCTCAAGCTCGAGATCGAGACGTTGAAGGCGCCGGACCGCATTGAACGGATCGCCACCGAGCAACTCGATCTCGTGGCGCCGGGCAGCGACGAAGCGATAGTCATCGAGCGTGTCGTGCCGGCAACCCCGCCGGATCGGTCGCTGGTAGCGACGCGCTGAGGAAGGGACGGTGCCGAACAAGCAGAACGGCCGCAGCCGCCTGGCGCGCTTCTGGCCCTTCCGCGCGGCGGAGAGCCGGCACGGCCAGGCGCGCCCCGACCGCCGCGCGCGCGTCGACCACCAACAGGACTGGCGCCGGCTCACGCGGCGCCGGCTGCTGGTGGGCGTCACCGCGTTTGCCCTGTGGGCGGTGGGGATCGAGGCCAGACTCATCTACATGCAGGTGGTCCAGCACGAGGAGCTGGTGGCGCGCGGCGAGCGCCAGCAGCACCGCAGCATCGACTCGCACGCCAAGCGGGGCGAGATTCTCGATCGGCAGGGACGCGTGCTCGCCTACAGCGTGGATGCAGACACGATCTACGCCGTACCTACCGATGTCGACGACCCGCGCGCAACGGTTGCGGCAGTATGCGGCGCCCTCGGCGACTGCACGGCGGAGTGGCGGCGAAGCCTCGAGATGCGGCTCGACGAGCAGCGCGCGTTCGCCTACGTGCGGCGGCAGGTTTCGCCGGACGTGGCGCGGCGCATCGCGGCGTTGGACCTCGACGGCATCGGCTTCATCACCGAGAACCGGCGGTACTACCCGAACAAGACGCTCGCGGCCCATCTGCTGGGCTACGTCGGCATCGACAACCAGGGGCTCAGCGGCGTGGAAGCGGCCTACGAGAGCGAGATTACCGGACGTGCGGGCAGGATCCTGATCCAGACGGACGCCCGGCAACGCGCGTTCAGCCGCGTCGAGCGGGCGCCGACCCGCGGCGCGACGCTCGAGCTGACCATCGACAAGTACCTCCAATACCTCGCCGAACGTGAGCTGCGCAACGCGGTGCGGGAGCACGATGCCGACGGCGGCACGGTCGTGATGCTCGACCCGTACACCGGCGAGGTGCTCGCGCTGGCCAGCGAGCCCGGGTTCAACCCGAACGCGTTCGCGGCGGCCCCGCAGCCGGCGCTGCGCAACCGCGCCGTGCAGGACGTGTACGAGCCGGGCTCTACCTTCAAGCTGGTCACCACGGCGGCGGCGCTGGAGGCGGGCATCACCACGCGGTACGAGATGTTCGATGTCAGCCAGGGATCCATCCGGGTCGGAAACTCGACGATTCCCGACATGCACACCTACGGCGTGTTGTCGCTCGAAGACGTAATCGTCAAGTCGAGCAACGTCGGGGCGATTCAGCTCGGGTTGCGGGTCGGGCCCGCCCGGCTCATCGAATACGCGCGCCGCTTCGGATTCGGACAGAGGCTGTCGCCGGACCTCCGTGGCGAGAGCGCCGGCATCGTCCACGACCCGGCCCGCCTGAACGACCGCGCCGTGGCCTCCGTGTCCATGGGGTACCAGGTGGCCGTCACGCCGCTGCAGATGGCGGCGGCCGTCAGCGCCGTCGCCAATGGCGGCGAGTTGGTCGAACCCCGCATCGTCCGCGCGGTCGTGCGCGACGGGGTGCGTACCGAGCGGCCACAGCGCGTGATTCAGCGTGCGGTGGATCCCGGGACGGCCGCCGAGTTGACCGCCATCATGGAGCAGGTGGTCGAGCGCGGCACCGCGCGCAACGCGCAGGTACCCGGCTATTCCATCGCCGGCAAGACCGGCACCGCGGAGAAGTTGATCGACGGGCAGTATTCGTCCGACCACCACAACGCTTCGTTCGTGGGGTTCGTTCCGTCCCGCGCGCCGGCATTCGCGGTCCTGGTGATGATCGACACGCCGCGGGGAGCGCGGTTTACGGGAGGCGCCGTGGCTGCACCCGTGTTCCAGCGGATTGCCGCCGCCGCACTGCGCCACTTGGCGGTGCCGCCGACGATCAATCCGCAGCCGCCCGTGCTGATCGCGTCGCAAACGCCGCGCCGCATCGTCACCTCGCTTGCGGGACACCGCAGCGCAGCGCCGGACGCTGCCGCCGACGCCACCGTCGCCGGCGCGTCCTGCTGCAACATGCCCGACGTGCACGGCCTGAGCGCGCGGCAGGCGCTGGCAGTGCTGGGCCGGCTCCAACTGGGGGTGAGCGTGCGCGGAGTCGGGTTGGTCGTCAGCCAGGATCCGCCGCCGGGTGCTCCGGTTGGCCGCGATACAACTGCCGTCCTGCGTCTCGAACGGCATCCGACATCTGCCCGCGAGAGCGACGGATAGCATCGTGTTGACGGTTGCCGAGTTGGCGCGACGGTCCGGCCTGGAATTGGACGCCGGACACCGCGCCGCTCGCCGGCCGCTTCTCGACCGCCCCGTGAACCGCGTGGCCTGCGACTCGCGGAAGATCGCGCCCGGCGATCTGTTCGTTGCCGTCAGCGGGCAGCGGTACGACGGCGCTGCATTCGCGGACGAAGCGGCGCGCCGCGGCGCGGTGGCGGTGGTCGCCGAGGCGGCCGCTCCGTCCGGATTCGGCTTGCCGTGGATCACGGTGCCCGATGCGCGCGCCGCGCTGGCCGCGCTGGCCGCCGTGGCATGGGAGCATCCCAGCCGCGAGCTGGTCGTCGTTGGCACGACCGGCACCAACGGCAAGACGACCACCACCCATCTGCTCGAAGGCGTGTTCGAGGATGCCGGCTATCCGTGCGGACGCGTGAGCTCGATTTCCTACCGCGTCGCGGACGACGAAGAGTCGGCCGGACGCACAACGCCGGAGGCGCCCGACCTGCAGGCGCTGCTGCGGCGCATGGTCGAGCGGCGTTGCCGCGCCTGCGTAATGGAGGTGTCGTCACATGCCCTGGCGCTGCGCCGCGTGGACGGCATCAGCTTCAGCGCCGCCGTATTCACGAACCTGACTCACGACCATCTCGATTTCCATGGAGACATGACCGGCTACTTCCACGCCAAGCGCCGGCTGTTCGGAATGGTGGACGCGGGTTCGCCCGCCGTGGTCAACGTGGACGATCCGCACGGGCGCCTGCTGGCTGCCGATGTGCAGCGGCCCGTGACCTATGCCATCGATGCGGTGGCGGACGTGCGCCCGTTGCGCATGGAGCTGTCCGCCGGGGGCATCGAGCTGGACCTGAGCACGCCGCGGGGCGCGCTCAACCTGCAGTCGAGGCTGGTTGGCCGCAGCAACACGTACAACATCCTGGCCGCGGCCGCGACCGGGACCGCGCTCGATCTGCCGCAACGCGCCATCCAGAGGGGCATCGCGGCGGTGGCGCACGTTCCGGGCCGCATGCAGGTGGTGTCCGGCTCCGGCGACGCGGTTACGGCGGTGGTGGACTTTGCCCACACCAGTGACGCCCTGCGCGGCCTGCTCGAAACCGCGCGCTCGTTTGCGCGCGGCAACCTCGTGACGCTGTTCGGCTGCGGGGGAGACCGCGACAGGGCGAAGCGTCCCCTGATGGCCGCCGTAGCCGGCCGGCTGTCCGATTTCGTGATCGTTACATCGGACAACCCGCGGTCGGAGGACCCGGTCCGTATTGCAGCGGACATCGTCGAGGGCTTCGAGAAGAGCTCGGCGCCGCATGTGACGGTACTCGACCGGACCGCGGCCATCGAGCAGGCCATCCGGGACGCGGCCGATGGAGACGTGGTCGTGATAGCCGGCAAGGGGCACGAACGCTACCAGGAGATCGGCGGCCGGCGCGTGCCATTCGACGATGTTGCCGTGGCGCGGCAGGCGCTCGCCGGCCGCCGCGCCGACGCACGGACGGGATGAGGAACGAACGTGCCGCAAGGCGGACCGCCGACGTTTCGTGCGGGCGAACTGGCCGCAGCCTGCGACGGCCGCCTGATTGCCGGCCAACCGTCCGCGCCCGTCGCGGGGTTTGCCATCGACAGCCGGCGGGTGCAAGCGGGCGACATCTTCCTGGCGTTGCGGGGAGCCCGCCTGGACGGACACCGCTTCGTGCCGGAGGCGCTGCGCAACGGCGCGGCCGGCGTCGTGGTCAGCGACGTCTCGGCAGTTGGCGCCGATGGCGCCGCGCCCCGACCGCAGTTGGTGATTGCCGTGCGCGACACGACCTGTGCCCTGCAGCGGCTGGGCCGCTTCATCCGGCGCCGCTCGGGCGCGCGGGTCGTGGCCATTACCGGAAGCGTCGGCAAGACGACGACCAAGGAGAACGTTGCCGCGCTCCTGGCCGGTTCGTACAGGGTGTTTCGCAACGCGGGCAACCTGAACAACCACATCGGCCTGCCCTTGTCGTTGCTGGAGCTGCGCCACGGGCCGGAGATCGCGGTCGTCGAGCTCGGCATGAACCATGCTGGAGAGATCAGCAAGCTGGTGAGCATCGCCGAGCCGGACGTGCGGGTCTGGACCAACGTGGCGGAGGTGCACGCGGCGTTCTTCCCATCGATCGAGGCGATTGCGGACGCGAAGGCTGAAGTCATGGAGGGGGCTACGCCGGGAACGCAACTGGTGGCGAACGCGGGCGATGCGCGCGTGATGGCGCGCGCGGCAGCGTTTCCCGGCACGGTGACCACGTTCGGCGTCGAGACGGACGCGGACGTTCGCGCGACGCGGGTGCGGTCGCTGGGCCTGCGCGGCATGGCGGCCACCATCGAGACGGCGGACCAGGCCGTCGAGGTGCGGACGCCGCTCCTCGGATACGGCCAGGTCGCGAACCTGGCGGCCGCGATTGCGGTAGCGCTGCGGTTCGATGTGCCGCTCGATGTGCTCGCCGCGCGGGTTCCGCATTGCGCGGCGCAGCCCGGACGGGGGCAGGTGCTGCAGCTCGGTGCGCTGTCGGTTGTCGATGATTCCTACAACTCCAGCCCCGTTGCCCTGCGCGCGAGTCTCGCGGCGGTCGGCCGCGAGCGCGGCCGCCGGCGCGTTGCCGTGCTGGGCGAGATGCTGGAGCTGGGCGCCCGCTCCGCCGAGTTGCACGAGGCGTGCGGCAGGGCTGCAGTGGAGGCCGGATTCACCCTGGTGATTGCCGTCGGCGGCACGCCGGCCGAGGCGCTGGCCGCCGGCGCGCGCTCGGCGGGTCTTGAAGGAGAGGCCGTCACCACGGTCCGGACGAGCGCGGAGGCGGCCGAGCACGTGGCGGCCGTTGCCCGCGAGGAAGACGTGATTCTGGTCAAGGGCTCCCGCGGCGTCGGCATGGACAGGGTCGTCGATCGGTTGAAGGCGGAAAGCTAGTGCTCTATCACCTGCTGTATCCGTTGCACACGGAGCTGTCCGTGCTGAACGTGGTGCAGTACATCACGGTCCGCACCGCGGCGGCGAGCCTCACGGCGTTTCTCCTGGCCCTTCTACTGGGGCCGCGGCTGATCCGCCTCCTGCGGGCGTTTCAGATCGGCCAGGTGATCCGCGGCGACGGCCCGCAGAGCCACCAGGCGAAGGAAGGCACCCCCACCATGGGGGGGCTGCTGATCCTGGGCGCGGCGGTTACACCGACGCTCCTTTGGGCCAACCTGCTCAACCCGTACGTCTGGACCGCGGTGCTCGCGACGCTGGCCTTCGGCCTCATCGGCTTCATTGACGACTACCTCAAGGTGACCCGCGGGTCGCATCACGGGCTGCGACCGCTGCACAAGGCGGCGCTGCAGAGCGTGGTCGGCGCGGCGGTCGGAATCGGCCTGATCGTGCTGACGCAGCAGGGGCTGTACAGCACACAGCTCGTCTTTCCCTTCTTCGAGGGCCTGTCGCTGGAGCTGGGCTGGCTCTACGTGCCGTTCGCCATGTTCGTGCTGGTCGCAGCGTCGAACGCGGTGAATCTGACCGACGGCCTCGACGGCCTCGCCATCGGCGTGTTCACGGTGGCGGCCGTCGCGTTCACGGCGCTGGCGTACGTGGCCGGCCACGCCGTCATCGCGGAGTATCTGCTCCTGCTCCGGTTTCCGCCGGCAGGGGAGCTCTCGGTCTTCTGCGGCGCGCTGGTCGGCGCCGGTCTGGGATTCCTCTGGTACAACTCCTATCCCGCCGACATCATCATGGGCGACGTCGGCTCGCTCGCGCTCGGCGGCGCGCTCGGCACCGTCGCGCTGCTGATCAAGCAGGAGCTGCTGCTGCCAATCGTCGGCGCGGTGTTCGTGATCGAGACGCTGTCCGTGATCATCCAGGTCGGCTCGTTCAAGTTGACGGGCCAGCGTGTCTTCAAGATGGCGCCGTTGCACCACCACTTCGAGCTGATCGGGTGGAGCGAGCCGAAGGTGATCAGCCGCTTCATGATCCTGGCGATCATCTTCGCGATGTTCAGCCTTACGACGCTGAAGCTCAGATGATGCCGAATCACGACCCCTCCACGTTCTCCGTCGCCGGCGCGCGCGTCGTCGTGGCAGGCGCGGCGCGCAGCGGCATCGCCGCCGCCGAGCTGCTCGCCCGCCGGGGCGCGCGGGTCACCCTGACGGAGACGCGGGAGTCGATCGAGTCGCTGCCGCGACTGCGCGAGGCGGGCGTGGCGGTGGAGCTGGGGGGGCACCGGCCGGAAACCCTCGCACGGGCCGAGCTGGTGGTGCTCAGCCCCGGCGTATCGCCGCGGCTGCCGGCAATGGACGCTGTCCGCCGCCGCGGCACGCCGGTCATCAGCGAGGTGGAGTTGGCCGCGCGCTGGCTGCGCGGCCCCATCGTCGCGGTGACGGGAACCAAGGGCAAGTCGACGACCACCCTGCTCACCGGGCGCATGTTCGACGCCGACGGCCGCCACGCGCTCGTGGGCGGCAACATCGGGACGGCGCTGAGCAGCCAGGTCGAGGATTCGGCCCCCGACGTGGTGCATGTCGTGGAGGTCAGCAGCTTTCAGCTCGAGCTCACGCACACGTTCCATCCCCGCATCGCGGTGCTCCTCAATCTGGCGCCGGATCACATCGATCGCCACGGCAGCTTCGAGGAGTACGCCGCCGCCAAGGCGCGCATCTTCGCCAACCAGACGGCCGACGACACGATGGTGATAAACGCGGACGACCCGCTGGTACTGGAGCTTGCGCGCCGCGGACGGGCCCGCCCGCTGCGGTTCGCGGTGACGTCGCCGATGACCGACGGCGTGCTGCTGGCCGGAGGCTCGATCGTGCGCCGCTCGCCGGACGGCGACCGGCCGCTGCTGCCGCTCTCGGCCGTGCAGGTGCCCGGCCGCCACCTGTTGAGCGACGTGCTCGCGGCGTCGGCCGCAGCCAGCGCCGCGGGTGTCTCGCCGGCTGCCATCGAGCGCGCGGTCCGCGGGTTCGGCGGTTGCGAGCACGCGCTGGAGCCTGCGGGCGAAGTCGCCGGCGTGCGTTTCGTGAACGATTCGAAGGCGACGAACGTGCTCGCAGCGCGGGCGGCAATCGAGTCTTGCGAGCGGGGCGTCGTCGTCATCATGGGCGGTCGCTTCAAGGGTGGCAACCTGGCCGAGCTCGTCCCCGCGCTGGCCGCGCGGGCGCGCGCGGTCGTTGCCATCGGCGAGGCCCGCACGCGCATACGTACGGAGCTCGGCGCGACCGTGGACGTGACGGAAGCCTCCACGCTGCGAGCAGCCGTGCGTGCGGCGTTCGCCCTCGCCAGCGGCGGCGGGACCGTACTGCTGGCCCCGGCGTGCGCCAGCCTCGACATGTTCCGCGACTATGCCGAGAGGGGCCGGGTCTTCAAGGAGGAGGTGGTGCGACTGGCGCAGGATACGGCTGCATCGTGAGCGGTGAGCAGTCATCAGCCGGGCCGCGGCGGCAGAGAGTCGGCCGCTGGGAGCGCAGGCCGGGTAACCCCTGCCTGCGAGGCTGGTGTCTCTACCCCGAGCCTGGTTGATGACTGCTGACTGCTCACGAACGGGGCGTACAAAGCGTATCGGCTGCGCCGGCTGCGCGCTGTAGGCGCGTACCGGCGCAAGGCGCAGAGCATGGCACGGAAACTGAAATCCGACAAGCTGTTGTTCCTGTCCATCCTGCTGCTGGCCTGTACCAGCGTCGTGATGGTGTACAGCGCGTCGGCGCTGCTGGCCATGGACCGCTACGACCAGCCCTATTTCTTCCTGTCCAAGCAGGCGATCTGGATAGTGCTCGGCATGGCGTTGCTGCTGGTGGCGAGCCAGGTGGACTACCGCCGGCTGCGGCATCCGTTTGTCATATGGACCCTCCTGGGGCTGACCGTGTCCGCGCTGATCGCGGTGCTGTTCGCGCAGCCCATCAACGGGACGCGGCGCTGGCTGGGCATCGCGGGCCTGGGCGTGCAACCGTCCGAGCTCTCGAAGCTGGCCGTGATTCTGTTCGCCGCAGCGGTTCTCGAGCGCAGGATGCACCGGATAAACGACATCGGGTACTCGCTGCCGCCGATCGTGTTCGCCAGCGGCGCGATCGGCGCGCTGATCCTGCTCCAGCCCGATTTCGGCACCACGCTGGTGTTGCTGCTCATCGTCGGCGCCATGGTCTTCGCCGCAGGTCTCAGCTACCAGTACCTGGTGGGCGTCGGAGCCGCGCTGCTGCCGCTCCTGTACATGGTGCTGACGAGCGCCGAATACCGCCGCCGGCGCATGCTCGCTTTCCTCGATCCCTGGGAAGATCCGCTCGGCGACGGCTTTCAGATCATCCAGGCGCAGATCGCCGTGGGGACGGGCGGCCTGTTCGGGCAGGGATTGATGGCGGGGGTGCAGAAGCTGTTCTATCTGCCGTACCCGCATACCGACTTCATCTACGCCGTCATCGCCGAGGAGACGGGTCTGATCGGCGCGTCGATCATCCTGTTGTGCTTCTGCGTCATTGTCCTGCGCGGCTTCCGCGTGGCGGCGCTGGCGCCCGACCGGTTCGGTGCGCTGCTGGCTGCCGGACTGACCACGATGGTTGCGTTGCAGGCGTTCGTCAACATCAGCGTGGTGCTCGGATTGCTGCCCACCACGGGGATCCCGCTGCCGCTGGTGAGCGCCGGCGGGTCTTCGCTGCTCGTGAGTCTGGTGGGCATGGGGATCCTGTTGAACATCTCGCAGCACGCGTCGGCCGAGACATGAGGTTCGTACTTGCCCCGGGAGCATGCCGCGTCGACGTCGAGCCGTGCCGCCCGCGTGCTGTTTGCCGGCGGCGGAACGGGCGGACATCTGTTTCCGGGCATCGCGGTCGCGCACGAGTTGCGCCGCCGGCATCCGGCAGCCCACATCGTGTTCGCCGGCAGCGGGAAGGCGCTGGAGGCGCGGATCGTGGAACGCGGCGGATTCGCGCTGGATCGCATCCGGACGCGCGGGCTGGTGGGGCAGTCGGCGGGTGGCCTCCTGCGCGGTCTGGCGCTGTTGCCGGTGAGCATGTTCGATGCGGCAGCGCTCCTCCGCCGTCACAAGCCCCGGCTGGTGGTCGGGCTCGGCGGCTACAGCTCCGGCCCCCTGGTGCTGTGCGCGGCGCTGGGTGGCCTGCCGACCATGCTGCTGGAGCAAAACGCCGTACCCGGCGTGACCAACCGGATCCTCGCACGCGTCGTGCGCGCGGCCGCCGTCCCGTCGGAAGCGGCCCTGCCGTACTTCCGCGGCCACGGCTTCGTGAGCGGCAATCCGGTGCGCGCGGGCTTCTTTGCAGCGGACCGGCCGGCCGGGGATGCGGAAACCGGTGAGGTGCACGTGCTGGTGATTGGCGGCTCGCAGGGCGCTCACACGATCAACGCCGCCATGGTGGAGGCGGCCGGGGACATCGTGCGCTCGATGCGGCCGATTCGCCTCACTCACCAGACGGGCGAGCGTGACCTGCAGCTCGTGCGCGAGGGGTACCGGGCGGCCGGCCTGCCGGCGCGGGTGGCGCCGTTCATCGAGGAGATGGATCGCGAGATGGCGGCCGCGCACCTGATCGTGTGTCGCGCCGGCGCGACCACGCTGGCGGAAGTCGCCGCCGCCGGGCGCCCCGCCGTGCTCGTGCCCTTCGGCCGTGCGGCGAACGACCACCAGCGACGCAATGCAGCCGTCATGGAGGCCGCCGGTGCGGCAGAGGTCATCGATGAGCGGGAGTTGTCGGGAGCGACGCTGGCGGCGCGGATCGTCGCGCTGGCGTCCGATGGCGAGCGGCGCACCGCGCTGGCCGCAGCGAGCCGCAGCCTCGCCAGACCGGACGCGGCCGCCACGGTCGTCGACCGGATGGAGGGTCTGCTCGCGTTGAGGGATGAACGCTGACGTTGCCGCGCACGGTCGGGCCGGGGACGCGCGTCCACCTGGTGGGCGTGGGAGGTAGCGGGATGAGCGCAATCGCCGAGTTGCTCGTGCATCTCGGTTGCGTGGTGAGCGGATCGGATCTCCGCCGCACGTCCGTTACGGAGCGGCTGTCGGGTTTGGGTGTGCGCATTGCCGACCAGCATGCGGCGAGTCACGTCGAAGGCGCCGAGGTCGTCGTGTATTCGAGCGCCGTGCCGGCCGACAACCCGGAACGGCGGGCCGCGGCGCGCCGCCCCGTGGCGCTGCTGCCGCGGGGTGAGATGCTGGCGCAACTGGCCGGCACGAAGCGCGGGGTGGCGGTGGCGGGCTCGCACGGCAAGACGACGACCGCGGCCATGGCGGCGCTCGTGCTTCTGGCCGGCGGGCTCGACCCCACGGTCGTCATCGGCGGCACGTTGCCGGCGATCGAGGGTGGCGCGCGCCTGGGGCGGGGGCAGTTGATCGTGGTGGAAGCGGACGAGAGCGACCGCTCGTTTCTCCGTCTGTCGCCCGAAGTGGCGGTCTTGACGAATCTCGACGAGGAGCACCTGGACGCGTACGCCGGCATGGCGGATCTGGAAGACGCCTTCGTGCGCTTTGCGGAGCGGGTACCGGCCGGTGGCTGCATTGTGGCGTGCGGCGACGATCCCGGGCTGCGGCGGCTGCTGCCGCGCCTGCGAGGCGGCGCCGCGGCGCGCGGTGTCAACGTGATGACCTGTGGAACGGGCGATCCCGGGGCGCGGATGCACGCGCACGACATCAAGCTCCATGCATCCGGGTCCGCATGCCGCGTGGGCATCGCCGACGCGGGGGAAACGGAGTTCGAGCTGCGCCTCGCAGTGCCGGGGCGCCACAACTTGGGGAACGCCCTGGCCGCCGTGGCGGCGGGCATGCATTTCGACGTGCCGCCGCGCGTGGCAGCCGCCGCGTTGGCGCGCTACCAGGGGGCCGAGCGGCGCCTGCAGCGCCATGGAAAAGTCGCGGGCGTTACGGTGATCGACGACTACGGCCACCACCCCACCGAGATCGAAGCGGTGCTCGAGACGGTACGGCTCGGTGCGCCCGCGCGCGTCCGCGTGGTGTTCCAACCCCATCGGTACAGCCGGACGATTCGCTTGCTGGAGCGGTTCGGCGCGGCGTTCGCGGCGGCCGACGACGTGCTCCTCGCGGCTGTCTACGGAGCCGGCGAGACGCCCATACCCGGTGCGACGGCCGAGGCGATCGCCGCCGCGATCAGGCGCGTCTCGGGGACGCCGGTGCGGGTCGTCGAATCGCTCGACGCGATTCCGGAGCTGGTCGCGGCCGAGGCGGGCGCGGGAGATGTCGTCGTAACGCTGGGCGCCGGATCGATCGCGACCGTCCCGGGGCGGATTGTCGCAGCGCTCCGCCGCAAGGCCGGAGGCAGTCCATGACCGGCGTGCGGTTGCAGGCGGACAAGCGGTTCAGGCGCGCGCGCGTACAGCCGTTCCCCAAGCGGTCCTTCCGGATGTCCGGCCGCGCCGTGCGGCTATTGCTGGCGCTGAGCGTGGCCGCGGTCGGGACTTATTTCGGGCCGGAGCTCCTGCGCCACGCCGAGCTTCTGCACGTCGAGCACGTCGTAGTGACGGGCAACCGGCGCATCTCGAGTGAAGAGGTGCAGGCGCTGCTCGACCGGCTCCACGGCGCCAACATCCTGGAAGTCGATCTCGAGGCCAGCCGGCAAGAGCTGCTGAAGTCGGGGTGGGTACAGACAGCCACGTTGCGGCGGCTGCTGCCGGCAACGATTGAGGTGGCGATCACCGAGCGCGAGCCCGTCGGTCTGTTCCGCATGGGGACGCAGTTGTATCTCGTCGATCCTGCGGGGACCGTGATCGACGAATACCAGCCGCAATTCGCCGATCTCCGGCTGCCGGTCATCGACGGCCTCGAAACGCGCGATCCCCGCGGATCGGCCGTCGATCGAGCGCGGACGCAACTTGCGGCGCGCCTGATGGGCGCCCTGACCGCGCGGCCGGACCTGGAGGATCTCGTATCCCAGATCGACGTGACCGATGCGGCGGACGCCGTCGTGCTGCTGAGCGGCGACCCGACGCTGCTGCATCTCGGCGATCAACGCTTTGTCGAACGCCTGGACCGGTATCTGGAGTTGGCGCAGGCGCTGAGGAGTGCGGTCCCGGAGATCGACTACGTCGACCTGCGGTATGACAAGCGCGTGTACGTCCGCCCGGCCGGCGGTGGATACACGCAGTGACCAGCGGAGACTGGCGGCGGAGGACGCGTGGCGCAGATTGAGCAGTATCTCGTCGGCCTTGACGTGGGGACGTCATCCATCGTGGCCGTGGTGGCCGAGGCGCTCGAGGACGGCAGCCTGGACGTCGTCGGCATCGGCCGCGCGGAGTCGTCCGGCATTCGCCGCGGCTCGGTGGTCAATCTCGATGCCGCGGTCGAGTCGATCAAGCAGGCCATCGAGGAGGCGGAGTTGACCGCCGGTGTCGAGATCGATTCCGTGCACCTCGGGTTGTCGGGGACGCACGCAAAGGCCTTCAACAGCCGCGGCGTCGTTGCCGTGACGGGCAAGAACCGGGAGATAACGCGCGAGGACGTACGGCGGGCCATCGACGCGGCCAAGGCCGTGGCGCTGCCGAGCGGGCGCGAGATCGTCCACGTCCTGCCGCAGGACTTCGTCGTGGACGAGCAGGAGGGCATAGACGCGCCGGTCGGGATGACCGGCACGCGGCTGGAGGTCAACGTGCACGTGGTCACCGGCAGCACCGCCTCGACGCAAAACGTCGTGGCCTGCGTCAACCGCGTGGGCGTCGCGGTCGTCGACACCACGCTCGAACAGTTGGCTGCGGCGGATGCAGTGCTGACGGAGGACGAGAAGGAGCTGGGGGTGGCGCTGGTCGACATCGGCGGCGGCACGACGGACTTCGCCATCTACGAGAAGGGCAGCCTGTGGCACACGGGCGCTCTCGCGCTGGGCGGGGAACACCTCACCAACGACATTGCGGTCGGCCTGCGCATGCCGATCCCGGACGCCGAGAAGACCAAGCGCCGCTACGGGTGCGCGCTGGCCAGCCTGCTGGACGAGAACGAGACCATCGACGTGGCCAGCGTTGGCGGCCGCCCGCAACGCACGATACCGCGGCGGATTCTCGCGGACGTCATCCAGCCGCGCGTGGAGGATCTCTTCCGCCGCCTGTGGGACGAGATTCGCAACGATGGCTACGAGCGCTCACTGCATTCCGGCATCGTCCTGGCGGGCGGCACGGGGATGCTCGACGGCATCATGGAAGTGGCCGGCCAGATGTTCGATCTCCAGATCCGGCGCGGGCACCCGGTAGGCGTGGGCGGTCTTGCCGATCATGTGAGCAACCCCGCATTCGCGACCGCGGTCGGGCTGGTGATGCATGCCCACCGCAAGCAGATGGCGGAACGCGATCAAGCGCCCGGCGTCGGCGTGTTGAGCCGTACGGCGCTGCGCCTGCGCGGGCTCTTCAAGGAATTTTTCTGAACGGAACGGACGTCGAAAGAGGAGGAAGGCAAGCCATGACGGAGCAGCACAGCGGTGACGGCAACGATGATTGGACCGATGTCGACGACATGCGCCTGTCACTCGACGCCGCTGCGGACCCGGGCGCTCGAATCAAGGTGATCGGGGTCGGCGGCGGCGGCGGCAACGCCGTGGAGCAGATGGTCGGCGCCGGGATAATGGGCGTCGAGTTCATTGTCGCCAATACGGATACGCAGGCGCTCGCGCGCAGCACGGCGCCCGTACGGCTGCAGATCGGCGCCAAGTTGACTAAGGGACTCGGCGCGGGCGCCGATCCGAATATGGGACGACGGGCGGCGCTCGAGGACACGGGCGAGCTGATCGGCGCTCTGGACGGCGCCGACATGGTGTTCGTCACCGCCGGTCTCGGCGGTGGCACGGGCACCGGCGCGGCCCCGGTCATCGCCAATCTGGCGACCGAGCTCGGGGCGCTGACGGTGGCGGTTGTCACCAAGCCGTTCGCCTTCGAAGGGAAACAGCGCGCCCTGCAGGCCGCGCGCGGGCTCGAAGAGCTCCGCAAGTGCGTCGACACGGTGATTACCATTCCGAACGAGCGGGTGCTCTCCATGGTCGACCGCAAGACCAGCCTGACGCAGGCGTTCGCCACGGTCGACGAAGTGCTCCTGCAGGCGATTCAGGGAATATCCGACCTCGTGCTCGTGCCGGGGCTCATCAATCTCGACTTCGCGGACGTCAGCACCATCATGTCGCGCATGGGGCTGGCCATCATGGGCACGGGCGTCGGCCGCGGGGAGACGCGCGCCATCGACGCCGCGACGCGCGCCATATCCAGCCCGTTGCTGGAAGACGTCTCGGTCGACGGCGCGCGCGGCGTTCTCGTCAACGTCACGGGCGGCCACGACATCAGCATGATCGAGGTGAGCGAGGCGGCGTCGGTCGTCCAGCAGGCGGCGGACGAGGACGCAAACATCATCTTCGGGGCTGTCGTCGACCCGCAAATGGAGGGCGAGATAAAGATAACCGTGATTGCCACCGGCTTCACGGACGCCGCAGAGGAGTCGGAGGAGGTGTCACGAACGGCGCAGACGCCGGTCGATCTCGAGGCGTACGCCGGTTGGCGGCGGTCCGAGCCCGAGGCGGCGCCCACCGCCGAACCGGTCGAGGAGCCCGTGGCGGATGCTGCCGACGCGTCCGTGCCGGAGGAGCCACAGCCGGCAACCGACGCCGACGATGCGGAGATAGACGTCGACATGACGCTCGACGAAGCGCCGCAGGCCATGCAGGCCCGCAGGTAACACCGGCCTCCTAAGCGGTTCGGTCGTCTGCGAAGGATTGCTCGTACGCGGCGTACTCGCGGAGGATCAACTCGCGGAGCGGGTCGGTCCCGCCGGCGTCCCCGGCAGCCCGCAGCAGCACGTAGTGGCGCCGCTCGCCGTTGACCGTGTACTGCCGTGCAGGAAAGGTAACCCCGCGCCCGCGGTCGTCGCGCCCGTCCCAGACGGTGAAGCCCACCAGCTTCAATCCCGCGAGGATCCCCTCGGAAAAGTGCAGCTCGGCGTCTGCCAGCTTGCCGGCCGGCGCACCGGCGGTGCTCGGAACGATTTTCACCGTCATGTCGCTCTCCCTGGAGTTCATGATCCATTGCGGGACGCAAGTCGCGTGCCGTCGGGAGGAACGATCGCGCTGTCCGCGCAACCGACAGAAACCGCGGGGTTTGTAGAACTACACCAGCGCCGCGGGCAGGTCGTCCGGACGAAAACGGCGCCGGACGCAAACCGTGGAAGTCAGCTCCCCAGCAACATGACCTGGGCCAGCGCGAAGTCGCCCGAGTGACTGATGGCGACCAGGGAGCGGGTCGCGCCCAGCGCATCGAAGCGGCGGGCCGCGGCGCCGTGGAACTGCAGCCGCGGCGGGCCGGTCTCGCGCAACAGTTCCACGCTGCGCCAGACGACACCGTGGGAATGGCCGGTGCCGAGCGCCTTCATCGCCGCCTCCTTGGCCGCGAAGCGCGCTGCGAGGTGCTGCGCGGGCCGCGCCCGGCGCAGGCAATACGCCGCTTCGGCCCCGGTGAATACGCGCTCTACGAAGCGGGTTCCATGGCGTTCCAGCAACGCGCCGACGCGCGTCACGGATTCGATGTCGATGCCAATGCCGAGGACACCGCGCGCGGCGGCGGCGTCAGCGATGGGAACAGGCGGCGCCGGACGGGACGCTTCCGGACGGCCGCCGCCGGCAGCGCGGTCCATCGCCGCATTTGCCAGCCGGTCGGCCTCCACGTTGGCAGCTCTGCGCACGTGTTCGAACTGCACGCGGCCGAGCCGCCTGACGATCGCCGCCGCCTCCGCGTGCAAGGTTTTCAGCGCAGGGTGGCGGACCTTGAACTGTCCGGTCATCTGCCGGGTAAGCAACTCGGAGTCCGACCGGATGACCGCGTCGCGATAGCCGTTCCTGTCCAGCCACGTCAGGGCGGCCAGCAGGCCACGGTACTCTGCAACGTTGTTCGTGGCGACGCCAATGGCGCCGTTCAGTTCCTCGATGAGCGCGCCGTCGCCGGCCTCGACGCGCACGCCGTAGCCGGCCGGACCGGGATTCCCGCGGGAGCCGCCGTCAATGTAGGCGACGACAGGAGCAGTCATCCCGCGGACTTGCTCTCCGAAGCGGGCGCCTCCCCGTCGAAGTACAGCACGCGCTGGCAGCTCTCGCACTGGATGAGCCGGCTGTTCGAGAGCACGTCGTTGAACAGTTGTGGGCGCAGCCGGACCTGGCACGAAGAGCACCGCCCATCCCGCGCCGCAGCGACGGCCAGACCGTTGCGGCGCTGTGCGACGGTCTCGAACAGCGACAGCAGGCGGGGCGCCAGCGAGCCGACGTGCCGCGTGCGCTCGTCAACCAGTTGCTCCAGTCTGGTTTCCAGCGTGCCCTGCTCGTGCTCGAGCGCGGCGCGTTCCGCGTCGACCGCGCCCTGCTCCGCGTTCAGGCGGCCTTCGGCGCGCTCGACGTCCCCCGTCAGGTCATCTCCGTCGATCATCCGTTGGAGGATGTCGTCTTCCAGGCGGCGGTGCTCGTCTTCGGCGGCGGCGATCTCGTGCTGCATCGCCTGGTATTCCTTGTTGGTCTTGACCTGCATGAGCTGGTCGCGGAACCGTTCCAGGCGGGCCTGAACCGCCGCGAGCTGCTTTTCCAGCTCCAAGCGGTCCTTGCGCAGGTCCTCCAGCGCTTGCTGCGCATGCGCCAGCGCCCCCGTACACGCTTCGACCCGTGCGCTGAGCGCGTCGATGCTGGCCGGGATTTCGCCAATCCGGGAGCGGGCAACCGCGGCTTCGTCTTCGAGCCGCTGCAATTCGATCAGTTGTTCGAGGTCGGACAGCATCGACGGGCAAAAAAAAGCCCCGCGTAGCGGGGCGCAGTGGCTGCGGGTGTCGGAAGCGCGGCCGGGCGGCGAACGGCCCGGCCGGGAACGGTACGCTGCGCCGGACGCCAGAGCAGACGGGATCTTGCGCGCACGGGACGAGATCCTAGCACGGTTGGGCCGACCAACCGGTCGACCCGCGCGCGATGATTGGTGGGCCCACCAGGATTCGAACCTGGGACAAGCCGGTTATGAGCCGGCGGCTCTGACCACTGAGCTATGGGCCCCGTCACGGTAGCACTACGTACTGCCCTCGAGGAACGCCTGGAGCTTCCGGCTGCGGGACGGATGGCGCAGCTTCCGCAGGGCCTTGGCCTCGATCTGCCGTATCCGCTCGCGGGTGACGGCGAAGTTCTGGCCGACTTCTTCCAGCGTGTGCTCGCTGCCGTCGCCCACTCCGAAGCGCATCTTGATTACCTTCTCCTCGCGCGGCGTGAGGGTCTTGAGCACGGATTCGGTCTGGTCCTTGAGGTTGAGGTTGATCACCGCCTCCGCGGGGGAGACGACCTGCTGGTCCTCGATGAAGTCGCCCAGATGGCTGTCTTCCTCCTCGCCGATCGGCGTCTCCAGCGAAATGGGTTCCTGCGCGATCTTGAGCACCTTGCGCACCTTGTTCACCGGCATGTCCATCCGCTCGGCGATCTCTTCCGGCGTCGGCTCGCGCCCGAACTCCTGAACCAGCGCCCGTGACGTGCGCACCAGCTTGTTGATGGTCTCGATCATGTGCACCGGAATGCGGATGGTCCGCGCCTGGTCCGCAATGGCCCGCGTGATCGCCTGCCGGATCCACCAGGTCGCGTACGTGGAAAACTTGTAGCCGCGCCGGTACTCGAACTTGTCCACGGCCTTCATCAGGCCGATGTTGCCTTCCTGGATGAGATCCAGGAACTGCAGGCCGCGGTTCGTGTACTTCTTGGCGATCGACACCACGAGCCGCAGGTTGGCCTCCACGAGCTCCTTCTTGGCCTGACCGGCCTGGGCCTCACCGCGGACGATGGTCAGCAGCAGCCGGTTGACCTCGTCCGGCGATTCCTGGAACTCGGCCATGCGTTGCCGGAGCTCCGCGCGCAGCTCCCGCAGTTTGCGCGTCAACTGTTTCCGTTCATCGCCATTGCGGCGTGCGCGCCGCGGCCCGGCCTTCAGTTGGCGGTCGATGGTTTCGATCTCCACCCGCACGCCCTGCAGGCCCTGTGCAACCTGCTTGATCAGTCCGATCAGGTGCCGCCTGATCGTTTCGGTGAAGTCGATGGCGCGAATCAGCCGCGACAGCTCGACGCTCGCACGCAACCGCTGCCGTCGGCACTCGCGGTAACGCCGCCGGTCGCGCCTGGCGACAGCAGCCAGCCGGCGCTCGAATTCCAGGACCTCGCCGTACTTGTCGCGGATGCAGTCGATCTGCTGCAGCAGCAGTTGCGCCCGCTGCGCCAGGCGGGCTTCGCTCAGATCGTCGTCCTGCAGCGTTACCAGCTCCCGGACGGTCCGCTCGCCGCGCCGGAGCTGCTCGCCCAGCGCGATGACGACCTGCGCCGCGGTCTGGGTGCGCGAAATGGTCTTGAGCACCGAACGCTGGCCGCGTTCGATGCGCCTGGCGATGGCGACCTCGCCCTCGCGCGTCAGCAGCGGCACCGTGCCCATCTCGCGCAGGTACATGCGGACGGGGTCGTTCGTCTTGTCAACCGCGCCCGGCGTGAGATCCAGCTCGACTTCGTCGCCGTCGTCGCTGCGCAACCCGGTCAGCTTCTCGTCACGGTACTTGCGCTCGGAGTCGACGACCTCGATACCGGCGTTGCCCAGCACGCTGAACAGGTCGTCCAGTTCTTCGGACGAGGTCAACTCTACGGGCAGCATGTCGTTGACCTCCTCGTAAAGGAGATACCCCTTCTCCTTGCCGAGGGCGATGAGCTGCCGAACCTCGTCGTACTTCTCTTCGATTGACAGCATCGTTTACTTCGGGCTGCGCTGCATCGTTACTTGGGGCTTCGCCCCAAACCCCCGGCAAGCCTTAACGGGGACCCCGTCGCCCCGCGCCGCTGCCGCCGAGCCGCGCCGTGCGCGGCCTGGGACCACCACGTCACTGCACCGGTGGTCCGTCGCAACTTCTTCCGCTCCAGGCTACTGTGCCGAATTTGCCGCTTGCGCTGCGCCACGAACCCCCGGCTGCTTCCATGCTCACAGTCCCCTCGCTGGTTCAACCGTCACAGCGGGTGAGCCGGTTCGTCCTTGCTCACGGCTACGCCGCGCGTGGAACTTTTCTCTAGTCGCTTCCTCCCAGTTGCTCTATGCGTTGATCCAACTCTCCTTTGCGCCGCAGGAGCGCGTCCATATCCGTGGCGGCAGCGCCGGAGCCGGTCTGCTGCCGGCGGGCGATTTGGTCCTGCAGCTCGACGCGTTCGCGCTTGTATCGATCGCGCTGCAGGTTCCGTGCACAGTCCCGCACGTCTTCGACCGGCGCGTGCGCGTACGCCGCGATGCGCTTCACCTGGTCGGCTTCCGCGCCGTTCAGGCGCTCCAGCAGCGTCTCGGGAACGCTGTCGGCCGGCCATTCCACGAGCTTTCGCGCTTCGCGCAGGATGGACTCCGTTGCGAGCCCCGTGAAGTCCTCCGGCTCGGCGCCGGCGAGCGCTTCCAATGCCGCCGGCGTAGCGTGCATCGTGGCCCAGATCATCCCTTCCTCGGCCGTCGTAGCCCGTCCCCCGACCGACTCGGCGGTGACTCTGCCGATAGAGGTACGGCGCTGGACGGCGGCGCGCCGGTAGTCCCCGCGCACGGTGTCCGACTTGATGCCCGCCCTTTGCGTCACGGTATCGGCATGGATTTCCCGATCCGCGCTCTCCGGAAAGGCGTGGATCACCGTGAGCATATCGGATAGAAATGCCGTGACGTGCGTGTTGCGTGAGAAATCGCGCCCAGCCGCGGCGTTCTCGAGCGAATGGTCGAAGTACCGCTGCGACGCGCGCAAGGCCCTTTCGAAACCCGCGCGGCCGCGCCGGCGCACGCACGTGTCGGGGTCCTCGCCTTCCGGCAGCGTCGCGATGTTGACCTGCAGGCCTTCGCTGGTGAGCAGCGTGCCGGTGCGGGTGGCCGCGGCCTGCCCGGCCGTGTCCGGGTCGAAGCTGACGATGACCTTCGCGGCGAATCTGCGCAGCAACCGCGCCTGTTGCGCGGTCACCGCCGTGCCGCAGGTGGCCACCACGGGCTCCACGCCCGCCTGTACCACCTGCGCCAGGTCGAAGTATCCCTCCACCATCACGGCGTATCCCAGTCGCCGTATCGCGGCCTTGGTGAGATGTAAACCATACAATGTCCGGCTCTTCGTATACAGCAGCGACTCCGGAGAGTTCATGTACTTCGGCTGCTGGCCGGATTCGAGCGCCCGCCCTCCGAACGCCACCACGGCGCCGCTGTCGCGGCAAATCGGAATCATCAGCCGGTTACGGAAGCGGTCCAGCACCCGGCCTCCGTCCCGCTCCGTGACCAGCCCGCTGTCGAGCAGCAGGTCGAGCGGCTGGCCCGCGTCGATCAGGTGCCGCCGCAGGCTGTCGCGCTGCGAGGGAGCATACCCGAGCGCCAGCCGCTCGATCGTCTCGGCGCGGATGCCGCGTGCTGCGAGATGCTCCCGCGCCCCCCGGCCGGCCGGCCCGGCCAGTTGCTGTTGAAACCAGGCGGCGGCCAGGCTGTGCACCTTGAGCAGCGCTTCGCGGCGGGCGTCGGCGGCCGCGTCGCGCTCGGCATCGGCGGATTCGGGCACCTGGACGCCGAAGCGCTCGGCGAGCGACCGCACCGCTTCGGGAAAAGGGAGTTTCTCGTGCAGCTCGACGAACTTGACGACATCGCCCCCGGTGCCGCAGCCGAAGCACTTGAAGAACCCCTTGTCCTGATTCACGTGGAACGACGGCGTCTTTTCGTTGTGGAACGGACACAGACCCTTGTACGAGCTGCCGGCCTTCTTCAGCGGGACGACGTTCTGCACGACCTGGACGATGTCGGCCTGCGCCTTGAGGTCGTCGACGAACTGGGGAGGAAAGCGTCCCACTGCTAGTCCTTCAGCTCGATGACCGTGACGCCGTCGCCGCCCAGCCCGCGCTCGGCAGGAGCGAAGCGGTCGACCTGTGGATGGGCGGCAAGCATGCCGGCAATCGAACGCTGCAGCACGCCGGAGCCACGGCCGTGGATGATGCGCACCTGCCGCTGTGCGTGCAGCACCGCCTGATCCAGGTACCGTTCGGCGCGCGCCAGCGCTTCGTCGGCCGTGCAGCCGATGACGTTCAACTCGGCGGCGAGCGCGGAGGAGGGTGAGGTCCGGCTGGTGACGCGGCCGGTCGCCGCGGCCCGCCCGCCGTCCGGCGCCTCCCGCAAGTCGGCGAGCGGCACCCGCAGCCGCTTGTTCCGCACGTCGACTTCCGCCTCGGTCTGGTACAACGCCCGCAACTGGCCGCGGAGCCCCAGACCCGCCACGCTTACCGTGGAGCCCACGCGCAGTGCAGGCCGCCGCCCCGACCGCTCTGGAGCGGATTTCGGAACTGCGGACGCAGCGTCGGTCCGCGTCGCCGTTCCGACGGCGTCGAGCGCCGCCCGGGCCGCGGCGCGCGCGGAGCCCACGTCGCCGGTCGTCAACGCCGCGTCGCCCGCGGCAACCCGGGCGGCAGCCGTGTCTTCCAGCTCCGCTGCCCGCGCCCGCAGCCTCTCGACGATGGCGTCGATCTCCTTGCGCGCCGCACGTACGCGGTCATCGACTGCGCCGCCCGCGTGCTGCCGCAGCTCCTCACCCCGCGCGTCCAGCTTCTTCCGCTCCGCCGCAAGCTCTGCGCCGTCGGTTGCCAACCGGTTCCGCTCCGCCGCGATCTGCTGACGCTCCTTGTCCAGCTCACGGAGGTCGCGGTCCACCTTGGCGAGGTGCTCCGCAAGCTGTGCCTCACGCTTGCTGCGGCGCTGGCGCGCCGCGTCGATTACGGCCGGCGGCACGCCGAGGCGGGTAGCGATCTCCAGCGCCAGACTGCGCCCGGGTGTGCCGTAGGTCAACCGGTAGTTCGGCGCATACGTCTCCGCATCGAAGCCGAAGCCCGCGCACGTCACGGCGTCGGTGGTGGCCGCGTACGTCTTCAGCATGTCGTCGTGCGTCGTCGCCACGACCACGGCGCCGCGCCGGCGAAAGTGCTCGATGAGCTCGGCCCCGAGCGCGCCGCCCTCCAGCGGATCCGTGCCCGCGCCCACCTCGTCGAGCAGCACGAGCGCCGGCAGTTGCAGTTGCCGGTCCATGGCGACCACGTTGCGGACATGGCCGGAGAACGTGGATACGCTGGCGGTAATCGACTGCTCGTCGCCGATGTCCGTAAAGACCGTGCGAAAGGCCGTGACGCGGGCCCCGGGCGCCGTCGGCACGTGCAACCCGGCCTGCGCCATCAGCGCCAGCAGACCGGCCGTCTTCAGCGCCACGGTCTTGCCGCCGGTGTTGGGCCCGGTGATCACGAGCACCGACAGCGGCGGGACGACGCGGATGTCGACCGGCACCGGCGGCTTGTCCGTTTCGGGATCGCCTGCGCCGAGCCGCCGGCGAACGGCCGGGATCAGCAGCGGATGCCGTGCGCCGGGGAGCTCCAGGTGCGGTGTGTCGACGAGCTCGGGCGCCCGGCCGCCGCACAACTGCGCGAACGCGGCCCGCGCCTGCAACGCGTCGATCTCGGTAGCGGCCTGCAGCGTCGACTGCAGATCGGCCGCCCGCTTGCGCAGGGCATTCGCCAGCTCCAGCAGGATCCGCTGCACCTCGGCCGCCTCGCGCTCGCGCAGGGTGACGATCTCGTTGTTGACCTCCACGGTGCTGAGCGGTTCCAGGAACAGACTCGCACCGCTGCCGGAGCTGCCGTGGACTATGCCCGGAATGGCCCCGCGGTGCTCGGCCTTCACGACCAGCACGCAGCGGCCGGCGCGCTCCATCACGACGTGGTCCTGGAGATACCGCGCCGTTGTCTTGCCGCGCAAATAGGAGTCGAGCGTGCGGCGGAGGCGTCCCGTCTGGCGGCGCAGCCCCTCCCGCAACGACCGCAGTTCGGACGACGCCGCGTCCACTACTTCTCCGTTGTCATCGATGCGTGATCGGATGTCGTCGATCTCGGCGGCGAACGGACGGCAGCCTTCCAGGGCCGCCTGCAGCAGCGGGAACGGCCCGCCGTCGGCGTCGCCGACCGCGCGCCGGACGGCGTCGACGGATACCAGGAAAGCGGCGATCCCCCGCAGTTGGGCCGGTTCGAGGGGCAGTCCTTCGACGGCCAGGCCGGTCAGGGTCCGGTCGAGATCCGGCGGGGCTTCAAGGCCGATGGGACCGTTCGACTCGACGTATGCGACACACTCGGTAGTGGCGGCCAACGCGGCGCGGGCGGCGTCGAGGTCCGTGTGCGGCCCCATCCCGGCGAGCCGCGCCGCCCCGAGAGGCGTCAGCGCGAAGCTGCGTACGACTTCTACGATCCGGTCGAGCTCGAGCGCCCGGATCGTGTTTTCGTGCATGCTTGACAGCCCGTGGCAAAAGTCCCGCTGCATTCGAGCGACGATGCATCACGCCTGACGGCGTTGCTCATCGCTCACATATCTTCGAATATGCTCGCTCTTCGCGCCTTGTCAGCCGCGCGCCTCGCCGCTCTCGGTGCGACGCGGGACTTTCACCACGGGCTGTTGAACCTCCGCGAACAATCACGGCCGTTCGGCTGCGAATCACGGATCAGGGCGGATGATTGATGAGGCTGGCCACCGCCGCCGCTCCGAAACCGTTGTCGATATTGACGACCGCTACGCCGGCCGCGCAACTGTTCAGCATTCCCAGCAGCGCCGCCAGACCGCCGAAGCTGGCGCCGTAACCCACGCTCGTCGGCACCGCGATCACCGGAACTCCGACCAGTCCGCCGATTACGCTCGGCAGCGCGCCTTCCATGCCGGCGACGGCGATGATAACCCGCGCGCGCTCGATGCGCTCCCGCTCGGCAAGCAGTCGGTGCAGCCCCGCCACTCCAACGTCGTACAGCGCATCCACCTCGTTGCCCAGCAGCTCGGCGCTCACCCGCGCCTCTTCCGCTACCGGAAGGTCGGAAGTGCCCGCGGCCGCCACGAGGATCGTGCCCGCGCCGGCGGCGGCGCGGGCGCCACGTGAAATGATGTGCGCGACCCGGTGAAACTGCGCGTCGGACACCACCTGCGCCACGGCGGCGTAAGCGGCCTCGTCGGTGCGGGTAACGAGCAGCGGTTGGCCGGCGGCAACGATGCGTTCGGCGATGGCGGCCACCTGCTCCGGGGTCTTGCCGGCGCCGAAGACCACTTCCGGGAGTCCCTGCCTGATCGCGCGGTGGTGATCCACACGCGCGAACCCGAGGTCCTCGAACGGCATGTGCCGCAGCAGGGCGGTCAGCTCGGCCGCGGCCTGATCAGTGCTTGCCGCTCCGCGCGCGACCCGTTCGAGGACATCCCGCAGCTGATCCTGGTCCATGCCGCCGCCGCGGCGGTGTGCGATTGACTTGCAGAACCGTGGCCTGTACCGTGCGCCGGAGCGTGCCTGGCCTGCATTTTTCACCAACCTTCTGCTGCGGACGCCGATCCGCTCGCCGTGGCGGGCCGGACTCCCTCGCGCCGCTTCGACGTAGTTACGACTACGCCTTCAGCGTCGCTCAGTCCGTGCGACCCACCACACCGGCGCCTCGACGCCCTCGCGACGAACGCTGGTGAGAGATGCAGGCTGGCATCGACGCGGTATTCGATCCCACACTGGAATCGTTGCTGCTCGGGTTCTACTTCACGCTCCTGCTGTGCCTGAGCGCGTACGGTGCGCACCGCTGCTATCTGCTCTACCTTTATACAAGAAATCGGGCGCGGCCGACGCCGCTCGCGCAACCGCCGGACGACCTGCCCCGCGTCACCGTCCAACTGCCGATCTACAACGAGCTGTACGTGGTCGAACGCCTCATCGATGCGGCGGCGAATCTCGACTACCCGGCCGAACGCCTGGAAATCCAGGTGCTGGACGACTCGACCGACGAGACGCAGCGGATCGCGGCGCGGGCCGTGGCGCGCTGGCGTGCGCGCGGAGCAAGGATTCAGCAGCTACGCCGCAGCGGGCGGACCGGCTACAAGGCGGGCGCGCTGGCCGCCGGCCTGCGTGCGGCCAGCGGCGACGCGATCGCCATCTTCGACGCCGACTTTCTGCCGCCCAGAGACTTTCTGCGGCGTTCGATCCCCGCGCTGCGGCAGCCGGGGGTCGGCATGGTGCAGGCGCGCTGGGGGCATGTGAACCAGGACTATTCGTGGCTCACGCGAGTGCAGGCGTTGCTGCTCGATGCGCACTTCGTCCTGGAGCACGGCGGCCGTCACCGCGGCGGCTGCTTCTTCAACTTCAACGGCACGGCCGGCGTCTGGCGCCGGCAGGCGATCGAGGACGCCGGCGGCTGGCAGTCCGACACGCTCACGGAGGACCTCGACCTGAGCTACCGCGCGCAACTGGCGGGCTGGCGCTTCGTATTCCTGCCGGAGCTGGTCGCGCCCGCGGAGCTGCCGGTCGAGATGACGGCGTTCAAGCTGCAGCAGCAGCGCTGGGCCACGGGATCGGTCCAGACCTGCCTGAAGGTGCTGCCCGCCGTGTTGCGCGGCGGCGTACCGCTGCGAGTCAAGCTGGAGGCGTTCTTTCACCTCACGGCCAACTTCCACTATCCGCTGCTGCTGCTGCTGGCGGTGCTGCTGGCGCCGGCGTTGTTCGCGCGCGCGCCCGGCGGCGCGCCGAGCTTCCTGGCGGTCGACCTGCCGCTGTTCTGCGCGGCGGCCCTGTCGATGGTGAACTTCCACGCCGTGAGCCAGCACGCCGTGCGCCGCGACTGGCTGTCGCAATTGAAGTACGTCCCGCTCGCGATGGCGGTCGGTGTCGGCCTTGCCGTCAACAACACCGTTGCGGTGCTCGGTGCGCTGCGCCGCGGGCGTCCGCGGTTCAGGCGCACGCCGAAGTACGGCGTCGTGCACCGCCGCGACGAGTGGCGCACGAAGCGGTACCGGCTGGCGCGCGCCGGACAGCCGCTGGTCGAGTTGGCGCTCGGGCTCTACTGCACGCTTGCGGCGCTCGCCGCCATGGCGTCGGGCCTGTTCGCGGCCGCGCCGGTGCTCGGTCTGTTCGGGTGCGGTTTCCTCTACGTGGGCGGCGTATCGCTCGCACAGCAATGCCGGGGCGGACTGGGGCCTGCGGTGTATAGTCTGCTCCACATGACCCGCCCGCGGACTTCCTGATGACCGCACCAGCTCCTCCGGCCAGGGCAGGCCTCGAAGGCGTCGTCGCGACCTCGTCCGGCATCTGCTATCTGGACGGCGAGCGTGGCGTGCTCGCCTACGCCGGCCACGACATCCACGACCTGGCCGAGCACGCGACGTTCGAGGAGGTGTGCCACCTGCTCTGGCACAAGCGGCTGCCGACGCGCACCGAGCTGGGAGATCTGCAGTCGCAGCTCGCCGGCGCGCGGGCGCTCGACGAGCCGCTGCTGCGGCTCGTGCGGCTGCTGCCGCCGGGCGACGCCATGGATGCGCTGCGCACGCTCGCGTCCGCGCTGGCGCACTACGACCCCGATGCGGGCGACGCCTCGCCGCAGGCCCGCTACCGCACGGCCGTGCGACTTACGGCGCAGCTAGGCAGCGTCGTGGCCGCCTGGGGCCGTGTCGCTGCAGGCCGCCGTCCGGTCGATCCCGATCCGACGCTGGGACATGCAGCGAACTTCCTGCTGATGCTGACCGGCGAACGGCCGACCGCCGTTGCGGCGCGCGCCTTCGACATCGCCCTGATCCTGCACGCGGACCACGAATTGAACGCTTCGACGTTCGCCGCGCGCGTGACCGCGGCGACGCTGAGCGACATCCACTCGGCCGTGGCCGCCGGCGTCGGCGCGCTCAAGGGGCCGCTGCACGGCGGCGCCAACGCAGCCGTGATGAAGATGCTGCAGGAGATCGGGGAAGACGCGGACGACCAGCGGGTGGAGCGTGTCATTCGCGACATGCTGGCCCGCAAGGTAAAGGTGCCGGGGTTCGGCCACCGCGTCTACCGCACGGAGGATCCGCGCGCAACGCATCTGCGCCGCATGTCGCGCGAGCTGGGCGAGCGGGCCGGCCGCACGCGCTGGTACGAGATGTCGCGGCGCATCGAGGCGGTAATGCGGGAGGAGCGGCAGATCAACGCCAACGTCGATTTCTATTCGGCTTCGACGTACACGCTGCTGGGCATTCCCGTAGAGCTGTTCACGCCCGTGTTCGCCGTCAGCCGCGTCGCCGGCTGGACGGCGCACGTCCTGGAGCAGTACGCCAACAACCGACTCATCCGGCCGCGCGCCGAGTACGACGGTCCGCGGTACCCCCAGACGTTCGTGCCCCTGGCCGGCCGCTGAGCGGCTCGCTTGATGGACCATCACCGCATTCGCAACTTTTCCGTCATCGCGCATATCGATCACGGCAAGTCGACCCTCGCCGACCGCTTTCTGGAGTTGACCGGGGCCCTGCGGCCGCGGGAGATGGAGGCGCAGGTGCTCGACAGCATGGATCTCGAGCGCGAGCGCGGCATCACGATCAAGGCCCACGCCGTGCGCCTGTCCTACACGGCGGACGACGGCCAATCCTACGTGCTGAACCTGATCGATACGCCCGGTCACGTGGACTTCTCGTACGAAGTGGCCCGCTCGCTCGCGGCGTGCGAGGGCGCCCTGTTGCTGGTAGACGCTTCCCAGGGGGTGGAGGCGCAGACAGTCGCGAACGCCTACCTCGCCGTGGACCACGACCTGGAAATCATCCCCGTCATCAACAAGATTGACCTGCCCGGCGCGCAGCCGGAAGAGACCGCGCAAGAGGTGGAGGAGCTGGTGGGTCTCGATCCGGCGCTGTCGATCAGGGCCAGCGCCAAGGACGGGACGGGCGTGCGTGAGGTCCTCGAGGCGGTGGTGGCGCGCGTGCCGCCGCCGCGGGGGGCGCCCGAAGCGCCGCTCAAGGCGCTGATCTTCGATTCCTGGTACGACGCGTACCGCGGGGTGGTCGTGTTGATTCGCGTCGTGGACGGCGCCATCCGGCCCGGCATGCGGGTGCGGCTGATGGCCCAGGGGCAGGAGTGCGAAATCGAGCAGGTCGGCGTCTTCTCGCCGAAGCCGGTCGACACGGACACGCTGGGCGTAGGCGAGGTCGGCTTCGTGATTGCCGGCATCAAGCGCGTGCAGGATGCCCGCATCGGCGATACGCTGACCGAGGCGGCGCGGCCCACGGCGGCAGCGCTCCCCGGCTTCCGCGAGCTGAAGCCGATGGTGTTCGCGGGGCTGTATCCGGTCGAGGGCCACCGGTACCCCGAGTTGCGCGACGCCCTCGACAAGCTGCGCCTCAACGACGCCGCGTTCGTGTTCGAGCCGGAAACTTCCGGCGCGCTCGGATTCGGCTTCAGGTGCGGCTTTCTCGGCCTCCTGCACATGGAGATTGTGCAGGAGCGCCTGGAGCGCGAGTTCGACATGGACCTGGTCACGACCGCGCCGGGCGTGCTGTACCGCGTGACGACGACCGACGGCGAGGTGGCCGAGATCGACAATCCCGCGAAGCTGCCGCCGCCCGGCAGCATCGAGCGCGTCGAGGAACCGGTCATAGACGCCGTGATCCTGGCGCCGGCCGACTGCGTCGGCGCCATCCTCAAGCTGTGCCAGGAGAAGCGCGGCGTCCAGAAGAACCTGGAGTATCACGGTTCGCACCGCGTCGTGATCACCTACGAGCTGCCGTTCAACGAGGTCGTGCTCGACTTCTACGACCGTCTCAAGACCGTGTCGCGCGGGTACGCCTCGCTCGACTATCATGTGTCGAAGTACTGGGAGTCGCCGCTGGTCCGACTGGACCTGCTGGTCAACGCCGAGCCGGTCGACGCCCTCTCGGTGATCGTTCACCGGGACATGGCGTACATGCGGGGCCGCGCGCTCGCGGCGCGGATGCGCAAGCTGATTCCGCGTCAGATGTTCGAGGTGGCGATCCAGGCCGC
Source organism: Vicinamibacteria bacterium (assembly GCA_022820825.1). Lineage (GTDB taxonomy): Bacteria > Acidobacteriota > Vicinamibacteria > Vicinamibacterales > UBA8438 > JAAXGX01. The sequence continues at coordinate 31,046 of JAJEEU010000021.1, forward strand.
CGTCGGCACGCGGATCATTGCGCGCGAGACGGTCAGGCCGCTGCGCAAGAACGTCCTGGCGAAGTGCTACGGCGGCGACATCACCCGCAAGCGCAAGCTGCTGGAGAAGCAGAAGGAAGGGAAACGCCGGATGAAGCGAGTCGGCCAGGTCGAGATCCCGCAGGAGGCGTTTCTCGCGGTGCTCAGGCTCGGAAACGAACCGGGCTGACCATGTCCTCACCGGCGCGCAAGTCCACCGCCCGCGAATATTTCGAGTCGATCGTCATCGCGGTGATCCTGGCGCTCTTCATCCGCACCTGGGTCGTGCAGGCGTTCAAGATCCCGACCGGCTCGATGGAGGAGAACCTGCTGATCGGAGATCACCTCCTGGTCAACAAGTTCGTCTTCGGTCCCACCGCGGGCACGGCCGGGGAGCAACTGCTGCCGGTCGGCCGCGTCGAGCGCGGCGACATCCTCGTGTTCAAGTTTCCGGACGATCCGGAGCGCGACTTCATCAAGCGCGTCATCGGCCTGCCGGGGGAGAGGATCGAGTTGCGCGGCAAGCAGGTGTTCATCGACGGGCAGCCGCTCGACGAGCCGTACCTGCCGCCGGAGGCAACGACCCTGCCCGCCGGTGCGGCGCCGGTTGACGGGCGCGACAACTACGGTCCGTTGGAGATTCCCGCCGGCCACTATTTCATGATGGGCGACAATCGCGACAACTCGCAGGACAGCCGCTACTGGGGTCCGCTGCCGCACGGCCACCTGAAGGGCCGGGCCATGATCATCTACTGGTCCTACGATGCGGGGCCGCCGGTCATCGACGGCGGCGCGTCCGGAATCCAGCGCTTCGCGTCGACCGTGGGGCGCTTCTTCACCGGTACCCGCTGGAACCGGATGTTCCGGCAGGTCGGCTGACGCCGGCGGTCGGCTGCGTCCCGCGCGGAGTGCGCGGGCCGAAGATCGCCGTGCCCACGCGCACGATCGTGGCGCCCTCCTCGATCGCCACCTCGACGTCGTGGCTCATGCCCATCGACAGCTCGCGCAGGCAGGCGGGGGGCGCGCCGGCGTCCAGCAGGCTGTCGCGCAACTCGCGCAGGCGCCGGAACCAGGGGCGGGCGGCCTCCGGGTCGGCCGACCACGGTGGGAGCACCATCAGGCCGCGGACGACGACCGCCCGGCACGCGGCGCCGGCGTCCAGGATCTCCCGGACGGCGTCGGGCGGCGCGCCGTGCTTGGTGCGCTCCCTGGCCAGGTCAACCTGCACCAGCAGGCTCGCCGTCGTGCCCTCCTCCGCGGCCGCGCGATCGACGCGCTGCAGCAGGGCGACGCTGTCCAGCGACTGGATCCAAGCCATGGCAACCGCGGCGCGGCGGGCCTTGTTCGACTGCAGATGTCCGATCAGATGCCACGTGATCCCGTGCAGGTCCGCCGCGCCGGCAATCTTGTCGAGCGCTTCCTGCACGCGGTTTTCGCCGAGATCGGCCAGGCCGGCAGCCGCCGCGGCGCGCACGTGGCCGATCGGAAAGGTCTTGGATACGCCCACCAGCCGGACGGAGCGCGGGTCGCGGCCGGCGCGCTCGCAGGCGCGCGCCATCCGTTCGCGAACGCCGTGGAGATTGGCGGCAATCGCAGCGGCGAGCTCGCCGGCAGGTGGGCGCGTCGTCACCGTCAGGGTTCGAGATCGGCGAGCGCCGCGCGCGCCTGTGCGGCGTGCTCGCCCGCGCCGTCGATCTGCAGATAGCGCCGGAAGTGCGCCGCCGCCTGGTCGGTGGCGCCGGCTCGCAGGCCGGCCACGCCAAGCCAGTAGTGGGTCGGCCCGAAGCTGGAGTCGCGCCGCAGCAGCGTCTCGAGGTCGGCCAGCGCACCGCGCGCGTCGCCGGCTTCCAGCCTTGCGACACCCTGCTGCAGCGCTTCCTCGAGCAGCCGCCGGCGTTCCACCAGCCGCTCGCGCGCCAATCGGGTTGCCTCGTCCCGGGCAGCCTGCGCGTCGGCCGTGCGCCCCTGCCGTGTGTAGACGCTGGCCAGACCGTAGTACGCGGCGGAGTATTCCGGGGTTATCTCCACCACACGCCGGAACGCCGTCTCGGCGCCGTCGAGCTGATCGAGCTCCGTGTGGGCGATGGCCAGGTTGTAGTGGCACGCCGCACAGTCCGGGGTCCGCGCAATGGCCCGCATGAACTCCTCTATTGCGCTGGCGTGGTCGTTGGCGCGGCTGGCGCGCAGCCCGGCTGCGAACGCTCTCGATGCGGCCTCGCGGTCGCCGAGCTCGGCGATCCAGGCGGCGTCGCGGCGTCCGGCCGCGAGCTGCACGTTCACCTGCACGGTGCGGCCGGACCGGATGCGGACCCGGAACATGTCGCCGCGGAGGTCTGCCTTGCCGGCGGTGACGGTGTACAGCCCCGCCGCGATGCCGGCTCGAGTGTACGTCCCGTCGGCCGCGGTTTCGACGGTAGCCGCCTCACCGTCCCCCGCCAGCGAACGTATGGCCACCTGCGCATCGGCTACGGGCCGCTGCTGCTCGTCGACGACACGGCCGCGCAGCACGCCCGCTTCCTGCGCCGCCGCCGAAACGGCGGCCGACCCCGCCAGCACCGCGACGCACACCGACCACACGAGCTGCCCGCGGTGGACCCTGCCAAACATCGTGGATCCAGTCTAACAGCCCTATCCGACGGTGGAAGCATGCAGGGGACGGTGAGCAGGCAGGCAGCCGTCCCCAAGCCGCGCACAGCGCGGCCCGCCGGTCGCGGAGTGGGGCGAGGGGGTCCCCGCGAGTGGCCGGCGGGGGTTTGGGGCGCAGCCCCAAGTTAACGATGCCGCGAAATGAACGACCGCACTGCTTCGATTTCGTGGGTGATCGGCGCGGGCGGCAGGCTGTCGAGGAAACGCCGCCCGTAGCCTCGTGTGCGTACCCGCGCGTCGAACAGCGCGAGCACCCCGCGGTCGCTGCGGTGCCGCAGCAGGCGCCCGAAGCCCTGCAGCAGGGTGAGGATGGCGAGCGGCACCTGGTAGTCCGCGAACGCATTGCCGCCGTCTGCCTCGATCGCCTCGATGCGCGCCGCCGTCACCGGGTCGGCCGGGGATGCGAACGGCAGCTTGTCGACGACGACGCAGCTCAGCGCCTCGCCCGCGACGTCCACGCCCTGCCAGAAGCTGGAAGTGGCCAGCAGCACCGCCTGGGGCGTCGATCGAAACTCGCGCAGCAGCACCGAACGAGGCGCCGAGCCCTGGACGAGCAGTGGATAGGGCAGATCGGGATCGAGCTGCCGGCGCACCGCACGCAGGTTGGCGTAGCTGGTGAACAGCACGAACGCGCGGCCGCGCGTGGCGCGCAGCAACTCGCCGAGCTCCCGCGCCATCGCGCCGGCGAACCGCTGGGTCCTGGGGTCCGGCATCTCGCGCGGCAGATACAGCAGCGCCTGCTGCTCGAAGTCGTACTCGGGGAGCAGGCGCATCTGGTGCGCGTCGGTGATGCCGAGCCGGCCCCGGAAGTAGTCGAAGGAGTCGTCCACCGCCAGCGTCGCCGACGTGAGGACAGTGCTCTCGGCGCGTTCGAGAATCAGCTCCCGGACGATGCCGGACACGTCGATCGGAGCCGCACGCAGGACCACCCCCTTGCCGCGGCGCTCCAGGAAGTAGACGAAGCCGGCGTCGGAGGCGTCGAGCAGGAACCGGATCTGCTCGCGCAGCTCGGCCGCGCGCCGCGCCAGCGCCGCCAGCTCTTCCGTTGCGTCCACCAGTTCTCCGAAGGTCCGTTCCAGCGCGGTCAGGCTCTCGGCGAGGCCCGTCGCCGGCTCCGTCGCCGGCTCCAGCTTCTCGGCGGTCACCCGCATTCGATCGCCTTCCGGGACGATGTTCCTGAGAGCTTCGGCAAACACGTGCCCGCGGTAGCGGACATCGTCAACGCGCCGGCGCGCATCGTCGCTGTGCGGACCGCCGGCCGGGTCGCTGCCCGCCAGCGCGCGCTGTCCGTCCCGCGCCAGCTCCTCGAGCCGGTAGTTGCTGATGCCGGTGCCGAAGTACTGGGTCGCGACGTCTTCGAGCTGGTGCGCCTCGTCGATCACCGTGCAGGCGCAGGAGGGGATGACTTCGCCGTAGGCGCCCCGTCGCACGGCCGCGTCGGCGCACAGCAGGTGGTGGTTGACGATGACAAGGTCGGATTCGAGCGCCTGCCGCCGCATGCGCGTCACGAAACAGTCGTCGTAGCGCGGGCACTCCGTCCCGATGCAGTTCTCCGACGCCGCGGAGATTTCGTTCCAGAGCGGGTAGTCGTCCGGCAGATCCTCCACCTCCGACCGGTCGCCGGTCTCCGTCTGGTCCGCCCACTCCCGCAGGGTGTGGATGTAGGCGCCGTCGGCCCCGCTGCGCGGCCCGCCGTCCTCCAGCACGGATTCGAAGCGCTGCAGGCACAGGTAGTTCGCGCGGCCCTTCATGTAGGCCGCCGTGAACGACACGCCCAGCGCCTCGCGGAGCGCCGGCAGATCCTTGTAGTAGATCTGGTCCTGCAGGTTCCGGGTGCCGGTGGACACCAGCACCCGCCGCCCGCTGAGGATGGCCGGAACCAGGTACGCCAGCGTCTTGCCGGTGCCGGTGCCGGCCTCCGCCAGCAGCACGCCGCCGTCCGCGAGGATGTCCCCCACGGCCGCAGCCATCTCGCGCTGGCTCGGACGCGGCTCGAACGCCGGCATCGCGGCCGCCAGCGTCCCGCCGTCGGAGAACGCCGCGGCTATGCGCTCGTCGAGCGTTTCGCCTGCGGTATCGCTCACGTCGGTTGCGGCTTGCCGCGGCCCGTCGCGGGCCGCTAGTCGGGATCCGGATACAACGGGAACTTCCGGCAGAGCGCTTCGACCTCGTCGCGCACCATCCGCGCTACCCGTTCGTCCCCGGGCGCGGCCAGCACGCGCGCGATCAGCTCGCCGATGGCGTCCATCTCGGCTTCACCCATGCCGCGGGTGGTGAGCGCGGGCGTGCCGAGGCGAATGCCGCTCGCCACCATGGGCGGGTTTTCGTCGAACGGGATGGCGTTCTTGTTGACGGTGATGCCGGCGCTACCCAGCGCCGCCTCGGCGACCTTGCCGGTCAGCCCCTGCGAGAAGACGTCGACGAGCAGCAGGTGATTGTCGGTGCCCCCGCTCACCAGGCGGAAACCGCTCGCGGCCAGCGCCGCGGCAAGGCGCCGCGCATTGGCCACGACCTGCCGCTGATAAGCTGCGAACCCCGGCTCGGACGCTTCCTTGAGACAGACCGCCTTGGCGGCGATGACGTGCATGAGCGGTCCGCCCTGCACGCCCGGGAACAGGGCGCGGTTGAGGTTCTTCGCGTGTTCGGCGCGGCACAGCGCCAGTCCGCCGCGCGGTCCCCGGAGCGTCTTGTGGGTCGTGGTCGTCACGATGTCGGAGTAGGGCACCGGGCTCGGATGCACCCCGGTGGCGACCAGTCCGGCGATGTGGGCCATGTCCGTGACCATCGCCGCGCCCACCGCCCGCGCGGTGCCTGCGATGCGCGCGAAGTCGATCTCGCGCGGGTAGGCGCTGGCGCCGACCATGATCATCCCCGGCTTGTGCTCGTGCGCCAGCCGGTCCAGCTCGTCATGGTCGATCCGCTCGTCGTCCCGCCGCACGCCGTACGGCACGATGTCGTACAACTGACCGGAGAAATTGAGCGGGTGGCCGTGGGTGAGGTGGCCGCCGTGCGCCAGGTTCATGCCGAGCACGGTGTCGCCCGGCTCGAGCAGCGCGAAATAGGCCGCCATGTTCGCCTGGGCGCCCGAGTGCGGCTGGACGTTGGCGTGCTCCGCGCCGAAGAGCGCCTTGGCCCGCTCGATCGCCAGAGATTCGGCGACGTCGACGTACTCGCACCCGCCGTAGTAGCGCCGGCCGGGATAGCCCTCCGCGTACTTGTTGGTGAGCACCGACCCGAGCGTCTCGAGCACGGCGGCGCTGACGAAGTTCTCCGAGGCAATCAGCTCCAGGCCCGTGTTCTGGCGCGTGACCTCGTCGCGAACGGCCCGGGCGACCTCGGGATCCACCTCCGCGGCGGTGCGCCGGCGGTCGGTGTCGATTGCTTGCAGCGTGTCCGTCATCTTCATTTACTCGGGGCTGCGCCCCAAACCCCCGCCGGCCACTCGCGGGGACCCCTTCGCCCCACTCCGTGGCCGGCGGGCCGCGCCGTGCGCGGCCTGGGGACGGCTGCTCCCATGGTCGCCGTCCCCTTTCGTACTTCAGCGTTATTGGTATTTCGTCGTTGGAGGATGCCGGCCCTTGTCTTGCGTGGGTTTGCGCCCCAAACCCCCAGCAAGCGCTGGCGGAGTTTAGCCACTGACTGCTGGCGCCGCCCGTTCTGCGGCGGCGATCTTGTCGACCCGGCGCTGGTGCCGTCCTCCGTCGAACGGCTCGGCGAGGAACGTCTCGACGATGGCGAGCGCGTCGTCGACCGCGAGGGTGCCGGCGCCCAGCGTCAGGACGTTGGCGTCGTTATGCCGGCGGGTGGCGCGCGCCGCGGCCTGCGTCGTGACCGGCGCCGCGCGAACGCCGCGGACCTTGTTCGCGGCGATTGCCATGCCGATCCCGCTGCCGCAGATCAGGATGCCCCGATCACACGTCCCTGACGCCACGCTCTGCGCCACGCTGGCCGCGTAGTCGGGGTAGTCGACCGGCTCCGGCGTGTCCGGACCGAAGTCTTCGTATGCGAGATGCTGCCGGTCCAGGAACTGCTTGACCCGGGTCTTGAGATCCACCCCGTGGTGGTCGGCGCCCAAGGCGATCCGCATCGTCAGATTGTACTATAGTGCCGTAATAAGGAGTCGTCACCATGGCTGGCAGCGTTCCCGAAACTACCACCCCGGCGTCCGACTACGGCGACGCGTACCCGGCGTCCCGGAGGGTCTTCGCCGACAGCGGCCGCGTGCGGGTGCCGCTGCGCGAGATCGCGCTGTCCGGCGGCGAGCCGCCGCTGCGCGTCTACGACACCAGCGGTCCGCGCGGAGCCGACGTACGCACGGGCCTGCCGCCGCTGCGCCGCGAGTGGATCGCCGGCCGTGGCGACGTGTCCGCGGTAACGCCCGCGGCCGTCCGCAACGGCGACGGACCGCTGCCGGACGGGCTGCGGCGGCCGGTGGTGAGGGGGCGCGGCGCGGTCAGCCAGATGCACTACGCGCGGCGGGGCGAGGTAACGCCGGAGATGGAGTTCGTCGCGGTCCGCGAAGGGCTCGACCCCGAATTCGTCCGCTCCGAGGTGGCGCGCGGCCGGGCGATCATCCCCGCCAACGTCAACCATCCGGAGCTCGAGCCGATGGCGATCGGCCGCTACTTCCTGGTGAAGATCAACGCCAACATCGGCAACTCGGCCGTGAGCTCGTCGATCGAGGAGGAGGTCGACAAGCTCCGCTGGGCAACGCTCTGGGGCGCCGACACGGTGATGGATCTCTCGACCGGGCCGGACATCCACACCACGCGCGAGTGGATCCTGCGCAACTCGCCGGTGCCGGTCGGCACCGTGCCGATCTACCAAGCGCTCGAGAAGGTGGGCGGGCGGCCGGAAGAGCTCACGTGGGAGGTCTACCGCGACACGCTCATCGAGCAGGCCGAGCAGGGCGTGGACTACTTCACCGTGCACGCCGGCGTCCTGCTGCGCTACGTGGCGCTGACCGCGCGGCGCGTGACCGGCATCGTGTCTCGCGGCGGGTCCATCCACGCCAAGTGGTGCCTGGCGCACCACCAGGAGAACTTCGCCTATACGCACTTCCGCGAGATCTGCGAGATCATGCAGGCCTACGATGTCTCCTTCTCGCTGGGCGACGGGCTGCGGCCCGGGTCGATTGCCGACGCCAACGACGAGGCGCAGTTCGCCGAGCTCAAGACGCAGGGCGAGCTGACCCGCATCGCGTGGGAGCACGACGTCCAGGTGATGAACGAGGGACCGGGGCACGTGCCGATGCACCTGATCAGGGACAACATGGAGAAGCAGCTCGAGTGGTGCGAAGAGGCGCCGTTCTATACGCTGGGTCCCCTCACCACCGACATCGCGCCCGGCTACGACCACATCACCTCGGCCATCGGCGCGGCCATGATCGGATGGTACGGCACGGCCATGCTGTGCTACGTCACCCCGAAGGAGCACCTGGGCCTGCCGAACCGGGAAGATGTCAAGGCCGGCGTGATCGCCTACAAGATCGCCGCCCACGCCGCCGACCTGGCCAAGGGCCACCCGCGCGCGCAGGCGTGGGACGACGCCCTGTCGAAGGCGCGCTTCGAGTTCCGTTGGGAAGACCAGTTCAACCTGGCGCTCGATCCGGTCACCGCGCGCGCGTACCATGACGAGACGCTGCCGGCCGACGGCGCGAAGGTCGCGCACTTCTGCTCCATGTGCGGGCCCAAGTTCTGCAGCATGGAGATCACGCAGCAGCTCCGCGACTTCGCCGCCCAGCGCGGGTTGAGCACCGGGCAGGCGGCCGCTGCCGGCATGCAGGAGAAGTCGGACGAGTTCCGGCGGCGGCCCGAGCTGTACGTACCCGCCAAGTAACCGACAGCCGAGACCGGCGATCCCGGTCTCCCCGCTCCTGTCCCCGGCTCGCGGGGACGCTGATGCAGGGGCAGCTTGTCCGCCCTTGTTCCCTCTGTTAGTAATCGGGTGGAGGATTCGCGGCGCGTGCACCGGCGCAGCCGCGCGCGGTCGTGCCCGCAGCCGTGCGGCAACGGTCCGCCTCGCGCACCCCATGGGGCAAGTAGTGGGCGGCAGAAACGGGCGGATTCGCCGACTACCGGCTTTTTGCATGACGCTACCTTGTCTGCGGCGTTTGCCGCGGTCAAGACTCGCAATTCATGGTGCGCGCCAGCGTCAGTGAATGTCGGCCGGGCATTGGGTCCGTATGGAACGATCGCACTCCGATGGTGTGAAGCATCGGATTGGGCCAGCGTCACCCGCCGCGGAATCGCGGCACGCTGCTGCCGGCGCCGGGACTGGCGCCGACGATTCCGGCGGCGACCGACCGGGCCTCGGTGCGAGTGTTGTCCCGTCCTGGTTGCTGAGGGCCAAGGTGGTCAGGCCGGAGCCGGTGCCCGGCTATGTCGGCCGCGATGCGCTGGTGCGGCCGCTCGCGATGGTGCTGCAGCGACGGCTGACCGTACTGCAGGCGCCCGCGGGGTTCGGGAAGACGACCGTCCTCGCCGACATCGGCCACCGCATCGAGACGCAGGGGCACCTGGTCGGCTGGCTCAGCCTGGACGAGGACGATACGCCCAGCGTGTTCGGAAGCTACGTCGCATATGCGTTCGAGCGCGCCGGACTCGACCTCGCGGCGGTTGCCGACCGTCATGAATGGATGTCGTCAGCGATCGCGCACCGGCTTGGATTCCTCGCCCGCGCCATCGAGCGGCACGGGGCGCCGTGCCTGCTCGCGCTCGACGAGGTGGAGCGGCTGCCGCGCCACACGGTGGGCCTGGTCGATCTGCTGTTGAAGCGCGCCCCGCCGAACCTGCACTTTGTCGCTTCGTTCCGATCCAATCCCGGGATGGACATAGCCGCGCATATCCTCGACGGTTCGGCCATCGTCGTGGACTCGTCCGCGCTGCGCTTCTCCAGGCACGAGATCGCACAGTTCTTCCAGGGTGACCTGTCACGGCGCAAGCTGGCGGCCGTCGAGAAGCGAACCGCGGGCTGGCCGGTCGCGCTGACGGTCTACCGCAATTTGCAGGTCCGCGAAGCGGGCCCGTCGGATGCCGCCACCAGGAGCCTTGCGTCGAACTTCGTCGGCGTGCGCCTGCTGCGCGATCTGTCGGCCGATGATCGCACGTTTTTGATGAACCTTGCGGTCTTTGACTGGATCGAGGCGGACATCGTGGACGAGGTCCTGGGATCGAGTGATGCCCGCCTGCGGATTGACGCGCTGTCCGCACTGGACGGGTTGCTGCTGCCGAGCGACGACGACCGCGCCGTGCGGCTGCTGCACCCGCTCGTTCGGGAATACTGCATCGGGCAGCTCGCCGTGGAGGCTCCCGAGCGCAAGCGAACGCTGCATGCACGAATCGTGCGGGCATTGCACAGCCGCGGTCTGCTCACGCAGGCGTGGCACCACGCGCGCGGCGCGGGCGACTTCCGGCTCGCCGGCGAGCTCATCGAAAACGTCGGCGTCGTCGGCCTGTGGGCGCGCGGCGGGAATACCCAGGTAATGGCCGCCGACGGGTTCCTGACGACACAGATCATGGAAGAGTATCCACGGCTTGCGCTCCTGCACTGTGTCGCCCTCATGCTCACGTCGAAGATCGCCGAGGCGGCGGCCCTGTACGAGACGGTCGGGCGGCGAACCGAGGGCTTCACGCGTGACCGGGACGGCGGCGACGCAGATGCGCTGGCCTGCGATCGCCTCTTCGCGAAAGTGGTGCTTGGGGGCGGCACGAGGCGACTGCAGCAGGAAACACTCGACGCGGCATTGCCTTCCGGCGAAACAACCTCGAGTGGCGACAAGTCATCGCGGTTCCGGTCCGCCGTGCTCCACGCCCTTCACTGCGGCGCCAACTACGAACGCACCCGTTTCGACGAGTGCCGCCGGCACGGGGAGTGGGCGCAGGCGCACTTCGGCGAGGAAGCCCGCTATGGCGAAATCCATGTGAGTGTCTGCCTGGGCCTGGCGGCCATGGCGCAGGGGCGGGTGAGCGAGGCGGCCGATCAGTACCGGCGTGCCCGCCAGTCCGCGCGGAGGTTCTTTGCCTCCGATCGCTACCTGGCGGCAATCACGGAGGTTGCGACCATCGAGCTCGATCTGGAGCGGAACCGCGAGAAGGCAATCCAGCAGCGCACGCTGCCGGGCATGGACGAGCTGCGAACCGGCTGGATCGACATCTACGCCGCGGCAGTCGACGTGCACGCGGAGTTCACGTTCGGGCAGTACGGCGGCGAAGCGGTCATCGAGTTTCTGAGGCAAACCATCGATGACGAGCGTGCGACCGGCAGCCGGCGCCTTGCATGCCACTTGTCCGCACTGCTGGCATCCTATCTGGTGCTGACGGGTCACGGGGCCGAAGCCGCGCACCTGTGGCGCGACAGCGCTCTGCCCGGCTCCGACGCCGACCTGCTCGATCTGGATGGACAGTCATGGAGGACGATGGAGGCGCTGTCATGTGCGCGCGTGCGGCTGCTCGTCGACCAGGGTAGCTACGATGCGGCCGATGAGCTCGCCGACGCCGTATCCCGAACGGCGTCGGCGCACGGCCTCGTGCGCACGGCCTTGCGGAGCCAGGCCTTGTCGATGAGTGTCGCCTACCATGCCGATACGCCGGATCTGGCCGTCGAGCGGCTGGCCGCCTATCTCCGCAGCGTGCGTGGCGTCGACTACTGCAGGCCGCTGGCGCGGGACCGCCATGTGAGCCTGTCCGTGCTGCGCCGGTTGCTCGACCGCACGCCCGACGCCGACCTCCGTGACGCTGCCGAGTCCATGCTGGCGAGCCTGGACAAGAGGTCCGCAACAGCCGAACCCGAATTCTCGCCGCGGGAGCAGGAGATACTGGCCGAGGTGCGGTACGGCCGACGCAACAAGGAAATCGCGGCACAGTTGGGAATCACCGAAGAGGGCGTCCGCTACCACCTGAAGAAGATCTACCGCAAGACGGGCGCCTCCAACAGGAGCGACGCCGTCCGCCATGCCCTCGACAAGGGGGTTCTGACCTGAGCCGCGTCGGGCCCGCTAGCGGCCGGGCGGCGGCGGCGGCGCAGGAACGATCTGGATGATGGTCGGATAGCGCTCCGGCCCGGCCTCGCCCCCGGCGTGCAGGTAGCCCTCCGAGCCGTTCCACGTGTAGTCCTTGATCGTCACGCCGGGCGGAAACGCCATGCTCTCCTCGCGGAAGCGCCCCATCTCGAAGATGTGGGTGGCCGGCGCGTCGAAGACGCGGTCGCCGCCCTCGTCGAGCAGCAGCCGGTAGTAGTTGACCATGTCCACGAAGGTCGACTGGGTGCCGAACAGGAAGTATCGCTGACCCCGCCCGGCATCGTAGGATCGGAGAAAGCTGGCGCTCGGATAGACGGGGAAGCCGAGCGTCTCCTCGGTCGGTGGCGGTTCCGGCATGGCCGGGTCCGTTGCCGCCGCCGGGGGCTCCTGCGCGGCAGCCGGCGGAGCGAGACAGACGCAGACCAACGACAGGGCCGCGAACAGGCGCGATGACGTCATCAATGCCATTATGCGGGCGGCTGCGGCCGGGTGCAACCTCGCCGCGGCCGCCGGGCGCCGCAAGGATGGGACGATGTCTGGCAAGGAGATGAGCGAGCTGCTGGCGTTCTGCACGGCGCGTCTCGAATGGCTTCTCGAGACGACGACGACACTGGTCGGACTGGAGTCGCCCACGCCCGACAAGGCGGCGGTGGACCGCTGCGGCCGCGAGGCGGCGGACCGCCTGGAGGCGCTGGGAGCCGCCGTCGAAGTCTTGACGTCACGCACGACCGGCGATCACCTGCGGGCCGTATTCGGCAGCGGCGACGGCCAGATAATGCTGCTCGGCCACATCGATACGGTATGGCCGGTCGGACAGCTCGAGCGGATGCCCTTGCGCCGGGAAGGCGACCGCCTGTACGGACCGGGTGTATTCGACATGAAGGCCGGCGTCGCCATCGGCATGCTGGCCGCCGCGGCCGTCACCCGGCGGGACGCCGCGCTGGGCCGGCGGGTGGTAATGCTGCTGACTGCGGACGAGGAACGGGGCAGCGGCGCCTCGCGGGCGCTGGTCGAAGCCGAGGCGCGCCGCTCCGCCGCCGTGTGCGTCCTCGAGCCGGCGCTGCCCGGGGGCGCCCTGAAGACCGGCCGCAAGGGCGCGGGAGAGTTCGAGTTGTCGGCTCGCGGCGTCCCGGCGCACGCGGGCCTCGAACCCGAGCGCGGGGCGAGCGCGATCTCGGAGATCGCGGCGCAGATCGCCGCCGTCGAAGCGCTCGCCGACCCCGCGCGCGGCGTCACCGTGAACGTCGGGGTGGTCGAGGGCGGCAGCCGGCCGAACGTGGTTGCCGAGCACGCCCGCGCGGTGGTCGACGTCCGCGCCGAAGCCCTGGCCGACGCGCGCCGCGTCGCCGCGGCCGTCCGGCGGCTGCAGCCGCGCGACAAGCGGGTCGCGCTGACCGTTCGCGGCGATTTCGGCAGACCGCCCCTGGAGCGGAACGCGGACGTGCTGCGTCTCTACGGCATGGCCCGCGACGTGGCCCGTGAGCTGGGCCGCGAGCTGGGGGAGGGTCTGGCGGGCGGCGGCTCGGACGGCAACTTCACCGCGGCGCTCGGCGTGCCCACGCTCGACGGCCTGGGGGCCGTGGGCGACGGCGCGCACGCGCTCCACGAGCACGTCGACGCGAGCCAGTTGCCGTGGCGCGCGGCGCTGGTCGCCGGCCTGCTGCTACGCATCGACGCCCACTACCGCTAGCGGGCTGCTAGAATCGAGAGCAGGACGAACGGAAGACAACGATGGGAAATACCTTCAAGACGGCGCTGTTGTTGACGCTGCTCAGCGCGTTGCTGCTGCTGATCGGCGAGATGCTCGGCGGGCGGTTCGGCCTGATGCTCGCGTTCGCGCTCGCGATCGCCATGAACTTCGGGTCGTACTGGTTCTCCGACAAGGTAGTGCTGCGGATGTACAAGGCCGCCGAGGTTGGTCCCGAGCATCCGCTGCACAGCATGACGGCGCGTCTCGCACAGCAGGCCGGGCTGCCGATGCCCCGCGTCTACGTCATTCCGGACGCCTCGCCGAACGCGTTCGCCACGGGGCGCAATCCGCAGCATGCGGCGGTCGCGGCCACGGAGGGCATCCTGCGCCTGCTCGGCGAGCGCGAGCTCGAGGGCGTCATCGCGCACGAGCTGGCGCACATCAAGCACCGCGACATCCTGATCGGCTCGATTGCCGCCACGGCGGCGGCGACGATCATGATGGTCGCGGGCATGGCGCGCTGGGCTTTCATCTTCGGCTTTGGCGGCCGCGACGAGCGGGGCGACTCGAATCCGCTGGCCATGCTGGCCATGGCCATTCTCGCGCCGCTGGCGGCGACGATGATCCAGATGGCCATCTCGCGGTCACGGGAATTCGCAGCCGACCGCCGCGCGGCGCAGATCGTCGGCAGTCCCTACGGCCTCGCAGACGCCCTGCGCAAGATCGACGCCGCGGCGCGGCGTGTTCCGCTGGACGCCAACCCGGCGACGGCGCACATGTTCATCATGAAGCCGTTCTCCGTGCGGGGGATGGCGGCGCTGTTCAGCACGCACCCCCCGACCGAGCAGCGGATCGAGCGGTTGCTCCAGCCGGCGTAGCAGCTAGCTTGCCCGGCCGACCTGGTCGGTCAGGCCGAGGCGCCGTTGCCGCCACGCGGGTTGCCCGGCGGCGGCAGCACGTCCTTCCGGAGCGCGTGGCTCCCGCGGCCTGCGCTCCAGTCCATGCTTCGCCCGCAGGTCGTCGAGCAGCGACTGGATCCGGGCGGCGTAGGCCGCGGCCGGGTGCCTGCCCGCGTACAGGCGCCGATAGCCCGCCAGCAGGTCGGGGTGCTCGCCGGCAAGGAAATCCAGAAAGTGGGTGCGCGTCCCCCCTTCCAGACGCAGCAGTCCGGCGCCGACGAAACGTGCGCCGTGGTCGGCGATGGCGCGCACGGTCGCCTCCAGCTTGGCGCGGGCAGAGCTGATGCCGGGTACGACCGGCGCCATCAACACGCCGGTTTCCACGCCGGCGGCCGCCAGCGTGCGCAGGGCGCGCAGCCGTTGCAGCGGATGCGCGGTCCCCGGCTCGAGCCGGCGCCAGGCCGTCTCGTCCGTGGTGGGGACGCTGAAGCTGACCGTGCAGGCAACCTTGTGCGAGAGCTCCGCGAGCAGGTCGGTGTCGCGCACGATCAGCGGGCTGCGGGTCACGAGGTCGATCCGCATCGGCCGTTCGATCAGCGCCTCGAGGGTGCGCCGGGTCAGCCGGTAGCTGCCCTCGATCGGCTGGTATGGATCCGTTGCCGTGCCGAACGCGGCGCGCTCGCCGGGACGCGGCTTGCCATGCAGCTCCCGCCGCAGCACTTCCGGAAAATTGACCTTGACGAGAATGACGGACGAGAACTCGTTGCCCGGATTCATTTCGAGCTGCGGCTGGTACCGCCGCGCGAAGCAGAAATGGCAGCCGTGGGTGCAGCCGCGATACGGATTCAGGGTCCAGGCGAAGGGCATGCCCTTCACGCGGTTGAGCGCGGTGCGGCAGGCGACCTCCCGGTATTCCGCAGCGCGGCCCCGGCGCGGCGCGCCCGGCGCACCGGAAGGTCCGTGCTCCCGGCGCCAGCGGGCCATGTCCCGCACGGTCGGCAGCCGCGACGCCCCGAGCAGGGACGGCTGCGCATGCTGGTCGTTGCGCATACATTCGTCTTTTGTTCGCCAAATGATCTGCGAGAGCAATGGGTGTGTCAAGGCCGCTCTTGTCTGGCGGCCGCCGCGGACCAGACCTCGAGCGTCCTGTCCGCCGTGCGCTGCCAACTGAACCGCCGGCTGCGCGCCGCGCCCAGGGACCGCAGGCCGCTCGCAAGGTCCGCGTCGGCGAGAAGGCGGGCCAGCGCGCCGGCCCACGCCGCGGCATCGTCGGGCGGGACGAAAACGGCCGCGTCGGCGGCGACTTCCCTGAATACCGGGATGTCGCTGCAGACAAGCGGCGCCCCGGCGGCCATCGCTTCCACCAGCGGCAGGCCGAACCCCTCGTAGACCGACGGGCAGACGACTGCTGCAGCCCGGTGGTAGAGGCCGTGCACCACGGCGTCAGGCGCGTAGCCGACGTGAATCAGCCAGCCTTCGTCCGCGGCGCGGGTCAGGGCTGCGCCGATCGACTCGTGCCGCCAGCCGCGCTTGCCGCACAGCACGAGCGGCGGCGCATCCGGCATCAGGACGCGCAGCCGGGGCCACGAAGCCAGCAGGATCGCAAGGTTCTTGCGCGGCTCGATCGTGCCGACGTGCAGGACGAAGCGCTCCGGCACGCCGTCGGGCAGGTCGCCGATCGGCGTACCGTCGAGGCGGCCGGCTTCCCATGTGACGTGGACGGCGTCCGGCGCCGCACCACCGTGCTCGAGAAGCTCGGTTCGCACGGTTTCCGACGGCGTGAGGATGGCGTGTGCGCGCGCGACCGACCGCTCGAGCCGCCTCTCGAGCGCCAGCCGGGTTTCCGCCTGCAGCGCCCAGGCAGTCCGGTGCAGGGTCAGGTCGTGAACGGTCACCACCAGCGGGCGCCGCGCGGCGGCAAGGGGGCGCGGCGGGAAGAAGTTGGGGGCGAACAGCACGCGGTTGCGGTCCGCGGCGACCAGCCACGGTTCGACGACGCGCAGCAGCGGCACGAGCCAGGGACGCCGCACCAGCAGGTTGTCGGGCACCTCGTGCCTGATCCATTCGACGGTGGGTCCGGCGGGGAGGCGCACGACCGGCAGCGGGCCGTCCGGCCGCAGGAACATGGACGGACCATAGAGCCGCAGCCGCAGTCCGGAGCGGCCGGCGAGTTGGCGCAACAGCTCGTGGAGGTACCATCCGACGCCCGTCAACGGCTCGAACAGCGGGGCGATGTCCACCCCCACCGTCAGGCCGTCCTCACGCCGCCGCCGGCGGATGGCGGCGACGACCCGCCGCGCCCACTGCCAGGTGGCGGCGATGCGCGCCGGCGCGGGCCACGCGAGCGGGAATCCCGTCGGTAGGGGTACCATCGTGGTGCGCGTGCTGGCGAAGAATCCTGCGCCCGCTACCGGGGATACGCGGGCCGGGGCGATGTTACCGCAGGTTTGCAGATCGCGTGCGGCGCGCCCCGCGCGCGCGAAGCGGGCAGGAGAAGGGTGTGAGAATAGGGCTCGACGGCAAGGTGCTGACCCTCCGGGCCGGCGGCATCGGGCGCTATGCGATCAATCTGACGCGGGCCATGCTCGCCGAGGCCGCCGTGCGCCGCCGCAAGCCGGAATTCGTCATCTTTACAGGCCCGCAGACGTCCCGCAGCGTTATGGAGGAGTTCCGCGGACACTGCAATGAACACTTCCTGGGCGCGAAGAGCAGCCTCCTGCGGTCGTTCGTGCACATCCCGCTGGCGCTCCGCCGCATGCGCATCGACGTCTTTCATGGCATGGATCATGTCGGCATTCCGTTCGTCGGAAAGACGGGCAGGTGTGTCGTCACCGTTCACGACGTAATCCCGCTCGTTCTGCCCGGGACCTTTACGCGCCGGCATCGGCTCGTCGTCAGGACGGCGCTGGCCCGCGTCGGGCGGCAGGCCGACCTGATCATCGTGCCGTCGCGGGCCGTGCAGCGCGACGTGGTGCAATACCTGCGCGTGTCCGAGGACAGGGTGGCGGTGACGCCCCACGGCTGCGAGGCGCGCTTCAATCCCTCGCGGGACCCGGCGTCGCTGGGCGCGGCGGCTGCCCGCTACGGCTTGCCGGCGCGCTATCTCCTGGCCGTCGGCACGCTCGAACCGCGCAAGAACCTGACCACGCTGGTCCGCGCCTTCGCCCGCCTGCGGGACAGGTCCGAAATCGATCCCGCGGTGGGGCTTGTCCTCGCCGGTGCGCGCGGCTGGCTGGACGACCCCATATTCCGGACCGTCCAATCGCTCGGCTTGGACGACGCCGTCCTCTTTACCGGGTTCATGGACGACGACGACCTGCCTGCCGTGTACCAGGGAGCCGAGCTGGTCGTCTTTCCCTCGCTGTACGAGGGATTCGGTCTCCCGTTGCTGGAGGCGATGGCGTGCGGCGTCCCGGTCGTGGCTTCGAACACCTCGGCCCTGCCCGAGGTAGCGGGCGGCGCGGCAATGCTCGTCGACCCGCTGGATGTCGAGGCGCTGGCGCGCGCGGTAGCCAGGGTGCTGGACGACGCCGCGCTGCGCGGGCGCCTGCGCGAAGACGGCATCGCCCGCGCCGCCGAGTTCTCGTGGCAAACGGCAGCCCGCCGCACCCTCGACGCCTACGCCTCCCTCGCGTAACGCGGCCCCGCTGGCGCCTGCCGGGAGTTTGAGGCGTAATCCCAAGCAGGACAAGGGCCGGCGCCCCGGATAACGCCGAAGTACGGAAGGGGACGGCGAGCATTGAGTGCCGTCCCCAAGCCGCGCACGGCGCGGCTCGGCCAGCGCGGCGCGGGGCTATGGGGTCCCCGCTAGCGCTGGCCGGGGGTTTGGGGCGCAGCCCCATCTAATAAGGAAGCCGCGCAGCCCCATCTAGCAATCAATAACGATTATTCAGGCCGGTCCCCTGGCCCAGGCCGAAGGCGCCCAGGACGTTGGCGAACGTCCCCAGCCCGGCCAGCGTGAACGACAGGTGGAACCGGCGATCCTGCGGTATCCGCGCCCGGCTGCCGAGTCCCTGGAAGTTGAATACCTCGTACTCGGCGCTCACGCCGCAGCACTGCGCGTTGTAGTAGACCAGCAGCCGCTGCTGCAGATACCGCTCGCGCAGCACGTCGTAGTGGAACGAGTACGCCCCACCGACGTTGTTGCTGCGCGTGCGCATGCTGGTGCTCAGGTTGAGGTAGTGGTCGAGGCGGTTGGGATCGTCGAAGCCGCTCAGGCCGGCGACGAACCGGCGCTGGCTCCAACCGGCCTCCATGTGCGCCCAGCCGCGGAAGGCGAACAGTCCGTTCGCGCTGATCGTGCGGATCGCCCCGAACTGCGTGTCGTACTCGGTGCGGAACGAGCCGCCGATCGCCTCCGTCAGATCGGCGCGCGCAATCAGCGAGACCGGCGAGAAGTTGCTCGGCGGCGTACGGTTGAAGCTCGTCCTGAACCGCCGGTCGTACTGCGCCGCCCGGGCGTCGGTGTAGTAGCTCTGCGTCAACTGCACGCTAACGATCTCCTTCGCGATCCCGGTGCCGCCCTCCTGCGGCTGCTTGGCATAGATCCGGTTGTTGATGCCGTAGCGGATCTGCGTGACGTTGCCGAGCGTCGAGTCGGTGCCCTCCAACTGGACGATGCGCTCGAAGTTGTCGACCGCCGTCACGCGCTGCAGCGCGACCCATGGCTCGATGACGTGCTTCATCCGCTCGGCGTAGCCGCTGTTGGGCGTATCCCACACCTTGACGAAGCTCGGGCCGGTGATCTCCGACTGAAACTCGAAGTACCCGCGGGCTATGCCGTCGTTGACCTGCACGCCGCGTTCATCGCCCACGCCGAGGCTCTCGGTCCAGTAGGTGCCGCGCCAGGCAACCGTTGAATCGACGATCAGGAACGGCCAGCGGGTGAACGGTATCTGTACGACCGGAGCGACCTCGAAGCGGTTGAGGCCCGAGTCGGTGATGTCCTTGAGCTCGATCGGCTCGCCGCCGCTGCCCGTGCCGAAGCGCGAGACGCTCGACCGCTGCAGCAGGTGGGCGAACTCGGACTGGAACGAGAAGTAGAACGGCGTGCCCGGCAGCTCGCGCTGGCTCTGGTCGAACTTGATGCGCGGGCCGGCGCCGTGCAGCGTCGACTGGCGCGCGCCGAAGAAGGTCTCGTTCAGATCGTACGTTCCGCTGACCTGGTACAGGCCCCAGTTGCCGCTGACGTTGCCGCTCATGTTCCGGCGGCTGTTCGAAGCGTCGAAGATGTTGCTCTGGTACTGCTGCTGGACGGTCACGTCGGAGAAATAGTTGACCTGCCCCCGGGCGTTTATGTTGTCCGTGATGCCGTAGCGGGCCTCGCCCCGCAACTCGTAGCTCCGGCGGGCGGGGTACTCCCGCTCCACTCCGTTGAACGAGCGGGTCGTCTCGTTTTCGTTCAGCCAGTACGTCCGCAACTGGCCCTCGGACCCCTGGCCCAGCGTGTAGCGGTACTCCGCGCCGGTGCCCTGGCCGGTCTGCGTGAACCAGTCGTGGTAGACGGTGGCGTCGTGGCTGCGGCCGATCGCCCAGAAGAAGGCGTTGCTCAGGCTCTGTCCGTGCGCGGTCGAGGCGCCGTACGTGGGCATCAGGAACCCGGTTGCGCGATCGTCCTGTTGGACCGGGAAATACAGGGCCGGCAGGTAGAACAGCGGCACGCCCTTGATCTTGAGCACGGAGTTGCGCAGCAGGGCGTACGATTCCAGGTTGAGCGTGATCGAGCTTGCCGTCATCTGCCAGCGCGGCGTCGGCTGCAGGCAACTCGTGAAGCCGCCCTTGCTCAGGCGGTACGTGCGGGCTCCGAGCTTCTCGATGGTCTCACCATAGAACTGCATGTCCGGCTCGTGATTGCCGAACATGCTGCGCTCGACCTCGCCGTCTCCGAGCCGCACGGACGCGGTGGCGTCGTAGAAGGTCGCCGTGAGCGCCTCGGTGTCGAACTCCGCCCGCTCGGCGGCCACCCGGCCGCCGTCGCCCACGTAGACGACGTTGCCCTCGGCGACCAGTCGCGTCTCCTCCGGATACACGTCGACCTGGTCCGCGAAGAACTGGTAGTTGTCGCCGTCGATCTCGACCTCGCCGATCAGGCGGAAATGGCCGTCTCCAACCTGCTCGATCCGGAATTGGCGCGAGTCGAAGTCGAACCCGGGCAGCAGTTGCGCCCGGGCGCCGGTGACGGCGGCGGCGACCAGCACCAGGGCCGCGGCGACCGCCCGTACCGGCTGGTGGAAGTGTTTCGGGGCCATGGGTTTCTATGCCGGCAGGGCCAGGCTCGCCATGATCTCGCCGACGAGGTACGTAGAGCCCGCCGCGCCGACGACGTCCCCGAGGCGCCAGGCGGCGTCCAGTGCGGCTGCAGGCGACGAAGCGGCGACCGCACGCAGGTCCGGCCGCGTCGAACGGATCTCCGCCAGCAACGTATCGGGCGGCAGCGCGCGCGGGCTGGCTAGCGGCGGGCAGAAGATCGCCGTCACCGCGTTTCCCAGCGCGCGCAGCATGCCCTTGACATCCTTGTCGCGGAGCGCCGCGAACACCAGCGGCACGCCGCCGGGCCATACTTCTTCGACATACGCCGCAAATGCAGCGACCGCGGCCGGATTGTGGGCCGCATCCAGCACGATCGACCGTCGGGCGTCGACCGCCGCCACGTCTAGCCGCCCAGCCCACCGCACGCCGCCGAGGCCTTCCAGAATCGCCTCCGGCGGCACGGGCAGCCCGCAATCCCCCAGCCCTTCGAGCAGGCGGACCGCGACCGCCGCGTTGCCGGCCTGATGCCGGCCGCGCAGGCCGAGGCGGAGCGGTCCGTAGCGCCGCACGGGCGTGGTCATCTCCACCTCGGTCCAGCCGCCGCGCAGGGCGGCGCGGATCTCGACGTCGCGGGGCGCTTCGATCAGCCGGGCGCCGCGCTCCCTGGCCGCGCGCCGCAGAACGTCGAGCGCCGGCGGCTTGGTCTCGCCGGTGACCACGACGGCGCCCGGCTTGATCACGCCCGCCTTCTCGTACGCAATCTCGGACAGGGTCGCGCCAAGGTACTGCTGGTGATCCAGGTCGATCGAGGAGATCGCGGCCGCGACCGGCGTCACCACGTTCGTGGCGTCGAAGCGGCCGCCCATGCCGACCTCGAGCACGGCGGCGTCGATGCGGGCCCGGGCGAACAGCGACAGGGCGACGGCCGTGGTCGCTTCGAAGAACGTGGGCGGCGCCGCCAGGCGGCCGTCGTCGAGGAGCCGCTCGACCGTCTCACGCAGGCGGTCGGCCTCGGCCGCGAGCGTCTCGCGGGCGACGGGCCGCCCCCCGACCGTGAAGCGCTCCTCGAGCGCCATCAGGTGGGGAGAGCAGTAACGTCCGGCGGTGTAGCCGCCGGCGCGCAGGGCGGTTTCGATCATCGCCGCCACCGAGCCCTTGCCGTTCGTGCCGGCCACGATGATCGACTTGAACGATCGGTCCGGACGTCCCAGGGCCGCGCACAGCAAGCGGATGTTGTCGAGTCCGAGCTTTACGCCGAATTGCTCCAGGTCGAACAGGAAGTCGATGGATTCCCGGGCGGGACTGGTCATGTGCGGACGGTTCGCGGCGCCGCACGGGGTGTCGCCACGGTCTGCTAGCCGGCCGGCTCGGCCTGCAGCGGTGCGGGTTCCGCCACCGGCTCCGCCTGCGAAGCGGTCATGAAGCGGATGCTGCGGGCGAGCGTATCCCGCAGCTTCCGGCGGTCTACGACCATGTCGAGCATCCCGTGCTCGAGAAGAAACTCGCTGCGCTGGAATCCGGCGGGCAGCCGCTGGCGGATCGTCTGTTCGATGACCCGCGGACCGGCGAAACCGATCAGCGCACCCGGCTCGGCGATATGCAGGTCGCCCAGCATCGCGTAGCTGGCGGTCACGCCGCCTGTCGTCGGATCCGTCAACACGGCGATGTACGGCAGCCGCGCCCGGTCGAGGCGCGCCAGCGCCGCGCTGATCTTCGCCATCTGCATCAACGACAGCACACCTTCCATCATGCGCGCGCCGCCGGAGCAGCAGACGACGATCAGCGGGATGCGCCGCTCGAGCGCGCGTTCCACCGCGCGCGTGATGATCTCGCCGACCACTACGCCCATGCTGCCGCCGATGAAGCCGTACTCCATGCTGACGACCGCCACCTCGAGGCCGTCGATGCGGCCTGTGGCGGATATGGCCGCGTCCCGCAGTCCGGTCGCGGCCGCTCCGGCCGCCAGCCGGTCCCGGTACGGCTTCTTGTCGCCGAACCGCAGCGGGTCGGTCGACTCCAGGTTGCGGTCGTACTCCGTCCAGGCGCCCTCGTCCAGCAGCGCGGCCAGACGCTCGGCCGCGCTCATCCGGAAATGGTGCGAGCACGAGCCGCACACGCGCAGGTTCTTCTCCAGATCCTTTTCGTAGAGGATCTGATTGCAGGAAGGGCACTTTATCCACAGGCCCTCCGGCACCCGGCTGGGCTCGGCCGGCGTTGCAATCGGCCGGCGCGCCTTCTTGAACCAGCTCATCAAAAAAGAGCTTAGATATTCCGCGGAAGGCGGGTCAAGACGCGTTGGGGCCCGTACGCGGCACGTAATAACGCGTTCCGCGGCCCATGTCGCGGAGCTGCCGGATCAGATCGTCCAGCGCGGCTTCGTTCCAGTCGAGGGTGAATTCCGACGTCTCGACCACCAGGAGCGGCGTCGCATTGTAATGGAAGAAGAAATGATTGTACGCCTCGATCAGCTCGCCGAGGTACTCGTCGTTCGGCAGCGGGACGGCGTCCGCATCCTGTTGCAGCCGTTGCCGTACGCGCTGCCGGACCAGGTCCGACGGCGCCTGCAGATAGACGACCAGGTCGGGCGCGACAAGGTCCGGGGCCAGCAGGTCGTACAGCCGCTGATAGATGAACAGCTCGTTGTCGTCCAGATTGAGGTAGGCGTAGATCTTGTCCTTGTCGAAGAGGTAGTCCGCGATGACCAATTGATTGAACAGATCGGTCTGCCGCAGCATCGACTGCTGCCGGTGCCGCGCGAGCAGCGAGAACAGTTGCGCCTGGAAAGCCGCGCCCGCGCGACCGGCGTACAGGTCGGCGACGAACGGGTTGTCGGTATTGTCGAGAACCGTTGTCGCGTCGAGCCGCAGTGCGAGATGTCGGGCCAGGGTCGTCTTGCCGGTGCCAATCGGACCTTCGATGGCAAGGTACTGAAAGTCCAAAGTGCCTCGGAGTATACTCCCTCTTCTTGTTGCTTCCGCTTGACGTGACGCAGAGACGCTTCCGGCCGACGACGCTGGCAATCCTGTTTGCCGTGCTGCTGGCCGTCGCGGGCTGCGCCTCCGCCCCGCCGCCGGCTGCGCCGCTCGGCCCGCCGACCCTCCACGAGAAGCTGGGCTGGATCCTGCAGTTGGAGGACCAGCGCGTACTGCGCGATCCGGCAGCCCCGCCGCGTCCGGAGATGCCCGACGAACCGCGACCGGCGCACGATCCGGACGCCGCGTCGGGGCCGGCGCCTGCGTCCGGGATCGAGGAACTGCCGCCCGCCGCGCTACGGCCGGTGCCCGACCTCCGCGACCTGCTCATCGATGCCGCGCCGCGGATCCGCCGGCGGGCCGCGCTGGCGGTGGGCCGGGTCGGGCATGCGGATGGGGTCGCGCCGCTGCTGGCGACTCTCGACGATCCGGAGCCGGAGGTGCGCCAGATGGCGGCGTTCGCGCTCGGCCTGCTGGCTGACGAGGCGGCGGCCGAGCGGCTGCTGCTCGCGCTGCGGGATCCGTCCCCGCTTGTACAGGGCCGCGCGGCCGAAGCGCTGGGCCGGATCGGCGCTGACGGCGCGCGTGAAGCGATCGGCACGCTGCTCGGTCGCCATATCGTCGGGACATACGGCATCGATCCGGAAGATCTTTCGTATCCCCAGACGCCGGAGGTGGAGGCGTTCCGGCTCGCGCTGTATGCCCTGGCGGACCTTGGCGCATTCGAGCAACTGGCGGATGCGCTGTTCCAGCCGAACGGCCAGCCGGTGATCTGGTGGTGGCCGGTCGCCGATGTCCTGTCGCGGATGAAGGACTCGCGCGCCCTCTCCGCGCTCGGCACGCTGGTCGGCGTGCAGGGCAGCGTGGGGGTGGCGATGGCGGCACGCGGACTGGGAGCGCTGGGCGATCCGGCCGCCGTCGGCACGCTTGCCGCGCTGCTCGATCCGGAACGCCGCGACCGGCGCGTGCTGCTGGCGTCGCTGCGGGCGCTGGGGCGGTTTCGAGTCCCCGAGGCGACGGAGGCGCTGCGCGAGTTCGTACTGCGCCGGGATATCGATCCGCGGCTGCGCTACGAGACGGTACTGGCTCTGAATGGCCATTCCGACCCGGTCGTGGTCCAGGTGTTCGTCGAGTTGCTCTCGGACCCGTGGCCGCCAATGCGCGCCGCCGCGCTGCGGGGGCTCGCCGCGGCGGACCGGGAGATGTTCCTGCTCGTGCTGTCCGGATTGGAGCCAGATGAGGACTGGCGCGTGCGTGTCGCGTTGGCGGAGAGCCTCGCGGTCGCGGGGCCGGAGGTAGCGGGGCCGTTGCTGACGGGCATGCTGGACGACGCCGACCGGCGCGTGGTGCCGGCCGCACTCTCGGCGCTGGTCGAGGTAGGCGCGCCGGACGTCGGGCCGCTGCTGCTCGAGCACCTCGAAGCCGACGATATCGTCGTGCGCAAGACGGCAGCCAGGCTGCTGGGCGTCGTCCAACCGCCGGACGCGGCCGCCGCGCTGACGGCGGCCTATGCGGGCAACGCCGACGAGCCGGCGTATCTGGCGCGCGCGGCAATCGTGGACGCCGCCGCGGCCGTGGGCGGCCGGGCCGGGCGCGCCGTGCTGGAAGAAGCGCTGGCCGATCGCGACTGGGCGGTGCGGTTGCGCGCGGCGCGGGGGCTGGAGAGCCTGGCGCCCGGCGGGGACCATGATGACCGCATCAGGCCCGTCCCGGCGGCGGGTACGGACTACGGTGCGTCAGAGCTCGTCGACCCGAGCGTGTCGCCGCATGTCTATATCGACACGGCCAGGGGCACCATTCAAATCGAGCTGGCGGTGCTCGACGCGCCGCTCACCGCGGCCAACTTCATGCGTCTGGCGCGCCGCGGCTTCTACGACGGCCAGACATTTCACCGCGCGGAGAGCAACTACGTCGTCCAGGGCGGCGATCCGCGCAGCGACGGCGAGGGCGGCCCCGGATATGCCATCCGGGACGAGATCAATCAGTTGCCGTTCCTGCGCGGCACGGTCGGCATGGCGCTCGACTGGGAAGACACCGGCGGCAGCCAGTTCTTCATCACGCTGTTGCCGCAGCCCCAGCTCGATGGCCGCTACACGGTGTTCGGCCGGGTGCTGGATGGAATGGACGTGGTGGACCAGCTCCAGCCGGGCGACGTGATGCAGCGGATCCGCGTCTGGGACGGCGTGCAACCGTAGGACGGAAACCGGTCTTCAGTTGACGCTGGTGCGCAGTTGCCGGCGTTCCTGGTGGCGGTCGAACGCCAGCTCGATCAGGCGGTCCAGGAGCCTTGCATAGTCGAGGCCCGTCGCCGCCCACAGCTTCGCGAACATGCTGATCGTCGTGAAGCCCGGAATGGTGTTCACCTCGCTCACGTACAGGCGGCCGGTAGAGCGCGACAGCAGAAAATCGACGCGTGCCATGCCCGCTCCTTCGATAGCACGGTACGCCTCGACGGCCAGGCGCCGGACTTCGGCCGTCTGCGCGGTCGTGAGCTCGGCCGGCACCACGCCGGCGGACCGCGCGTCGACGTACTTGGACTCGTAGTCGTAGAACTCGCCGGCCGGCAGGATCTCGCCCGGCACGGAGGCCTCCGGCGCGTCGTTGCCGATCACGCCGCATTCCAGCTCCCGCGGCTCCGGCACGGCCTCCTCGACGATTATCTTGCGGTCGAATTCCCGGGCAGCGCGGATCGCCCGGGCGAGCGCCGCGCGGCCGGGCGCCTGCGACACGCCGATGCTCGATCCGAGGTTGGCCGGCTTGACGAAGAGCGGGCCGTGCAGGCGGCGCTCCAGGTCGTCGAGCACGGCGGATTCTCCCGCGTCCCACTGCGCGGCGCGCACCACGGCGTAGCTGGTGACAGGCAGGCCGCACGCGGCGAACAGCGTCTTCGCCACGGCCTTGTCCATGCCGGCCGCCGAGCCGAGCACGCCGGCTCCGACGTACGGCACGCCGGCGAGATCGAGCAGACCCTGCAGCGTCCCGTCCTCGCCGTACGGACCGTGCACCAGCGGAAAGACGACGTCCAGCGCCAGCCCCTCGAATGTCGGCCGGCCGCCGGCCGCGGGCGCCGCCGCCAGCAACTGCGTCGCCGCCGGACGCGCAAGCAGGTGCACCTCGCGCCCGCCCGCCGCTGCGCCGTCCGGCGAACGCGCGCTCTCGATCGCTTCGGCCGCCGTCAGCGAGCCGCGCGGCGCGCTGGTGAGCGACCAGTGGCCGTCCCTGCCGATGCAGATCGGGATCCGCTCGTAACGATCCGGGTCCAGGTGCGCGATGACAGCCGCGGCAGAGGCCAGCGACACCTCGTGCTCGCTGGATCGGCCGCCGAACACAATCCCGACCCGCACGCGCTTCACTGAGTCGCCCACGACGGATGTGGAGAAGGACGGTGGGAGATGGCGGTAGTATAACTCCAATGCCGGAGCCGGGCCCGTTCACCGTTACCCACACCGACGGTCGGGCCCGCCGCGGTGTGCTGCGCACGCCGCACGGCGTCGTGCAGACGCCGGCCTTCATGCCGGTCGGTACGGCGGGCGCGGTGAAGGCCGTAACCCATCGCGATCTGCTCCAGCTCGGCGCGGAGATCATCCTCGCCAACACGTACCATCTGTTATTGCGGCCGGGCGACCGGCTGATCGGGAACGCCGGCGGCCTGCACCGCTTCATCGGCTGGTCCCGGCCGTTGCTGACCGACAGCGGCGGGTACCAGGTGTTCAGCCTCGCGCAGCGGCGGTCCGTCAGCGAGGAGGGCGTCTGCTTCCGGTCCCACCTCGACGGAAGCCCGCACCTGCTCACCCCCGAAGGGGCGACGGAAGCGCAGGCGCGCCTGGGCGCGGACGTCGCCATGGCCTTCGACGAGTGCACGCCGTTCCCCGTCACGAAGGAGGAGGCGCTGCGCTCGATGGAGCTGACGACGCGCTGGGGCCGCCGCGCGCGCGCCAGATTTCTGGAATTGCAGGCAGCCGGGGACGACACCGCAGTCACGAACCGCGGGCAACTGCAGTTCGGCATCGTGCAGGGCGGCGTCTATCCGGACCTGCGGGAGCGGCACGCCGGGGAGACGCTGGCCACCGGTTTCGACGGCTACGCCATCGGCGGGCTGAGCGTCGGCGAGCCCGTGGAGTTGATGTACGAGGTCGCCGGGCGCACGGCGGAGCTGCTGCCGGCCGCTGGACCGCGCTACCTCATGGGCGTCGGCACCCCGCTGGATCTCGTGGAGATGGTCGGTCACGGCATCGATCTCTTCGACTGCGTGCTGCCGACGCGCAACGCGCGCAACGGGCAGCTCTTCACGAGCGCCGGGCCGATCAACATTCGTAACGCGCGCTACGGCGCAGACGAGCAGCCGGCCGATCCGGAGTGCGGCTGCTACACCTGCCGGCAGTTCTCCAGGGCGTACCTGCGGCACCTGTGCGCCGCCAACGAGATCACGGCCGCGACCCTCGGCACGCTGCACAACCTCCACTTTTACCTTGACACGATGAGGCGGATTGGTGAGGCTATAACGTTCGGCTCGTTTGCGACGTTTCGGCAGAGGTTCCACCAGCAATATTCCCGCCGGTCCCATTCCACGCAGGGTGGGGCTGCGCAGCTTCAATGACCGTCGAGCGATTCACCACAGTCCTGGCGATGGCGCAACCGCCCGGGGGCTCGCCCTCGCTGCTGGCGCAGTTGCTGCCGTTCGTGGCGATCCTCGCCATCTTCTACTTCATCATCCTGCTGCCCATGCGGCGGCGGCAGCGGAAGGTTCAGGAGTTCCAGGCGAACCTGAAGGTCGGCGAGAAGATTGTGACCACCAGCGGCATCTACGGCGTCATCACGAAGATGGGTGACCGTTCGGTCCATGTGCAGGTGGCCGACAAGGTCCGCATCGAGGTGTCCCGCGCGGCGATCGGCGGGTACCAGGGGCAGACGCCGGTGGTGCCGGAGCAGGGTGGAGGATAGGAGCTGCGCATGAACAGGAACGTGCAGTGGAAGCTCGTCGTCGTCCTTGCCGTCACCGTTCTGTCGGTCGTGGCGATCTATCCGCCGGAAGAGCGGATCCGACTCGGGCTCGACCTCGAGGGCGGCGTCCACATGGTGCTGCAGGTGGAGACGGACGACGCCCTGCGCGTGGAGTCCGAGACCGCCGCGGAGCAACTCGGCGAACAGCTCGATCTGCAGGGCATCACCGTCGCGTCGTCGTCGGCCGTGGACGCCACGACCATTCGGGTCGAGGGCGTGCCGGGAGACCGCGACGCCGAGTTCCGGCAGATCGCGGACGATCAGGTGTCGGCCTCCTACGACCGCGAAACGGGCGCAGGCGGCCTGTACACGTTCAGGATGCGTGCGCCGGTCGAGGCGACCCTGCGCGACGAATCGGTGCGGCAGGCGCTGCAGACCATCGAGCGGCGCGTCAACGAGCTCGGCGTGGCCGAGCCGATTGTCGCGCCGTACAGCGTCGGCGGATACCAGATCCTGGTCCAGTTGCCCGGCGTGTCCGACGTGGCGCGGGCGAAGGAGATCATCCGCAACACCGCCCTGCTGGAGCTGAAGATCGTCGAGGACGGTCCGGCGTTCAGCCAGGAAGAGTTGCTGGAGGCGCGCAACGGGGTGATCCCTCCCGACATGGAGGTGGTATCCGGCGTATCCGAAGCGCTCGGCTCCGGCGGACCGGGCAGCACGTCCCACTACCTGGTGCGGCGCGTTGCCGCGGTGACCGGACGCGACCTGCGCAACGCCCGGCCGTCGCTCGACGAGTTCAACCAGCCCGCCGTCAGCTTCTCGTTCAACCGCGAGGGTGCGCGCAAGTTCGGCGAGGTCACCGGGGCGAACATCGGCCGCAGTCTCGCGATCATCCTCGACGGGCGTGTGCACACCGCGCCGGTGATCCAGAGCCGCATCACCGACGAGGGCAGGATCAACGGCAGCTTCAGCCAGGAAGAGGCGGCGGATCTGTCCCTGGTGCTGCGTTCCGGCGCGTTGCCGGCTTCGTTGACCTATCTGGAAGAGCGGACGGTGGGTCCGACGCTCGGGGCCGACTCCATCCGCGCGGGCGTTTCCGCCTCGCTCGCGGGACTGATCGCCGTGGCGCTGTTCATGCTGGCCTACTACCGGCTGGCGGGCATCAACGCCATCGTCGCCGTCGGGATGAACCTGTTGATACTGATGGGGTTCATGGCGTACGTCGGGGCGGTGCTGACGCTGCCCGGCATTGCCGGACTCATCCTGACCATCGGCATCGGCGTCGATTCCAACGTCCTGATCTTCGAACGCATCAAGGAAGAGCTGCGCTCGGAGAAAGGCATCCGCGCCGCGGTGGCGGCCGGCTTCGACCGCGTGCTGCTGACAATCCTGGACACGCACGTCGCCTCGCTGATCGCGGCGGCCTTCCTGTTCCAGTTCGGGTCGGGACCCATTCGGGGATTTGCGACGACGCTTGCCATCGGTCTCATATCCAACATCTTCACCGCGGTGTTCGTATCGCGCACCATCTTCGAAACGGTGCTGGCCCGCCGGCGCGCGGCCACGCTGAGCATCTGATGCGGCACGCAGAAGGATGAGGAGCTAGCGCGGGTGCAGCTTTTCAAGACACAGCCGGATTTCGACTTCATCGCCTGGCGCTGGCACGCCCTCCTGGTGTCGCTGGTGATCGTCGTCGCGGGCGCGGCCCTGTTGTTCGTGCGCGGCGGGCTGCCGCTGGGCATCGACTTCTCGGGCGGCAGCCTCATCGTCCTCGAATTCGACGAGCCGGTAACCGAGGACGCGGTGCGCGACGCGCTGGCCCCGGTAGAGGGCGAGAAGATCGTCCAGCAGTACGGCGACGCGGGCGCGAACCAGATGATGGTCCGCCTGCCGCAGTCCGGACCCGAGGTGGGAACGAGCCTGGAGGAGGGCGCAGAGGCGGTGCGGTCCGCGCTGCAGGCGAGCGGCGTCGGCGGCTTCCAGGTGGTGGGACAGGAGCTCGTCGGCCCGGTCATCGGCCAGGAGCTGCGGCAGCGCGGCATCTACGCCTTCGTCTTCGCGATGGCGGGCATCCTCGTGTATGTCGGCCTGCGGTTCCGCTTCAGCTTCGGGGTGGGCGCGATCGTGGCCGTGGCGCACGACATCATGGTGACCGTATCGCTGCTGATGATGTTCGGCTACGAGCTGTCGCTCAACGTCGTCGCCGCGATGCTGACAATCACGGGCTACTCGGTGAACGATTCGATCGTCGTCTTCGACCGGGTGCGCGAGAACCTGCGCCGGATGCGCCGCGACCGGTTCGACCGGCTCGTCAACGTCAGCATCAACCAGACGCTCGCGCGCACGCTGATCACGTCGGGCACCACCGGCTTCGCGGTTCTCGCGCTGTACGTGTTCGGCGGCGAGGTGCTCGAGGGGTTCGCGTTCACGATGCTCGTGGGCGTGATCAGCGGCACCTACTCGACCATCTTCATTGCCGCCTCCGTCGCAATCCTGATCACGCAAGGCAGGGCCGCCAGGCGCAGCGCACAACCTCCGGCGCCGGCGCGGACGCCGCAGCGGCAGCCGCAGTCCAGGCGGCCGGGCCGCAAGTCGCGCGTTCCGGCCCGCAAGTCCGCGTGACGCTGCCCCGCCCGCGAGCGACCGCCGGGGGTTTGGGGCGAGGCCCCAAGAGGTAACGATGCAGTGGCTCCGTCGCAACCTGGTCACCGGCCTTGTCGTCACGGTTCCGCTGATCATTACCGTCGCGGCGTTCGTCTGGCTGTTCCAGCTCATAGACGGCGTGATGGGGCCGGTCTACGAGCGGTGGAGCGGGTATGACATCCCGGGCCTGGGGCTGGCGACCCTGCTCGTGGTGGTGTTGCTGGTGGGGGTCGCGGCGACGAGCGGGCTCGGCGGGCGCGCGCTGCGGCGGGGCGAGGAGTACCTGATGCGGCTGCCGATCTTCCGGGCAGTCTACGGGCCGGTGAAGCAACTGGTGGCCGCGTTCTCGCCGGGCAGCCAGCTCGGGTTCCGGCAGGTCGTGCTGGTGGACGATCCGCGCCGCGGTCTCGTAATCGGCTTTCTGACGAAGCGGTTCGTGCTCGACCGCGGCAGCGGCCCCGAACAGCTCGTCGCCGTGTACGTTCCGACGAACCACATCTACTTCGGCGACATCCACGTCTATGCGGCCTCGGTCGTGTCCTACCCCGATCTGAGCGTGCAGGAAGGGGTGCAGATTTTCCTCACGGCAGGCATGGCGATGTCGTCCGAGGTGCGCTCGAGGCCGTCTTGACAGTCGGAAAAACAGGTTGGTACGCTCTGGCGTTTTGCGGCCGCGGATCGGGCCGCGCTCTGAGGTCTGAATGACACAACAACTGTATCTCGTGTTCGGAGTCGGCGCGCCCGTGGCGGCTGCGTTGTTCGCCCTGTTCCTGATTCGCGGCATCGGTCAACGTGCGCCCGGCACTGACCGGATGCAGCGCATAGCCGCCCTCATCCGTGCCGGCGCGATGGCCTTCCTCAAGACCGAGTACACGGTCCTGGCGGGGTTCGTCGCCATCATGTTCGTCATTCTGGTGACGTTTCTGCCCGGCGACTCGCTGCTGACGGGCGTGGCGTTCCTCGTCGGCGCGCTGCTGTCGGCCGGCGCCGGCTGGATTGGCATGCGCACCGCGACGAACGCGGCGGTACGGACGACGCACGCGGCGACCAGCAGCCTGTCCAGCGCCTTGCGGGTCGCGTTCTCGAGCGGCGCGGTGATGGGCTTGACGGTGGTGGCGCTCGGCACGCTGGGAATCGCCGTGCTGTACTACGCGTACGGCGGGCTCAGCGGGGCCGGTGCGAGCGCGGTCGAATCGCTGTTCGGGTTTTCGCTGGGAGCATCGTCCATTGCCCTGTTCGCCCGCGTCGGCGGCGGCATCTACACGAAGGCGGCCGACGTGGCCGGCGACCTGTCCGGCAAGGTCGAGGCGGGCATCCCCGAGGACGACCCCCGCAACCCGGCCACCATCGCCGACAACGTCGGCGACAACGTCGGCGACGTCGCCGGCATGGGCGCCGACCTGTTCGAGTCGTACGTCGGCAGCATCATTTCCTCCATTGCACTGGCCTGGGCGCTGGCCGCGCCGCGCGCCGCGGAGCTGTGGGGCGTCGACGAGGCCGCGTTCGGCGCGTTGCAGTCGCAGCTCGTGGTGTTTCCGATTCTCCTGGCCGGGGTTGGCATCGTGTCTTCCATACTGGGCACGTTCGTTGTCAACACCGACGACGAGAGCAAGATCGGCAGCGCCCTGCACCGCGGCCTGCTGGTGGCGTCGGCGCTCGTCTTCGCGGGGGCGGCCGGGCTCGTCGTCGTGCTGGATGTTCCGCTGGCAGTGCTCTGGTGCGTGGTGGCCGGCGTGGTGGCCGGCGTGCTGATCGGCCAGATCACCGAGTACTACACCGGCAAGGACAAGCCGCCCGCGCACAGGATCGCGCAGCAGTCGGAAACCGGCCCGGCCACCAACATCATCGCCGGCCTCGGCGTGGGCATGATGTCGTGCGCGCTGCCGATCGTCGTGATCTGCCTGGCGATCTACTTCAGCTACTCGCAGGCGGCGTTGTACGGCATCGCCATCGCGGCCGTCGGCATGCTCTCGACGCTGGGCATCAGCCTGGGCGTCGACGCCTACGGGCCGGTGGCGGACAACGCGGGCGGGATAGCGGAGATGAGCAAGTGCGAAGCGTTCGTCCGCGAGCGCACCGACGCGCTCGACGCGGTGGGCAACACGACGGCCGCGATGGGCAAGGGGTTCGCCATCGGGTCCGCAGCGCTGACCGCGCTCGCGCTGTTCAGCACGTTTCGCGCGACGGCCGACGCCGCCATCGCCGAGGCGGGCGGAGCGGCAGCGTTCCAGCCGCATCTGCTGAACCTGGCGCTGGACAACCCGAACGTGCTGCTGGGTCTGCTGCTGGGCGGCATGCTGCCGTTCCTGTTCTCGGCGCTGACGATGAACGCCGTCGGCCGCTCGGCGAACGACATGATCGAAGAGGTGCGGCGGCAATTCAGGGAGATCGAGGGACTGCTCGCGGGTGACGCGGAGCCCGACTCGGCGCGCTGCGTGGAGATCTCGACGCGCTCCGCCATCCGCGAGATGGTCGTCCCGGGGCTGATCGCGGTGCTGGCGCCCGTGGCCACCGGCTTCCTGCTCGGCATATCCGGTCTCGGCGGCCTGCTGGCCGGGGCGCTGGTCACCGGCGTGCTGATGGCGCTGATGATGGCGAACTCCGGCGGCGTGTGGGACAACGCCAAGAAGTACATCGAGGAGGGGCACCACGGCGGGAAGGGCTCCGATCCGCACAAGGCGGCGGTCATCGGCGACACCGTCGGCGATCCGTTCAAGGACACGTCCGGGCCGAGCCTGAACATCCTGATCAAGCTGATGAGCGTGGTCGCCGTGATCTTTGCGCCGCTCGTCGTCGCCTGGATGTTGTGACGGCGCCGTCGCAAGTTTCTCGCAAGCTGTTGATTTCAGGTATTTTGTCGAGCGTACACGGGCGTCGCCCGGGGGTCTTGGATCTGCGTGGTACTTGCGTTGACAGTCGCGAGAAGGCATGCATATAATCGACGCTCTTTCGGAGGAAGCACCCCACGCCGGATGCAGGGGTGAGGAGGGTATCGGTGGCAGCCGGTCAAATGTTTGGTGAGATCGCAAACCCCACGATCCGAGTGGGGTCGCGGAAGTGGTACACCGTGCCGGTGTCCATTGTGGCCCACGTGGTGGCGATCGGCGCTGTCGTGATCGTGCCCCTGATGGCGACCGACGTGCTGCCGACGCCGGCGACGATGATGGCCTTCGTGGCCGCACCGCCGCCGCCGCCTCCCCCGCCCCCGCCGCCGCCCCCGCCCCGCCCGGCCGCGGCGCCCGA
>JAJEEU010000108.1 GCA_022820825.1 Vicinamibacteria bacterium
CGGCAGCTCCTCCGGAGCCGCGTACTGCAGCGTCCCGAGCAGCGTGCGACAGCTATGCGTTTCGCACGGCGTCGCTGCGCAACCTCGAATTT
Organism: Vicinamibacteria bacterium; assembly: GCA_022820825.1. GTDB lineage: Bacteria > Acidobacteriota > Vicinamibacteria > Vicinamibacterales > UBA8438 > JAAXGX01. The sequence continues at coordinate 93 of JAJEEU010000108.1, forward strand.
ACCTTCCCATACGGGCACAATGGCATGTTCCGGACGCTGCGCGCCGTCGTGGGGTTCTATGAATCCACCAGCGCCGGGGAATCCCGGAACCCGAACGTCAGCCTAGAGGAGCTCGATCCGCTGGTTCGCGCGTTGCAGAACGTGGACGAAGAAGACCCGGATCTGATCGAGTTTTTAATCGCTCTGAGCGATGACTCGTTCGACCGTACGATTCCCGAACGCGTACCGAGCGGCCTGCCCGTCGGCGGAAGCATTCAATAGGCAGAGTACGCGCCATCGTGGTATGCGGCTGGATTTCGGACACCCAGGTTTTGAGGCATCGCGATTGGAGGACTCACATGAAACCGATCTCTCTGTTTGTACTCGGCGTAATGGCGGTTGCGATGAGCGCCCCGGCGCAGGCGCAAATCTATGAGGAGCGCCGGCACGAGGTGGTGACTGACCCCATCGAAAAGCCGTTGCTCGCCGCTCCGAACGCGGCTATGGCCAGGGACGCCACGGTCATCAAGATAATTCGGAATCCGGATGCGGGCGAAGTGGTCACGGCTGCCGACTTTACGTATGAAGTTTTGAGGAGAGGCCCCGGCCGTATGGTCTGCTACGACCTGACCGGCTTTCCCGGAGAGCGGCCGTGGTCGGTGGAGTGCACCAGCAGCGATGCCAACCTGCCGCGCATCATGCAGAATCGAGCGTTCGCGGAGATGGGGGCCAAGGCCCAGCCATTGCTTGGGGAAGACGACCCCAGGCGCGCCGGTTTGCCTGTCTTGTCGAGCAGCGGCACCGGAGGGATTAGGGATCTGGTTGTGGCCGCCGGGAAAAACGGAACGCGTGAGCTGTCCGAAGTCGGGTCCATCTGGTATAACCTCCGGGGCGACAGCCAGCACACCGCCATCTGGCACACGTTTATCGGCATGCCGAACATGACGGCGGAGCAAGTCGGACTGCCGAATGTTCGCGACGCGGGCGGCGCCTGGCTGATGTTTGAGGGCACGCCGGAAGCCCACATCATGATTGGCGGCCGATAACCGGCAGAGAGTTTCTCGGCCTCGGGGTTTTCGACCACGAATCGGGGGGGGGTGTGACACCTTCCCCCGATTTCCCGCCGGTTGCGAAGGACTTCGCTTTGCGTGAGCTTCATGAAATATCTACTGACAGGTCTTCTTGCCTCCGCTCTTCTTGCCTCCGCCACGATGTTTGCGACCCAGGGCAGACAGACGTTCTCAGGCACGATCACCGATGAGGAGTGCCCCATAGCCGATCATTCCGGAATGCGGATGGGGTCGACCGACGCTGCCTGCACCATCGCTTGCGTCGATGACCACAGCGTCCCGTTCATTTTGTTTGACGGCAAAGAAATCTATCGGTTGAGCGACCAGGACAAATCAAGAGAGTTTGCCGGAAAGAAAGTAGCAGTCGTCGGCACGCTGGACTCCGAAACCAGGACGATCCAGGTCACTTCAATGGCCGCGGCCAAGTAACCCATCGATCCTCCCGGCATCCACACGGTTTTCGAATATTTCCTCGCCGAAGAGCCCCGTGAAGGACGATACGCGAGCCGCGATCTTTACCCGCTTGCGGGCGGAGAACCCCGAGCCGACCACGGAGCTAGACTTTGGCACTCCCTTCGAGCTGCTGATTGCCGTGGTGCTCTCCGCCCAGGCGACGGACGTGAGTGTGAACGAGGCGACTGCCAGGCTCTTCCCCGCGGCCCGCACGGCCGCTACGTGTGCACGGCGCGCAAACCCCGCTGCGGCGCGTGCGTGATCGCGGATCTGTGCGAGTTCGAGGAGAAGACGGAATACGGGTGAGGGGCTGTTATGCCCGCCGCCGCTCCGCTGTAGACGATTGAGCCTGCGTCTCTGACCGCCGCCACTGGGGCTCCGCTTCATCAAGCAATGCCCCGACGATATCACTCTCGATTTCCAGCGCCAGCGTCTCGGATGCACCACTTGTGCGCAATATGTGTCGAAAGCCCGGATGGAACACGGAGCGGACGGCCAACGTCAGCTTCGCGTCGCGGCCGGCGGGGCCCAGAGCCCGGGAGACCATTTCATCGATCTGAGCCTTCCTTGCCTCCACCCTACGGGCCACGGCTGGAGTGCTCTCGCGTTCCGCAAAGAAGATGTGCAACCACCGGTCCCCGGCTCGATAATACTCGTGGAGAAGTCGCAACAGGCCGAGGACCTTCGCTTTCGGATCAGCCAGGTCGGCCAGATCCTCCCACTGCGGAAACGGAAGGGATGCTCCAATGTGCGACAGCGTCGCCTCCACGAGCTCCTCCCGGCGCGGGAAATGATTGGCGACCGTGCCTGGCGAAACGTCAGCCGTCCGAGCCACTTCCTGCATCGACGTCTGTCCGATGCCCTTGCTCGCGAAACACTCGGCCGCCGCGTCCAGGATGCCCTGACGCGTCTCGCGGACGGACGCAGCACGTTTGACAAGGGTGTACTTACGCCTTTGACGTCTCATGTAGTACAGCGACCTTTCTTTTCGCTTTCGACAATGATACAGGAGTCAACCCTCTACTTCGAATACGCTTGCCACGAGGGAAATTACGGCATGCCGAACCTGTGGAGGCCTACTCCGGCAGCGCCAGCGTGACCACGGTGTTGGTGGCCACCACCGTTACATATTGCTTGCCGTCGAGCTCGTAGGTCATCGGACTGGACCGGATCGGGCGCGGCGCGTCGAAGCGGTACAGCTCGGCGCCGGTCTCGGCGTCGAGCGCGTACAAGCCGCCATCCTCGACCCCCTGGAACACCAGGTTCCCCGCGGTCACCATGTTGCCGCTCGCGCCGATTGCTGACTGCGCCGGCAGCAGCGCCTGCCAGGTCTGCTCACCCGAGACCGGGTCATACGCCGAGAGCGTCACCTCCGGCGGGTATGCCTCGGTGATGCGATCGAGACTGGCGAGGTTCTCGGTGTGGCCCCTGGCGTCCGGACCGGGTTCGAGGGTGTCGCCGACCGGCTTGACGACGATCGAGATGGCGCCGTTCTTCCCGGTCACGTAGACGAGCCCGGTGCGCGGGCTGAACGAGGGCGCGCCCCAGCTCGAGCCCCCGTGCGCGACGATGATCGCCTTGCTCATCCAGTACGGCGCATAGAACTGGCTGGAGCGGCCGGCGAGCTCCGGATCGTCAAGCTCGATGAACGTTGCACAGAGGGGTGTCATCGGCACCCCGGCGGCGTTGTGCGGGATTGGCTGCGTCGGCCACACCCGCTCTCCCGGCACGTCCGTCTCGGTGGGAACCAGCGTCTCGACCATCGGGTGGAGCGGCTCGCCCGTCTCGCGATCCCACATGTAGAAGAGGCAATTTTTCCCCGCCGCCGCGACGCCCTTGATCGTCTCGCCGTCGTCGCCGGTGACGTCGAACAGCACCGGGCCGGTCACGTGATCCCAGTCCCAGAGGTCGTGGTGCACGGCCTGGAAATACCAGCGCAAGGCGCCCGTCTCCAGGTCGAGCGCGATGGTGCTGTTGGTGAACAGGTTGATCCCCACCCGCGTCGACCCGTCGTAGTCGGGCGAGGGGTTGCCGGCGTTCACGTAGACCATGCCCAGCTCGGGGTCGACCGCCGGCTGGGTCCAGATGCCGCCGCCGGCGCGCGCTCCATCGCCCCACGTGTCACGCGCGATCTCCCAGCCCTGGTCCTGGGGGCGTTGCGGGATGGTGTTGAACACCCACTTGATGGCGCCGGTCTCGGCATCGGTCGCGACCACCAGTCCACCCGGAATGTGGCCCTCGGACAGCGCCGCGGCGACGTACAGGGTGCCGGCGTGATACGCGGGCGGCGTGGTGATCCGGTAGCCGATCTGTATCGGGTCCAGGGTCGGCGGGTAGGTGTCGGGATACTTCTGTTGCAGCGCGGCGCCAAGCACCTGGAGGACGCCCTGATCGCCGAACGACTCGACCGGCTCTCCCGTGCCCGCGTCCGTCGCGTAGAGATCCGCGCCCCGGTACGTGTAGACGTTGCCGCCGGCGAACGTCGACCCCCGCACGGGGCCGGCCGCGGCGGGCCCGCGATCCAGGGGCGTTGTCCACAGCTCCTCGCCGGTGGCGGCGTCGAGCGCGAACAGCGTCGAGTGCGAGTGCAGGTACATGACGCCGTCCACCACCAGCGGCGTCGCCTGGGTGATGTTGTCCGTCGGCCCCACCTCGTAGGACCAGCGTTCCACGAGACGGCTCACGTTCGTGGTGTCGATCTCGTCGAGGGGCGCGAACCGGTTGTTGTCGAGGTTCAGGTTCTGACTCGACCAGTCGGTCGACTGCGCCAGTGCGGTCCCTGCACCGCTGCCGGCAAGCACGATAGCGACGACCACAACTATTCTCCGCATGGCTTCTCCTCTCGTGGCTCGAAGGGGTTTCATCATGCCGAAGTTCACGTGCCGGATCGAGCCATGATAGCCAACGGTGGTTCTGGGATGCAGCGCAAGGGGATGGGAGGCGTGCGTCACTGGCCGAGGTTGGGCCCCATTACCTCGATCGTGACGCCAAGCTCGGGCGTCATGTCCATGTAACCGAAATCGACCTCCGCATTGCCCAACACCAACCGGCCGCCCCTGTCTTCGAGAAACGCGATGGCCGCGCCGACGTCGGCGACCCTGAACCCGAGGTGATGCACCCCTTCGCCGTGCTCGTCCAGATACCGCTGCCACGGGCTGGGTCCGCCGACCGGTTCGAGCAGCTCGATCCTGTAGTTGTTCTTCACGAGGTTCGTGAGCTTGACCTGCGCGGCGCCGCCGCCGGGAACGGGAACGCCGGGCGCAACCGTCGGTGGCGGGACCTCGACGCCGAATGCGTCCCCGAAGGCCCTGGCCGACGTCTCGACATCACGGACCACGACGCCCACGTGCGTGAGCGCGCCGTCAATGGGATGCGTGTCCTGGCCTCGCGCGACCTGGGTCGCAAGTGCGGACCCGAGAGCGAAACCGACAATTCCGATCAGCAGGCGTTCGCTGCGCCTCGTCATGTGCTGCTCCTCTCATCCTGCAGGTGCCCGGTGCAGTCATCATTCTCCACCAGTACGCCTGCCCTATACTTGCGGTATGGCCATCCTGAAGGTCGCGCGCATGGGGCATCCGGTGCTGCGGGCGCCCGCGCGGGAGCTGGATCCGTCCGAGATCGGCACGCCTGCGGTCCAGCGCCTCATCGACGACATGTTCGACACGATGCAGGAGTACGAGGGGATCGGCCTGGCCGCGCCGCAGGTGCACGAGGGGCTGCGGCTGTTCGTGGCGGGCGTCGACGATCCGGACTCCACCGTGCCGCCGATGGTGATGATCAACCCGGTGGTGGAGCCGCTCGGCTCCGCCGTCGCGGAAGACTGGGAAGGCTGCCTGAGCATTCCCGACGTGCGGGGCAAGGTGCCGCGGGCCGTCGAGATCCGGGTGACCGCGTTCGATCGCACCGGCCGGCGCGTGGCGTTCACGGCGTCCGGCTTTCCGGCGCGCGTCATCCAGCACGAGACCGACCACCTCGACGGCGTGCTGTTCCTCGACCGCATGCGGTCGTTCGACAGCCTGACCTACCTGAACGAGTACAAGCGCTATTGGGAAGAGCACGAGACCGCGGAGTCCCGCACCTGAAAGACCCGAGCCACCAACGATGAACGACGTAATCGACCTGATCAACATCAACCGCGACCGCTACGTCGACGAGTTGAAATCCTACCTGGCGATTCCGAGCATCAGCGCGTTGCCGGAGCATGCGGAGGACGTGCGGGCCTGCGCCGAGTGGACGGCGGCGGAGATGCAGCGCGTCGGCCTGGAGAACGTGCGCGTCATCGACACGCCGGGCAACCCGGTCGTGTACGCCGACTGGCTGCACGCGGACGGCGCGCCGACCATCCTGTTCTACGGCCACTACGACGTGCAGCCGGTCGACCCCCTGGAGCTGTGGGAGTCGCCGCCGTTCGAGGCGACCGTGCGCGAGGGGGAGATCTACGCCCGCGGCGCGGCCGACGACAAGGGCCAGGTGTTCATGCACCTGAAGGCGGTGGAGGCGGTGCTGCGCGGCAACGGCCGGCTGCCGGTGAACATCCGCTTCATCCTCGAGGGCGAAGAGGAGATCGGCAGCGTCAACCTCGAGAACTTCGTGCGCGAGCACAAGGACGAGCTGGCGGCCGACGTGGTCGTGATCTCCGACTCGCCGATGTTCGATCGCGGGGTGCCTTCCATCTGCTACGGCCTGCGCGGCCTGACCTACCTGCAGATCGACCTGCGGGGCACGGCCAGCGACCTGCACTCGGGCTCGTTCGGCGGCGCGGTCGCCAACCCGGCGTTCGTGCTGGCGCAGGTGCTCGCGCAGATGAAGGACCGCGGCGGGCGCGTGAAGATCCCCGGCTTCTACGACGACGTGCGGCCGCTGCTCGACGCGGAGCGGGCCGAGTTCGCCAGGCTGCCGTTCAACGAGCGGCGCTACCGCAACGAATTGGGCGCCCCGAAGCTGTTCGGCGAGCGCGGCTACACCACGCTGGAGCGGTTGTGGGGGCGGCCGACGTTCGAGGTGAACGGCATGCTGTCGGGCTTCACGGGCGACGGCGCGAAGACGGTGATTCCGGCGGTGGCCATGGCCAAGGTCAGCATGCGGCTGGTGCCGGATCAGGATCCCGACAGGATTGCCGACCTGTGCGAGGCCCATCTGCGGAAGGTGACGCCGCCGACCGTCGAGTTGAACATCAAGCGCATGCACGGCGGCCGGCCGTGGATGACCGACTTCGACAACCCGTTCGTGCAGGCGGCAGGCCGCGCCATCGAGCTGGGGTTCGGGCGGCGCCCGGTGTTCAACCGCGAGGGCGGGTCCATTCCGGTCGTGGCGACGTTCCAGGAGGTGCTGGGGCTGCCGTCGGTCCTGTTCGGGGTCGGTTTGCCGGACGAGAACGCCCACGCACCGAACGAGAAGCTCGACCTGGGCAACTTCCACAACGGCATCATCGCCTCGGCCGCGCTCTACAACGAGATCGGTACGCTGTAATCAATTCAAGCCGGCCACGCGCCGCCGCAGCGCCTTTACGTGCTCCCAGATCTCGGCCTGCTCGGTGTTTTCCTTCGGCCGTTCGCCGTCGCCGCGCGCGGTGAACCGCAGGTACGCCTCCAGGTCGCGCAGCGCCGCCGGGAAGTCGTTCAGGTTGTAGGCCAGCAATCCGCGGTCGCGGAGCTCGGTCAGCGCCGACGGGTCCAGCGCGAGCAGCAGCTCGGTCATCGCCAGTCCCTGGGGGAACGACCGCATCTTGACGTAGATCCGCTTCAGGTTGACGAGCATGCGGATGAGTATCTGGAGCTTGGTCGCCCTGGCCAGCAGCGCCGGCTCGAATTCCGCGTCGGCGCCCGCGTGGTCGCTCAGCAGCCGGCGGCAGTCCGTTTCGGACAGGATGGCGCCGCGGTGGAACGGATCCAGGATGAGCGCGTCGCCGCCGGCAGCGGGCGCCCCGGTTGGCAGGCGCAGCAGGAAGCGGCCCGGGAAGTTGACGCCTTCGACGCGCAGCCCGGCGCGCCGGGCGACCTCCATGTACACGAGCGCGAGCGTCACCGGGATGCCGCTGCGGCGGTCGAGCACCGCGTTCAGGAAGCTGTTGCGCGGGTCGTCGTAGTGCTTGCGGTTCCCGGCGAAGCCCTCTTCCTCGAACAGGTAGTCGTTCAGGGCCGCGACCTGCAGGCGCGGATCGCCGTCCGGCGCCCGGCCGAGGCGTACCGCCGCGGCGCGTCCCATGCTGTCGAGCCGGTCGAGATAATGGGAGGCGTCCAGGTGCGGGTATTCGAGCCGGGCGATCAGCAGCGCCGCCGTGGCGAGGTCGGGCTCCGGACTGCGGGCGACGTGCACGAACTTGTCGATGAAGTCGGACGGCAGCATGCCTGTGGCCATGTGGTCCCCGCCTTCAGCGCACGGTCCGGCCGGCGCCGGCGTGCTGGCCGCAGAGGCTTTCCAGAAGCGCCGGCTGCAGCTCGTCCAGGCTGCCGAGCACCGTGTCGGCCTCTGCCAGCGCGGCGGCCGGATAGCTGTGCGTGAGCGCCACGCACGGCAGTCCGGCGGCGTGCGCCGCCTCGATACCCCAGACCGTGTCCTCGATCGCGACGCAGGCGGACGGGTCCGCACCGGTTCCCGCGGCGGCCAGCAACTCGACCGCCCGCTGGTACGTGTCCGGCGCCGGCTTTGATCGCGGCACGTCGTCGGCCCCCACGATCACCGCGAACCGATCCCGGAGGTTCGCGGCGGTCAGGATCGCCTCGATTTCGGCGCGCAACGCGCCGGACGCGATGCCCAGCGGCGCGACGGCCGCCAGCCGCTCGATGCAGGCCGCCGCGCCCGGGAACAGCACGTTGCCGCCGCGAACGCGCGCCTCGAAGCAGAGCGCCTTGGCCGCGACGAGCCGGCGCACCGCGCCGTCGTCGAGCGGCCGGCCCTGGTCGCGGCCCAGCGCCCGCAGCGTCCCCACGTCGTCGTAGCCCATGTAGCGGTCGTAGTAGTCGCCCGTGCTCAGCGTCAGGCCGCTGCCGGCCAGGACGTCCTGGAACGCGGCCAGGTGCGACGGCTCGGTGTCGGCCAGTACGCCGTCGAAGTCGAAGACGATCCCGCGCAGAGGCATCGCCCCGTGATCAACCGCCGTCCGCGTCGGGATCGGCTGCGGCGGCGGGCAGTTCCCCGACGGGAAAGCGCTGCTCCTCGACCGGCGGCAGCCGCTCGCCCGCCCGTATCGGTGTCGGCAGCCGGTTCTCGGGGGGCGGGAAGGGGCAGTCGAACGACTCGTCGTAGTAGCACGTCGGGTGGTACGCGCGGTTGAAGTCGAGGTTGTAGATGCCGGTTGGCGTGCGATCGAGGTCGAGGTAGCGGCCCGCGGCGTACGTCTCCTCGCCGCTCGTCTCGTCGCGGAACGGGATGAACAGCCGCAGCTCGTCGCGGCTGGTCAGGTCGACGAGCGCCGCCAGGGAATGGGACTCGCCGTGCAGCGTGAACTCGAGCGTGCCGACGCGCTGCATCGGCCGCCGCTCGCCGGTCGACGTCGGCACCTCGAACACCGGCTGGTCGTCGGCCACGTCCAGGTACGCCGGGACGCGGTAGGCAAGGTCGGGCTCGTAGTAGCGGACCGGAAGCATCCAGGAGCGGCGGTCGAGCGGCACCGGCGAGTCCGCGCCCTCGGCGAGGAACTGGTCCAGAGCCGCGCGATCATCGCGCAGTTGCTCCAGGTAGCCTGCTTCGTCCGGCGGCCCCGGACCGCACGCGCCGGCGGCCAGCGCGACCGCGGCCCAGGCGGCGGCCCACCACCCCGATCGTGCTACTGCCATCTTCAAAAGACGTAGCCCCCGCGCGCCACGGCCTCGTCGGCCAGCCGCCGGCGGATGGCGACGGTGTTCAGCGGGCTGACCTTGAGCAGCCGCCGCAGCGCCGCCAGGTGCGTGCGCAGCGTGTCGCCCTCGGTCATCGCCGCCAGCGCCGCACGGGCCGCGGCCTCGATCCGCACGGCGGCGTCGTTGACGAAGGCGCGCGCGGCGTCGGCCTGCAGCGCGCCGGCGCCCGACTCGCCCGTGGCGAGCGCGCGGTGCACCATGCTCTCGGCCGCGTACGTGTCGATCAGGATGTCGGCCTCCAGCGACAGCACCTCCTGCTGGTCCGACAGCTTCTCGCCGTACGTCTGCAGGGCGATGCCCAGCACCGCCAGGCCGACCTTCTTGAACATCCCCACCGCGCCGACCTGCGGCGCGAGGAAGCCGTCGCCGTGCGCCGCCGGGGCCGCCGGCGCAAGGAGTTCGTCCTGCAGCTTGCGGGCGGCCTCGATCAGCGGCAGGTGCCCCTTCAGCGCGCGCCGCACCAGCATGCCGGGGATCAGCAACCGGTTGATCTCGTTCGTGCCTTCGAAGATCCGGTTGACCCGCGCGTCGCGGTAGTGGCGCTCGGCGGGGTAGTCCCGGACGTAGCCGTTGCCGCCGTGAATCTGGACGTTCTCGTCGAGGATGTAGTCGAGGATCTCGCTGCCGGCCACCTTGAGCATGGACGACTCGATGGCGTGCTCCTCGAGCGCGGCAAGCAGCGCCGCCTCGTGTCCGCTCGCGCTGCCCTCCACGCCGGCGTCGATCAGTCCGGCCGTCCGGAACACCATCGACTCGATGGCGAAGGCGCGGATGGTCATCTCGCCGAGCTTGTGCTTGATCGCGCCGAAGCTGGCGATCGGCTGTCCGAACTGCCGCCGCTGCGCCGCGTAGCGGGCCGCCTCCCGGATGGCCCCCTGCGAGCTGCCGACCGTGGACGCCCCGAGCTTGAAGCGGCCGTAGTTGAGCACGTTGAACGCCACCTTGTGCCCCTTGCCGATCTCGCCCAACAGGTTCTCGGCGGGGACGCGCGCGTCCTGGAAGATGACCGGCGTGGTGGAGGAGCCGATCAGGCCCATCTTGTGCTCCTCGGCGCCGCTCGACACGCCCTCGAAGGCGCGCTCCACGATGAACGCCGTGAAGTGCTCCCCGGCCACCTTCGCGAACACGATGTACACGTCCGCGAAGCCGCCGTTCGAGATCCACATCTTCTCGCCGTTCAGCCGGAAGCTGCCGTCGTCCTGGCGGTCGGCGCGCGTCTTGGCCCCCAGCGCATCCGACCCCGAGCCCGCCTCGCTGAGGCAGTAGGCGCCGACGGTCTCACCGCTCACCAGCCCCGGCAGATAGCGCTGCTTCTGCGCCTCGGTGCCGAACGCCAGGATCGGCAGCACCGCCAGCCCGGTCTGCGCGCCGAAGGTCGTGCTGAACGAGCCGGACTCCCCGAGCCGGCCGGCGATGAGCGCGGTCGTGACCGTGTCGAGCGGAATGCCGCCGTACTCCTCGGGAACATCGGTGCCGAGGATGCCCAGCTCGCCGCAGCGCAGCAGCAGGCGCCGCGCCAGGTCCCAGTCCTTCGCTTCGAGCTGGTCGTTCTGCTCCAGCACCTCGCCGGTCACGAACTCCCGCGTCGTCTGATCGATGAGCCGCTGCTCCTCGGTCATGCGTTCCGGGGTGAACGTGCTGCCCGCGGGCGTATCCTCGAGCAGCCAGCTTCCGCCCCGCGCCGCCGTTGCCACCGCTTCGGTCATTGCTCTCCTCGATTCCGCCGTGCGCCTGCTACAGGCGCTCGAAAATGCCCGCGGCGCCCATGCCGCCGCCGACGCACATCGTGACCAGGCCGTAGCGGCCGTTGCGGCGCCGCAGCTCGTGCAGCAGCGTCGCCGTCAGCTTCGCCCCGGTGCATCCCAGCGGGTGCCCGAGCGCGATCGCGCCGCCGTTCACGTTCAGCACGTCCGGGTCGATCGGCAGCTCCTCGAGGCAGGCGAGCACCTGCGCCGCGAACGCCTCGTTCAGCTCCACCAGGTCGATGTCGCCCAGCGTCAGGCCGGCCAGCCGCAGCGCCTTGCGCACGGCGGGGACCGGGCCAAGGCCGAACAGCTCCGGCTTGACGCCGGCCGTCGTGAACGCGACGAACCGCGCGAGCGGCGTCAACCCCAGCTCCGTGGCGCGGTCGGCCGCGACGACGATGGCCGCCGCCGCGCCGTCGCTCATTTGCGACGAGTTGCCCGCCGTCACTGTCCCGCCGGCGCGAAAGGCGGGCCGCAGCCCGGCCAGCGCCGCCGCCGACGTGTCGCGCCGCGGACCCTCGTCCACTTCCAGGGTGGTCTCCGTCACGTGCGGCGCGCCGTTGCCACCGCCGCTGCCGTCAACCGTGCGCACCGGAACCGGCACCGTCTCGTCCGCGAAGCGGCCGGCGTCTATCGCCGCGACCGCCCGCTCGTGGCTGCGGAGCGCGAAGGCGTCCTGCTCCTCGCGCGAGATCTCCGACGCCGCGGCGTGGTTCTCGGCCACCAGGCCTGTGCCGAGGTAGACGTCCGGGTAGCTGTGCATCAGCTCCGGATTCGGCGCAACCTTGCTCCCGCCCATCGGGATCAGGCTCATCGACTCCGTGCCGCCGGCGACGATGGCGGTGGCCGAGCCGCTCCGGATGCGTTCCGCGGCGAACGCGATGGCCTGCAGGCCGGACGAGCAGAAGCGGTTGATCGTCACCGCCGCGCTCTCCACGGGGATGCCGGCGCGCAGGCTGGCGATGCGCGCCACGTTCATGCCCTGCTCGGCCTCCGGCATCGCGCAGCCGAGGATGACGTCGTCGATCTCGGCCGGATCGAGCCCGGGCGCGCGCCGCAGCGCCTCGCCGATGGCGACCGCCGCCAGCTCGTCGGGCCGCGTCGCGTGCAACGCGCCGCGCGGCGCCTTCCCCACGGGAGTGCGGACGGCGGATACGACGACCGCGTCGGTCATTTTGTGCTCCCCACCATTCGATCCGATTGTAGCGCGACGGGCGGCTAGTTTCTCAGGGTCTTGCCCGTCTTGAGGGTGTGGGCGATGCGCTGCTGCGTGCGCGGCTCGCCGCACAGGCTCAGGAACGCTTCCCGCTCCAGGTCCAGCAGGTACTGTTCGGAGACCGTCGTGGCGTGCGGGATGGCGCCGCCCGCCAATATGTGCGCCAGCTTGCGCCCGATGAGGGCGTCGTGGCCGCTGATCCAGCCGCCCCGCAGCGCAAGATGCACGCCCAGCTCCAGGGTGGCGCGCACCCCGTCGCCGCCGACGGGTATCGCGTGTTGCGGCGGGGGAGGCTGGTAGCCGCCGCCCGCCAGGTCGCGCGCGCGCGCCCTGGCGTCCGCCAGCAGGCGCTCGCGGTTCATGGTGACGCCGTCCGTGTCGCGCAGCAGGCCCAGCCGGCGGGCGTCGGCGGCGCTGGTCGATACCTTGCCGTAGCCGATCAGCTCGAAGACCTGCTGCAGGACCGGGAGCGGATCCATTGCACGGCTCCGGAGGCTTTGCATGGCCCGCGCCACCAGCTCCTTCGTGCCGCCGCCGGCGGGTATCAGTCCCACGCCCGCCTCCACCTGGCCCATGTAGGTCTCCGCCGCGGCCTGCACCCGGTCGCCGTGCAGGGCGATCTCGCAACCGCCGCCGAGCGTCAGGCCGGCCGGCGCGACCACCACCGGGACGCCGGCGCTCCGCAGCCCGGTCACGGCGGACTGGAAGGTGCGGACCATCAGGTCGATCTCGTCCCAGTTCTCCTCCTGGGCCTCGAGCAGCACCAGCATCAGGTTGGCGCCGGCCGAGAAGGCGGCGGCGTCGTTGCCGACGACGAGCGCGTCGAAATGCTGCTCCGCCTCGCGCACGCCGGCCTGCAGCATGTCGACGATGTCGCCGCCTATGGCGTTCATCTTGGAGTGGAACTCGACCGCCAGCACGCCGTCGCCCAGGTCCACGAGGCTCGCGCCGGCGTTCCGGCGCACGGGCGGCCGCTCGGCCCTGGCGCTGCGCAGGATCCTGAGCTCCGGCCCGCGGGCACGCCGTAGCGCGTCCAGGTCGCGCACCGCTGCCGGGGGCTCGGAGAGTTGGCAAGCCTCGCAAATGGTGTCCACGCCGACGGCGTCCCACAGCTCGAACGGTCCCAGCTCCCAGCCGAACCCCCAGCGCATGGCGCGGTCCACGTCGCCGGTGGAATGCGCAATGGCGCCCGCGGTCTCCGCGGCGTAGACCAGCGTCCGGCCGAGCGTGGCGCGCGTGAGCTCGCCGGCCCGGCTCTTGTCGAGCAGCAGCGTACGGACCCGCGCAGGCAGGTCGTCGTTCGCACCGGCGGCATCCGCCGCCGGCAGGCGCGGCGACTGGCGCGGGCGGTAGTCGAGCGACGCCGGGTCGAGCGTCAGAATCCGGCTGCCCTCCGGCGTGCGCTCCTTACGGTAGAAGCCCTGGCCCGCCTTCTCGCCGATCCATCCCTTGTCGATCAGCGCGCCGACCAGCTCCGGGAGCCGGAAGGCGCCCTGTTCCGCCTCGTCCGGGAGCCTGCGGTCCAGGTCTGCAGCGACATGCGCGAGGATGTCGAGGCCGGCGATGTCCATCGTCCGGAACGTGGCGCTCTTCGCGCGGCCGATCAGCGGTCCGGTCAGCGCGTCTATCTCCTCGACGGTGAACTGGCCGTCCGCCAGCAGCTCCAGCGTGCGGGCCGCGCCGTACATCCCGATCCGGTTGGCGATGAACCCCGGCGTGTCGCGGGCCACTACCACGCCCTTGCCGAGCCCGCGGTCGGCGAAGCGGGCGATGCGGTCCGCCACGCCGGCGTCCGTGTCCGCTGTCGGGATAATCTCCAGCAGTTGGAGGTAGCGCGGCGGGTTGAAGAAATGCGTGCCGAGCCAGTGCCGGCGGAATTCCGGCGAGCGGCCCTGCGCGATGTCCGCGAGCGGGATGCCGGACGTGTTCGAGCTGACGGCGGCGTCCGGGCCGCGGTGCGGCTCCACCCGGGCCAGCAGCGCCTGCTTCACGTCGAGACGCTCGACGATCGCCTCGATGATCCAGTCGCAGGCGGCCAGGCGCGGCAGGTCGGTATCGAAGCCGCCGGTTGTGATGAGCCGCGCGGCGTCGGGCGTGAAGAATGGATCGGGCCTGAGCTTGCGCGCCCGCTGCAGTCCGGCGGCAGCCGTCTGCGCATCGAGGTCCAGCAGCAGGACCGGCAGGCCCGCGTTCGCCAGGTGCGCGGCAATCTGGGCGCCCATGGTTCCCGCGCCCAGCACCGCCGCCGAGCGAACGTGTCCCATCTGCAGAATCGTACAAAAAAGGAGCGGGGCGCACGCCCCGCTCCTTTGGGTCTTCGTAGCGAGTGGCCGGCCGTCAGGGCAGCGCGGCGAGCGTCGCCGACGCCTGTTGCCCTTCCTCGGAATTCGGGGCGATCTCGACCACCTTCTGGAAGTGCGCCTTGGCGGTGTCCATGTCGCCCTTGTTCAGCGCCACCAGCGCCAGCTTGAAGACCGGCTTTTCCCAGTTGGGATCGACCATGGCGGCCTTCTCGTACCACTCGGCCGCGGTGTCCACCGCCCCCTTGGCGAACTCCAGCTCGCCCAGGTTGTAGAGGTCTTCCTTGGATGCGTCCAGGCCGGACGCGGCCGCCGCGAGCTCCGCGCCGGCTGCCTCGAAGTCGCCCATCGCGAGCTTCGTCCGCGCGATGTCGGCCTTGATGCCCTCGTTGTTCGGGTCGTCCGCCAGATGCGTCTCGAAGGCGCGCAGCGCTTCGTCGTAGTTGCCCGCGGCCCGGTACGCCTGGCCGATCTGGGTGTAGATGTTCGTGAGCTGCGGCAGCTTCTCCACCAGTGATTCGTAACCGGCAATCGCGGCGTCCCAGTTCTCCGCGTTGAACGCGGCGTCGGCCGCTTCGAGCTCCGCCTCGATCTCGTCGGGGTCCAGCCCCTCCATCGCTTCCTCGCCCAGCGCCTGGACCAGGGCGTGCCGAACCCTGACAAGCTCGAAGTCGACCGGCGGCGTCGACGACTGGGTGACGTTGACGGTGCCGAAGTCCTCGTTGTAGCCCTCGAGCGCGGCGGTGACCGTCCACTGTCCGCTGGCGAAGCCGATGAGCGAGAAGCGCCCGTCGTCGTCCGTGGTCGTCTCGCGGACCGGCGGGTTGGCGTCCGGCTTCTCGGCGCGGATATTCACGCCGGCAAGGGGATTGCCGTCTTCATCCACGACCTGCCCGCTCATGCGGCCGCTCTGCGCCAGCGCCGGCGCGGCGATGCCGACCAGCAGCGCGGCGACGAAGAGACGACGGAAGACGTAAGTTAGACGGGACATGGCAGCACTCCTATTCACGTACACGTTCCGAGACAGTGAAGTATATAGCGCCCGGCGCACAAACGCGCGCAAGTTGTCGATTTTCGAATCCGCGCGAGCGCGGCCGTCCTAAACTGTTACGCATGAGAGACAAGCTGTGCATGCCGATCGCGCTGGCGGCGCTGACTGCGGCAGCGGCCTGCGGCGGGGCCGGGGTCGCCGATGCGCCGCCGCCTGCGGCGCTGGAGGCTCCGGCGGACGCGGGACTGCCGGCCGGCGAACCGGCCGATGCCGGGATGTCGGCCGCGCGCCTCGAGCGGATTGGTCCGGCCATGCGGGCCTACGTGGACGACGGCCGCGTGGCGGGCGTCATGACGATGGTCGCCCGCCGCGGGCAGGTCGTGCACTGGGCGGCCGCCGGCCTGCGTGACGTGGCCGCCGGTGATCCGCTGGAGCCGGACGATATCTTCCGCATCTATTCGATGACGAAGCCGATCACCAGCGTCGCGACGATGATGCTGGTCGAGGAAGGCAAGGTCGCGCTCGACGACCCCGTGGCGCGCTTCATACCCGAGTTCGGCGACGTCATGGTTCTCACGGACGCCGGGGAGCGCGCGGCGCCGGATCGCCCGATGACCGTCGAGCACCTCCTGACCCACACGTCGGGGCTCACGTACGGCTTCTTCGGCGACTCGCCGGTCGACCGCGCGTATCGCGAGTCGGACTTCTTCACGAGCGCCGCCGGGCTGGACGACTTCGCCCGGCAGGCGGCGGGGCTGCCGCTGCTGGCCAGCCCGGGCGAGCGCTGGAACTACAGCATTTCCACGGACATCCTCGGCCGCGTGGTCGAGGTCGCCTCCGGGCAGCCGCTGGATGCCTTCTTCCGGGCGCGGATCACGCAGCCGCTCGGGATGGACGACACCGCCTTCGTCGTGCCCGCGGGCAAGCGCGACCGGTTCACCGGCCACTACGCGCAGCAGGACGGCGCGCTGCAACTGGTCGATTCGCCGGCGGACGGCGAGTACACGCGTACGCCGGGCTGGCTGTCGGGCGGCGGCGGGCTCACCTCGACCGCCTCCGACTACATCCGTTTCGCGCAGATGCTGCTGCAGGACGGCCGGCTCGGCGATACCCGGATCCTGGCGCCGGAGACCGTGCAGATGATGCGCATGAACCGGCTGCCGGAGACCCTGGCGCCGATCCAGCTCGGCACATATCTCAGCCGGGGCTACGGATTCGGACTGGGTTTCGCGGTGGTCATGGACGCGGATTCGTCCCCCGAGCCCGACAACGACGGCGTGTTCCGCTGGGCCGGCGCGGCCAACACCTTCTTCTGGATCGATCCCGCGGAAGAGCTGATCGGCATGGTCTGGACCCAGCTCAACCCGTTCGCGGCGTACGACCTGGAGCGCGAGTTCCAGACCCTCGTCTACGAAGCGCTGGAGTGAGCCGCAGCCGCGGGGTCAGCGTCCGGACGCCATGACCGCCTGCAGCGCGTCGATGGCCGCCGCCGCCTCGTCCGACGCGGTCGTCTCGGCCGGCACGGCCTCATAGGCCGCCAGCGCGCGCTCGTACTCGCGCCGCTCGACGTAGGCGTGGCCGATCTGCAGGTGCAGGCTCGTCAGTTGCGGCACCCGTTCCAGCAGCTCTTCGTAGGCCTCGATCGCGTCGTTGAACCTGCCGCGGTCGAACATCCGGTGCGCCGCGGCGAGTTCCTCCTGGATCTCGCCCGCGGGTATGCCGGCCAGCACGCCGGTAGTGGGGACGGGCGGACGGAGCGGGTCGACGTTGAGGACGAAGTTCATGTCGACGCGGCCCGTGCGGCGCACGAACGCAACGCCCTCGGCCGGCTCGTACCCGAACTTGGTGATCACGAAGCGCCAGGGGCCGGACACGAGTCCGAGGAAGCCGAACCACCCGCCGTCATCGGTGCGACCCTCTACCGTGCGGCTGGAGTTGCGCAGGCTCTCGCCCGCAACCGTGGCGCCCTCGAGCGTGCTGCCGTCGGCGCCGCGCACGCGGCCGGCCACTACGGCGGCCTGCGCCAAGGCCGGAACCGCGGTCGCGCAGATGGCGCTGCAGACGAGGAAGATGACGGCGGCGCGCTTGAATCTGGACACGTTGCCTCCGCCAGCGGGACTGGCGAGCCACAGTATAATCCGAAACCCTTTCCTTCCCGGCCATGGAACGTCCTGCTTTCCTGCTCGCCTTGCTGTGTCTGGCGGGCGGTTGCAGTGCGCCGGTCATCGACAGTCCGGCCGTTCCTCGTGACGACGCCATTGCGATTGATTTCGAGCGCCTGAGCCGCATCGACGGCGCGGTGGAGGCGGCAATCGCGGACGGCGACCTGCCCGGCGCGGTGGTGCTGGTGTGGAGCCGGGGCCAGACGGCGTACCTCAAGGCGTTCGGCCGGCGGGCCGTCGAGCCCGCGAGCGAGCCGATGACGGTCGACACGATCTTCGATCTCGCCTCGCTGACGAAGGTGGTGGCGACGACCACCGCCGTGATGATGCTCGTGGAGGAGGGGCGCGTCCGGCTGCGGGCCCCGGTCGCGGAGTATCTCCCCGCCTTCGCGCGGCGCGGCAAGGAGCGCATCACGGTCGGGCAGTTGCTCGCGCACGTCTCCGGCCTGCGGCCCGACCTCGACCTGGAACAGGCGTTCGACGGGCATGCCGTGGCGCTGGAGCGCACGTATGACGAGCGCCCCGACGCGGCGCCCGGCGAGCGGTTCATCTACAGCGACCTGAACTTCATGCTCCTGGGCGAGATCGTGGAGCGTGTGAGCGGGCTGCCGCTCGACCGCTTCGCGGCCGAGCGCATCTTCGAGCCGCTGGGGATGCACGAGACGATGTTCCGGCCGCCCGCGGAACTTGCCGGGCGCATCGCCCCGACCGAGGCGTGCGCCGGCCTCGAATGGCCGTGCCGCCGCGCGGTTGCCGGCGCCGCGATGCTGCGGGGCACGGTGCACGACCCGACGGCGCGGCGCATGGGGGGCGTGGCCGGCCACGCCGGGTTGTTCTCCACCGCCGCGGACCTTGCCCGCTTCGGCCGGATGCTCCTGGGAGACGGCGCACTCGACGGCGCGCGCATCCTGGCGCCGCTGACCGTCGCCCGCATGACGTCGCCGGCCACGCCGGCCGGGATGCGCGACGTGCGGGGACTGGGGTGGGACATCGATTCGTCGTACTCCGCGAACCGGGGCGCCCTGTTCCCGGTCGGCTCGTTCGGCCATACCGGCTTCACCGGCACGTCGATCTGGGTCGATCCGTCCAGCCGGACGTTCGTCGTCTTCCTCTCGAACCGCGTGCATCCGGACGGCGGGGGGCAGGTGGTGGCCCTGCGCGGCCGGGTGGCCACGCTGGCGGCCGCCGCGGTCATGGACCGGCCCGCGGGGCGGTCCGCCGGAGACGTCGGGCGCGGCGTGGCGCGGGTGCAGACCGGCATCGACGTGCTCCGCGATGAGGGGTTCGCGCAACTGCGGGGTGCGCGCGTGGCGCTGTTGACCAACCGCACCGGCCGGGCGCGCGACGGCGCCCGGACGATCGACCTCTTGCACCAGTCTCCGGAAGTGGATCTCAGGCTCCTGCTCGGCCCCGAGCACGGGTTGGGCGGCGATGCGGACGGCCCGGTTGCCGACGCCCGCGACGCGCCAACGGGTCTGCCCATCTACTCCCTGTACGGCGACACGCGCCGGCCGACGGGGCGCATGCTGGGCGGCGTGGACACCGTCGTGGTCGACCTGCAGGACGCCGGCGCCCGCTTCTATACGTACGCCGCGACGATGGCCTACGTGATGGAGGCGGCTGCCGAGTGGGGCCTCCGGGTGGTGGTGCTCGACCGGCCCAACCCGATCACCGGCGCCGCCGTGGAAGGTCCGCTGCAGGACGCCGGGCAGACCGGCTTCACGGGCTACCTGCCGCTGCCGGTCCGCCATGGCATGACGCTCGGCGAGCTGGCCCGGCTGTTCAACGCGGAGCGCGAGATCGGGGCGCAGCTAGAGGTCGTGCCGCTGCGCGGCTGGCGCCGGAACCTGTGGTTCGACGAGACCGGCCTCACTTGGGTCGATCCGTCACCGAACCTGCGCACCGTGACGCAGGCCGCGCTCTATCCCGGGATCGGAGCGATCGAAGGCGCCAACCTGTCGGTCGGACGCGGCACCGACACGCCGTTCGAGCGCCTCGGGGCGCCGTGGATCGACGGCCCCGCCCTGGCCGCGCGGCTGAACGCCCGCCGCCTGCCCGGCGTGCGCGCGTATCCCGTGACGTTCACGCCCGCGGCCGGCCCGTACGCCGGACAGTCGTGCAGCGGGATCCACCTGATCGTCACCGACCGCGACGCGCTCCGTCCGGTCCGCCTGGGCGTCGAAATCGCTGCAGCGCTTCACGAACGGCACGGCGCGCAGTTCGAGATCGACCGCACGTTGCGCCTGCTGGGTTCGCTGGAGATCCTGCAGCGCATCGAGGACGGCGAGGACCCCGCCGCCATCGCGGCAGCGTGGGCGGCTGCCGAGCAGGCGTGGCGCGCGCGCCGCGCACCGTACCTCCTGTACTGATCTGCGGGCCCGCCTTCCAGCCGGCTCCGCGGCTACATCATGTACAGCATCACGTACACGATGAGGCCGGTGACCGAGACGTACAGCCAGAGCGGCAGTGTCCAGCGGGCGATGCGGCGGTGGCGGTCGAACCGCTCGCGCAGCGCATGCGTCACCGTGATGATCGCCAGCGGTGCGATCACGGCAGCCAGGATGATGTGGCTGATCAGCACGGCGAAGTAGAACATGCGGGCCGGCCCCTGCCCGGTGTACGGGACCGATCCGACGTTGAGGTGGTAGATGACGTAGGAGATCAGGAACAGCACCGAAGCGGTGCAGGCGGCCAGCATGCAGCGCCGGTGGGCGTCGATGCGGCCGCGCCGGATCATCACGTAGCCGGCGCTCAACAGCAGTCCCGAGGTGGCGTTGAGCAGCGCGTTGAGCGTCGGCAGGTCGGTAATTTCCATGGCTTAAGGGTACCCCGCAGCGGGGCTCTTGCCACGGGCTGCTAGAAGGCGCGCTCGACGACCAGCAGGCCCCACAGCAGCGGCAGGTAGGCCAGCGATCCGAGGAACACCGCGCGCGCCCGCGCGGCTGAGCGGTGCAGCGCGAAGCGGGCCGCGGCGACAATGAACGCCGATCCGAAGAGAGCCGCCGCCGCGAGGTAGAGCGGTCCGCCCAGACCGACCAGGCCCGCCGTCAGGCTCACCGGCAGCAGCGCCGCGGCGCACAGCAGCCCCTGCACGGACGCCTGCCGCCCGCTGGCGTCCAGCACGGCCAGGAACGGCAGGCCGGCGCGCCGGAAATCGTCCCGGTACAGCCACGACAGCGCATGGAAGTGGGGCATCTGCCACAGGAACACGATGCCGAACAGTACCCACGCTTCCAAGCCGGCCGTGCCGCGCGCCGCGGTCCAGCCGATGACCGGCGGGAGGGCGCCCGGCACCGCCCCGACCAGCGTCGCCCACGGCGTGCGCCGCTTGAGCGGCGTGTACACGGCCGCGTAGCCGACCAGGGTGGCCAGCGCCACGGCCGCCGCCGTCAGGTTCGTGCCCAGCGCCAGCTCGAGCAGGCCGAGCACCGCGAGCACCAGCGCGAACAGCCGCGCCTCGAACGGCGTCACGCGGCCGGCCGCCACCGGGCGCCGCCGCGTGCGCTCCATCGCGGCATCGATATCGCGTTCGGCCGCCTGGTTGAACGCCGCCGCCGCGCCCGCGACGAGTCCGGAGCCGACGAGCGTATGCACGAGGGCCGCCGGCGACGCCGCGCCGCCGCCGCCCAGGTAGTAGCCGACGCCGGCGGAGACGACCACGAGCGAGTTGAGCCGCGGCTTCGTGAGGGTTAGAAAGTCGGCCGCCCGTGAAGCGGCTGCGGGAGCGGCGATGGCGGCGGTCTTCATCGTCAGGCTTGCGCGCGTTCCGGCGCGGGGGCGCCCACCGGCGCAATGTCCCGGAAACGGTCGCGGTGCGTGCGCAGGCCGAGCACGATGGCGGTCGCGAACAGCACTGCACCGGTGGCGACGTGGGCCGTGTTGATGGTCACGTCGCGCGCGCTCAGCACCGTCAGCGCCCCGAGCGTCACCTGCGCCACGACCACCGCAATCAGCAGCCAGGCCGGCCGGACCAGCTCACGCCGGCCGCCGTGATGGGCGAGCACGTGTCCCGCCGTCGCCAGCACCACGAGCGTCACGATCACGGCGCCGACCCGGTGTGCGAAGTGGATTGCAATGCCCGCATCCCACACCGGAGGAATCAGCCGGCCGAACGCCAGCGGGAAGTCCGGGATAGCCAGGCCGGCGCCGGTATGGCGCATCGCCGCCCCGATCAGGATCTGGACGTAGATGGCGGCCGGCAGCGCGATGACCAGCGCGCGCAGGATCCCGTCCGCCGCGATCCGGCGCTCGCCGTCCGAGGTCCGGTAGTAGCGCGCCAGCCATCCCGCGGACGTGAAGATAGCCAGGCTGACCACGAGCGCGAAGAACACCTGCGCGAGCCCCGCGTGGCTGATGGAAACGGGCGGCGGCAGGAAGTACAGCACCGTGATGCCGCCCAGCAGTCCCTGCACCACGACGGCGGCCAGCGCGATCCAGCCGAGCCGGCGCACCCACCGTCGCGGCTCGCTCGCGGCCAGCCAGGCGACCAGCCCGATCGTCAGCATGCCCACCACGCTGGCGATCAACCGGTGCCCGTGCTCGTACAGGATGCCGCCCACCATCCCGGACCACGGGAAGGCGAACATGAAGTAGCCGTATGTATTCGGCCAGTCGGGGACGGCCAGCCCCGAGCCCGTGCTGGTCACGAGCCCGCCGGCCGTGATCAGCACGAGCGTTGCGGCCGCAACGAGCCGGTTGTACCGATGCAGCCAGTACAACTTATCCGACGCTGAACGTGAAGCTCAGCTCGGCGGTGCCGCCCTCGCCGACGGTCACGTTCTGCGTCTGCGTGCCGAGCTCCTCGTGCCACGCTTCCACGACGTAGTCGCCGGGCGGGAGGTTGCTGATGTCGAACGCGCCGTCATCGCCGGTCACCGCGAAGTAGGGGTGATCCAGCACGCCGACGTAGGCGTTCATCCAGCCGTGCACGTCGCACTTGAACGGCACCATCACTTCGGGGGAGTCGAACGTCCGCTCGAACTCCATCCCCTGGATGGGCTGGCCCATGTTGAACTCGGCGTTCGCGAGCGGCGTCGCGTGGATGTTGTGCAGCGTGGCGTCGCTGTTGCGGATCGTAATCGTCTGCCCGACGCGGACGCCGAACACGTGCGGCGTGTAGCGGCAACCCTGCTGGTCCAGCATCACGGATCCGGTAGCGGCAGGGAAGGTCCTGCCTTCCAGGCCCTCCTTGACGTAGACGAACACGTTGCCCAGGCCGCCGCTGCCGCCGACCACGTAGTACTCGGTCTCGGCGTCGGTGGCCAGCTCGACGCACGCCGGGTCGGAGTTCATCCGGATCGTCTCGGCCGGGGGCGGCGTGCCGTCCAGCGTGATGGTGCCCATGACGCTGCCTGCGGTGGCAGGGTCGAACGCCGGCGCGGCCGGGGCTGCCGGTGCCGCCGGCGCATCGGAATCGCCTCCGCCGCCGCACGCCGCGGTGGCAAAGACGAGCAGTGTGGTGAGCGTCCACAGTGTTCGGTGCTGCATCAAAAATCTCCTGGTGCGAAGTGTGGGAAGCGGGCGAACCAGAGGGACGAGCACTGCATAAGCGCTCGCTTCTGGCATCGACTTAACCCGCCAAGAATATCAGAACTCGCCGCCGCGTGCGAGCGCGGCGGGCTGGTACACTCGCGTCCGGGTACCCACGCTCATGCAGGCACGTTCGACGCTCGCGCTGCCGTCGGCGCTCGACCCGGCCCACGCCGGCCGGTGGCTGCGGCTGGCGGCAGACAACGGCGTCGTCTTCCTCGACTACGACGGCACGCTGACGCCCATCGTCGCCCGGCCCGAGCTGGCGACGTTGTCGGCCGGGATGCGCGCGACGCTCGTGCGGCTCGCGGCCAGGCTTCCGGTGGCGGTAGTTTCCGGCCGGGACGTGTCTGTCGTCGCCGGACTGGTCGGCATCGACGGTCTGGCGTACGTCGGCAGCCACGGCCTCGACATCACCGGCTTCGGGGACGGAACCACCCGCCACGAAGCCGCGCGCAAATTCGTGCCGCGGCTCGACGCCGCCGAGCGCGAGTTGCGACGCGCGACAGCCGGCATCCCCGGCGTGCTGGTGGAGCGCAAGCGGTTCAGCGTGGCCACGCACGTGCGGCTGGCGGCGCCCGCGGACCGCACGGCGGTGGAGTCGATCGTCGCGGGCGTGGCACGCGCGCATCCGTCGCTGCGGCGGGAGCGCGGCAAGATGGTGTTCGAGCTGCGGCCCGACATCGACTGGGACAAGGGCCGGGCCGTGTGCTGGCTGCTGGATGCGCTGGACCGCGACCCGTCGGCTGGGCTGTTCATCGGCGACGACCTGACCGATGAATCCGTCTTTCGGGCGCTGTCCGGCCGCGGGCTCGGCATCGTCGTCAGCGAGGCCGGGCGGCCGACCGCGGCGGACCTCCGACTCGCCGGCCCGACCGAGGTGCAGATTCTGCTCGACCGCCTGGCCGACGCGGCCGCAGCTGCCGCGCATCGCGGCTAGTTCCCGAGCCGCGCTCCCCGCACGTGCTTGTGGCACTGCACGCACGAAAGCGTCATCTCCATGTACGCCAGCGAGACGCCGTCGATGTCGCGCGCCCGCGCTTCGTCCTCCAGCGACTCGGCCGCAACGCGGAATTGGCTTGCGTGGTTGAGATACTGCGGCGTCTGGAGCGGGCTCCACGTGGTCGCCTCGCTGAGCCGTACCAGCTCCGCGGCGCTCTGCGCTACCTGGCCGTGGTTGCCCAGCACCACCGCGCCCACCAGCGTCTCCGCGTGCATAAGCTTCTCGCGCATCAACTCGCCGAGGTTGGGCCGCTGGGCGGAGCCGATCGTGGTGGCGGCAAGGACCAGGAGCACCGCCCCCACCCATGCCGGCCGTATCCGTTGCGTCATGACGTCGTCCTTTCCACGAGGCGCGCCGGCATCAATCGCCTGCCGTACCCGCCGCGCGCAGCTTGCGCCGGATGCGGTCCTCGATCCAGTGCGGGTCCCACCACTCGACCGGCGAGACGGGCCGCCCGTGCAGCAGCATCGCGAAATGCAGGTGGTCGCCGCCGGCCAGGCCGGTCTGGCCGCTGAGTCCGAGCTGCTGGCCCTGCTCCACCGCGTCGCCCGGCGACACAGCGATTGACGACAGGTGCGCGTAGAGGCTCTGCAGCCCCATGCCGTGGTCGACGATGACGCAGTTGCCGAAGATGCCGAAGTAGTCGGCGCGCACCACGACGCCGTCGTTCGAAGCCCGGATCGGGGCGTTCGCCGTCGAGGCGAGATCGAAGCCCAGGTGCACCTGCTGATCCACCTCGTCGCCGTTGTACAGGTACGTGCGGTGGTCGGCGAACCCTGACTCCACCTGCGAGTTGGCCAGTTGCCGGAACGCGCCGCTCCAGAGCATCTCCGGGGCGGTGCCGGCGGCCAGCTCGAGCAGGGTTGCCCGGTTGCGCCGCCGCAACTCGCCGTTGATGAACAGGTAGAGGTCGAGCCAGTCTTCGTCCGTGCCGTCCGGCTCCTCGTCGGCCAGATCCGGCGCCTGGCTGACGATCGGCGGCACGACGCGCTGCAGGAAAGCGTCGCTCACGTTGATGCGCGACCGCCGGAACCGGCGCGGGAAGCGCCGGTGGTCGAACTGGGCGCTCGCCTCGTTTCCGGCCGGGTCCCGCGCGTACAGCTCGATCGGCGTGTTCAGGTCCTGGTCGTGGTTCAGCGCGAAGTAGGCGAGGCGCAGGTTGTCGCCCGCCCCTTCGACCGCGCCGGCTGCCGGGTAGCCCGGATACTCGCGGTCGCCGACACGCACGCCGGACGCGGCGTCGGGCGGCGAAACCGTGTAGACGACCAGCTCCGAACCGCCGTGGTTGACGTAGTGAAACGTGGAGGCGACCGCGAGCCGCGGCGGCTGGAGCCGCACCTCGACGTCGACTTCCACCGTCGTGCTCCGTTCGCTGATGCCGAACACGACCGGCCGCGCGGCCGAAACGCGCACGGTAGCCGCCCCCGCGCGGAGCTCGGGGTGCGACTCCCGGTCGAACGTGCGGCCGATGCGGACGAGGTCCGGGCCTTCCTGCCGCATGTCGGCGGAGGTCGGATCGTCGAGCGAGAACAGGGGATGCGCGGCGCCGTCCTGCTCGATGACGGCGTCGAGCGCGAGCAGTTCCGCGCGTGGAGCTTCGACCGTCGCCTCGAAGGTGGCGCTGCGCCCGACGAGCCCCGTGGGACGGACTATCTCGATAACCGGTCCCTCGGCGCGGCTCAGCGCGAAGAACAGGCCCCCGCCTGCCCCCCCGACCGCCACCAGCAGGAGGGCAAGCAGGACGACGACCGTGCGACTCACGGCTCCATGATATAAAATTGGGTGTCCGGCCAGTCAGGGGCGGTATCGTCTAGGGGTTAGGATACGTGGTTCTCAGCCACGGGACCGGGGTTCGAATCCCCGTACCGCTACCAAGCTCACCTTCCCAAGTCATTCTCGCTATTGCCGCGTTCGCTCTGCTGTTGACCGGCGCCGCTTCCGCCCAGGACGGTGACGGCCATCTCAGCGGCCTGGTGGACACGCTCGCGCGCGGCGAGCGGGCCTACGGTGTGAGCACCTACGACCTCTCGCTGGAGAATGCCCGGGCTCTGGCTCGGGCGGACATCGACTACGTGTACGTCGACATGGAGCACGGGCCGATGGACTTCGCGGCGCTCCAGGGGTTCCTGCTGGGGATGATCGACAAGCAGGCAATCGCGGAGAGCGGCAGCGTCCGGCAGCGGGTCACGCCGCTGGCCCGCATTCCGCCCTACGGCCGCGATTTGTCCGGGTGGGTGGTCAAGCAGGCGCTCGACATCGGGTTGATGGGGCTCATCTTCCCGTCCATCGAGACGCCGGAGCAGGCATTGGCGGCCGTGCGCTCGATGCGCTATCCGCAGCGCCGGGATTCGCGCTATCCCGAGCCGCCCGGTCTGCGCGGCGTGGGGACGCAGCTTGCAACGTGGTTCTGGGGGCTGTCGGTAGCCGACTACGTGCGGCACGCCGACCTGTGGCCGCTCAACCCCGCGGGCGACCTCGTGGCGTTCATGATGGTCGAGACGGCCACCGGCGTGCGCAACGTGGACGCCATCGCGCAGGTTCCCGGCGTCACCGGCATCCTGATCGGCCCCAGTGACCTCTCCAACTCGCTCGGCCTGCCGCGCGAGGCGCCGGAGGTCGAGGGGGCCATCGAGACCATTGCCGGCGCCTGCCGCACGCACGGCGTAACGTGTGCGATCACCGCCACTGCCGCCGACATGCCGCGCCGGATCGCGCAGGGGTTCACGATGCTGGGCGGTGGCCGCGCGGGCGGCGGGCTCGGCGCGGCGAACGACGCCGCGATACGCGCGGGACGGGCCGTCCGCGACTAGCCGGGCCTACTGCGCGGCGCCTGCCGCGGGACAGATCCGCGGCGCGGTGAAATCCAGGTCCAGCAGGCGGAAGTAGTTCTCGCCGAGGGCGATGTTGCGGAACGCCTCGTCGTCCAGGTAGCCGAGGATGCGGCTCGTGATGTCGAGCTCGGTGCGGTAGACCTCCAGGTCCTTGTCGCGCGACGCCAGGAAGTCGGTGCCGGGGAGGATGCGGTCGGAGTAGCGGTTCAGCAGCGGAATGTACGCCGCGCGCGCTTCCGGCTGCGAGAAATAGGCGTCGTCCAGCACCCGCCACGAGATGTCCAGCAGCAGGTTCGGATGGCGTTCCAGCAGCGATTCCAGCAGCTCGACGTGCTGCGCGGCGTCCATGGTCGTCAGCTCGCGCGACAACCCCATGTGCACCCACACGATCGCGTTCTCCGGGTAGAGCCCCAGCACCTCCTCCATCAGCGGCACGTAGCGGGTCGGCTCCTCGTCGTTGCCCAGGTCGGAGTGGATCGCCAGCGGGATGTTCCGCTCGCGCAGCAGGTCCATGAACGGGGTCCACTCGGCGATCGCGGCCGCCGGCACCGGCTCGTGATCGTTGGCGAACTGCGCCTGCTTCACCAGGTTGACCTCGCCCATCCACCGGAACAGGCCCGGATACTCCGTGTCCAGGATCTCGATGCCCTCGAGGACGGATTCCGGTTGCGCCAGGTCCGGGAAGGTCATGGACAGCGTCAGGTGCATGCCGGGCGGCGTCTTCGTCAGGTAGTTGGCGGCGTTGACGAAGTCGTTGCGCAGCGTGGGTATCACCGGCGTGCCGGGGCAGTCCAGGTAGTACGTGCAGGACGACGCCGCCGGCAGCATCTGGCCGATGCCGTAGACGTTGGCGAACAGAACGCCGGTGGCCTCGAGGTAGTCGACGACCTCCTCGAACGGGACGGCCGGCCCGCCGAACGGCCTGAAGTGGAGATGGGTGTCGACCACCGCCGTGTGCGGCTGGCGGACGCGGTCGTAGCATGCCGCGGCCCCGCCGCGGAAGTCGTCGAGCGTCAGACGGGAAGCCTCGTCGGCGGCCGGCGCGATCGCGGCGCCGCAGCCGGCCGCGCCCGCGGCAACCAGCGCAACCAGCACTGCAACCAGCCGGACCGGCCAGCCGGACAGGGGACTATTCACCGCGGACCGTCACCGTGACGTGCGCCAGGGCCGACCGGTCCCGGTCGGTCGCGGTTGCGCGCAGCTCGTAGGCGCCGGGCTGCGTGAACGTGGCGGTGGTGGTCGTCCGGCCGTTCTCGTCCGGGCTGTGGACCGGGTCGAACGTGGCGGGGGCCGGTCCGCGCCACACGATCCACGAGACGGAAACGCCCTTGGGACGCGTGTCGGGTCCCAGCCAGGCCGTCGTCCGGTCGGGGGCCGGCGGAATCTGCAGCACGTTGACCGGTGACTCGACCGAGTCCGGACCCGGCAGCAGTGTGGGCGGGGTCTCCTGCCCGACGGCCAGCGCGCGCACCGCGGGCTCACCCACCGGCAGCCCGTCGTCCGCCACCCGCGTCGTGATGGCGACGGCCGCGGGCAGCGTCACGGCCGGCACGGGCTCGACCGTGACGGTCGGCGCCTCGTTGCCGGCCTCCGGCTCGCGGCTGGTGCCGCTCGCCGCGGGATCCGAGATTTCCCACTCGGGCTGCAGCCAGGCCACGGCGCTGTCGGTGCGCCCGTTCACGGTCACGGCCCACACCAGCTCGCGGTCGCCCCAGTCGGCGGGTACGTCCACGCCGAACGCAAAGTTGTGGAAGCGCGGATAGAAGAAGGTCGGCTGCCCCTGATCGTGCGTGGCGGCGTCCAGATCCAGGCTGTTGCTCTCGCCCACCGGCACGTGCAGATGCTCGACGTAGTTCCGGTTGAGATAGCCGAAATGCATGCGGAACCCGCCGCCGGGGCGTTCCGACCAGCCGTGGAAGATGGGCTGTATGTTCTGGCCCGAGTTGTACTTGAGGATCCACGGCAGGTATTCGAGCTGCTGCGCGGCGAGCCCCCCGCCCGCGAGCACAACGGCCAGCACCACGGCCGTCAGACGACTGGCGCGACACGTACCCATCGCCGGCTCCTACTGTTGCCCCGCCGTTGCGGCGCCCTGCTGCGCGCGCCGCGCCTTGCGCGCCGCGAGCTCCTCCTCGTACTCCTCGTCGGTCAGGTCGTACCAGCCGATCCAGGCGAAGGCCATCTCGTCGATCGTCCGGCCCCGGCCGTTGCCCACCCAGTTCTTGGGATCCGGGTTGGCGCGGTTGCCGGCGGTGTTGTCGTGCCAACTGATGATATGCAGGATGGTCCCGGCCGGCACGAGCGGCGCGGCATCGTCGGCGTAGTTGTAGACGAGGTGCCAGTTGGAGTCGAAGTGGGCGCAACTGACGACCTCGGTCTGCATCGGTGTGCTCGCGGTCGGGTAGATCAGCTCCAGGCACTGGTACCTCCCCAGCGCGTGCATGTGGGGCTGGAACGCCGTGATCCTGGCCGCCTTGTTCATCATCGTGTAGCCGTCGCGGCGCACGACTGTGCCGGCCGGAATGTCGATGTCGGTCACGTGCTGGCCGAGTTGCTTCGACCAGCGGATGTGCCTCGGCGTCACGTCCTCCGGATGGAGCACGATGCCCAGCTCCATGACCGCGTCGATCGGTTCGCCCACCGGGTGCAGGTGGTAGTCGAGCTTCATCTTCTTGCCCGCCTGGAGCAGCACGCCCGAGTCCTCCGGATATACCTCCCCGTTCTTGCCCGAGGCGTACTCCATGAGGAAGTGGCCGCTGACCGACGGCATCTGGGTGAACTCGTCCTGGTCGACCGCGAACGACAGCGCGTGGTGGATGACGCGGCGCGAGCCGTCGCCCACGGGCCGGTGCTGGATGGCCTTGATGTAGCGGTCGTTCTCGAGCTCCAGGGGCGAGTACACCGCGCCGAACATGTCAGGGCCTTCGGCCGGGACCGGCATCGCGGGGTAGCGGATGACGAGATCCGGCTCGCCGATCTGCCACGCCGCCGCGTCCGGGAACTCGCGCAGGGGCGGCATGTCGGCCGGATCGCCGCGCGGCGCGCCGTTGTCGACCCACGCGGCCACGAGCGCGATCTCCTCGTCGCTCAGCGACGGATCGTCCTTGAACTCCTGGATGCCGATATGGCGGTCGATGTGCAACGGCGGCATTTCGCGGGCGACGACGCGGTTGCGGATCGACCGCGCCCACGGGCGGACCTCTTCATACGTGACCAGCGACATCGGGGCCATCTCGCCAGCGCGGTGGCAGCTCTGGCAGGAGCGCTGCAGGATGGGCACGATATCCCTGGTGAACGTCACGTCCGCGCCGCCTGCCGCGGCCGGCTGGGCCGCCGCAAGCGCCGGAACGAGGGGGATGAGAAGGGTTGCCGCCAGCACCGTTGTCTTCATGTTTCAGGGCTCCCGCGCAGCCGGATTCAACCCGCGCAATGTAGCACAAGCCGCCGGCCGCGGCGGTTCAAGCGGCGTGCGGCACGGGCGCCCGCGACAAGAGCCGCGTCAGCGCGACGCAGCAGGCCACGTTGGCGCCCAGCGCGATCACGCCGGCGTGGATGTTCCACACCTCGGGTTGTCCGGCGAGCAGCAGCCCGCCGTAGGTCAGACAGCCGGCCGCGAGACCGGTGACGACCGCCGGCGTCGTCAGGCGCCGCCAGGCAACGCCGAGCACGAACAGCGGCGCCACCTGCGCCAGTATCTCCATCCTGATCTCGGTCAGGCCCCAGAGCGTGGTGCGCGGCGCCAGCGCCAGCACCACCAGCACGGCCATCACCAGCCACGACAGGCGTTTGCCGACGCGGGTCAATTGCGCCTCGGACGCGCCGCGCAGCAGCGTCTGGCCCAGCACGTCCTTGGCGAGAATCGACGACAGGCTGAGCAGTACCGAGTCGGCGGTCGACATGATCGCCGCCACCACGGCGGTGATGACGATCACCGACAGGCAGTAGAGCAGCAGCGACCGCCCGCTCCAGGCGGTCAGCAGCGACGGTATCACCTGGTCGGGGTCGCCGCCGGCCGGCAGCTCGGCGATAGCGAGGACGCCCACCAGGAACATGACGCCGGTCGTGACGAGCGGGAGGAACACCATCACGCTCAGCGCGCGCTTGAGCGTGGCCACGCTGCGCGCGGCGTAGATGCGCTGGATGGCGTGCGGGTACACGGCGGCGGAAAAGCCGATCAGCAGGATGGTGCTGAACCAGTTGCGCGCGACGCTCCAGGGCGGCACGGCCACCTTCTCGGGCGCCTCGGCGGCGATGGCGGCCGTCACCTCGGCCAGATGGGCCGGCGTCGGGACCACCGCCAGCAGCAGGCCCGACAACCCGGCGAGCAGCATGATCCCCTGCACGCAGTCGGTCAAGGCCACCGCCCGCATGCCGCCGATCGTTTCGTAGATGCCGATGACCAGCGTGAGCAGCACCACGCCGGCCCAGTACGGCACGGCCCCGCCGGAGAGCCCCTCGGTGACGTGGCCCATCGCCACCAGTTGCGCCAGCAGGTAGTTGGCGATGGCGACCACGAGCAGCACGTTGGCCGCCAGCGTCAGCCGCGGCGAGCCGAAGCGGAAGGCAATCCAGTCGCCGGGCGTCACGAACGCCCGACTGCGTGCGATGCGCTGCAGGCGCGGGGCGAACGTCAGGTAGACGACGACGATCGCCATCATGAAGCCGACGCTCATCACCCAGGCGTAGCCGATCTGGAACGCCTCTCCGGGATAGCCGAGCAGGGTGTTGCCGCTGTACTGCGTGGCGTACAGCGTCAGCACGAGCACGAATACGCCGAGATCGCGGCCCGCCAGGTAGAAGTCGCCCAGGCCGGTTTGCCTGCCGCGGCGCCGCGTGGCGTAGCCCAGACCGATCAGGACCAGGAGGTACAGCCCCACGCCGTACGCGGCGCCGAGCGTGAGACTCACGGTCCGGCGTCCCCGTCCCGATGCGCGGCGCCGCGGGGCGGCGATGGCGCGCCGTCAGGTTCGCCGTCCGCCTCCGACCAGTAGCGCTTGATGACGTACGCCGTGAAGACGGCCACCCCGAGGCTCGCGCAGAGGGAGATGACGACCCAGTGCGGCAGGCCGAACCACAGGACGGGCGGGCCGGCGGGCAGGTACCACGGGACGGATGCGCCGAACAGCAGGACGTATACGAGCCAGATCCAGGGCCGGGAGCGGGGTTCGACGAGGCCGGCCTCCTCGATCACCCTGCGCATGGGCGAGACGGCCTCTCAGGTGGATACGAGCTGGCGCGCCGCCGCGTCGAATGCGTCGAGCCGCCGCCGGTGCTCGTCGAGGATCGCATGGTCCCAGCGCGCCGCGGACATCTCCAGGACGGCATGGTGGTACCACTGCATCGCTTCGAGGCCGGCGGTGAACGGCGCGGCAAACGCCAGCCCCTGCTCCTGCAGCCCGTCGGCCATCTTCGTCAGGTTGTGGATCTTGTCCGCGGAGGCGACGGCCAGCGAGCCCGGGCGGGGCGTCCGGCGCAACTGCTCGATGTACGCTTCCTTCCGCGCGCGCCACCGCAGCGGCTTGGGAGGTTCCGACACGTCCCGCACCATGCCCAGCACCAGGTCGCCGAAGCCCGAGCGGATGTCCTCGGGGTCGAGCGTCGTGTCCTCCAGCGTGTCGTGGAGCAGGGCCGCGATGACGGTGTCTTCGTCGAAGCCGAAGTCGGCGGTGATCAACGCCACCGACGTCACGTGCGTGACTTCGTAGCCGCGGCCGGCCTTGCGGGTGCGGAGCCCGTGCGCCTCCAGTGCCATCGCAAACGCGCGCTCGACGCGTGGTGAGTAGTGCATCCAGGTGGGGCCGCCGGGCCGCCTAGGGATCGGAGGGTGCGACGTAGCTGCGGCGGGCACGGGCGCTCATGCCGCGGCGGTCCAGCCGGACCATGACCTCGTGAACCTCGCCGTCGCGCACCTGCGGCGCGAAGCCCAGCACGTACTGGCTGTGCAGCTCCTGGGAAACCCGCGTGAAGGTCGCGCCGAGCTCGTCGCTTTCCTCCAGCTCGAAGTAGCCGCCGCCGGTTTCCTCGGCGAGTCGCCGGAGGCTGCGGTCGGGCGACGTCCGCCGCCGCCGCACGCCGTCGAAGTACTCCACCTCCATGCCGATGGAGTAGATCATCACGTCCTCGGCCACCGCGCGCCGCTGGACGTCACGCCAGCCGGTGCGGCTCGCGCTGTCCTGGCCGTCCGTGAGCACCAGGATGACCCTGCGGCCCTCGACTCCCTGCAGCGCGACGAGGCTGGCCTCTATGGCGTCGTGCAGGCGCGTGTCGTTGCCGAAGTCCAGTCCCTCGAGCTCGCCGATCAGCAGGTCGCGGTCGCCGCTGAACTCGGGCGGGACGATCTCGATCTTGTCGTTGAAGGCCCCCACGCGCGCGCGGTCGTCCGGCAGCATGCGGATCAGGAACTGCTCGGCGCCGCCCAGGATCGTGTCCATCACGTTCGTCGTGCTGATGCTGGTGTCGAGCATCACCACGACCGTGATCGGCCGCACGCTGTTCTCGAACAGCACGATCTCCTGCGGCTGGCCGTTGTCGAAAATGGCGAAGTCCTCGCGCGTCAGATCCGGCACGAGCCGCCCGTCGCCGTCGGTCACGGTCACGTACAGGTCGACGAGCTCGGTGCCGCTGCGGAACAGCGGCTGCTGCTGATCCTGGCCGCCCGACGGCACCGCGGACAACGCCAGCAGCATGCCGGTCGCAAGCAGGAGGGAACGCACGGGCGCCATCCGCCAAGCCTAGCAGACTGCGGCGGCCGATACGTAGTACGCTGTAAGGCTACGGAGCGGGACGCGGGGAGGGACGAGGTATGAAGATCTTGCTGCTGGCGGTTGTCGGGCTCGTTCTCGGTGCAGGGTCGGCCGCGGCGGAGCTGCCGGCCGAGGTGGCGGCGCCGTACCTGCATATTCAGGCCACGCTGGCGGCCGACTCGACCGACGGCGTCAGCGAAGCCGCGCAGTCCATCGTGGCCGCCGCCGGGGACCTGGGCGATGCCGGGGGCGCAATCGTGATGGCGGCCAACGCCGTGTCGTTGGCCGACGACCTGGTGAAGTCGCGGGCCGCGTTCGGTCTCCTGAGCGACGCGATGATCAAGTTCTCCGACGACGCCGGGCTCGGTGAGTTGAAGATCGCGTTCTGTCCGATGGCCCGCAAGTCGTGGATTCAGGAGGACGGCGACATCGCCAATCCGTACCACGGCTCGGAGATGCTGAGATGCGGGTCGTTCCGTCCGTCGCGGTAGCCCGCCGCGCCCGCGCCGCCGCGATCTGCGCCGCCGCGCTGCTCGTGCTGTCCGGCGCCCTGTCAGCACGAATCGGCGCGCAGTCCTCCGGTTCCGGCCTGCCCGCATGTGATCCCGACAACGGCGGCCTGACGCTCCCGGACGGTTTCTGCGCGCTGGTGGTGGCCGACGGCCTCAGCGGCGCACGCCACGTCGACGTCGCGGCCAACGGGGACATCTACGTTCGCAGCCGGGGCGCGCGCGGGCGCGGCGCCGTCAACACCAGCGGGGGCGTCTTCGCACTGCGGGACGCCGACGGCGACGGGCGGGCGGAAGTGGTGGAGGAGTTCGGCGACACCTACGGCACCGGCCTCCAGCTCCGCGACGGCCATCTCTACATCTCGACGCCGACCGAGGTGTTCCGCTATGCGTTGACGCCGGGACAGCTCGTGCCCGCAGGGCCGCCGGAGCTGATGGTGTCGGAGTTTCCCATGCAGCGCGGGCATCGGGACAAGCCGTTCGCCTTCGACGACGACGGCAACATCTACGTGAACGTGGGCGCGCCGTCGAACGCCTGCCAGCAGCAGCGGCGGACGGCGGGATCGCCCGGACGCCAGCCCTGCCCGGAGCGCGAGCGGCAGGCGAGCGTCTGGCGCTTCGACGCGGATCGGCCGGGGCAGACGCAGGCGGACGACGGCCACAAGTTCGCGCTGGGGACGCGCAACCTGCTGGGAATCGCGTGGGACCCCGCAACGCGCGCGGTGTACGCGATGCAGCACGGCCGCGACTCGCTGGCGACGCTGTTCGGGGCGTACTTCGATGACGCCGAGAGCGCCGAGCTGCCGTCCGAGGAGCTGTTCAGATTGCGGGACGGCGCCGACTTCGGTTGGCCGTACTGCTACTACGATCATTTCCTGGGCCGGCGGGTGCTGGCGCCCGAGTACGGCGGCGACGGTGAGGCCGCGGGCGACTGCGGCCGCTACGAGCGGCCGCTGGTGGCGTTTCCCGGCCACTGGGGACCGCACGACATGATGTTCTACAGCGGCGGCCAGTTCCCGGCCCGCTACCGGGACGGTGCATTCGTCGTATTCCACGGATCATGGAACCGCGCGCCCATGGAGCAGCAGGGGTACCAGGTGGCGTTCGCGCCGCGCCGCAACGGCGAGTTCACGGGCGAGTGGGAGACGTTTGCCGACGGGTTCGCCGGCGTAGCGCCCCTCGTGGACCCGCGCGACGCCGCCCACCGCCCCGCGGGGATCGGCCAGGGGCCCGACGGCTCGGTCTACGTGACCGACGACGCCGGCGGCCGCGTCTGGCGCATCGTCTACCGGGGCATGTAGCCCGCCGCGCGATTTCCGCGCGGCGGGTCCACCGTCTTCGAGAGGTTCATGAACACACACCACGTGCAGGGTGACGGCGTGCGCGCGCGGCTCGACGCCGCGTTGCGGGAGCGCGTCCTGATCCTCGACGGCGCCATGGGGACGATGATCCAGCGCCGCGGGCTCGGAGAGGCCGATTTCCGCGGCGAGCGGTTCGCCGGGCATGCCCGCGACCTCGCCGGCGACAACGACCTGCTGGTGCTGACCCGTCCGGACGTGATCGAGGCGATCCACGACGAGTACCTGGCGGCGGGCGCGGACATCGTCGAGACCAACACGTTCAACGGCACCTCCGTCGCACAGGCGGACTACGGCCTGGAGGAGGTCGTCTACGAGCTGAACCGCGCGGCGGCGGGCCTCGCCCGCGCCGCCGCCGAGCGCTGGACGCGCCGGACGCCCGACCGCCCGCGCTACGTGGCCGGGGCGATCGGGCCGACGAACCGCACGCTCTCGATCTCGCCCGACGTCAACGACGCGACCTTCCGCGCCGCCACGTTCGACGCGCTGCGCGACGCCTACGCCGAGCAGGCCCGCGGGCTGATCGACGGCGGCTGCGACCTGCTGCTGATCGAGACGATCTTCGACACGCTGAACGCCAAGGCGGCGATCGTGGCGGTGCAGGAGGTGTTCGACGAGCTGGGGGTCGAGCTGCCGCTGATGCTGTCGGTGACCATCACCGACCGCAGCGGCCGCACGCTGTCGGGCCAGACCATCGATGCCTTCTGGGTGTCCGTGGCGCACGCCCGTCCGTTCTCCGTCGGTATCAACTGCGCGCTCGGCGCGCGCGAGATGCGCCCGTATCTCGCCGAGCTGGCGCGGGTGGCCGGCACGTGGATCAGTTGCTATCCGAACGCCGGCCTGCCGAACGCGTTCGGCGAGTACGACGAAGAGCCGGAGGAGACCGCCCGGCTGCTGCGCGAGTTCGCCGCCGCCGGCATCGTCAACCTCCTGGGCGGCTGCTGCGGCACGACGCCGGACCACATCCGGGCCGTGGGGGAGGCGGTGGCCGGCGTGGCGCCGCGCGCGCGTCCGGTCGCGAACGGCGCGCGCGCCGCCGAGTACAGCGGACTGGAGCGCCTCACCGTGCGGCCGGACGGCAACTTCCTGATGGTCGGCGAGCGGACCAACGTGACCGGCTCGCGCCGCTTCGCGCGCCTCGTCCGGGAGGAGGACTACTCCGCGGCGGCCGACGTCGCGCTGGAGCAGGTGCGCGGCGGCGCCAACGTCGTCGACGTGAACATGGACGAGGGCATGCTCGACTCCGAGGCGTGCATGACCCGCTTCCTGCGGCTGATCGCCACGGAGCCGGATATCGCGCGCGTGCCGGTGATGATCGACAGCTCGCGCTGGTCGGTCATCGAGGCCGGCCTCAAGTGCGTCCAGGGCAAGGGCATCGTCAACTCGATCAGCCTCAAGGAGGGCGAGGACGCCTTCCTCGAGCAGGCGCGCCGCATCCGCCGCTACGGCGCCGGGATGGTCGTCATGGCGTTCGACGAGACCGGTCAGGCCGACACCATCGAGCGCAAGGTCGGGATCTGCGAGCGTGCGTACAAGCTCCTGACGACGCGCGCTGGCGTGGCGCCGGAGGACATCATCTTCGACCCGAACATACTCGCGGTCGCCACCGGCCTGGAGGAGCACGCGGACTACGCGGTCAACTACATCGAGGCGACGCGGCACATCAAGGCAAGCTGTCCGGGCGCCAAGGTGAGCGGCGGCGTGAGCAACCTGTCGTTCGCGTTCCGCGGCAACGACGCGGTGCGCGAGGCGATGCACGCCGCGTTCCTCTACCACGCGGTGCGCGCCGGCATGGACATGGGCATCGTCAACGCCGGCCAGCTCGCGGTGTACGAGGACATACCGCCCGACCTGCTGGAGCACGTCGAGGACGTCATCTTCAACCGCCGCCCGGACGCCACCGAGCGGCTGGTGCGGTTCGCGGAGGGAGTCCGCGGGTCGGCGCGCGCGCGCGAGGTCGACCTGAGCTGGCGCGAAGGGGATGTCGGCGCCCGCCTGTCCCACGCCCTGGTGCACGGCATCGTCGACTTCATCGAGGCCGACGTGGAGGAGGCGCGGCGGCAACTGGCCCGGCCGCTCGACGTCATCGAGGGGCCGCTGATGGACGGTATGAAGGTGGTCGGCGACCTGTTCGGTGCCGGCAAGATGTTCCTGCCGCAGGTGGTCAAGAGCGCCCGCGCCATGAAGAAGGCGGTGGCCTACCTGCAGCCCTACATGGAGGCGGAGCAGAGCGCCGGCTCCTCGCAGGGCAGGATCGTGATGGCCACGGTCAAGGGCGACGTCCACGACATCGGCAAGAACATCGTCGGCGTGGTGCTGCGCTGCAACAACTACGACGTGGTGGACCTGGGCGTGATGGCGCCGTGCGACAGGATCCTGCAGACCGCGGTTGACGAAGGCGCCGACCTCGTGGGTCTGAGCGGGCTCATCACGCCGTCGCTCGACGAGATGGTCTACGTGGCGACGGAGATGACGCAGCGCGGCCTGCAGCTCCCGCTGCTCATCGGCGGCGCCACCACGTCGCGCCAGCATACGGCCGTCAAGATCGCCCCGGCGTACCCCGGCACGACGGTCCACGTGGCCGACGCGTCGCGCGTGATCGACGTGGTATCCAGGCTCCTGAGTGCGGACCAGCGGCCCGCGTTCGACGCGGAGAACCGCGCCGATCAGGCCCGGTTGGTGGAACAGTACGCCGGGCGGCGCGCGCGCGCGCTGGTGACCTACGCCGCCGCACGGGACAACCCGCTCAGGACGGACTGGGACGGGCAGGACCTGCCCGTGCCGTCATTCACCGGGCGCCGGACCGTCGAGGTGCCGCTGGAAGAACTGACGCCGTTCATCGACTGGACGTTCTTCTTCGCAGCCTGGGAGCTGAAGGGCCGCTATCCGGCCATACTCGACGACCCGGCGCAGGGCGCGGCGGCGCGCGAGCTGCACGCGCACGCGACGGCGTTACTGGAGGAGATCGTCGCCGGGCGCCGGCTGACGGCGCGCGGCGTATACGGCTTCTGGCCCGCGCATGCGGACGGGGACGACGTGGTGCTGTACGACCCCGCGGACGGCGCCGGCGGCAAGGAGCGCGTCCGCTTCAACATGCTGCGCCAGCAGGAGGCGTACGGCGACCGCCGGCCCAACCGCTCGCTCGCCGACTTCGTCGCGCCGCGCGGGCCGGGCCGGACCGACCATGTGGGGGCGTTCGCCGTCACCGCCGGCATCGGCGGCGCGGAGCTCGTGCGGGAATACGAGAAGGACCACGACGACTACCGGGCCATCATGGTCAAGGCGTTGGCCGACCGGTTGGCGGAGGCGTTCGCGGAGTACCTGCATGCGCGCGTCCGGCGCGAGTGGGGCTACGCGCCCGGCGAGTCGCTGTCGAACGAGGAGCTCATCGCCGAGCGCTACCGCGGCATCCGGCCCGCGTTCGGCTATCCCGCCTGTCCGGACCACAGCGAGAAGTTCAAGCTGTTCGAGCTGCTGGGCGCGGAGGAGGCCGGGATGGCGCTGACCGAGTCGGCGGCGATGACGCCGCCGGCCAGCGTCAGCGGCCTGTACTTCGCGCATCCGGAGGCGCGCTACTTCACCGTCGGCCGCATCGGCCGCGACCAGGTGGAGTCCTACGCCGCGCGCAAGGGTGTCGACGTCCCGGCTGTCGAGCGCTGGCTGGCCCCGAACCTCGCCTACGACACCTAGCCGTCGCGCCAGGGGTCGATGACGTCGATGTCGACGTCGTCGAAGTCCCCGGTATTGCGGGTCACGACGGCGGCGTTGCGGGAGCGTGCGATGGCGGCGATCTGGTTGTCGGCCTGTGCGACGGGGCGGCCCGCTGCGCGGCGCCGTGCGACGATGTCGGCGTAGTCGCTGGTCGCCGGGCTGTCGAAGGGAAAAATGCGATCGTCGAACCGTTGGAACAGTTGATCGGCTGCCGCGGCGAGGGCTGTGCGGCGGCGTCCGGCCGCCAGCATGGCGATGCCGGTCCTGATTTCGGCCTCGGCGATTGCGGTGGTGAACAGGCTGTCCAGCGGTTGGGCGTCCAGCCAGCGCAGCACGCGCGGGTCGGGCCGGTTCCGCATGAGCTCGGATATGACGTTGGTGTCGAGAATCAGCGCGGACATGGTCAATCGAACCGGGGCGGCTCTCGCATCGGTTCACGCGGCGGGATGTCAAGTTCGACACCACCGAACGGCAGGAACAGCTTGTGTATCGCCGTGCCGAATTTCGTGGCAGGCCTGGCGGGTTGCCGGTCGAGCACGCCCCGCAGGATGATCCGGGCTTCCTCTTCCATCGAGTGGCCGTTCTCGGCCGCCCGGACGCGCAGCTTCCGCTTCAGCGTGTCGTCGAGCTGGCGAATCGTGATGCTGGCCATGACGTACCTCCGGTGAGGTCCAGCTCCACATTATGCAATGATTGCATTGAAATCAAGATGGGTTCTTCGACGCGGTACTGCGCTCTTCCTTCAGCGTCTCCAGCTCTTCCAGCGTCCGCGGCCAGTCGCGCTTGAGCAGGCGCGAGAGGGCGCGGTCGGCGAGCAGCTTGCCGCCGGTCTGGCAGGCGGGGCAGTAGTTCGACTCGTTGCTGGCGTAGACGATGCGTTGCACCGGGCCGCCGCAGGCCGGGCACGCCTTGCCGTAGCGGCCGTGAACCGCCATTCCGGGACGGAATGCGGTGACCTTCTCCGGAAATCCATCGCCCACCTCCTGCCGCAGGCGCACGGTCCAGTCGCGCAGCGTATTCTGCGTCGCGGCGTGCAGCCGGGCGATCTCCGCGTCGGCCAAGCGCTGCGTGAGCGCTAGCGGCGAGAGGCCGGCGGCGTGCAGGATCTCGTCGGAATAGGCGTTGCCGATGCCGGAGAAGAGCCGCGGATCAGTGAGGCTGCGCTTCAGCGTGTGGTTCTCGCGCGTCAGCGCCGCGCGGAACGCGGCCAGGTCGGCTTCGAGGGGCTCGAGGCCGCCGCGATCGTGCGCCTGCAATCCGGCCTTGCCCGCGGCGAGGTGCAGCGCGGCGCGCTTGATGGAGCCGGCCTCGGTTATCAGTAGCGTGCCGCTGGAGAAGTCGAACGCCGCCAGACCGAGCTTCTTCGGAATGGCCTTGCCGCGCTCGCGCCAGCGCAGGCGCCCCGCAATCATCAGGTGCAGGACGAGGAAGAGGTCGCCGGCGAGTCCGATGACCACCCGCTTGCCGAGCCGCGCGACGGACAGCACGCTCCGCCCGGCGGCGTCTTCGAGCGGGGGCGCGACGGAGCGGAGCACGAACGGCCGCAGCAGCCGGACGCGTTCCAGCCGCTGTCCGACGATGCGCGGCGCAAGGCAGGAGACGTACGCCTCGACGTCCGGCAGCTCCGGCATAACGGGGTGTATGATGCTGCTTCGAGCGCATGGAATACCACATCCGCCAGTACGAATTGCAGCAGGGCGCTCTCGAAATCGAGTACATCGAGGAGTACTTCGGCGAGTTCCCGCGCCGCAAGACGGCGGCGGAGGTGATCGGCAGGCTCGGCGAACGCGACCACCAGATCCTGATGGCCGAGGCGCCGCTGCCGGACGATCCGTCGACGGTGGTGCCGGTGGCCTACAAGGTGTCGCACGAGCTGCGGTCGGACGAGACCGATCCGAAGCTGGCCGACCTGGTCGCGCGCCTGCACGACTGCGTCAAGTTCGCCGGCCGCAAGGTGCTGTATAGCTGGATCGGCGGGACGCGCCGCGACTGGCGCGGCCAGGGGTTCTTTCGCGCCCTGACCGAGGAGCAGGAGGCGTGGGCGCACGACAACGGATTCGACGAGATAGTCGTCAAGACCAAGAACCGGCTGTACGGCATGCGCGGCACGCTCGACCACCTGCAGTTCAACGTGATCAAGTTCGAGCCGCACGCCGGCGACAACCGCGAGGCGAAGGTGTACCTCAGCAAGCCCCTCGGCCTCGAGGTGCTCGACCGGCACCGCAGCAACCGGTCCGTCGTCCGCTCCACGTAGGCGGTCCGCTGCCAGCGCCTGCCGTGGCAATCGAGCCCATCCGGATCCCGACCGTCGACGATCCCTGCGTGCGCGACTTCCGCAGCATGTCGGACCCCGCGCTCATGCGCGAGCGCGGTCTGTTCGTGGCCGAAGGGCGACTCGCGGTCGAGCGCCTGCTCGCGTCCCGGTTTCGGACCTGCGCCGTGCTGCTGACCGACAGCCTGCTCCCGCGGCTGGAGCCCGCGCTGGCCGCCCGCGCGGGTGACGGCGGCGGGCCGAGCGTATACCTGACCGATTCCGCGCAGCTCCGCCAGATCACCGGGTTCCGGTTCCATCGCGGCTGCCTGGCGCTGGGCGCGCGGCCTGCGTCGGGGATGACGGACGCCGCGGGTCTGCAACCGGACGCGGCGCGTCCGCTCGTGGCCCTGGAGGGCGTCTCGAACCCGGACAACGTCGGGTCCATCTTCCGCAGCGCCGCCGCGTTCGGCGCGTCGGCCGTCCTGCTGTCGCCGACCTGCGCCGATCCGCTGTATCGCAAGGCCATCCGCACGTCGATGGGCACGTCGTTGACGCTGCCGTTCCAGGTGGCGGAGGAGTGGCCGGACGCGCTGCAGCGGGTGAAGGCGTCGGGTGCGCGGCTCGTCGCGCTTACGCCGGACCCTGGCGCCACTGACCTGGAGGCGCTGGTGCGCCGGCGTGACGGCGCGCCGGCGGCGCTGCTGTTCGGCAACGAGGGCGACGGCGTCAGCCGCGCGGCGCTCGACCTGTGCGACGAGCGGGTGCGGATAGAGATCGAGCCGGCCGTCGACTCGCTGAACGTGGCGACCGCCGCCGCCATCGTGCTGCAGCGACTGCGGGCTGCGCGCCGCCTCCGCGCTGCGCGCGCCCAGTGGAGAATGTAGCGGGCATGGACCTCCTGCTGGATATCGGCTTGCTGATCGCCGCGGCCAAGATCGCGGAGCAGCTTCTCGGCCGCCTCGGCCTGCACCCGGCTGTGGCCTGCACGCTGGCGGGGGCCGTCCTGGGGCCGCTGACCGGGATCGTGCAGCCGCCGGAGGCTGCCGACATTCTCCTGTTCGCCGCCGCCTTCGTCTTCCTTGTCGTGGGCCTCGACGAGGTCGATCTGCCCGGCTTCCTGGCGGCCGCCCGCGGACGCTACCTGGTCGCGGCAGGCTTCGCGGCCGGCGCCGCGGTGCTTGCCGCGCTGGCGGTCACGTCCGACCAGTGGGGCATCGGGCTCGGCCTCCGCCTGCCGGCGGCGCTCGCGCTGGCCGGCGTTCTGGCGCTGTCGAGCGTGGCCATCGCGTCCGGCGTGCTGGCCGGCAAGGGCCTGCTCAAGGAGCAGACCGGCCTGCGGGTGTTCACGACGGTAATCATCGCGGAGACGCTTGTCCTGCTGCTCGTGGCGGCGACCATCAGCGGATTCGACCGCGTACCGGCCATCGGCGGCGCAGCGGTGCAACTGGGAAAGATGGCCGGCTTCGCGCTTGGAGTCTGGATTGCCGCGGCGAAGCTGCTGCCGCGCGCCGGCGAGCTCCTGCGGCGCGTCCCGGGCGCCGCGGCGCTCAATTTTGCACTGCTCGCCGGTAGCCTCGCCCTGGCGGCCGCGGGGGCCGAGGCCATCGGCATGCACGGCTTCCTGGGCGCGCTGTTGCTGGGCGCCTCGCTCTCGGGGCTGCCGCACCGGCTGCGCGACCGCATGCTGCCGGGCATGCGGCGCTTCGCCGAGGCGTGGCA
This sequence comes from Vicinamibacteria bacterium, assembly GCA_022820825.1. GTDB lineage: Bacteria > Acidobacteriota > Vicinamibacteria > Vicinamibacterales > UBA8438 > JAAXGX01. The sequence continues at coordinate 43,504 of JAJEEU010000108.1, forward strand.
GACGCCGCTGTTCCTTGCCGCGGCCGGCGTGCACCTGGATGCGTCTGTCATCGGATTGCCGGCGGCCGCCGTCGTTGCCCTCGTGTGCGTTCCGCTGGCCGGCAAGCTCGTGGGAGCCGTCGCCGGCGCGCGGCTGGCCGGTCTCGACACCCCGCTCGCGGTTGCCGCGGGACTGATGGCCAAGGGCCCGACGGAAATTGCCTTCCTGGCGGTGCTGGCCGCGTCCGGCGTCATCGGGCGGGACGTCTACTCGCTGCTGGTGCTCGTGATGTTCGGATACCTCCTGCTGGCGCCGCCGGCCATCGGCGCAGCGCTCGACCGTGCGCGGGCGCCGGAGCGCCCGGCGCCGCCCCGGATGGTGCTGCCGTCGTTCGCGCGCCACGCGCTGGCCGGCGTCAAGGTGAGCTCCGTCCTGGATCGCACGCGGGCCTATCCGGGAACAGACGTTTCAATTGACAGCTTTCTCAGCGACTGGACGGTGCCGAACCAGTACGACTACCTGGTCGTGGACGACGGCGTCCCCGTGGGCATCCTTCCGCTGAGCAAGGCGCGGGCAATGCGCGACAGCGCGCGCGCGGACGCCCCGCTGCGCGACGCGCTGCGCCGGAGAGTGCCGCAGGCCTCGCCCGACGAGCCCATCGACGACGTGCTCCAGCGCATGGCCGGCCACTGGATGACCGTGGCGGCGGTCATGGACCCCCGCACCGGCGAGTTCCTCGGCACCGTCACCAGCCACGACCTCCTCGACCTGGTCGCTCTCATGGACGAAATCGAGGACGAGGTGCAGCGTCAGGGCGCAGAAACGTAGCGCCCGCGCAGCCTCCGCCGCGCAGTGTGCGGGTGGGGTGGCTCAGTACGAGCGATAAACCAACTCCCTCCGCATGGCTTCGGCGTGTTCGCGTTCAGGTCGAAGCCGCGTTTCTCGCGCTCACTCCTGCGGCCCATCCGAACGCGGCCACCACAGCGAACCGACCACCCAGCCGATGTCCACCCGCTCGCCCCGCCAGGCCGGCGTGCCCGTCTGCGAGTCAACGGTGACGCCCTCCTGATCGAGCCGCTCCGTAACCGGCTCCAGAGGCGCGCCCGTCCACAGCGGCGGCGGGGCCGCCGGGAACGCCCCCCGTCCGGCCGCCAACGTCGAGGATCTCACCGCTTGGGCCGTGCTGCATCTCGACCGTCGCCGCATCTCGACCGTCGCCGCTTCGCGGGCTAGCCGCCGCGCCGTCTCCGCCGAAACATGGATGCCGCCGGCTTCGTCCAGCACGGTCTGGCTGCAAGCGGTGGGCTCTGCAGCAGCCTTCGGGTTCGGCCCCGGGCACCGCCGCGACGACCGGCGAAGCCGCCGTCCGCCGCCGGCCGGCGTTCGTATATGGACTCCTCCATGAGGGAACCTCCAGGACTTGCGACGGAAATATCCCGTAACCGCGTCGTCCGCCTCCCTGGCACTGACGTTCCAGAATCCGACTGACCGACCAACGGTCGCGATTCTTCGGGACCCGCCAGATTCCCGGAATCAGAGCCCGTGAGCGCCAGTCCGAGGCGCAGAACGCGGCCTTAGAGATGACGTACAATGCTGTAGCCGATGAGCCTCGGTGGGCGCGCCGTTGGCTCCGTGCCGATGCGTTATGACTGCCCCGCCCGTTGACACTCTCTGCTACGGCGACTGTCTGGACTGGATGGCACGCTGGGACGATGCCACGGTCGACTTGGTCTACCTCGACCCGCCGTTCAACTCGAACGCCAGCTACAACGTGCTCTACGCTCGGGACAGCGCTGGCGGCGCGCAGACACGGGCGTTCGCGGACACGTGGTCTTGGGATGCCGCGGCCGGCGAACGGCTGGCGCGGTTCGAAGGGGGGGCGGCGCGCCCAGCGCATCGGGCCGTCGTCGGGCTGGCAGGGATTCTCGGGCCGTCCGGCATGCTCGCCTACTTGACCTACATGGCCGAACGGCTGGAGCACATGCACCGGTTGTTGAAGCCGACCGGCTCGCTGTACCTGCACTGCGACCCGACGGCGAGCCATTACCTGAAGGTGTTGTGCGACGCCGTGTTCGGGCCGGAGAACTTCCGAAACGAGATCACCTGGCGCCGCTCTAATCCGAAGAGCCTGATCACGATCAACTTCCCGAATTGCCGGGACACCATCCTCCGGTACGGCAGGACGGCAGACTGTTCGTTCAACATGGTCTACGCAGAGCATGACCCGGAGTACGTCAAGCGAGCGTATACCCACCGGGACACCAAGGGGCGGTATCGGCTTCTGCCGCTTCTGAATCCGAATGACGACCGGCCCAACTTGACGTACGAATTCCTCGGCGTGACGCGGGTGTGGCGATGGACCCGCGAGCGGATGCAGGCCGCATACGAGGCAGGTATTGTCGTTCAGACGAAACCTGGCGCGGTGCCGCAGTACAAGAAATACCTGCATGAGTCGCGCGGCCGGACGGTCACGAACGACTGGCACGACATTCGACCCGTGGCGGGTAACGAAGAGCTCGGCTACCCGACGCAGAAGCCCCGCGCCCTGTTGGAGCGCATCATCGCCTCGTCGTCGAATGAGGGCGACCTGGTATTGGACCCGTTCTGCGGCTGCGGCACGACGGTTGATGCCGCGCGCCGGCTGAAGCGCCGATGGTGCGGCATCGACATCTCCGCGTTCGCCGTGGAGTTGGTACGGGAGCGCCGCCTGAAGGACCCGGCGATACCGACGCTCGGCATTCCGGCCGACCTAGTGGGCGCCAGGAAGCTCGCCGCTGAGCAACCGTTCGCGTTCGAGTCGTGGGCGGTCACGCGGCTGCCGGGCTTTGCGCCCAACAACCGGCAGCGGGGCGACGGAGGCGTGGATGGGCGCGCCACGCTCGCCGTTGCCCCCGACGATGCCGATTCCCGGCTCGCCTTGGCCCAGGTCAAGGGCAGTCGGTCATTCAACCTGTCACACTTCCGGGATTTCCGGCACGTCCTGGAACGCGAACGTGCCGCTTTGGGCTGCTTCGTGACTCTCGAGCCTGCGCCGCCACGCCCACGGGCGGACGCAAAAACGGCCGGGCGCGTACACGTTGAAGGCCAGCCGTACGACCGACTGCACCTGTGGTCGATGACGGACTACTTTGACCGCCGCTGGCCCGTGCTGCCGGTGATGACGGATCCGTATTCCGGCCGTCCGCTCAATCAGCCCGGCCTGTTCTGAGAGACGTAGGAACGCCCGCCCCCTAGGGCGGGGACCCGATGACGAGTGCGTTCGCTACCAGTGGAATAGCAGGTACTACCTACAAGGCGCTGTTCCGCAAGCAGATACTGCGTGCGAGACCGCGTGTCGTCGGCATGGCCGTCGCTTACGTTTCTGCGACCGGCTTCAGCCTCGTCAAGAGCATCCTTGATGAAGGACGCGTCGACGAAGTCAGACTGGTCACCGGGATCAGCGACGCTGTGACCCATCCCAGGGCATTGCGCAACGCCGTGGACAACGGCTGGAATGTCCGCATCGCCAATACTCCAGACCGAACGTTCCACCCAAAGCTGTACGTGGGCGCGGCCCGATTCGATGACGAAGCTGGCGTTTCGGATGTTTCTCTTGCGATCGCCGGATCGGCGAACATCAGCCATGCCGGATTCCTGACGAACGGCGAATGCGTATTCTGGAGTGCTGCTCCGCAACACCGTCGGTCCGCGGGCCAAGCTTGGCGCGAGTGCTGGAATGCCGGTGTCGAGGCCACCGCCGAAAGAATTCAGGCGTACGAGGAGGTTTTCGCGCAGCGAAATCGACAACGGAGATCCAGCGACCTTGTTGTCCTGGGCATTGCCGACAACTTTCCGGACAAGACCGACGGGACACCGACGAGAGGCATCCGCGGCCCCAGGCCCGAGCACAGAGCGATCTCGGAAGCCACCGCTTCCGCGGCGTGGGCGGGCTTGGAGTCGTTCACGGGTGAACGCAGGCTTCAAGTCGAGTTTCCCAGGGTAGCCGGAGAAGTCCTTGCCCGTATTCTTCTGGACTTCTCGGACGACGATTCGGTGGAAATCCTCTGTGCCGATGGCGAACGCCGCGAGTTCATGTACAAGTACTAGAACCTATCTCAAAATCGTTTGAACAATATCAGCAATGAGGCGAGCTGCACGAATCCCAGAAAGTTCGCCGGGTAGTACTCCCAGCGCGTCACAATGCGACGCTGCCATTGCAGCCACGCAAAGAAACGCTCCACCT
>JAJEEU010000089.1 GCA_022820825.1 Vicinamibacteria bacterium
CGCGCTTGCGGCCGGCTGCTCGCCGCTGGCCGCGGCGGCGATGGTGACTGCGGCGTCGGCCGCCAGCGCCGCGCTCCCGGCCGGCGCGCCGTTCGCCTGCAGCAGGTACGCCACGACCTCGACGTATTCCCTCTCGGCGAGCGTGCCGGGCTGCTCCGGAGGCATCGAGCTGCTGATGCGGTCGTACAGGTCGCTTGCCGTCAGATCGCCCCAGAAGTTCAGGAAGCTCTCCCCCGCCAGCGGCGGCGCCTCGAAGCTGCCCTGCAGGTTCGGCTGGTGGCACTCGGCGCACGCGCTCGCGTACACCGCCCGGCCCGCCTCCGCCTGCTCGGCGGTGTAAACGCCGGCCGTCGTCTGGCCCGCCGCCGTTCCGGCCGCAAGCAGCACGGCCAGCAACGGGAGTGCGGGCAGCCCGCGGGTGATCCCATGTCTCTTCATGATTGCCGCCATTCCCGTGCTCCTCGGTCCGCTGGCTAGCGCGACGGGAAGCGCGCGATCCGGTCGCCCTGCAGGGAGCCGACCCAGACCTCATCGCCCACCTGCAGCGCCACCGTGGCCGTGCCGAACAGCTCGCCGTTCGGGTGGTTGACGATCTCCACGGCCGTCAGCGCCTCGGTGTCGACCCGCGCCACGTTGGAGGTGCCGCCCGCGCCTCCGAGCTGTCCCCCCTGCCCGGCGGCCAGCACCGTGCCGTCCGGCGCCATGCGCAGGTTGTCGATGCGGAAGCCGACCGGCACCTCGTCGCGCTCGACCGGCGTACGGCCGCGCGACACCCGGATCAGCGCCTGCGGCCCCCAGCCGCCGATGAAGTACCAGCGGCCGTCGCGCGAGATCTCGAGCCCGTTCGGGCCCGCCGTGTCGCTGCCGGGGACCTTGTTCCAGCCGGAGTCGGCATCCCATTCCCAGATGGCGCCGGAAATCTCGCCGCGGATGATCGGCTCGATCGCGCCGCCCAGGGGCCGGAAGCTGGTGGCCGCGAAGCCGCCCTCGGGGCGCGGCACCACGGAGTTGAGGTTGAGGTTCTCCCCGGCGGGCGCCTCGACGCAGCCGACCCACGTGAGTTGCGGCGGATCCGCCCGCGCGTCGAGCTCGAACACCTCGACCGACTCGCGCCGGTTGTGGTGGACGACGTACAGCGTGTGCACGCCGCCCTGCCCCTCGGCTATGTGCAGGCCGTGGGCGTCGAAGTCCGCGCCCGCGTCCGCGACCATCGGGCCGGGGCAGGTCGGATAGGCGTCGCGGTCGTGCCGCTCGCGGAGCGCGTCCGACGGCAGCAGGATCGTGGTGGACAGGTCGCGGGCGTCGATCAGCCGCAGGCCGCCGTTGCCCGGCTGGTAGGCGCCGGCCAGCACCCAGTGCGTGCCGGGCACGGCCACGAGGTCCTCCGGGCCGGCCTGGTTGCAGACGAACGTCACGTCCCCGTCGGGCGCGCACTCCTGCGCGGCGGCACCGGTGGGGCCCGGCAGCGCGAGGACGGCCAGGGTCACGGTGATAAGCCACAACGTCTTCATCGGGATTCCCTCCGGGTTCCGTGCTGCACAGCATATCAGCGGGTTGTTATCAGCTATCGTGTCGGCGCGGCATGGCGCTCATCGACATCGCGATCGTCGCGGCTTTCGTCGTCCACGCGGTGGCGGCGGGCGTGCGCAACCGCCGCGCCGCGTCGCGCGGCCTCGACGACTACTTCCTGGCCGGCCGCAGCCTGCGCGGCTGGCAGGCGGGCCTGAGCATGGCGGCCACGCAGTTCGCCGCCGACACGCCGCTGCTGGTGACCGGCCTGATCGCGACCGCCGGCATCTTCGCCCTGTGGCAGCTCTGGATCTACGCCGTCGCGTTCCTGCTGATGGGGTTCGCCCTCGCGGGCGGCTGGCGGCGGGCCGGCGTGCTGACCGACGCGGAGCTGTCCGAGCTGCGCTACGGCGGGCATCCGGCCGCGGTGCTGCGCGGCGTCAAGGCGGTCTACTTCGGCACCGTGCTCAACTGCACGGTGCTGGCCTGGGTGCTGCTGGCGGCGGCGGCGATTGCCGGCCCGTTCCTGCGCTGGCACGAGTGGCTCCCCGCCGGGTTGTTCGATTCCGTGGTCGCCTTCGTCACGACGGTCGGCGTGCCGCTCGCGCCCGGTCAGGCGGCCGGCCCCGGCGTCTGGATCACGACGGCCGACAACCTCATCTCCCTCGTCCTGCTGCTGGCCGTGGTCGCCGCGTACTCCGCCACCGGCGGCCTGCGCGGCGTGGTCGCCACCGACATCGTGCAGATCGGCGTGATGCTGGCCGGCACGGCGGCGTTCGCGTGGATCGTGGCGGCGGAAGCGGGCGGGCCGTGGGCCATCGCCGAGCGGCTCCGGGAGCAGTACGCCGGCGGCGGACCGGGCGGCATCCTGCCCGACGAGATCCTGGCGTTCACGCCCGACCGGGCGCGCAACGCGACGCCCGCCCTGCTGGGCATGCTCGGCCTGCTGTGGCTGATCCAGCTCAACGCCGACGGCAGCGGCTACCTGGCGCAGCGGACCATGGCCTGCCGCAGCGACCGCGACGCAAGGACGGCGGCGGTGGTGTTCACGGGGACGCAGGTGGTGCTGCGCAGCCTGCTGTGGCTGCCGCTGGGCCTCGGCCTGCTGGTGCTGTTCCCGCCCGACCCGGGGCTGGCGCCGGGCCTGCTGCAGGCGGACCGCGAAGCTTCCTACGTGCGCGGCATGGCGGAGCTGCTGCCGCCGGGCGTGCGGGGGCTGATGCTGACCGGCATGCTGGCCGCGCTCGCCTCGACGGTGGACACGCACCTGAACTGGGGCGCGTCGTACTGGACGCACGACATCTACCGGCGCTTCGTGTGCCGGGCGTGGCGCGGCGTCGAGCCCGACGAGCGCTCGCTCGTGTGGGTGGCGCGCGTGTCCAGCGTGGCCATCGTGGCCCTCGCCCTGCTGATCCTCACGCAGCTCACGTCGATCAACCAGGCCTGGCAGACCAGCCTGCTGATGGGGGCCGGAATGGGCGTGACGCTCGTGCTGCGCTGGGTCTGGTGGCGGGTGACCGCCTGGGCGGAGATTGCCGCCGCGGGCGTCTCGCTGGTGGCTGCGCCGGCGCTGATGGTGCTGCTCGGCGACGACCGGCAGGCCGAGCGGTTGCTGATCGTGGCGGCGCTGGCCACCGCCGGCGCGCTGGCCGCCATCCTGCTCGGCCCGCGCGAGGACCCCCGGCGCCTCGCGGCGTTCTACCGCAAGGCGCGTCCGCTCGGTTTCTGGAGTCCGGTTGCGGCGGAGGCCGGCGACGCACCCGACGCCTGGCCGCGGCGGCTGGCGCGCGCCGCGGGCGCGACCGGGGCGTGCGCCCTCTCGATGTTCTGCGTGCTCGTCGGCGCGGGGTCCTGGCTCACCGCCGCCCCGCCGCCCGTCTGGTTCCCCTGGCCCGCCGCCTGGTCCGGCCTGCTGCTCGCCGCCGGCGCCGCCCTCGTCCCCCTCTGGATCCGCCTTGGTTTCACATCAAAAACGTAGCAGCCGGTTCACCTTGACCACCAGCCCGCGGCTGCGCAGGTCGTAGGCCCGGTTCGGGCGCAGCGGGTCGGCGTGGCGCTCGTCGGTGTAGACCACGAACAGCTCGCTGCCGGGGGTGTATTCCCAGCGCAGCCTGAGGTTGTTGCTGATCGCGTTGGTGCTGGAGTTGTACTGCACCAGACCGGCGAAGAACATGCGCGGGGAGAACGTGTAGGTCACGCGGGAGACGGCCAGGTCCGCGCGGAACGCGCCGTGCGGCGTGTCGATCCAGTTGACCGAGAGCGTGGGCTCGACCGCCAGTTGCGGCGTCAGCTCCAGCCGGCCCTGCGTGAAGCCCACCGAGCGGATGGTGCCGTTGAAGTACTCGCCGATCTGCACCCGCAGCTCGCCGTTGAACCGCCGCTGGAGGCCGGGCGCGTACAGGAACTCCACGTCGCGGAAGCCGTAGCCGCCGACGGGCAGCGTCACGCCGGTGGCGGCCTCGAACGGCTCGACGAGCAGCTCGTAGTTGTCGGCGGCCGATACGGCCAGCCGGTCGCTGTTCTCGAACTCGGTCACGAACGCCAGTTGCGTCTGGCGCGTCTCGACGTGCCCCGTATCCGCGGTCAGGATGTAGTCGAAGCTGCCTTCCAGGCGGAACTGCCGGACCGCTTCGATCGAGCGCGGCCGGGGACTGAAGCGTCCGGTGGCGTATGAGCGCCGGAAGTTGGCGCGGCGGAGAAAGCCCACCTCGGGCTCGAAGTTGTCCTCGACGACCAGGTGCTCCGCCTGCAGCCCGTAGCGGTCGCCGCCGTATATGAACTGGCCCTGGTAGCTCAGGTCCTCGCCGTCGAGACCGGGCGTCTGCGTCTTCGCGACATAGGCGAGCAGGTTCACGTTGTCGTGGAACGAGAACGTGGCGTCGGCGCCGTACGTCTGGCTGGAGCCGCCGCCGGCGACCGCTACCGAGCGGTTCGTCAGCAGCGCGCCGATGGTGCTGCGGCGCAGGATGTCGCGCTTGGCGCGCACGACGGTGAAGTTCGTCGGCAGCGCCCCGACCGACGCTTCCTCGTCGGTCTGGATGTTCAGCGCCCCGACGTCGAACGCGCCGACCTTGCCGGTGAGCCGTCCCCCGGCAACGATCGGCACCACCGTGCCCTCCTCCAGGCCGATGCGCCGCGAGTAGAACAGCGTGGGGGCGTTGCCGCCGCGCTGGCCGGGGCGGTTGCCGCCTTCCTGCCGCAAACCCGTGTTGCGCCCGGCGCCGTCGGCGGCGCCGCGGGCGAAGTTGAAGATGCCCTGGCCTTCGAGGAAGAACTCCCGCTTCTCGGGAAAGAACAGGCTGAAGCGCGTCAGGTTGACCTGCTGCTCGTCCACCTCGACCTGGGCGAAGTCCGTGTTGTAGGTCAGGTCGGCCGTCAGGTTCTGCGTGAGGCCGTACTTGACGTCCACGCCGCCGGCGCCCTCCCCGGCGTTGCGCCGCGGCGGCGTGGCCGCCAGGTTGGTGGTCAGGCCGCCTATGGCGTACGGCTTGATCTCGAGGGTGTTGCCGCCGGCCGGCGCCTCCAGCCCGACCAGCGTGGCCGCCTGCGAGACGCGGAAGATGCCGGTCCGCCCGGCCGAGATCGGCAGCGGCGTGAGAAAGGCCATCTCGTTCCTGCGCCGGATGTTGCGGCGCAGTTGCACGCCCCAGACCTGCTCCGGCCCGGGCCGGTAGCGCAGGGACTTGAACGGGATCTCCATCTCGACCGTCCAGCCCCCGTCGAAGCGCCCGGTGCGCACGTCCCACACCGGGTTCCAGTCGCCGTTGGGGTTGCCTTCGTTGGTGATGGCGAAGTCGCCCAGCGCGCCGAGCGGATTCGTGTAGAAGGCGACGCCGTTGCGCCGGTCGTGGAACGTGTCGAACGCCACCCAGAAGCTGTCGTTGTTGCGGAGCTGGCGCGTGTCGCGGCGCATCTCGTTGGCCACCCACTCGCCCGGCGGCGCCGAGTCCCACAGGCGCGCGCTGACGTAGATGCTCGCCGCGTCGAACATGATCCAGGCCGCGGTCCGTTCCGTCGCCGGGGCCCCCTCGTCGGGCATCAACTGCACGAAGTCGGAGATCACCCGCACGCACTCGTACACCGGCTCGTCCAGCACCCCGTCGAGGCGCAGGCCCGCGGCGAGCTTGACGGCGCGCACGGTGGTGCGGCCGTCGCCGTCGCGGGCGACCACCTCCGGCGGGACGGGCCGGGGCGGGCCGCCGGACGGACTCGCCGCGGGGTCTCCGCCGCTGCCCGCCGCCGGAGCAGCGCTCTGCAGCTCGCGTGGATCCGGCGTGCCGGGCGCCGGATTCGAGGTCGCGGACGCCGCCCGCCCCGCGGTCTGGTGGTCAGGCGTGACGCAGGCGTCGGCGGCCGCCGCCGGACGGCTCGCGAGCGCCAGCGCCGCAAGCGCGGCAACCGCCAGACGACACAAGACCGGCATTCTGGACTGAAGATCTTACCCCCCGGCCGGAGATCGGGCCGACGGCGGACGCGTGATACATTACCGGGCGGGCGAGACCGCCCGGGGGAGGAACACATGAAGCGGTGGCTGCGTTTGACGGGTGCAACGGTGGCGGTGGTGGTGCTGGCGGGCTGCGGCGGCGGACCGGAGCCGGACATGCCGGAAGCGACGGAGGCCATGCCGGAACCCAGCCAGGACCTGCCGGAGGCCAACGCCGACTGCGACCCGGCGGACGACATGGCGTTCGTCTGCGGCCTCGCGAGCCCGGAGGACCTGGTGGCCATTCCGGACACCGACCTCGTGGTGGTGGCTGGCTACACCGGCGGGCCCATCCACTACGTCAGCCGGCGCGACCAGTCGCGGATGCGGGTGTTTCCCGTGGACAACCCCCGCGAGCGACACGACACGGCGCTCTATCCCGACTGTCCCGGACCGATCGACCCCAACGAGAACGAACGGTTCAGCGCCCACGGGTTGAACCTGATCACGGTGGCTGACGGCCTGCACCACCTGTACGTCGTGCACCACGGGTTCCGCGAGTCGGTCGAAATCTTCGAGATCGACGCGCGCGCGCAGGGCGCCGGGGCGGCGCCGGCGGCCCCCGGCCTCACCTGGATCGGCTGCGTGGTCGCGCCCGAGGGCATGACCCTCAACTCGGTCAGCCCGCTGCCGCACGGCGGGTGGGTCGCGACGGTGCCCTTCGTCCCGCCCGAGGGCGGGGAGTTCTCGCCGGCCGACATCGGCAGCGCCGCCATCTTCGGCGTGGTGCTGGAGTGGCACCCCGAAGACGGCTGGTCGACCGTGCCGGAGAGCGAGTCGTCCGGTCCGAACGGGATCGAGGCGTCGCCGGACGGCGAGTGGCTGTACGTCAACCTGTGGAGCGCCGGGCAGGTCATGCGTCTGTCGCGCGGCCGCGAGCCCGTCGAGAAGCAGACGGTCGACCTGGGCTTCTTTCCGGACAACATCCGCTGGCAGGCGGACGGCTCGCTGCTGACCGCCGGACACAGCGCCGAGAGCATACCGCGCATCCTGGAATGCCTCAATACGCTGTGCGACGACATGCGGACGCATACGGCGCGCGTCGATCCCGACACGCTGGCGGTCGAGCATGTCGTCGACGCGCCCGTCAACGAGCACTTCTTCACCGGCACCGCGGCGCTCGACGTCGGCGGCGAGATCTGGATGGGCAGCGTGCGCGGCGAGCGGATCGCCCGCTTCCCCGGCGACTAGGGACAGCTCTACGGAACCTGACCGGCCGGGCTCACGAGCTGGCGGCGATCGGCCTCCGCGGCGGCGGGACGGGCGGCGGCCGTTGACGTCTCGCCGGCGGCAAGCTCCGGCGGCGGCGCCGTCTCGGACGGCACCAGCAGCAGGCCCCGGCGCCGGGTCCAGGCCCCCGGCCCGCGGCTGCTCGTCCAGCGGATCAGCGGCGCCGCGAGCAGCAACCCCGTCAGGATAGGCGACAGCCAGAGCAGGAACGCGGGGCTGGCGTACAGCGTCACGGCGGCCCAGACGGCGCCGGCCAGCGTGATCCACCACGCGCCCCCCGCCCAGGCCTCGCGCCAGCCGAGCGTGCTCCCCTCGCGCACCTGCGCCTCCCAGCGGATGTCGCGGCCGGCCAGCACGCTCGCCACGAAGCGGGTGTGGTAAAGCATCATGACCGGCGCCACCACGACCGAGAAGAGCGTCTCGATGAGCGTGCCGGCCAGCAGGCGCGGCGCGCCCCCGAACGCGCCGCGGCGGGCGGCCAGCACCTGCAGCAGCGCCAGCAGGCGCGGCGCCAGCAGCAGCCCGGCCGTGACGGCCAGCAGCGGCACCGCGGGCCCCGGCCACAGACGCGGCGCCCACAGCAGCGGCGCGCCCGGCCCCTGGAGCAGCACGTAGAGCGTGCCGGCCAGCAGCAGCAGCAGCCAGGCGACGGACGAGAGGTAGCCCCCCGCCCCGAGCACGAAGTACAGCCGGTTGAGCGCGTGGAACCCCGGTACGCCCAGCAGCCGCAGATGCTGCAGGCTGCCCTGGCACCAGCGCCGGTCGCGGCGGGCGTAGTCGACGACGTTGCCGGGCGCTTCCTCGTAGCTCCCTTCAAGGAGCGGCAGCAGGTAGACCTCCCAGCCCGCGCGGCGCATGAGGGCGGCCTCCACGAAGTCGTGGCTCAGGATGGCGCCGCCGAGCGGGGGGCGGCCCGGCAGCACCGGCAGGCCGCAGTGCGCGCTGAACGGCGCGACGCGGATGATGGCGTTGTGGCCCCAGTAGTTCGCCGTATCGCACTGCCACCACGCCTGCCCCGCCGCCAGCAGCGGGCCGTAGAGGCAACTGGCGAACTGGATGCAGCGGCCGAACAGCGTGGTCCGCCGCGCCGGCAGCGGCACCGTCTGGATGAGGCCGGCCTGCGGGTTTGCCTCCATGGCGCGCACCAGTTGCGTCAGCGCGGCGGCGGTCATGATGCTGTCGGCGTCGAGCACCACCATGAAGTCGTAGCGCGCGCCCCAGCGCCGGCAGAAGTCGGCTATGTTGCCCGCCTTGCGGCCGGTGTTGGCCGCGCGGCGGCGGTAGTGCATCGCGGCGGCGGCGCCGAAGCGGCGGTGGAGCGCGGCCCAGGCCGCCGCCTCCTCCTCCGCGATGGCCGGGTCCGTCGTGTCGCTCAGCAGGAACAGGTCGAAGCGGTCCAGGCGGCCCGCACGGTCGAGCGAGCGCAGCATGGCGGCCAAGCCGGCCGTGACGCGTGCGGGATCCTCGTTGTGCACGGGCATCACCAGCGCCGTGCGGCTGCTCCCGGCGGCCGCGTCCGGCGGTCCCTCCCCGGGCTCGGACAGCCGCTCGAGCGACAACGGATCGCGCCCGAGCAGCGCCAGCGCGAAGCCGATGACCGCGTTCCAGAACGGCATGGCGATCCAGCCGAACGTGGCGGTGAACAGCGCCAGGATGACGAGCTCCAGCAGCGTGACGCCGCCGTCGCGCATGATGTCGAGCATCATGGCGGCGCCGGCCAGCGTGGTGGAAGCGACGAGCGCGCCGTACAGCCAGCGCCGCACCCGGATGCGGGGCAACCGGATAGCAGCCGGGGGACGGCCGCCCGCGCCTTTCGCGTCAGTGCCGGACATGGTCGGGATGCCAGACATGGTCCCACGTTTCCGACACGCGCTGCCCGCCGCGGTGCAGGTACAGGCGCAGCGCGGCCGGCTCGCGGCCGTCCGGGACCAGGCGGAACGCGGCGCGCCAGCCGCGCGCCTCCGGTAAGGTTTGGACGACGAGGTCGGAGACCTGGCCGGACGCGGCGTCCAGCACCGCCTCGACCGGCGGCGGCCCGCCGGCGCCGCCCGGGTCCGCGGCGGCCGCCGGCAGCGGGCCGAAATCGACGACGAAACGGCGGCGGCTCGCGGGCGGCGGGTCCTGCTGGCCGGGAAGCGCATCGCGGCCGATGCTGGTCCGCTCCACCTGCGCGAGCGTCTGGGCGGGGAGCCGCGCGTCGAAAGTGGACAGGCGGTAGCGGTAGCGCCGCGCCGCGCCGGCGGTCAGGGGTTGGTCCGGGACCCAGTACGCGGCGACGTTGTCGGCGAACTCCGAGTCGACCTGGAACTCCAGCAGCTCCACGCGCCCGCTGCCCCAGTCGCCCAGCGGCTCGATCCATTCGCTCGGACGCCGGTCGTAGCGCGCCTCGGCGTCCAGGTAGCTCTCGAAGCGGCGGTCGCGCTGGACCAGGCCGAACCCGTGCGGCGCAGGCCCCGGAAACGCCGTGACCTGCACGTCCGGGCCGTTGCCGAGCGGCCGCCAGATCCATTCGCCCCCGGCGGTGTGCAGCAGCAGGCCGTCGGAATCGTGCACCTGGGGGCGAAAGTCGTCGAACGCCGGCAGCCGGTTGCGGCCGTACAGGAACATGCTGCTCAGCGGCGCGACGCCGAGCTTGGCGACGTCCGCGCGCGCGAACAGCCGCGCGTCGACCTCCAGCGTCGTCGGTGCGCCCGGCGCCAGGACGAAGTGGTACGCGCCGGCCACCGACGGGCTGTCGAGCAGGGCGTGGAACGTCATCACGGCCGCGTCGGGATCCGGACGGACCAGCCAGAACTCGCGGAACAGGGGGAACTCCTCGCCGCTCTCGAGCGCCGTGTCGACGGCCAGGCCGCGCGACGACAGGCCGTGCACGTGTCCGCGCCCGAGCAGACGGAAGTACGACGCACCCAGGAACACGGCCGCCTCGTCCTTGATGGCCGCGTCGTTGAGCGGGTAGTGTATCCGGAATCCCGCGTGGCCGATTCCCGGCGCGGCCGCGGCGGCGGCCGGGGCGGCGTCGCCGTCGTAGCGGAAGCGGGCCGCGTCGAAGGGCAGCGCGGCGATCCGGCCGTCCTCCACCAGGTGCAGGCGCACCGGCTCGCGGTGGATGAAGCCGGGGTGGAACAGTTGCAGCTCGAAGCGGGCGGCGTCCCGCCACAGGGCCGCTGCGGGGCGGTAGCGGATCGAGCGATACTGGTCGTAGTCGAGGGCCGCCAGCGCCGGCGGCAACTCGGCCGCGGGCGGCTGGTACGGGGCGGCCGCCAGCCGGCGGGCACGGGCGGTCAGGTCGTCGAACAGCGTTTCCGCCGCCGGCGGCGGGCCGTCCCGCGGCGGGTCCGGGCGCCCATCCCCGA
>JAJEEU010000042.1 GCA_022820825.1 Vicinamibacteria bacterium
CCTGACCGGCGACTACGGCGGCGTGCTCCTCCTGCGGCTCGGGCTGCTTGCGGCGGCAGGGGCGGCCCTGGGCGGCGTCGTCGCGCTCGCCCGCGGACCCCTCCCGCCCTCCCGGCATCGACTCGCCGCCGCCCTGACGAGCGGGGCGCTCGGGCTCGTCCTCGTGTCCGAGGTGTGCGGCCGCTTCCTGTTCTACGCCATGCGGGTGAGGGTGGGCATTTGACCGCGCCCGCTGTCCCCGCCGAGTGGCGGCGGCGGCAGGCGGAGCAGGCCCTCGCCTACCACTTCCTCGGCCGGTGCTTCTACGAGGCGCCGCGCGCCGAGTGGCTGGCCGCCCTCGCCGACGACCGGTTGTTCGAGGCGTGGCCCTTCCCGTCCCGCGACGACGGCACCGCCGCGGGGCTGGCCCTGCTGAACGCGTTCTGCGCGGGCTGGGACCCGGCCCGGCTCGGCGCCCTCGAGTGGGACTTCAACCGGCTCTTCGTCGGCCCCGGCGAGATGCTCGCTCCCCCGTGGGAATCGGTCCACCGCAGCAAGACGAAGCTCACCTTCCAGGAACCCACCCTGCAGGTGCGCGAGCTCTACCGGCGGTTCGGCGTCGAGGCGCCGGCCGTGCACCGCGAGCCGGACGACCACCTCGGGCTGGAGCTGGCCTTCGTGGCCACCCTGTCCGACCAGGCCGCCGACGCCGCGGCCCGGGGCGACGCGGCGCAACTCGCGCGGTGCTTCGACGCCCAGCGGGACTTCCTGCGGGACCACCTGCTCGCGTGGGCGCCGGCCTGCCTCGCGCTCGTCGAGAACCACGCCGACACCGACTACTACCGCGGCGCCGCCCGCCTCGCCCTCGGATCGCTCGCCGAGTCCGCGCGTCTCTGCGGCGCCGGCGCGGGGGCCGCCGTCGGCCCGCCCCGCTGACGCGGGAGCTTGCTGGTACACTGGCCGGAATGGCCCGCTGCCGGATGATCGCGGCGCTCGCCTGCGCCTGCTGCCTGCCCGCCGTGCTCGGCGCCGAAGACTGGCCGCAGTGGCGCGGCGTCGACCGGGCCGCGGTGTGGCGCGAGACCGGCATCGTCGAGCGCTTCGCCGCAGACGGGCTCATCGTCAAGTGGCGCACCCCGGTGCGCGCCGGCTTCGCCGGACCGGCCGTCGCCGACGGGCGCGTCTTCGTCCCCGACTACCAGGAGACGCCGGGCAGCCGCACGATGGACGGCCACGAGCGGCTGGTGGCGCTCGACGAGGAGACCGGAGCGGTGCTCTGGACGCGGGAATGGCCGGCCACCTACCGCAACATAGTCCCGGTGTTCGCCACCGGCCCCCGGGCCACGCCGACCGTTGACGGCGACCGCGTCTACATCCTCGGGGCGGCCGGCATGCTGTCGTGCTTCGACACCGCCGGCGGCGATCTGAACTGGCAGATCGACACCGTGGCCGACTACGGCGTCACCGTGCCGGTCTACGGCGTCGCGCACTCGCCGCTCGTGGAGGGCGAGCACCTGATCACGCTGCTGGGCGGCGAGCCCGACGCCATGGTCGTGGCGTTCGACAAGGCGACGGGCGCCGAGGCGTGGCGCGCGCTCGATACGAATTCGGAGGCGGGCTACTCCTCGCCGATCGCGATCGACGCCGCGGGCGTGCGGCAGTTGATCGTCTGGCACCCGGCCGGGGTCACGTCGCTCGACCCGGCCACCGGCCGCACCTGGTGGGCGCACGACTTTCCGCTCGAGAGCGGGCTGACGATCGGCACGCCGGTCCGCAGCGGGCGCTACCTGCTCATCACGCAGGTGGAGAACGGCGGCCTGCTGCTGGCGCTCAACCCCGACCGTCCGGCGGCGCGGCTGGTCTGGACCGGCGCCAACCCCAACCGCACCGACCGCCCGGTGCAGCGGTCCATGACGTCGACGCCGATTGTGGTGGGCGACGCGATCTACGGGCTGAACAGCTACGGCGAGCTGCGCGGCGTGGACCTGACGACAGGCGAGCGGCTCTGGTCGAGCGACCAGCTCGTGCCCGAGGACCGCTGGGCGAGCTCGCACCTCGTGCAGCACGAGGACCGCGCGTTCATCTCGGTCGAGACCGGCGAGCTGGTCATCGCCCGCTTCACGCCGGCCGGCTACGAGGAGGTCGACCGCACGCACCTGCTGACGCCGACCACCCGCACCCGGGGCGGCGGCTCCAACCGCTTCAGACAGCACGACCGCCCCGTCCTGTGGGCGCATCCGGCGTTCGCCAACCGCCACGTCATCGCGCGCAACGACAACGAGGTCGTGCGCCTCTCGCTGGCAGCCGCGGACTACGAGTAGAGCCGGATCCGAAACGTCGCGCGTCAGCGAACTGCAGTCGCCGGCTCGGGGGATTCGGGCGTTTCCGGATCCGTGTCGTCCGGCTCCGCGGGGAGGATGTCGGCGCGGTACACGCGCACGCCGAGGTTGCGCGTATCGGCCCCAGTTCCCAGCGCCCGGGGCTGAATGACCGTGGAGCGGATCAGCAACTCGGTCGGTCCGGCGCGCTCGTCGGGCGGGATGTCGAGCGTGATCACCTGGGGCTGGTTCTCCACGACGACATCGTCTGCAATCTGGTGGCGCCCGGCCCAGACGGAAATCTCGGCCGGGGGCGCACCCGCCGGCCGTCCGCCGGCCACCACCAGCATCACGCGCCCGCCTGCCGGGACAGCGAACGACGCCACCTCCCGCGTCCAGCGGTACGGCCCGGCGGCCGGATCCTGCTCGGCCGCGTAGAAGCCCGTCAGGTTGGACACGATGTCGTCGGCCGGGTTTCCGATGTTGACGGCCGTGCGGGGCGGCAGCGCGTCGCCCGCGGCTCCCGCCACCTGCAGGATGCGCATGCGGGCGGTGCTCTCTTCCAGCGCCTGGGGCAGCCGATCGAGCGTTTGCTCCAGGGTGAGCACATCGATGCGCGCGTCCCGGAACTCCAGCAGGGTCAGGTCCGGCGCGGGAAACGAGAACCCCTGGCGGCCGACCACGAAGAATACCTCGCGCCCCCGCGCCATCCAGTCGAGCACTACGTCCCGCAGGCGCTCTCCGGGCTGCTGCTCCTGCACGAGGACCGTATCGACGTCGTGCACGTAGGCGAGCGCCGTCTGGATGTGCGTCCCGGCCAGCTCGGGACTGACCAGCACGGCGGCGTTGTCGGGGAAGATACGGGCCAGCTCGGCGCTCCGATCCAGCGCCCCGCCCCACAGCGGCATGCCCGCCACCGCCAGGCTGGGCCTGCCCAGCAGCCCCACGAGGAGCAGGCCGGCGGCGATCGTCACCGCCGTGCGGTACTCCACGTAGATCCACTCGATCAGCCGGTTGACCGCGGCCGCCAGGATCAACAGGAGCCCCGGCAGCACGACGGGTACGAAACGGCGCATCGACCAGATGTGGTCGCCGTCTTCCAGCGGGTCGTACAGGTAGTGCAGGCTGACGACGCCGACCAGGAGCAGCAGGAACGACAGTCCCTGGTTCGCCCGCCCGGCCATTCCCGACCGCAACAGCCACACGATGGCGACCCCGCACAGAATCAGCACCGGCCAGGACAGGTACCAGCTCAGCCAGAACACCGTGTCCGGAAACCGGCCCGGGTTGGTCGCCATGTAGTTGAGGGCGTAGGCGCCGAGCAGGCCCACCAGCACGAAACCGGCCGCCTGGCGCGCCAGCGCGCCGGTGAGCCCCCACCAGCGGGCGACGGCGACCGCCAGGGCGGCGAACGCCAGCAGCACGATGGCGAGCAGCACCGCGAGGACGGCCGACTGCTCCAGCAGGCGGTACAGGAACGACGTGGTGATGAGCTCCTCGACGTAACGCGTGTAGTGCGACGGGAAGAACAGGTAGTGGAGCAGGTTGTGCGCCAGCATGACGCCGGACGCGGCGAACAGGTACGCGGTGCAGCGGCCGCCCCCGGCCGGCCGGCCGAGCAGCCGCCAGGCGGCGAAGGCGGCCAGGGTGACGGTGAGCAGGACGATCATGTCGACCTTGGCGAAGCAGGCCATGCCGAACAGCCCGCCGGCCGCCGCCGCCAGCCACGGCCGCTCGTCGCGGAACGCCGCCAGCAGCGCCAGCAGGCCCGCCACGACAAAGAACTGCGCGAGCATGTCGGGCACCGGATACTTGGCGAACCAGATCTGCGGCAGCGACACCGCGAGAAACGCCGCGGCCAGAAGTCCCGTGCGGATGCCGCCGATGCTGGCGCCCACGAGCAGCAGGCCGCCGATGCTCAGCACGGCAAACAGCGGCGTGACCGGCGGCGCGCCGCTTCCCGGCAGCGCCGAGTGAAACAGCGCAGTCAGCACCGGGAACAGCGGCGAGAATCCGGCGGTGACGTCGGGATCGTCGATGTCGGCGATCAGGAAGCCCCCGGGAAACCGCGCGTAGCGGCCGGTCATGTCCCGCGGCTGCCGGTTCAGGAACAGGTCCTCCCGGGCCTCGGCGGGGATTTCCCGCAGCAGCGGGTCGTCGAACACGAGCCGGCCCGTCTCGGCGACCTTCCGCCCGAAGCTCAGGTAGACGGAGGCGTCGTCGCCGAAGACGAAGCTGTCGTAGGCCGGAAAGTACAGCGCCGCGGCCAGCACGGTGACCGCACCGAAGGCAGCCACGCCCCTGACGCCGAGGTGGACCGCCGGAACCGCCGGCCGCCCCGTCCGGCCGAGGCGCGTCTGCACCACGAGGCCGATGACGCCGGCGGCCACCAGCGCGGCCAGCAGGCTGAGGTGAAGTTGCCCGAGCTCGGCCAGCAGCAGTGCCACCCAGGCGACGGCGCCGACACCTAGCGCAACGCGCAGGAACCAGCGTTCCAGCCAGGCAGTGCTTCCGCTGCCGCGTGGCGCGGCGGAGGCGGATGGCCCGGGCGCCGGCGGCGACGCGGACGGCATGACGAGCCTAGCCGGGCTGCGGCAGAGGACTGGTAGGCAACGGCGGGGTCCGGCCGGCGGCTGCCGGACGCCAGAGCAGCCAGACCATGCCGAGCGGTGCGGCGATGGCCCAGGTGCGGATCAGGCCCACGTGCGGGTCGAGCCCGAAGTGGAACGCCAGCTCTCCGAGCGGCAGCAGCAGCACCGCCTGCAGCAGCGCCAGGAGGCCGATGCCGGCCAGCGCGCGGCGCCATGATCGCGCCAGTCCCAGCGCCAGCCAGAGCGCCGCGAACAGACCCAACTGGAAGGCCGGCAGAATCGCCAGCGCGCCCTGCTCGTCGCTGTAGACGTGGCCGCCGTGGCCGGCAAGCGACTGGATGCCGCCTGCCGCCGCGCCGATCAGGTCGCCCCAGAACAGCCCGGCCGCGCCCGCGAGCAGGAATCCGGCGATGATTGCCAGTCCGCCGCGCCCGGCGCCGCCGATGCGCCGCGCACCAGCCGGCGTGCTCGCCCATATTGCCGCGGCGGCGACCAGGATCACCGCCAGGAGCGTCTGCGAGAACGCATGGATGGCCACGTCGTGCGCGGGGATGACGGTGCGCGGCACGGCGAGCACCAGCAGCCGCGCCACGCCGACGGCGAAGAAGATGAACGGCGCCGCCAGCAGCGCGAGCGCCCGCCGGCCGCGCGACAGCGGCACCGACAGCACGCCCGCCAGGTAGACCGGGATGAGCGGCGTGAAGATGCACTCCTGGGTGACCAGGAACGAGCCGTGCGGCGTGCGCAACAACTGGCCCGACACGTTCACCGTGGTGCCCGCCGCCGCCAGCAGCCCGCCGCCGACCAGCGCCACCCAGCTTCCCAGGATGCTGACCATCCGGCTCTCGTAAACCAGCGGCGTCAGGGCGAAGTAGGCAACCACGAGCAGCACCGTCAGCAGCATGAACCGCCGCGCCGCGCCGCTCAGGCCCACGGCGCCGAAACCGCCGTCGCCGCCGTCCGTATCGGTGCCCTGCCGGCTCATCCACCAGTAGACGTAGCCGGCCGCCGCCAGGATCAGGATGGCCGGCCAGATGTAGACGTGCATCAGATCCAGCAGCGCCCGGTCGGCCGCCACCAGCGACAAATTGCCCAGGCGGACGATGTTCAGGGCCGTGATGGCCAGCAGGCCGATCGCCGCCCCGCGCAGGCGCGAGCCCCAGGTGGCGGGGAACGCGAAGATCGCCCCCATGCAGAGAGCCATCGGATCGCCGCCGCTGCAGCTCGCGTCGGCATAGACGAGGTTGGACGGCGCCCCGGTCAACTGGTCGGCCACGTCCTGCTGGACCTGGGCGAACGGCGTGAGCAGGGTGCGCTCCACCCAGGCCAGCCGCATCAGCCCGAACAGGCCGACGAACCAGGCGCCGACGGTCAGGGCGAAGCGCAGCGAGCCGCGGGAATTCGAAGGTTTGGAAGCAGACGGCGAATGTTCAGTCATGGATGGTCAACAATGAGTATACCGCGTCGGCCGCCGGCCGGCCGGCTCAGCGCACCGGGAAGAATATGTCCGTGCGCCACTTCGACTGGTCCGGCTCGGCGCCCGGGTCGGTTACGTAGCTCTCCCACGGCGCGCCCGCGGCTTCCAGGCCCTGTGACTGCATCCATTCCGTCAGCGCCGCCCACGTCTGCGGCAGGTTGTCGTACGGGCCGACGTGGGTGACCGTCGCCGCGGTCCCTGCCGGCAGCTCGCCTGCCTTGACGCGGCCCTCGCCGGCCAGCGGCGACTCCACGGGAATCGCGCATTCGAGGTCGACGGTCTCGGCGGGGATCGAGTGGTAGAGCGCGAGCGGCATGCCTGCCGGTTTGCTTCCGCTGCGCAAGACGTATCCGTGCACCTCACCGAACAGCGGCCCCATCGCGCTACCGATGTCCTTCATCGATACGGTGGCCCGGATGCCCATGATCGGCTGCGCCTCGAGCTGAGTGGTTCGGATTTCCGGTTTCATCCACCTGTCTCCCGCTGCGCTGCAACCGGGTGGTGCATTGCGAATCGAAAGTGGCGCGCCCGACAGGATTCGAACCTGTGGCCTTCGGCTCCGGAGGCCGACGCTCTATCCAGCTGAGCTACGGGCGCTTGAACGAACAATTGGCGCGCCCGGAGGGATTTGAACCCCCGACCTACGGGTTCGAAGCCCGGCGCTCTATCCAGCTGAGCTACGGACGCGCGTCGGCGATGCCAAGTCGTCGATTCTAGCACGCGGCCGGCGGCGAACCGCGACGCGGCTTGCGCGCCTGCCGTGACGGTGCGATACTGCACCGAATTACCAGGGGAGGGAGACATCGTGGCACAGCGACGAATGCGATTCATCCTGGCGGCGGGGGCCTTGTCCCTGCTGCTCCTGCCGAACCTCGTGGCCGCCCAGGAGATCGGGGGTACCGTGACGGACACTACCGGGGGCGTGCTGCCCGGAGTGACCGTGGAGGTTCGGAGCCCCGACATCATCGAGCAGGTCCGGACGGCCGTCACCGACGGCAGCGGGCTGTACCTGGTCGTCGCGCTCGAGCCGGGCACGTACTCGGTCACCTACAGCCTGCCCGGCTTCGGCACGCTCGTGCGCGAGGGCATCGAGCTGAGCACCGGGTTCACGGCGAACATCGACGTGCAGCTCACGGTCGGCGACATCGCGGAGACCATCACGGTTTCGGGCGCCACCCCGGTGGTCGACATCCAGAACGTCGACCAGCGCGCCATCATGGACCGGGAGCTGATCGAGACCATCCCGTCCGGCAAGTCGATCAGCGCGCTCGGCCTGCTCGTGCCGGGCATGACCGGCGCGCAGGCGTACGGCACCAGCCTGCAGCAGGACTCCGGCGGCCTGACCGCCCAGATCATGCAGCGCATGTCGATCCACGGCGGCAACGCCGACGACCAGGTGATCAACATCAACGGCATGGACGTGGCCGAGCCGCATACGCAGGGCGGCGACCTGGGCTATTTCCCGCCCGAGAACTTCGAGGAGATGGCGTTCAACTACTCGGGCAACTCGGCCGAGTTCGAGACCGGCGGCGTGTCGATCAACATGATTCCGCGCGAGGGCGCCAACGCGTTCAGCGGCACCGTGAACACCGCGTTCAGCTTCCCGGCCCTGCTGGCCAACAACCTGGACGACGACCTGCAGAGCCGGGGACTGGAGTCGGCCACCGAGCTCGAGGAGAACTGGGCGGTCAGTCCCTCGGTCGGCGGACCGATCGTCGAGGACCGTATCTGGTTCTTCGCGACCCACTCGTCGCGGGTGGCCGACCTGGTGGCCTCGGGCCTGTTCCACGCGGTCGATCCGAGTGCCTTCGTCTACGAACCCGACCTCAGCCGCCCGGGGGTCGATCAGGCCACCGCCCGGGAGCAGTCGATCAACTTCACGATTCAGGCTACGCAGAAGGACAAGCTGAAGGCGTACTGGTCGAACAGCTCGACCAGCCGGCCGCGCTACTTGCAGGGGCGGGCGCTCGGGGCGCTGTTCGTCACGCCGGAAGCCGCGGTCAACAACCAGGTCCGCACCAACGTCTACCAGTTGAACTGGGTGCGGCCGCATACCAACCGGCTGCTGTTCGAGGCGGGCGTGTCGCACCTGCCGTTCGGCTACGACCTGCCGCACGCCGAGGACGCCTTCCTCGGCGCCCCGGGGGTGATGGAAGTAGCGCCGCTGCGCGTGTCGCGCAACTCCTCGTCGTGGCTGTCCGGGACGGACGTGTACATCAGCCCCAAGAACGTCAACTACTACACCGGGTCGATGTCGTACGTCACCGGCAGCCACAACCTGAAGGTTGGCGTCAGCTTCAACCAGCAGCGCACCTCGACGAGCGGCCAGAGCGAGTTCTGGACGCGGCTCATGACCATCCGCGGCAGTCCCTTCCGGGCGGTCTTCTACTCCGGACTGGGCCAGATCGACACCGCGTCGAGCCTCGGCATCTACGCCCAGGAGCAGTGGACGCTCGACCGCCTGACGATCAACGCCGGGGTGCGCTTCGACCGCATCCAGACCGGCTATCCCGACCTGGCGCGGCCGACCAACCAGTGGGTGACCTCGGAGTTCCTCATCGACGGACAGCAGGTGGCGGACTGGAAGGACTTCCAGCCGCGCCTGGGCCTGGCGTACGACTTGCGGGGCGACGGCAAGACCGCCCTCAAGTTCTCGGCCAGCCGCTACGGCAGCCGCGACTCCACCGACTGGTCGCAGAGCGTCAATCCGGCGGGGAGCAACCGCACGAGCAACCGCACCTGGCTCGACGGCCGTGTGTGTCTCGATCCCGCGGTGTGCATTCCCGGGGACGGCCTCGTGCAGGGCGACCCCAGCAACCCGGCGCCGAATGGAGAATTGATTGGCGCGAACGCCGATCTGGCCTGGGGGCTGCCGCGCATCACCACGTTCCACGATCCGGACTGGGCGTTCGGTTGGGGCAGCCGCGAATCGAACTGGGAGTTCTCGGGAGGCATCCAGCAGGAGCTGGTGAGCGGCATGTCGCTCGACGTGGCGTACTTCCGGCGCGTCTGGACTGCCCGCAGCGTGGTGGACGATCGCGCCCTCAGCGCGGGCGACTTCGAGCTCGGGACCGTCAACGTGCCGTCCGACTCGCGGCTGCCGGGCGGCGGCGGCGGCACGCTGAGCTTCTACGACCAGCGGCCGGGCACCCTGGCGGTGCCTGACGCGCTGACCGTGCGCGCGGATAACTTCGGCGGCGAGACCGAGACCTGGCACGGCTTCGACGTTACGGTCGACGCGCGCATCGAGGACATTCTGCTGCAGGGCGGCCTCAGCACCGGCCGCACGTCGCGCGACTACTGCGATCTGCAGGGCGCGTTGCCGGAAGCGCTGCCGACCCGCGCCGCCGGAGGCACCTTCGGCACGGATACGATGGTGCTGGAGCATTGCAGCCGCAGCGAGAACTGGTTGACGCAGGTCAAGCTGATCGGCTCGTACACCTTCCCGTACGAGATCCAGGTGTCGGCCACGCTGCAGAACCAGAACGGTCCGGAGCGGGCGGCCAGGTTTACGTTCACGGAATCGTCCCTGGGACGGCCGTTCGTGCTCCACGCGGGCGGCGTGGAGTTGAACATGATCGAGCCCGGGACGCTGTTCGGCGAACGCTTCAACCAGCTCGATCTGCGCTTCACCAAGATCCTCAACTTCGGCGGCGTGCGGCTGCGGGCCATGCTCGACCTGTTCAACGTGATGAATGCGAACGCCGTGATGGCGGAGGACTCCGCCTACGGCCCGAGCTGGCTGGCGCCGGTCGTGATCATGCCGGGCCGGCTGGCCAAGTTCGGCTTCCAGTTGGACTTCTGATAGATGGGGGCTGCGCCCCCAAGCCCCCCGGCGGCCACTAGCGGGGACCCCGTTGCCCCGCGCCGTGGCCGCCGGGCCGCGCCGTGCGCGGCCTGGGACGACTGCTCATGGGCTCGTCGTCCCCGGGCTCAAGCGAGCTAGTACAGCCCCACGTCGTCGATCCAGAGCGTGCCCGCCGCGCCCGGGGGCATGGCGGTCGTGTCGATGATCAGCAGCACGGCTTCGAGGTCGTCGAGGTCGAGTTGTCCGTCGGTGACGTGCGGATGCCGCGTCCGCAGGTCGCTGAACGGCACGGCCACCTGGCGCCATTCCCTTGCGGTCTTGAGCGGAGCGGACCACCACTCGGTGTCCTGCGGGGCCCGCGGGTTGGGGTCGCGCAGGACCAGCGACAGCCGGTAGACGCCGTCGGCCCTCAAGGAGAGCACGAGTCCCTCGTAGGTCGAGAGGTTGCCCGGCGCGGTGTTGACGATTGCCGCGTACGGGGCCGGATCGCTCGCGCCGTCGGCTCCGAGCCGGAAGGTGACGCGTGCTGCCGAGCCGTCCGCGCCGCCGCCGCGCGGCTCGGCGGCGAGCGTGACTGAAGAGGCGGGGTCGGCATCCGCCGCGAAGGTTGGTTCGCCCTCGAAACGGTCCAGGAAGACCGCCGGCTCGCGCGCCGCCGGCAGCGGCGGCAGCGCCTGGTGCTGCTCCCGGCGCCGTTGGGCCGCCGTGTCGAACACGTAGATCGGGTTTGACATGATCCACGGGACGTTCCACCCCGGCAGGGTCACCTCGACGCGGTAGACGCCGGCGCTGCCGGCCTTGACGTCGAGGCCGCCGGCCGCGCTGTCGATGACCTCGCCGTCCTTCAGCAGGTGGAACTGCGCCTCCGGATGGTCGACGCCGCCGGCGCGCAGCGCGAGCCGCGGGTGCGGCGGGACCGCGTGTCCCATCGTCCAGGACCGGCCTTCGCGCCCGGCAGTGAAGAAGAACCCGTCGGTGGGCGCGATCCCGTCGATGCCGATGAACGCCCGCCCCCCCGCCAGCGCGTCCGTGACGGCCGCGGCGTCCCGCGCGCCGTCGCCGGACAGCGGGGCATCCAGAATCACGTGGTTGCGGGCTGTCTGGAACACCGCCTCGTACGATGGCAGGCGCGTGTGCGCGTCAGCGCCGACGATGCCGGCGGTGGGCCGCCGGGCAAGGAGCTCATCCCACATCTGCGCCGCCGCGGGGCGGGTCATCAACCTCGTCAGGGCATATTGCGGATTGAACGGATACAGCAGTCCGCTCAGCAGCATGCGCGGCACGCCGGCCGCCCGCCACTGCGTGTCGCCGTTCAGCACCTCGATGCCCCACGCTCCCGGCACCGCGGGGTCGGACCATTCCAGGCCCTGCCGCGGGCTCGTCGGATGCGCCACGATGGCCGCGCCGCCCAGATCGTGGATGTCCCGCAGTACGTCGAGCGCCCGGCGCGGAAAGCGGTAGGCGGGCGGGTCGAAGCCGAATGCGAGGACATGCCCGGAATCCGTCGAGATCTCCGTGCCGACGATCAGCAGCAGGTCTCCGTGGTACCCCTCCTCCGGCTTCGCGGCGAGGGTGTTGTGATCGGTGACCAGGAGGAAGTCCAGGCCGGCAGCGCGGCCTTCGTCAACGACGCCCGCGATGTCCAGCGCGCCGTCCGAGTGCGTCGTGTGCACGTGGACCACGCCGACGATCTCGGTTCCACGCGCATCAGCCGCGGGCGCCGCCTGCGCGCCGGACAATTCCGTCGCCGGCAACCACAGCGCAGCGCCAGCGGCCGCCGCGGCGGTCAGGATGAGCAGGGGATGGACCGGAAGGAATCTCCAGGGCATGCCGGGTCCCGGCAAGCGTACCACTTCCGCCGACGCTCCCGGCTGCGATGGTGAGGCTACGGCCGCAGGTCGAAGGCAGCCATCTGGCGGGCGTTGCGCACCAGCAGGCGGCCTTCCGCCAGCGCCGGCACGTTCCAGGTCTTGCCTTCGATGGCGGGGGAGTAGCCGACCTCTTCGTGGCGTTCGGGGGTGGCGCGCACCAAAGCCAGGTCGCCGCGCTCGGTGAGGACGACCAGGTGGTCGCCGGCCAGCAGCAGTTGCCCGTGGCCGTAGCGGCCGCCCTTCCACTGCAGCGCCCCGGTCTCGGCGTCGAGGCAGGCCAGGATGGCCTCGTCCATGCCGTAGATGTAGCCCTCGTGGAGGACCGCGCTGCTGAAGTTGTTCTTCATGCGGGTGTTGCGCCAGATCTCCTGCACGGCGAACCCGTCGCCGCCGGGGCTCACCTCGATCACGGCGGCGCCGTGGCCATAGCCCGCCGAGAAGAACACGCGGTTGCCGTCGAAGACGATGGGCTGCGCCATGTTGGGCACGACCGGCGGCGTCCAGGGGTACTCCCACAGCGGTGCGCCGTCGGCCACGTCCAGACCGACCGCCCGCTCTGCAGTCACGGTGACGATCTGCCGGCGCCCGGCGATGGTCGCCAGCATCGGCGACGTGTAGGCCTGGACGTCGTCGAGCGCGTGCCAGGCGACCTCGCCGGTGGCGTGGTCGTACGCCGCCACCGACCAGCCGTTGGTGCCCCCGGGCTGCACCACGACCAGGTCGTCCACGATCAGCGGCGCACCGGCCATCGCCCACTGCAGGTTCTCGGCGCCGGCGTCCTCCAGGATGTTGCGGCGCCAGAGCAGCTCGCCGGAGCCGGCGTCCAGCGCGCGCAGCTCCCCGGCGGCGCCCAGCGCATACAACCGTCCGGCGTGCCAGGTCGGCGTGGCGCGCGGTCCCGGTCCACCCATCGCTTCCTGGAAGTGCGTATCCCAGGCATTGGTCCAGAGCTCGCGCCCGGTGTCTGCGTCGTAGGCCGCGACCACCTCCTGGTCGCGCCGCTGCTCGATGGTGAACGCGCGCCCCTGCACGACGACGAAGGAGGCATAGCCGCCGCCGATCGGCTGCGCCCAGAGCGGGTCGAGCCCCTGCGCGGACCAGTCCGTGCGCACCGTGGTCTGGGTGTAGTGGCCGTCGCGGCGCGGGCCCCTGAAGTCGGTCCAGTAGATGTCGTCCGCGCCGTCCGGCGCATCCGCGGCGTCATTCTCGGCCGCGGCGGGCGACGGACCGGCGGGCAGCAGCCGCGAGTAGTGCTGCGAGCGGTTCAGCTCCAGCGTCTCGTAGTGCTCCTCCTCGTCACCGAACGACACGATCGGCCACAGGCCGCTGCCGGCCAGCTCGACCCGCATGTCGAACGCCCAGTACAGGATTCCGGCCGCTGCGGCAGCCGCCACGACGACGGCCGCAAGCGCGATTGCAATGGAACGTAGCCGGCGCAGGAGTGACATGGACTTGAATCGAGCGGTCACTCCACGATAACACGCCGGCCCGCGCGGCTGGTCTACCATTGACGCATCGGGCGGCTGCCGCCGGCCGGCATCGGTTCACCAGGAGAGGATCGCCATGACCCGCACGTGCCCGTCGAGACAATCTTCCGCATGGTTCGTCGTGCTCACGATGTGCTTCTTCATCGCCATCAGCAACGCGCAGCAGGGACGTCGCGGGGTCGGACCCGACACGCTGCCCGACGAGCCGCAGATCTCCGGCTTCGGCGACCAGCGCTTCCGCGTGGTGCCGATCAAGGGCCTGTTCCGCCCGTCGGCCGTGGACTTCCTGCCGAACGGCGACGTCCTCGTCGCCGAGCGCTCCGGCAACCTGCGGATCGTGCGCGACGGCGTGCTCGACCGGCGGCCGATCGACGGCATGCCGGAGGTGCACGCCGGCTACGGCGGCCGCTGGGGCCTGTGGGACGTGGCCGTGCATCCCAAGTTTGCCGACAACCGGCTGGTCTACTTCGCATACCTGAAACCGAACCGCGACGAGGCGGACGTGCCGGCGGATGCGGGCCGGGACCAGGGCGTGTCGGGGACGCAGGTGCTCGGGCGCGCCCGCTACGACGGGGGCCACACCCTGACCGACGTCGAGGACATCTTCGTGTCGGACGTCCAGGTCACGGGCTTCAGCGTCGCCCGGCTGATCTTCGCCCCGGACGGCAAGATCTTCATGTCGATCGGCATGCCGCTGCGCGACGAGGCGCACGGCGGCGGCAACCGCCTCGGCACGGCCGAGCAGTCGCAGGACCCCGGCAGCCACGCCGGCAAGATCCTGCGCCTCAACGACGACGGGAGCGCGCCGGAAGACAATCCGTTCGTGAACGAGCCGGGCTACCGGCCGGAGATCTACGCCCTGGGGTTCCGCGATCCGCTCGGTCTGATCATCCATCCGGAGACCGGCGAGCTGTGGGAAGTGGAGCACGGCCCGCAGGGCGGCGACGAGGTCAACATCGTGCGGGCGGGCCGCAACTACGGCTGGCCGGTCGTCTCGTACGGCCGCGCGTACACGGGCGAAACAGCGGTCGGCGCCGGCGGCTCCGGGCCCGAGCTGGCCGAGCCGTGCGCCCCGGGCATGGAGCAGCCGCTGCTGTTCTGGTCGCCCGTCATTTCACCCGGCGGCATGGCGATGTACACGGGCGACCGCTTCCCGTTCTGGAAGGGGAGCCTGTTCATCGGCGGGATGTCCACCACGCAGCTTCACCGCGTCATGTTCAACGCGCGCGGGCTGCCGATCCGCCGCCAGGCGCTGATGACCGAGCTCAACCAGCGCATCCGCGACGTGAAGCAGGGGCCGGACGGCCTGCTGTACCTGACGACGGACCACGAGGCCGGGGCGCTGCTGCGGCTGGAGCCGATCGGCTAGGCGTCCGCGGGCGCCGCGGCCTTCTGCTGCAGGCAGGCGAAGAAGCGGTCCATCGTCATCTTCGAGACGCCGCCGAGCAGGCGCTGCCCGAAGCGGGCGATCGTGCCGCCCACCTGCGCCCGGCCGGCCACGTCCACGCGCGTCCGCGCCCCGCCGTCCTCCTCGGTCAGCGTGAGGGTGGCGGATCCATTCACGAAGCCGGGCCGCCCGCGGCCCGCGACGTTCAGGGTGTAGCGCTCCGGCGCCTGCCGGTTGGTCATGCGGACCGTGCCCTCGTAGCGGCCCGTAATCGCCGCGATGCCGATGGTCATGGTCGTGCGCCAGGCGTCGTCGCCGGCCGGTTCCATCGAGTCGCAGCCGGGCAGGCAGCCGGCGATCTCCGCCGGGTCGGTCAGCAGGTCCCAGACGCGTTGCCGCGGCGCGTCGAACGTGTAGGTTGCCGAGACGTCCATGCGGTGAAGGATACCCCTACGCGGCGTGTGCGGCCTGCCGCCGGCCCGGGCGGTGCGCCGGCAGCGTGTTCAGGCGCCGCGCGAGCGCCTCGATGCTGGCCAGGTTGTGCACCGGCAGGAAGTCGTCGATGCAGGGCAGCGCGGCCTGCATGCCGCGCGTCAGCGGCAGGTAGTCGGGCGAGCCGAGCAGGGGGTTCAGCCAGATCAGCCGGTGGCACGAGCGCTGCAGGCGCGCCATCTCGGCCCGCAACATCTCGGGTTCCCCGCGGTCCCAGCCGTCCGAGATCAGCAGCACGATGGGGCCCTGGCCGCGCACCCGCCGCGCCCACTCCAGGTTGAACGTGCGCAGCGCGTCGCCGATGCGGGTGCCCCCGCCGAAGTCGCCGATCTTGCGCGGCAGCGCCGGCACGACGGCTGCCGCGGAGCGCGCGGCGAGCTGGCGGGTGATGCGTGTCAGGCGCGTCGCGAAGACGAACGACTCGACCCGGCCGGGCTGCCCGCCGCCCGACAGCGCGTGGACGAAGTGGAGCAGCATGCGGCTGTAGCGCTCCATCGAGCCGCTGACGTCGCACAGGAGGATCAGCGGGCGGCGGCGCGTCTTCCGTCTCCGCTCCGGCAGGTCGATCAGCTCGCCGCCGTAGCGCATGTTGGCGCGCACGGCGCGGCGCAGGTCGAGCGCCGGGCCGCTGCCGGGCGTCCAGCGCTTGGAGCGGTGCTCGCCGAGCTCCCAGTCGAGCTCGGCCAGC
Organism: Vicinamibacteria bacterium; assembly: GCA_022820825.1. Classification (GTDB taxonomy): domain Bacteria; phylum Acidobacteriota; class Vicinamibacteria; order Vicinamibacterales; family UBA8438; genus JAAXGX01. The sequence goes on from JAJEEU010000042.1 coordinate 16,099, forward strand.
ATCCGCTCGGCCGCCGCCACTTCGTCTTCGGTGAACTGCTCGAAGTCCTTCGCGTAGAGCGCGTCGCGGTCGCTGTAGCTCAGCACCGCCATGCGTTCGACGCTGTAGCGCGGCCGGCCGCCGCTGGTGTCGCCGGCCGCGTCGGATTCCGGCGGCGCCTCGGATTCGTACTCCGGAGCCCCGGAGCGGCGCTTCTCGCCCATGGCGCTGAGGTCCTTCGTCGTCCAGTCGCCGTGCGGCTTGCGCCAGAAGACGCGGAACGCCTCGTCGAACAGCGCGAGGTCGTCGACGCGGTGCACGAGCAGGCTGCGCAGCGTGTGGTAGAACTCCGACCGCCGCCCGACGTCGACGCAGGAGAGCGCCGCCGCGACGTCGCGCGTGCGTCCCGCCTGCACGTCGAGCCCCAGCCGGTGCAGCAACCGCGTGAAGTGGATGAGGTTGTGGAGCAGGAACGACACGGGCGCCGGAGGGCTCATCCGCGCGCGGGCGCATCCCGACCGGCGCCGCGGGCGCCGGGGGACTTCGCCCGGTTGAGCATCTCCTGGATGCGCTCGCTGCGCATGCTCTGCATGTCCTCCTGGGTCTTGAGGACCATGCCGAGCGTGCGCTCGATGGTGGCCGCGTCGAGCTCCTGCCGGTCGAGCGCGACCAGCGCCGCCACCCAGTCGAGCGTCTCGGAGACGCCGGTCACCTTGTACAGCTCCGCGCGGCGCAGCTCCTGCACGAAGCCGGTCACCTGGGCGGCCAGCGCGGCCGGCGCCTCGGGCACCTTCGTCGTTATGATGCGCAGCTCCTTCTCGAAGCCGGGGTAGTCGATCCAGGCGTATATGCAGCGCCGCTTGAGCGCATCGTGCAGCTCGCGCGTGCGGTTGGACGTGATCACCACGATGGGCGGGGCAGCCGCCTTGATGGTGCCGAGCTCCGGGATGGTGATCTGGAAATCCGAGAGCAGCTCCAGCAGATAACCCTCGAATTCCTCGTCGGCGCGGTCGAGCTCGTCGATCAACAGCACCGGCGGTCGCTGCTGGCCGTCGCGCAGCGCCTGCAGCAGCGGCCGCTCGATCAGGAAGTCCGGACCGAACAGCTCGCCCGCCCGCGCGCGGCGGTCGCTGCCGGGTGCGCCGTCCGCTTCGGACAGGCGGATCTCGATGAGCTGGCGCGCGTAGTTCCACTCGTACACCGCGTGGTTGACGTCCAGTCCCTCGTAGCACTGCAGGCGGATCAGGTCGGCGCCGAGCGCGGCCGACAGCACCTTGGCGACCTCGGTCTTGCCCACCCCCGCCTCGCCCTCCAGCAGCAGCGGCCGGCCGAGCTTCAGCGCGAGGTAGATCGAGGTCGCCAGCCCCTCGTCGGCGACGTACAACTGCCCGGCCAGCAGGCCCCGCAGCTCGTCGATGGATGCCGGCGCAGGCGTTGACATGGTGGGACTACGCCGTGGCGGTCGCGTTCTCCCTGAACGGATTGAGGACGCGCAGGCCGGCAAACGTCTGACCGTGCTGCAGGTCCTCCGTGACGAGCACCGCCGCTCCGGCCTCGATCGCGCTCTCGACGATCAACGCGTCCCAGTAGGACAGGTGGGACGTCACGCTCCTGCGCACGGCCGATAGTGTCAACTCGGCATGGATCGGCCGTACGCTGAAATCACAGAGCTCCTCAAGTGCATCCAAAGCGCGTTCCGCGCTGAGGGGCTCCGCCAGCTTGCGTGTCACGGTGGCGTAGAACTCTCCGAGCACTTGCGTGCTGACGATGATGTTCTCCGCGTTGTCGCCGATAAGTTGTCTGGCTGTCGTTTGCTTGGCGGGCGAATCGGGGGCGAACAGGTAGACGAACACGTTCGTATCGACGAACAATGGATCACCGGTCATGGAGTTCGTCGCGCGTCCAGGTCGCGGTGCCCCGCCTACTGGTTGCGGTCCTTGACATGGTCAACAGGCGCTGGACTGCTTCCCGTCGGCGATCGGTTGCATCGGCATAGGACGCAAGAAATTCACGGAGCACCGCGTTAACTGACGTGTCTTCCGTGATCGCTCGGATGCGGGCCCGCTTGAGAACGTCGCTGTCAACCGTGATGGTCAGATTCATGGTGCGTAGGCTCCCTGATTCAACACGGGATAAGTGTAGCACGGATGCAGGTGGAGGCTCGTAGCGGGCAAGACCACTCTCGGATCCACGTGAAGTCGCGCTATGCCAGGCGCGCCGTCAGGAGATACATGTGCTGGCGACCATGGGCGGACTGGACCTGTCTAACAAGCAGATAGTGACCGATGCTTGGCGGCGACCCTGATGGCCGTTGACGGTGTCAGTACGCCAACTCACGCTGCCACCCGCTGCACGACGTGGAAGTAGAAGTTCTCGATAACGCGGCGGAGGCGGTGACGAAACACGCGACACGTACAGAAAACCGATCTACCCCGCCCGCTCCGCGGCAGCCGTCAATGCGCGCTGCACGTAGACGGGCGCGACGGCCTTGCGGTACTCCCCCGAGGCGAAAACGTCGCCCAGCAGGTCGTCGCCGAAGTCGCTGCCGGCTGCTGCCGCGGCCGCGGCGATCGCGTCCGCGGAGAGCGCGCGGCCGGCAAGCGCGGCCTCCACGGACGCGCAGCGCACCGGGACCGCCGTTGCGCCGCCGACGGCGACCGAAGCGCCCGCGCAGGTCCCGCCGGCCCCTGTAACCGCGGCCGCGGCGCCGACCACCGCGTAGCGCGACGCCGGGTGGGAGAATTTCACGTAGGCGCTGCCGCTGCCGGACCCCGCGGCCGGGACGTTCACGGCGGTCAGGATGTCGTGCTCGCCAAGCGCGGTCGCCATCATCCCCTGGAAGAAGTCCGCGGCGGCCAGCGAGCGCTCGCCGTCCGGGCCGCTGACGGTGAACGTCGCGCCGAGCGCGGCCAGCACGGTCGGCAGGTCCGAGGCCGGGTCGGCGTGCGCGACGTTGCCGCCGATGGTGCCGCGGTTGCGCACGGCCGGGTCGCCGATCTGGCTGGCCGCCTCCGCCAGGGCTTCGGCGCCCGCATTGACGGCGGCCGACGCGGCGATCTCCGCGTGCGTCGTCAGCGCGCCGATGTGCAGCGCGCCGCCGCCGTTCGAGATGCCGTGGAGCTCGCCGATGCGGCCGATGTCCACGACCGCCGCCGGCGCGGCGAGCCGCAGCTTGAGCAGCGGGATCAGGCTGTGGCCGCCAGCAAGCAGCTTCGCGCCCGGATGCGCGGCGAGCAACTCGCGGGCCTCCGCCACCGAGCCCGCGCGGTAGTACTCAAAGTCGGCAGCAAACATGGCTCAGGCTCCCTTCGCGTCCTGGATGGCGCGCCACACGCGCTCGGGCGTGAACGGCATGTCGACCCGCTTCACGCCCAGCGGCTTCAGGGCATCCATCACGGCGTTGTAGACGGCGGCGGTCGAGGCGATGGTGCCGGCCTCGCCGATCCCCTTCACGCCCAGCGGGTGATGCGGAGACCTTGTCACCGTCGAAATGACGTCGATCGGCGGCAGGCGGTCGGCGCGCGGCAGCGCGTAGTCGAGCATCGACCCCGTCACGAGCTGGCCGCTGTCGTCGTAGGCGGCGCCTTCCCAGAGCGCCTGGCCGATGCCCTGGACGACGCCGCCGTGCACCTGGCCCTCGACGATGGTCGGGTTGATTTGCGGCCCGCAGTCGTCGAGCGCGGTGTAGCCCTTCAACTCCACGTCCCCGGTGGCGGTGTCGACCTCCACCACCGCCAGGTGCGCGCCGTACGGGAAGACGAAGTTCGGCGGATCGTAGAAGGTCGACGCTTCGAGGCCGGCCTCCATGCCCTCCGGCAGGTCCCAGGCGACGTTCGCCATCAGGGCGATGTCCTGGATGGTCTTGGCCTTGTCGGGCGAGCCCTTGACGAAGAACTTGCCGTCTTCGTACTCCATGTCGTCGACCGACGCTTCCAGCAGGTGCGCCGCGAGCACCTTGGCCTTGTCGCGGATCTTGCGCACCGCCACCGCCAGCGCCGCGCCGCCCACGGCGGTCGTCCGGCTGCCGTAGGTGCCCCAGCCCATCGGAGTGGCGTCCGTGTCGCCGTGGAAGATCTTCACGTCGTCCGACGAGACGCCGATCTCGCTGGCGACGATCTGCGCGAAGGTGGTTTCCTCGCCCTGGCCGTGCGGCGACGCGCCGATGAACACGTGCACCTTGCCGGTCGGGTGGAAGCGCACGATGGCGCTCTCCCACAGCCCGCCCTGGAAGCCGATGGCGCCGGCCACCTGCGACGGTCCGAGCCCGCAGATCTCGACGTAGGACGAGAGGCCCAGCCCCAGGTATTTTCCGTTCACCGGGCCGGCGGCCTGCTGCGCGCGCAGCCCCGCGTAGCCGGTGTGCTCCAGCAGCTTGTCGAGCGCGCCGGGGTAGTCGCCGCTGTCGTAGTTCAGCGTGGTGATGACCTTGTGGCCGTCGTCGAACTTCGGGATGAAGTTCCTGCGGCGCACGTCGGCCGGATCCATGCCCAGCTCGCCGGCGAGCATGTCGATCAGGCGCTCCAGCATGAACGTCGCTTCCGGCCGGCCGGCGCCGCGGTAGGCCTCCACCGGGACGCCGTTGGTGTAGACGCCGTACACGTCTTCCTTCAGGGCCGGGATGGTGTAACAGCCCGACAGCATCAGGCCGTGCAGGATGGTCGGAATGCCGGGCGCGGCGGTGGACAGGTAGGCGCCCATGCCGGCGTGCACCGTGCAGCGCAGCCCGGTGATCTTGCCGTCCTTCGTGGCCGCCAGCTCGACGTCCTGGACATGATCGCGGCCGTGGGTCGTCGCCTGGTAGTTCTCGCTGCGCGTCTCGATCCACTTCACGGGCCGGCCGAGCTGCTTCGAGCAGAACACCGTGACGAAGTCGGCGGGGTAGGCGGCGATCTTGCTGCCGAAGCCTCCGCCTACCTCGGGCGCGATGACCCTCAGCTTGTCCTCCGGGATTCCGGTCACGACCGAGCAGAGGAAGCGGAGGATGTGCGGGTTCTGGGTCGTGTTCCAGAGCGTCAGCTCGCCGGTCGCCCTGCTGTACTGCGCGACCGCCCCGCGGGGCTCCATCGCGTTCGGGATCAGCCGCTGCTGGAGGATCCGCTCCTTGATGACGACGCCGCTCGCTTCCGCCTCCGCGAACGCCGCGTCGGCGTCGCCGCCGGCCACGGTCCAGTGGAACGCCTGGTTCCCCTCGATGTCGGCGTGCAGTTGCGGGGCGCCGTCCGCTGCGGCCGCCTCCGGGTCGGTGACGCTCGGGAGCGGCTCGTAGTCCACTTCGATCAGGTCGAGCGCGTCGTAACCCTGCGACGGCTGCTCGGCCACGACCACCGCCACGATGTCCCCCGTGTAGCGCACCACGTCGCTGGCGATGCACGGGTAGGCGGCAATCTTGAGATCCGAATCGGGCAGCAGCCAGGCGCAGGGCATCGGCTGCAGCGCGCCCTCGATGTCGGCACCGGTGTAGACGGCGAGGACGCCCGGGGCGGCTTTGGCCTGCTCGGTGTCGATGCGCGTGATCCGGGCGTGCGCGTGGCTGCTGCGGAGCATCACCGCGTGCACCATTCCCGGAAGCACGATGTCGTGCGTATAGGTAGCGCTGCCGGTGATGAGGCGCGGGTCCTCGCGGCGGCGGATTCCGGAGCCGAAGATTCTGCTGCTCATGGCTGTCTCTCCGCTATTCCTGCGCCATGGCGCCGGCCGCGTCGCGCACGGCGCGCACGATGTTCTCGTAGCCCGTGCAGCGGCACAGGTTGCCTTCGAGCCCGTGGCGGATCTCGGCCTCGCTCGGGGAGGCGTTGGTCCGCAGCAGCTCGTGCGACGCCAGGATCATGCCCGGCGTGCAGAAGCCGCACTGCAGCCCGTGCTTGTTCCAGAAGCTCTCCTGCAGCGGATGCAGTTGCTCGCCGTCGCCGAGTCCTTCGATGGTCGTGATGCCGGCGCCGTCGGCCTGCGCCGCCAGCGTCGTGCACGACTTCGCGGACACGCCGTCGATCAGCACGGTGCAGGAGCCGCACTGGCTCGTGTCGCAGCCGACCTTCGTGCCGGTCAACCCGGCGAGGTCCCGGATGAAGTGGACCAACAGCGTGCGCGGCTCGACCTCATGCTCGCAGACGCGGCCGTTGATGGTGATGCTGACAGGAACTTTCACGCCTCACCTCCCAGGGAGCCGAATTATATCCCGTCGCCGCCCAGGCGCTCCGCCAGCGCCTGCTTCTCGTCGGCGCCGAGCAACGCGTTGAATTGCTCGAACGCGAACAGCCGGTCTTCGTGGCCCGCGGTGGCGCCCGCCGCCCGCAGTTGGCCGTAGGCCGTCTCCAGCGCGCTGGCAGCCGCGAACAGACCTGTCAGGGGGTACAGGATGAGCTGGAAGCCGAGCGCCGCCAGCTCGTCCCGCGAGCGGAGCGGGGTGCGGCCGCGCTCGATCATGTTCGCCACGGTCGGCCCGGGCGCGCGCCGCCCCACCGCGGCCAGCTCGTCCGGAGACCGCGGCGCCTCGATGAACGTCGCGTCGGCGCCGGCCGCCCGGGCCGCCTCCACGCGGGCGACCGCCTCGTCGAGGCCGCCGTCGGCGATGGCGTCGGTGCGCGCCACGATGAAGAAGTCGCAACCCTCCCTGGCGTCGACCGCGGCCTGGATACGGGCCAGGTACTCGCCGCGGCCGACCACGCGCTTCCCGCGCATGTGCCCGCAGCGCTTCGGCCACTGCTGGTCCTCGAGGAAGCAGCCCGCGGCGCCCGCGTCGATCAGCTCGCGCACCGTGCGCGCCACGTTCAGCGCGTTGCCGTAGCCGGTGTCGGCGTCCACGATGACGGGGATCTCGACGGCGCGGCAGATGCGGCGCGCGCGCTCGACGATCTCGGTCTGCGTCAGCAGCCCGATGTCCGGTTCGCCGATGTACGTCGCGGATACGGCGTAGCCCGAGATGAACGCCAGCTCGAAGCCGGCCTGCTCGGCGATCTTCGCCGAGAGCGTGTCGTAGACGCCGGGGAAGACGGCGGCGCCCTGCTTGTCGAGAACGGCATGTACGCGTGTCGGCATGTTGTGCTCCGTCATTGTCCGGTGAGCGCCGGGGCCAACGTCGTCAGGTCGCCGGCGACGTCCGGGTGCGGCGTCAGGTCCAGCAGCCGCGCGATGAGTGGATAGATGTCGATGGCGCGCACGGCCGGCAGCGCCACGCCCGCCGCGATGCCCGGCCCCGCGGCCAGCAGGATGCCGTGCATCTCCGGCAGGCGCGGGTCCCAGCCGTGCATGCCGGGGAGGAGCAGCCGCCGGACACGCTCCACAACAGACCCGGTTCCCACGAATCCCAGCCCTTCCGGAAGCACCAGGATGTCGCCGAAGCGGGCGTTGCCTCGAGCATGCAGGTGCGGAGGCGTCTCGCCGCGCAGGTATGCGCGAGCGTGCGTCAGCGTGGCGTTGAGCTCGTCGCGCAAGGCGCGGCTGCGGTCCGGATCGCCGACGTGCAGGCTCATCGCAGCGCCCATGGGCGCCGGCCGCACGCCGGACAGGTCGGCCGCTTCCGGCAGTACGGTCAGGCGCTCCGGATCTGGCGTAGCCATCCCGTGATCCGACACGACGACCAGCGCGACGCGCTCGGCGTGCGGCAGGGCAGCGATGCCGTCCAGCAGGCGGCCCAGCATCCGGTCGGCCGCCTCCACGCTGTACAGCATGTCCGGGGAGGCGGGTCCGAGGTCGTGGCCCGCGCTGTCGACCAGCGAGAAGTAGAGCGTGATCAGGTGCGGGCGTGCGTCTTCCGGCAGCGCCAGCCAGGCCAGCGCCTGCTCCACGCGCGCGGCGTTCGGCACGCCGCCGTCGTATGGCCGCCAGTGGCTCGGGCGCAGGCCGCCGATGTCCGCCTCCGTGCCGGGAAAGAAGAATGCCGCGGCGACCATTCCCTGCGTTTCGGCCGTCACCCAGATCGGCTCGCCGCCCCACCAGGCGCCGTCCTGGGCGTCTTCCCGCACGCGGTAGTCGAACTCGTCGTCGCGGACCGGATCGTAGAAGCGGTTGGCCACGATGCCGTGCGCCTCCGGGTGGAGCCCCGTCGCGATGGAGTAGTGGCCGGGGAAGGTCAGCGACGGGAAGACGCTGAGCAGCCCCGCGGCCCGCAGGCCGCGCGCCGCCAGGCGGTCGAAGGCCGGCGTGTCGAAGCGCTCCAGGTAGTCGGGACGGAAGCCGTCGAAGGAAACCAGCACCACGTACGGCCGCGACGCGGCCGCCGGATGGTTGACGCCGCCGGTGCCCGCGTCCGTTCGCACCGGCGCGGACGGCTGACCGGGCGCGGTGGCTCCGCCGGGACCGCAAGCGGCCACGCAAACGGCAAGCAGCAGGCCGGCTGCGGCCGGCTGCAGTCCGCGCCGCCGGCGGCGGCGGCGAGACCGGGGCGGAATGGTCACCGGGAGGATGCTAGTTGCCCAGGTCGAGAGCCACCACGTCCTGGCGGTCGCGGACGTACAGGGTGCTGCCGACCAGGGTGGGAGGCGTCCAGGCGTTCGAGGTCAGTATCTCCGCGCGCGCGTGCACCTGGAGGCCGTCGTTGGTGGCCGACGCCAGCGCGATCTCGCCGTCCTCGTCCACGATCACCAGGAGCCCTCCGGCGTCGAGCAGGTGCGCGCGGGCAAAGCTGCGCTCGCGCCACACCTCCGCACCTGTCTCCGCGTCGAGGGCGGCGATGAAGGCCGGGCCGAAGTCCCCGGTGCTGCCGAGGATGAGATTGCCCATCCGCAGCGCGTTGCCGAAGTGCACCCGCATCCGGCCGTTGTGCCAGGCTTCGTTCGCCGTCGTGCGCTGCCCGCCCCGATTCAGGCGGATCAGCCGGCTGCCGCCGTCGTACGCGGACGAGACGAACAGCGTGTTGTCCGGGCCCCACAGGGGCAGGCTGATGTTGAGGCCGAGCTCGTTCGCGTGGGGATGGCTCCAGAGCCGCCGGCCGTCCGCCGGGTCGAGGCCGACCACTTCCTGCTGGCCGAGCACGACCAGTTGCGTCTGGCCGTCGACGTCGATCAGCAGCGGGGAGCCGGGCGCCAGGTCGAACTCGGGACTGCGCCAGACCACGGCCCCGGTGCCGCGGTCGAATGCGACCACCCCGCGTCCACCGCCGCCCAGCGGCTGGATGACGGTCTCGCCGTAGGCGATCGGGCTCGAGGCGAAGGCGTTGTAGTTGTCCAGGCCGAACTCGTCGACGAGGTCGTGCGCCCACCGCAGCGCGCCCGTCCGCGCGTCGAGCGCGTGCAGGTGGCCGTTCACGCCGATGGTGAACACGCTGCCGCCGGCCAGCAGCGGGCTGGCATAGGGTCCCGGTCCGGCGGAGTTCAGCCACACGTCGAAGTAGCCGTTGTGCAGCAGCGGCGCGTCGTAGGCATGCCGCCAGCGGGTGGCGCCGGTGGCGGCGTCCAGCGCGACGATCACCTCTTCGTCGCCGTTGCGGTACATGGTGAACAGCAGGTCGCCGTCCGCGAGGATCGACGAGTACCCTTCGCCCAGTGCGCGGCGCCAGAGTTGCGCGGGGCCGCCCGCGCCCCACGTGCGGGGGATGTCCGCGTCGGCGATCCGGAAATTGCGCTGCGGCCCGCCCCACTGCGGCCAGGCCGCCGGGGCGGGGTCCTGCGCCGTAGCGGCGACGACCAGCAGCGCCGCCAGCTCGATGGCCGCGATTGCAATCAGCGCTCGGTACATGCGGATGTGTGCGGCGGACGGTGCCGCGGCGAGACGCGACAGATGGGGTGAGTGAGGGGATTCGAACCCCCGACATCCGGAGCCACAGTCCGGCGCTCTACCGCTGAGCTACACTCACCGTAACCGTCCAAGCTTACCCGATCGCCGGCCGCGGTTGCGCCGCCGCCGGCCGGCCGCCATTTTTCTCGAACCCGTCCGGCGCCTGTCCGCGTCCAATGGCAGGACCCGTTGCTACAATCAGTTGAACCCGGCCGGATCCGGCGGGAAGGAAGTGGAACGATGAAACGTGCATTGACGGTCGCGTTGTTCGTGGCGGCGTGCGGCGTCGCAGGCCTCGGGGCGCAGGAGGACGTCAGCGGGAGTTGGGCTATGGTAATCACCAACCCGTTGCAACTCACCAACGATGTGCCGCTGACACTGGAGCAGGACGGTGAGGAGCTGACCGGCAGGGCCGGCGACACGCCTCTCAGAGGTACGGTCGAGGGCGATGCGATTACGATGGCCTATGACGTCCCGGAGACGCAGGTCGGGCCGATGACGCTCACCTTCGAGGGTACGATCGACGGCGACAGCATGGAGGGGACCGTCACCTTCGGCCATTTCGCCAGCGGCACCTGGACGGCCGCCAGGGAAGAAGAATAGGACCGGCGCGCACGTGCGGCGCCCACATTGCTCATGCCCGCCGGGATCGGCACGACGGATGCCCTGCAGGCCGCGCGCGTCATGGTCGACGCGTTCCGGCTGTCGACAACGCAGAACGATGCCGCGGGCATTCTGTCCGGGATACTCGACGGTCTGGCCGAGCTCGTGCGCCTCGATGCGGCGGGCGTCTACATCGTCGACGCCGCGGGCCGCAAGTTGCGGCACAGCTTGATCCGCGGCTGCGACCTGCCCGTCCCGGACATCGAGGCGCCGTTCGACGGCCAGGGCGTCGTCGGCACGGTGCTGGCCACGGGCCGCCCGGTGCGCCTCGACGCCGATTCGCCGGCAACCTCCGAAGGGCGGGGCTGCGCCCGTTCCCGGCTCGTGGTGCCCATACTGGGCGCGTCCGGCGGGGTGCTCGGCGCGCTGGACGTCTGGTCCGACGAGCCGGACGGCTACGACGCCGACGCGGCGCAGTTGCTGACCACGTACGGACTGGCGGCCGCCGGCGCCATCGAGAGCGCGCGGTTGCAGGCCGAGGTCGTCCACAAGCGCCGCATGGACGACGACCTCGCGCTGGCCCGCCAGGTGATGCGCGACCTGCTGCCGAACAACGCTCCCGACCTGCCCGGATTCGACATCGCCGGCAGCCATACCAGCTCACATGCAGTCGGCGGCGACTACTACGAGTTCATTCCGCTTGGCGACGACCGCTGGGGCGTCGTCATTGCGGACGTTGTCGGCAGGGGCATTACGGCGGCGCTGCTCGTGTCGGCCATCCGCGCGTCGATTGCGTCGCTGGTCGGGCACGATCTGGCCGTGCGCGCGATCATGAGGCGGGCGAACCGCTTCTTCAACGAATCCGTGGAGGAGGGGAAGTACGTCACGCTGTTCTACGGGGTGCTCGACGTCCGGCATGGCCGCTTGTTGTACTGCAACGCGGGGCATGTGCCGCCCGTCCTGCTGCGCAGCGGCGGCGGCGTGGAGCTGCTGGAGGACGGCGGCGTGCCGCTGGGCCTGTTCCCGGCGCCGCGCTATGTCGACGGCTACGCCACGCTGGAGGCGGGCGATCTGCTGGCGCTCTACACGGACGGCGTGGTCGAGGCCATGGATCAGGAAGAGCGGCAGTACGGCCTGGACCGCTTCGTGGCGACGCTGGCCGGCGCGCGCGACGCCGGCGCCGGCGAGATCTGCAGCGCGGTGATGCGCGACGTGCGGCAACACGTCGCCGGCGGTCACACGGACGACTGCAGCCTCGTTGTAATCAAGGCGAGCCGCGATGCCTGATCGCCGGGCATCCCGTGGAGCGCGGGGCCTGATCGCCGTGGGTCTGCTCGTGGCGGGACTGTTGCTGGCGCTGCCCGCGCGGCCCGTCGCGCACGACATCCCGGTCGACGTGACGGTGCAGGCGTTCGTGGCGCCGCAGGGCGATCGCCTGCGCCTGCTGGTGCGCGTCCCGCTGGAGGCCATGCGGGACTTCATCTTCCCGCAGCGCGGTCCCGGCTACCTGGACCTGGCCGCCGCCGACTCCATGCTGCGCGACGCGATCATGGTCTGGGTCGGGGACGGCCTGGCCGTATACGAGGAAGGCCGCCTGCTGGCCGATCAGCGGTTGCAGGCCGTGCGCGTCTCGCTGCCGTCAGACCGTTCATTCGCCAGCTACGACAGCGCCCTGGCGCACGTCACCGGACCGCCGCTGCCGGTCGACACGGAGATCGTCTGGCAGCAGGCGGTGCTCGACGCGCTGTTCGAGTATGAAATCGAGTCGGACGAGTCCAGGTTCGCCATCGATCCGTCGCTCGGACGGCTCGGCATCCGCACGATCACGGTGCTGCGGTTCGTGCTGCCGGACGGCGCCGTGCGGGCGTTCGAGTGGTCCGGCAATCCGGGACTCGTCCAGCTCGACCCGCGCTGGCACCAGGCCGCCCTGCGCTTCGTCGCCCTCGGTTTCGAGCACATTCTCGACGGCATCGACCATCTGCTGTTCCTGGCCTGCCTGGTCATTCCGTTCCGGCGCTTCATGCCGCTGGTCGCCATCGTCACGTCGTTCACCGTCGCGCACTCGGTGACGCTGATCGCGTCCGCCTTCGAGCTGGCGCCGGATGCGCTGTGGTTCCCGCCGCTGGTCGAGACCCTCATCGCACTGTCGATCGTCTACATGGCGTTCGAGAACATCGCCGGCGTGCGGCTGCGGCGCCGCTGGTTGATCACCTTCGGCTTCGGGCTGGTCCACGGCTTCGGCTTCTCGTTCGCGCTGCGCGAGACGCTGCAGTTCGCGGGCTCCCACCTGTTGACGTCCCTGCTGTCGTTCAATGTCGGGGTGGAGCTGGGGCAGTTGCTGGTGCTGGCAGTGCTGGTGCCGCTCCTGCACCTGCTGTTCCGCTACGCGGTCGCGGAGAAGCTCGGCACCATCCTGCTGTCAGCGCTGGTGGCGCACACGGCCTGGCACTGGATGACGGAGCGCGCCGCGCAACTCGCGCAGTTCCAGTTCGAGCCGGCGTGGCCCGCGTTCGACCTGTTGCTGCTCGCCAGCCTCATGCGCTGGGCGATGCTGCTGCTCATCATCGCCGGCCTGCTCTGGCTGATGCACATGCTGTTCCCGCAGCCGGACGCGGGAGAGAAGACCGGCGCAAGCGCTTCTAGCGGCTGACGACGAACGTCACGTCCTCGTACGTCTGCAGCCCGCCGTCGTGGGCCAGGCAGCGCAGCACGTAGGTGCCCGGCTCGCTGAACGTCGCGCGCGTCAACCAGCGGTTCCCGGGCGGCGGCGGCGGCGTTTCGAAGCCGTCGGACCAGGGTGAGCCCCCGCCGTCCCGCATGTCCTCCCAGGTCTTGAGCTGCGGCGGGTCGAACACGACCTCGCCCGGGCCGCGGTAGACGATCCACGAAAGGCGCAGGCCGGTGGCCGCGTGCGGCGCCACGCGGCCGCCGCCCCGCACGCGGATGCCGCGGGTCTGGCCGGGCAGCGGGCGCGGCTCGGGCTTGCCGTCATCGGTGGCGACAGCTTGCAGCGTGACCGGCTCGCCGGCGCTCACCGTTCTGCGGCGCGCGCCTTCGACTTCCAGCCTGGGGCGGATGTTGCCCACGACGCTGGGGTGGAAGCCGGTCCCGCCGGCCCCGCCGAAGTTGGCCATGATGGCGACGTCGTTCAGCTCGTACTCCGACCGCAACGTGCCGTACGCGGTCAGGGTCTCTCCCTGCGTCTGCAGCGTCCAGATCAGTTCGCTGTCGCCGAAATCGGCCGGCACCTTCACGCGGAACACGAAGCGGTTGCGGCGGGGGTAGAAGTGCGCCGGCTGGCCGCGGTCCGGCTCGCCCGGACTGAAGTGGTTGTCCGCACCGACCGGTACGTCGACCTGCTGCTCCCAGTTGCGGTTGAAGTACCCGAACAGGAGATCGATCGACCCGTCCGGCTGGCGCTGGAAGCCCTCGTAGACGGGCGCCACGGTCTGGCCGCTGCGCTGGAGTTGCTGCGCGCTGCCGGCCGCAGGCGCCGCGCAGGAGATGGCCAGGACCCAGCCGGTCAGGCGGCGCAGGCGGAGCGAAATGCGGATGGAAAATCCCATCGGGGCGTGTCCCCCCGGGGGAGAGCAGTCCCCCGGGAAGGCGCTACTGCTGGTTCTGGTCCTGGGCGGGCCGATCGGCGGGAAACTCGCTGAGGCTGCACAGCGGACAGCCGACAACCGTCTCGCCCGGCGCGAGCCCGAGCCGCTCGCGGCGCGCGGCGACCTCCGCCTGGAACTCCTCCTCCGTCAGCGTGATGGCCGGTCCTATGTGGAGCAGCATGTTGTCGATGGAGCGGTGTCCGAATCCGGTCCAGTTGCGCGGGTCGACGATGTTCGGATTGGCCGGGGTGTTGTCGAAGTAGCCCGTTCCGCGCAGGATCGTTCCCTTGGGCAGCAGCGGCGCGGCGTCCTCCGCGTAGAGATACGCCCGGATCCAGTTGTGGTCGTAGCCGGCGCAGCTCAGTGTTTCCGAGCGGCCGCCGTAGATCGCCTCGATGCAGAAGCGCACGCCCGGCGCATGCATGTGCGGCCCGAACGTGGTCATCCGGGTGTGCTCCTCGACGGTCATGAAGAACTCGAACGCCTGGTCCGCTTCCATCGGCCGCAGATCGACGTCCGGCGTCCCGAAGCCGAGGCTGCCGAGTTGCTTCGTCGGCTGGTACCCGGCCGGGTGGAACTTGAACGCGACCTTGAGGTACGCGGTAGTGTCCTCACCGTTCGCGTGCAGGTGGACGGAGTGGTACAGCAGGCTCGAGCCGCCCTTCACGTAACGCCCCACCTCCGGGTCGAACGTCCAGCCGAAGCGGCCGGTGGTCGTATTCGGCCAGCCGTAATCGCCGAAGGTGTTGCCGTCCTCGTCGAGCATCGTCATCAGCGCGTGATGGAAGATGAACTTGCCGCCCACACCGCCCGTGGCGTCGCTGAACTCCTTCACCTGCATCGCCGCGACGTAGCGGTCCTCGTCGATGCCGAGCGCAACCGGCTCGAGCGCGCCCCACCAGTCGGGCGCCTCCGCCGCCATGGTGACGGCCGGGGTGGTCACGATCAGATCCGGCTCGCCGATGTCCCATTCGTCGGCGCCGGCAAAGGTCCGCGGGGCCGGCAGGTCGGCCGGATTGCCGCGCGGCGCCCCGTTGTCCACCCAGCGTCCGATCGTCTCGATCTCCGCGGCGCTCAGCGAGACGTCGTCCTTGAAGTCCTGTATGCCGACGGTCTTGTCGATGAACCAGGGCGGCATCTTGCCGACCGCGCCCGTCTGGCTCGTCCGTTGCCTGATGCTGCGCGCCCAGGGGCGGACCTCCTCGTAGGTCATGAGCGACATCGGCGCCATGGAGCTCGGGCGGTGGCAGTTCTGGCAGCTCCGCTGCAGGATCGGCGCGATGTCCTTCGTGTAGGTCACCTCGCCGCGCTCGGCCGCGTCCGCCGTCGCGGGCGGCAGCGCAATTGCGGCCGCCAGGATGGCGATGCCGGCGCCGCTCGCCTTCATCCGTCTGATCCAGTGCGTCCCGCTACGGTCCATCAGCATGCTTCCTCCGCCGCTGCCGTCAGCGCCGTATTGTCGCATACGGTTCACGCTCCGGGTAGCGCGAAGGCGATGAGCTCACCGAAGTGGCCGCCGCCGCTCACGGCAACCACCAGGTATTGCCGGCCGTCGACCACGTAAGTCATCGGCGAGCCCGTCTGCGGCGCGGGCAGGTAGACGGCGCCTGCCTCGGCGCCGCTGGCCTTGTCATACCCGCGCAGCATCGCGCCGCGGCGGCCGGACGGCGTGGTGAACACGCCAGGCTCGCCGGCGATCACCAGCGTTCCGGTCACCAGCGTGCCGACGCTGCCCGGGCGGCCCGTGCGCGGAATGTCCATGCCCTGCAACTGCGGATGGTTGCGGACGTTGTCGGGCGTCGCGCCGTGCGGCACCTGCCAGGCGATTTCGCCGGCGTTCAGGTCGATCGCCGTGATGCGGCCCCACGGCGGCTTCAGCAGCGGCAGGCCCTGGACGGTCAGCGCGCCGCCGCCGCTTCCCGCCTGGGCGTTCGGGTCCTGGGCGATGACCGAACCTATGTAGTCCATCTCCGACCGCTCCGGGTCGCGCGCCAGCCCGGCGGGGAAGAAGTTCGTCGCGGACGACACGTACAGCATCCCCGTCTCCGGATCGAGCGAGCCGCCCGGCCAGTTCACGCCGCCGGCGACGGACGGCACGACCAGCGTGGCGCGCGGGCCTTCCCAGCGGCTCACCACGGGCGGCGTGTAGATCGGGCCGAGGCGGTAGTGGGAGACCAGCTCCACGGCCTCCGCCCGCAGCTCGGGCGTGAAGTCGATCAGGTCGTCGATGCCGATGCCCTGCCGCTCGAACGCCGGCGGCCGCGTCGGAAAGGGCTGCGTCGGCGAGTACCACTCGCCCGGCACGTCGCCCTGCGGCACGGGGCGTTCCTCGATCGGCCATACCGGCTCGCCGGTGGCGCGGTCGAAGACGAACACCCAGCCCTGCTTGGTCGGCTGCGCGACCGCCGCGATACGCCGCCCGCCGACCGTGATGTCGGCCAGGATCGGCGCGCACGGCAGGTCGTAGTCCCAGATTTCGTGGTGGGTGATCTGGAAGTGCCAGCGGCGCTCGCCGGTCCGCAGGTCGAGGGCGACGAGGCTGTTGCCGAACAGGTTGTCGCCCGGCCGGTGCCCGCCGTAGAAGTCGTTGGTCGGCGTCTCGGTCGGCACGTAGACGAGCCCCAGCTCCTCGTCGGCCGACATCTGGCCCCAGGCGCCGGTGTTGCCCGTGTACGACCACGAGTCGTTGAGCCAGCTCTCGCGACCGAACTCGTCCGCCGTCGGCACGGTATGGAAGATCCACAGCCGCCGGCCCGTGCGCACGTCGTAGCCGCGCACGTAGCCCTTCACGTTGCGGGGACTGGGCGGCACGACGTCGGCCGGGGGGTTGTTCGCGGCGTGCGCTGCGCCGATGACAACGACGTTGTTGGCGATGATCGGTGCGGCCTGCAGGCCGATGTCGGCATCGACCGCATCGATCTCCTGGTCGTTGTCGCGCCGCAGGTCGACCATGCCGTCCTGCCCGAAATCCGGGACCGGCCGGCCGGTCCGCGCGTCCAGCGCGACCAGCGCGTAGCCCGGCGTGACGTACACGATCCGCTCGTCCGCGCCGTCCGTCCAGTACGCCAGTCCGCGGCCGGACAGCCTGCGCGGCGCCGCGTCGGCGCGCGCGCCCTCGTCGACGCTGAACACCCACTTGAGCTCGCCGGTCGCGGCGTCGAGCGCGAAGACGGCGCGGCGCGTGCCGCCCGTGGCGTACAGCATGCCGCCGACCACGAGCGGGGTCGCCTGGTAGTACGGCTCGGGGCGCGGCCCGAGATTGCTCGTGCTGAAGCGCCACGCGACTTCCAGCTCGCTGAAGTTGGCGGCGTCGATCTGGTTCAGCGGCGCGTAGCGCGTATTGGCGAGATCCGCGCCGTAGGTCGGCCATTCGCTCCCCGCGCCGGTTGTTTGTGCCGTGGCGGGCGCTGCCGCCAGCAGGCTGGCCAGAAGCCAGACCGCGGTCCGGCGAGAGAGATTCCGCTGATGGAGTTTCACGCCCTGTAGACTAACCGCGGTCGACGGGTCATGGAAATACCGGGTGTCGTCGTTTCGCTGCTGGGGCTGATGTATTTCGCGTATCGGGGCATCAATGTCCTGGTGCTGGCCCCCATCATGGCGCTGCTCGCCTGCCTGTTCCACGCGGACGCGCCGCTGCTCGCGTCCTACACGCAGGTCTTCATGCCCGCTCTGGGCGGCTACCTCCTGCAGTACTTCCCGGTGTTCCTGCTGGGCTCCATCTTCGGCAAGCTCATGAGCGACAGCGGGGCCGCCGCCGTCATCGGGCGGTTCGTGGCGTTCAAGCTGGGAGCCGAACGCGGGGTGCTGGCGGTCATCGTCGCCTGCGCCGTGCTCACCTACGGCGGCGTCTCCCTGTTCGTCGTGGCGTTCTCGGTCTATCCGATTGCGGCGGAGCTGTTCAGGGCGGGCCGGATCCCGAAACGGCTCATCCCGGCCGCGATCGCGCTGGGCTCGTTCACGTTCACCATGTCCGCGCTGCCGGGCACGCCGTCCATCCAGAACGCCATTCCGATGCCGTTCTTCGGGACGACGGCGTTCGCCGCGCCGGTGCTGGGCGTGATCGGCGCCATCGTGATGTTCGGCGTGGGCTACCTGTGGCTCGACGGGCGGGCCCGCCGTGCGCAGCGCCGCGGCGAGGGGTACGGGGAGCCCCTTGACGACAACGGTACGGCCGACGAGGCGGGCGAGGTGCGTCGCGTGCCCTCCGTGCCGGCGTTCGTGAAAGCAGTGACCCCGCTGGTCATGGTCCTGTTGATCAACCTGGCCTTGTCGCGGTGGGTGTTTCCCGCGATGGACCTGGGCTACCTGGCGGAGACGAGATTCGGGGCGACGAATCCCACCGCGGTGATCGGCTTGTGGTCCCTGATCGCCGCCATCTTCGGCGCGATCCTGCTCCACCTGATCCTCTACCGGCGCCAGCTCCGGAGCCCGGTAGCGGCGATCAACGAGGGTACGTTCGGCAGCATGCTGCCGATCTTCAACACCGCGTCGGAGGTGGGTTACGGCGCGACAATCGCCGCGCTGTCGTCGTTCGCCCGCATCCGCGACTCGCTGCTCGGGCTGGCGCCGTCGTACCCGCTGGTCTCCGAGGCGCTCTCCATCAACGTGCTCGCCGGCATCACCGGCTCCGCGTCGGGAGGCATGAGCATCGCGCTGGAAGCGCTCGCCGAGAGCTACCTGCAACTGGCCGACGCGGCCGGAGTCTCGCCGGAGCTCCTGCACCGCGTCGCCACCATGGCCAGCGGCGGCTTCGACACGTTGCCGCACAACGGCGCGGTCATCACGCTGCTGACCATCTGCGGAATGAACCACCGCCGGTCCTATCCCGACATCGCGGTGGTGTCGGTGGCCGGCCCGTTCGCCGCCGCCTGCCTGGTCGTCCTGCTGGGGTCGCTGTTCGGGAGTTTTTGACGCGCAACCTGCCGTGCGACTGGTAACCTCTCTCGTGGGCTGGTCTTCGTGGCGGCGAATTGGCATGCTAGTACCTGGCGGGTAACGAGCATTGACGGGGCCTGGCACAAGTCCGACGCTGACGGTCATGGCGGCTGCCGCGGCGCTTGCGGGCGTTGCGGCCGTCGCCATCGTGCACGGCCAGCCGGCGAACGCGTTCCGCGCGTCGCGGGACCATCCGGCCATCGCCTATTCGAGCGGGCCGGTCGACAACGCCATCGTCGACCTTAACCGGCGGCTGGGCAGCGGGGCGGCGCAACTGGAGTTCGACGAACGCTCCGGCTACCTGCGCTCGGTCCTCGACCTGCTCGACATCCCGGTGGAGTCGCAGGTCACGGTCTTCTCGCCCACGAGCAACCAGGCGAATCTGATCAGCTCGACCAACCCGCGCGCCATCTATTTCCGGGATGACGTCGCAATCGCGTGGGTGCGCGGCGGCGGCGAGCTGGAGGCGGCGGTACAGGACAGGCGGCAGGGCACGATCTTCTACGACCTGCAGCAGGCGCCCGACGCCCGGCCGCGGTTCGAGCGCGACGACCAGTGCCTGGCCTGCCACCTCACCTGGGAGACGCTGGGCGTGCCGGGACTGCAGGTGCTCAGCACGTTTCCGCTGACGTCGGACCCGAACGCCTACGCCACGGGCTTCGTCTCCGATCACCGGGCCCGCATCGACGACCGCTGGGGCGGTTGGTACGTGACCGGCCGGCACGATCCGTTCGCCCACATGGGGAACGTCGAGGTGACTGACGTCGAGGACCCGAACGCCACGATCGGCGTGCCGCGGCCGGAGCTGCCGTCGCTGGAGGGCCTGTTCGACCTGGCCGGCTTCCCCTCGCCGCACAGCGACGTCGCGGCGCTGATGGTGCTGGAGCACCAGGCGCACATGACCAACCTGATCACGCGCGTCGGCTGGGAGGCGCGCCGCATCCTCTACCGCGACCACGGCGCGGGCGCGACGGCCGCGGGCGATGACGGCCCCGAGTCCATTCTGCGCGACGCGGCGATCGACCTCGTCGACTACCTGCTGTTCGTGGACGAGGCGCCGCTGGCGCGTCCCGTGGAGGGCTCCGCGGCGTTCGCCGCGGCGTTCGCCGCCCGCGGTCCCCGCGACGGCCGCGGCCGCTCGCTGCGCGACCTCGACCTCGAGCGCCGCCTCATGCGCTATCCGTGCAGCTACATGATCTACACGGCTGCGTTCGACGCACTGCCGGAGCCGGCGCTCGACGCGATCTACCGCCGCATGTGGGCGATCCTCTCCGGGGAGGAAAGCGGCAGGCCGTACGATCGGCTATCCGCCGATGACCGCCGCGCAGTCATCGAGATCCTGCTCGATACCAAGTCCGGCCTGCCCGACTATTTCCGGACCGGATTGCCGTAGGGCCTCACGGGCCGCTTTCGACGATCCGGAGAAGGTCGCTCCAGGGGGCCGGCTGGCCGTGGAGCGGCACGATAGTCTCGACGTCGAGGCCCAGCCGCCGCACGTGGGCCAGCAGGCTGCGGTTGGCGTCGGTGGCCGCGGGCCGCGGCGCGCCGGGCGGCGGCGGGTTGAACAGCTCGGACTCGATGAGCATCCGCTCGGCCGGCAGGTACGCCAGCAGCATGCCTTCGACGTGCCGCAACGGCTGCACGTAGGAGATGTGCATCGTGCGCGAGCCGTCCGTCAGCACGTAGTTCTCGCGCACCGTTTCGTACTGGTAGCCCTCCGCCAGCTCGGTCGGCGGCCACAGCGACAGCATGTCCGGTGCGAGCGTCCGCGGCGCGTAGTTCAGCACGTCGCTCCGGTAGAAGTCGAAGTTCCTCCAGTGCGTGACGATGGTGGCGCCGATGTGCATGTACGTGCGGAGTCCGCCGACGTGGTCGTGGTGCTGGTGCGTGTTGATCACGTAGCGGATCGGCTTGTCGGGGACGAGCCGGACGATCTCCTCGATGACGGCGAGGCTGCGCGCCTCGTCGAGCGGCGCCTCCACCACCGCCACGTAGTCCGTGAACTCCACCGCCACGCTGTTGTGCGAGCCGCCGCCGAGCAGCCACACGCCGTCGGCCAGGTGGCTTGATTCCACGCGTACCGAGAAGTCGGCAGTCCGGACCGCCGCCGGCGCCTCCACCTGCTCGCCGCAGTCGTTCGGGCGGATATCGGCCAGGTTGCCGCCGAACGAGTTGCGTCCGGCGCTGAAGCTCTGCGCCTGGTAGTTGTCGTCCCAGCCGACGTGCGCGTGCCAGCGCGCCGGGAAGCGGATGCCGCCGCCGAGGTCCACGTAGCTGTCGTCGCTGAATTCGTGCTCGTAGTTCGTGTCGCCCAGCACCGGGTCGGGCACCCAGGTGTGGATGCGTTGCAGCAGGTTGCGGCCGTTGATCGTGGCGTCGACGCGGTACCGGCCGAGCATCGTGATGGACACCACGGTCACCTTCTCGGGGGTCGTCGTCGCGCCGTCGCGGCCCATCTCGCCCAGCTCCCAGCGCCACACGGCGCGCGGATCGGCGCCGGGCAGCCGCGCGGCCTTCAGAAAGCCGTGCGGATTGAGCCACAGGTCGAGCTGCCACAGCTCCGCGTCCGCGGGCGGAGCGGCCACCGGAGCGCCGCGCGGGCCGTCCTGCGACCATGCGTGGTCGCCGGACACCACGAATGTCTGCTCGCGGTGCCGCTGCAGCGGCGTGCCGCTGCGCCAGCCGAGGCCGTACTTCCACCCGGCCGGATTGTGTCCCGGCTCGCGCTCGAAGCGCTCGACCATGGTCCGCGCGGTCCAGTCCATCGTGCGCGTGTAGCCGGTGAGCGGCTCGCCGCGCGGCCAGTCGGTGTCGTAGCCGGCGAGGCGCTGCTGTCCCACCATGCCGCCGTAGGCGTCGCCGGAAACGGTGACGCAGCGCAGGCTGCCGGCGCCGATCGCCGCCTCGGCCGCCTCGATGACGGGCCACGGATCGACGAAGCCGGGCTGAAGTTGCTGCGCGGCGGGCGCCGCCTGCAGCAGCACGACGATGGCCGCCGCCCCGCAAGTTCCGATCATTACACGCATGGTTCGCTCCCTTGGTCTAGGTGGGGCGGTTGCGCACGGCTGCCCAATAGGCTGCGGGCACGACGAACATGTTCAGCGCCGTCGATGAAACCAGACCGCACACGACCACCAGTGCGAGCGGCGCCTGGATCTCGCTGCCCGGCTCGCCGAGCGCGACTGCGACCGGCAGCAGCGCCAGGCCGGTCGACAGGGAGGTCATCAGTATCGGCACCAGGCGATCGGTCGCGCCCTGCACGATGGCGGCGCGGGCATCCGTAACGCCTTCCTCGGTCTGCAGGCGCCGGATGTGGGATATGAGCATGATCCCGTTGCGGGTGGCGATGCCGAACAGTGCAATGAAGCCTATCAGGGACGCGATCGAGAGCACGCCGCCGCCCAGGAACACGCCCGCCACGCCGCCGATCAGCGCCAGCGGCAGGTTGATCATGACAATGAGGGTGTCGCGCGTGGAGCGGAATGCGCTGAACAGGAGCAGGAAGATGCCGCCGACGGCAGCGAGTCCGAGGACCAGGAGCAGGCGCTCGGCCGCGATCTCCGCCTCGAACTGGCCGCCGTATTCCACGCGGTAGCCCTCCGGGAGTGCAACGCCGGCGGCCACACGCTGGCGGACATCGGCGACCACCGTGCCGAGGTCGCGCCCGGCGACGTTCGCGGAGACGACGATCCGGCGCTCGCCGTTCTCGCGCCCGATCAGGTTGGGACCGCGGTCCTCCGCGATATCGGCCAGGCTGCCCAGCGGCACGCGCGCGCCCGCCGGCATGTCCAGACGCACCTGCCAGATGTCGTCCAGGTCGGACAGGTCGTCGGGCGGATAGCGCAGCACGAGCGGCACCATGCTCTGCCCGTCGATGATCTGGCCCACCTGGCGGCCGAGTAGCGCGGTTTCCAGGGTTGCCGCCGCCTGGCCGGCGGGCAGACCGTGACGCGCCAGCGCCGCCCGATCGAACCCGACCTGCACCGTCGGGATATCGGCCTGCGGCTCCAGCGCCAGGTCGACCAGCCCGGGGACGTCCTGCAGCGCTGCGACCGCCTGTTGGCCCAGGGTCCGCAGCGTGCCGAGGTCACCGCCGAAGATCTTGACCGCGATGTTCGCCCGCGTACCCGACAGCATGTGATCGATGCGGTGCGAGATGGGCTGTCCGATGGTGATGTTGGTGCCCGGCACCAGCGCCAGGCGTTCACGAATATCTTCCAGGACGACGTCCCCCGGCCGGCCGTCGGGCAGGAGCCGCACGTCGATTTCGGCCGATTCGACGCCCTGTACATGCTCGTCGAGTTCCGCCCGCCCTGTCCGCCGCGCGGTCGCCGCCACTTCCGGAACCTCGAGCAGGAGGCGCTCGATGGCGCTTCCGAGCGCATTCGACTCGGTCAGGCTGGTGCCGGGGAGCGTCACGGCGCTGATGACGAGCGCGCCCTCGTTGAACGGCGGCAGGAACGCCCGTCCCATTCTCGGCACCGTCGCCAGCATGCCCGCCAGCAGCAGCATGGCCGTGCCGATCACCAGCCACGGGCGTCGCAGCACGCCCGGCGCCAGAGCCGCGTACGCGCGCTTGCACGCCGCCGCCAGCGCCGGCTCGCGGCCCTCTCGGATCAGGCGCGCGCCGGGCAGCAGGTACAGGCAGAGCGCCGGCGTCACGGTGAGGGCGACGACGAGCGACGCCAGCAGGGCAATCAGGTAGGCGAACCCGAGCGGCTGCAGCAGGCGCCCCTCGACGCCGGGCAGAAAGAAGAGCGGCAGGAAGACCAGTATGACGACGAACGTGGCAAAGGCGATGGAAGCGCGGATCTCACGGCTGGCCCGATACACCACTTCCAGGACTGGACGCTGCTCGGCCGCCGGCCGGCCGGCATTCTCCCGCAGGCGGCGCACCACGTTCTCGACGTCTACCACGGCGTCGTCGACGAGCGCCCCGACCGCGATGACCATGCCGCCGAGCGTCATGCTGTTGACCGACAGCCCGGCCAGGAGCAGGCCGACGACCGCGGCCAGGAGCGACAGCGGGATGGCAAGCAGGGTGATTGCGCCGGCGCGCAGATTGGCGAGGAACAGCAGGGTGACGGCAATGACGAGCAGCGTGCCGTCGCGCAGGGCGCCCGTCAGGTTGTCGAGCGCCAGCTCGATGAAGTCGGCCTGCCGGAACAGCCGTGCGTCCAGCCGCATGCCGGCGGGCAGCTCGGCCTGAATCTGTTCGAGCACGTCTTCGAGTTGCCGCGTCAGTGCGAGCGTGTTCACGTCCGGCTGCCGGTTGATCCCGAGGATGACGGCCGGCCGTCCGTTGCGGGAGCCGTCGCCGCGCTTGATGGACTCGCCGATGCGGAGGTCCGCCACGTCCTGCACGCGAACGGGCACGGTGTGGCGCGTGGCGACGACTGTCGCGCCGATGTCCTCGGTGCCCAGCGCGCGGCCGGCGCCGCGGATCAGGTATTCGCTGCCGCCTGCCTGCCGGAAGCCGGCCGAGGTGTTGCGGCTGGCGCGCCGCAGCGCCTCTTCGAGGGCGCTCAGCGGCACGCCGTAGCTGGCCAGGCGCGCGGGGTCGGCCAGCACCTCGAACTGCCGGCGCTCGCCGCCGATGACCGTTACCTGCGCCACGCCGGGCGTGGCCAGCAGCCGGCGCCGCACGAACATGTCGGCCGTCGTGCGCAATTCGAGCGGCGTGGGCGGCGGTGCGCCCGACGCCGCGGCGTCAGACGGCGCCGCTTCCAGGGCCACGAACATGATCTCGCCCATGATTGACGAGAGCGGCGCGAGCACCGGGGGGCTGACGTTGTCCGGCAGGGTCGCGGCCACCGTGACGAGCCGCTCGTTCACCGTTTGCCGCGCGCGGTAGACGTCGGCACTCCAGTCGAAGTCGACCCAGATGACGGCAATGCCGACCGCGGTGGCGGAGCGCACCCGGCGGACGCCGGACGCGCCGTTCAGGACCGCCTCGATGGGGAAGGTGACGAGCGCCTCCATGTCGGCCGGCGCCATGCCCTGCGCCTCCACCAGCACGGTGACGGTGGGTGCGCTGACGTCCGGCAGCACGTCGACGGGCACGCGGCCCGTGACATAGCCGCCCCAGGCAAGGAATGCCGCAGCCCCGGCCAGCACGACCAGGCGGTTGCGCAGCGACCAGTGGATGAGCGCGTCGAGCAGCATGGGCCGCTTCGCAGTTCAGTGCGTATGCCCGTGTGCGGGGACCTGCGGCGAGAGGGCGGCGAGCCGGATGAACGGCGCGCCGCGGACTACGACGCGCTCGCCCGGCTCGATGGCGCCGGCCAACTGCACGTCGCCCCCTTCCCGGTTGCCGAGCGTGACGGCCCGGCGCTCGAAGCTCTCGCCCCCTGCCTGTACGAAGACGACCGGTTGGCCGGCGTCGTCCACGACCGCGCTCTCCGGCACCGTGACGGCAGCGGTCGCCGCCGCGACGAAGATGCGCAGCGACACGGCCTGTCCTATCGCGATCCGGCGATCGGGATTGCGCAGCTCGTAGATGATCGGCACCGTGCGGGACGCCGGGTCCAGCACGCGGCCTACCGAGACCAGCCGATCGAGTGGCAGCGGCGCTGCAAGCCCCGGTACGTTCAGCTCGGCGCCGGTCAGGCTGTCGATGCGCGCGAGCGCCGCCTCCGGCAGCGCACCCGTGACATGCACGCGATCGACGGCGACGAGCCGGAACAGCCGGGTGCCCGCCGCGACGCTGGCGCCGGGCGTGGCGTCGGATTCGGCCACCACGCCGCCGAGCGGCGCGCGCAGCACGAAGCGCGTGTCGCGGCCGCCTTCCACCTGCCCGATGCGCGTCGCTTCGAGCCGGGCAAGGTGTTGCTCGGCGGCGGCCAGCCGCGCCTCGGCGTTCGACTCGGACACGCGGGTTTCCAGGAGGCGTCGTTCCGGCAGGGCGCCCGCGGCGACCAGCCGCTCCACGCGCGCACGGTCGGCGCGCGTCAGCTCCAGCGCGCTGTGCGCCTCCGCGACGGCCAGCTCGAGCTCCGGCCGGTCCTCGACGTGTCCGCTGACGGGAATGATCTCCGCGAGCACATCGCCGCGCGCTACGGCCGCGCCGACTGGCCAGGCGGGCAGATCGTCAGCGAGGCGACCGGTAATTGGTGTTGTCACGTCGGCCCGCCCGCCCGCCCGCGGCTCGACGTTGGCCGCAATCACCAGGCTGTCGGCAACCAGCCGCTCGCCGGCCGGGGCCGTGGCGATGCCGAGCGTCCACTGCTGTTCCTTCAGGAACGGAATCGACCCGTCGTCCGGCGGCTCGCCGGCGCCGTCAGGCGTGGTTCCTGCCGGCAACACCTCTACCTCGCCGAGCTCGTGGCGATCGGCCAGCGTCCCCGCGTCCAGCGCCACGGACAGGTTGTAGCGGCCGGCCCGCGCCGGGGTCACGTCGATGCCGAAGTGCCCCGGCCGGTCCGGTCCGGCCACCTCGAACGTCTGCGTGTCCGATCCGGACAAGCGGACTTCGGCGCGGCCCGTCCGGACGGGTTCGAAAGTCGCAAGATCCGTGAAATGGACCGCGAACCGGCTCGTCTCGCCGGCGACGAGCGGCGGGTACTCCATGAACAGCTCGCTCCGCTCGCTCCAGCGCGTCTCGGCCACGGGCGCCGCCGCCTCGGGCTCCGGAACCCCGGTTGCGGCCGGGCTGCTCCCGCCGCACGCGGCGGCTAGGCCAGCCGCCGGCAGCGCGCCAGCGAGGATCCACCCGACCGTCCGCAGCCGTCTGCTCATGGTCCGGCCTCTCCTCCGATCACCCTGTCGAGCTCGATGGCGGCGCGGCGCGCGGCTGCCGACAGCTCGAGGAGGCGCGTTTCCGCGCCGAGCGTTACCCGGTGCGCGTCGAGCAGCTCCAGGATGCCGTACTCGCCTTCCTGGTAGGCGGCGTCCGCGATCGCCACCAACTCGGCGGCCGGCTCCACGGAGGTTGCTCGATAGCGCTCGGCCAGCGCCCGGTAACGCGTTGCGGCGACGTGTGCGGCGCGTACCCCGCTCTCGATGCTTCCGCGGAGCGCCTGCCGCTCGGCGTCGACCCGCGCGCGCGCCGCCGCGGCCCGCGCCACCTGCGCCTGACCCCGGTTGAACAGCGGGACGACCATCGTTGCCGTCACCGCGTAGCCGGATTCACGCGCTCCCGCAGCGCCCGTCCGCTTGAGTCCCGCGTTGACGGCAGCGCCGGGGTAGCGCAACCGCTCGGCAGCCCGCTGTTCCGTCCGCCATTGCGCCGCGCTGAGCTCCAGCGCACGATAGTCCGGGCGGCCTGCGAGCGCCAGCTCGACGAGTGTTGCGGGATCGCTGCGGACCGGATCGTCCAGCAGCGCTCCCGCAGCGCACAGGTCCGATGGATCCGTTCCAGGAGTGAAGAAGGCCGCGAGGCGCGCCTGTGCGCCGAGCCGCTCGATCTCGGCGGCCTCCAGGTCGGTCTCGATGTCGGCCACCTCGCGCTCGGCGCGCAGGCGGTCGAACCGGGAGCCTTCTCCTTCCCGCTCGCGCGCCCGGAGCACGTCGGCCAGGCGCCGCAGCTCCGAGAGGCCCGACTGCAGCACGCGCGTGCGTTCCTGCGCCAGCAGCAGCGCCGTGAACGCCATCCGCAGCCGCGTCTCGACCGCCAGCACGGAGGCGTCGGCGCGCGCCTCCGCGGCCGTCACGGCCTGCCCCGCCGCTTCGTCGAACAGGCCGATGCGCCCGCGCACGGGCAGCTCCTGCGACACGAGCAGAAAATCGTCCGTGGCGTTCCCGGCATCCTCCCGCGTGTAGCTGACCGTCGGGTTGGCGAGCAGCCGCCGCTCCCGGGCGTCCGCCTCCAGCTCGCGGACGCCGAGGCGCAACGCCCTCAACTGCGGATGCTCGGCCCGCATGCGCGCGAGCGCCTGCGCCTCGGTCAGCGTCTGGCCGGATGCGGGAGCAGCCGCCGCACACCAGACACCCGCCGCCACTACCAGCATTGGCCATTGACGCATGGCTGTCATCTCCAGGTTGTCGTGAGGATGGACGGTGGTTGGTCGGGGCGCCGAGATTCGAACTCGGGACCTCCTGCTCCCAAAGCAGGCGCGCTACCAGGCTGCGCCACGCCCCGCTCCCGTCGTCGCGCCGTCGCGGCTAGCCGCCGGTGAGCCGCTCCGCGAACGTCCGGATCCGCGCCGCGTTGGCGCCGACGTCGCTGCCTCCCACGCGCGACTTGGATCGCACGTCGACGCGGCTGCCGCTGCCGTCCGGCCGGATGCGCACGACCACGTCGTCCTTGAAACCGTACCAGAACGTCGTGTCCGTCGCTTCGATGCGGCCCGCGTCCGCGTCGTCCCCCACCAGCTCCCAACCGAGGGCGTGCACGGCGGCCAACGCACGCTCGAACACCGCTCCCGGTGGCTCGTCAAGGATGATCGGCCCGAGGTCGGGGTACCCTTCGCGCTGCCGGGGCGCAATCTCCGGGTCGTACTCCGGCGGGTTGGGCGCATCCGCCCGGAGCGGCAGGACGTCGACGAACGCCGGCGGGTTCTCCATGTCGGTCGTGATGTCGTGGATGGGCGGCACGGAGCGTGCGATCGACTGTTGCTCGGCCGGGATGGCGTAGGCGACCGCGCCGATGGCGAGCGCGAGCACGCCCGCGGCCACGCCCGGAGCGAGGTCGTCCAGCGGCCCTCCCCGGCCGCGCACGACCGTCAGCACCAGACCAACGAGCGAGACCGCCAGCGCGGCGAGACCGATGCGTGCGCCCCACCGGAGAAACGAGAACGAGGTTCCCAGCTCCAGCGCGCCCGTGCGATAGCCGAGCGCGGCAAGCAGCGCGAGCGCGCCCGCGGCGAGCGCCAG
Source organism: Vicinamibacteria bacterium (assembly GCA_022820825.1). Taxonomy (GTDB): domain Bacteria; phylum Acidobacteriota; class Vicinamibacteria; order Vicinamibacterales; family UBA8438; genus JAAXGX01. The sequence continues at coordinate 44,745 of JAJEEU010000042.1, forward strand.
CAGCAGGCCTGCCAGGGTCACCATGGACAACCGCCGTCCGAATGCACCACCCAAATTCATGGCGTTCATGGAATTCTCCTCGATAGTGTCCTGGATCAATCCTGTGGCTGCCCCACGCCGATGACGTCGCCGGTGACGGCGTCGACCGTAACGGTGGCTTCCTCGAACTCGAAGACGGACTGTCCCGGCAGCCGGCCGCGCAACGTCACCCGCCAGACGGGCGGGTTCGCCTCGGCGGCCATCTCCGCTTCGATGCTCTCCGGTTCGAACAGCACCTGCCGGCGGGCCACCGCAACCGCCTGTTCCTCGTCGACCTGCGGTTCCGGCGCGCCGCCCGGGCAGCCGAGCGCTGCGAGCGCCAGCAACAGCAGACAGAGTCGGGCGGGAACCGGCATGGAGCGATCGTATCGCGCGCCTACTCCGAGCCTGCGCGGCCGTCCCGCTCCTTCGCCCGCGCCCCCGAGAGGATGCCCGTCAGCCCGTAGTTGCCTTCATGGCAGGCCGATTCGAATATCTGGGCCTGCGTCGCCGCCGCCTGGATCCACGGCATCTCGATCGTCCACGGACTCGCATACATCGCCGGATTCTCGACCGTGGCGCGGTACTCGATCATGTCGGGCGCCACCCGGGTGAAGCGTTCGATGAGATGCAGCGTCTCACCCTGGCCGCGGAAGCCGGGCGGCGTGGACGTCCCCTCGACGCTGCGGCGATCGGTGAAGTTCGTGGTGTCGACCACCAGGGTGTCGCCTTCCCAGCGGCCGACGGAGTGGCCGTACCACTGGCGGATGTGCGGCGGCAGGTGCGGGCGCCCGTCGAGCGGGATGGAACGGTAGGCCCCGCCCGTATGGCCCGCCTCGTAGTAGATGGTCACCATGCCCGGGGTCTGCACGATCCGGCTGAACGCGCAGTACATGCTGGTGCACGGCAGCGTGAACCCCAGGCAGCGGTCGTTCGGACGGTCTTCCGGCCCCTCCGCCATCGAGACGTGGTCCTGCAGGTCGGCGGTCATCAACGCCTTCCGGTATTCCATCTCCGCGGCCAGCTTCTCCAGCCCCTCGGCCGAGTACGGGATCTTGCCGTCGGGCGGATCGATGACGAGCGACGTCCGCCCGGTCCTGACCACCGTCGTCCCCCGCGAGCTGAACACCGAGTTGTAGGCGCCGGCGACGTCGATTGCCGTGCCCCGTTCCGCGCGCTCCGGAAGGAGGGTGGCGCCGGAGCCCGTCTCCGACGCCTGGCGGGCATTCGTCTCGAGCGCCGCGATTTCCTCTTCCGCCAGAAACTCGCGGCCTTCGTACGCGTCCGGCCGTTCGAGCGTCGTCGTCGTCTTGCTGCTCCAGATGCCCTCCAGATCCGGGTCGCCCCACGGTGTACGCGGCGCCGCGTAGCCGTCCGCCTCGCCGTCCTGGCCGGCCGCGGGAAACGCCGCGAGCAGCACCGCCAGCACCGTCAACGACACGCTGCAGGCCACCAGCACACTGCGTCGCATGCAATCCTCCCCAAGCTTCCATGCACTATAACACCGCAGACCAGCCGCTTCCGCCCCCGCTTCCGCACCCGCGCCGCGTAACGCCGCCGAAATGTAGCTAACGCTCAATTTACGGGGCCGTCGTTCGGAATTAACGAGTTGGTCATGGACTCGATATACGCGCTCTCTATCGTCTCTACAGGTATCGACGACCTGGCCGCGGCGCCGCCGCGCCGCGCTGCAGCAGGCGTTGGGAAGGGAAGACACAGAGCATGCAGAAGACGCATTGGACATGGCTCCTGCTGGCGCTGGTTGCCGTGGGCGCGCCGGTACGAGGACAGGAGCAGGGGACCGTAGCGGGGCAGGTCCTGGACGAGGTCAACGCGATCACGCTGCCGGGCGTACCCGTCGAGCTGACGGGGCCGGTGAGCCAGATCGAGTACACGGACCTGGACGGCAACTACCGCTTCCAGGTGCCGCCGGGCACGTACCAGATGACGGTCGTGATGGCCGGCTACGCCGAGCAGACCGTGTCGCTCGAGGTCGTGGCGGGCGAGCTCACGCGCGTGCAGGTGTCCCTCGCGTCCAACGTCTTCGCCGAGACGGTCACGGTCTCGGCCCCGAGCCTCGAAGCCGAGTCGTCCACGGCGGCCGCCCAGCTCATGCTGCGGATGCGCGCGCCGGTCGTGCAGGACAACATCGGCGCCGTCGAGATGAGCGCCAACGACGACTCGAACGCGGCGGACGCCATGGAGCGCGTCACCGGCGTGTCGGTCGTCGGCGGGGGATCGGTGTTCGTGCGCGGCCTCGGCGAGCGCTACAGCAACACCACGCTGGCCGGCGCGATGCTCCCGACCACGGAGCCGGATCGCCGGGTGGTTCCGCTCGATCTCTTCCCCACTGCGCTGATCGACAGCGTGCAGGTGAGCAAGACGTATACGCCCGACAAGCTGTCGCAGTTCGCGGGCGGCCTGGTCGAGATCATCCCGCTGAAGATGCCGGTCGAGACGTCCTGGGAGATCGGCGCCGGCGGCGGCTGGAACAGCGCTACCACCGGCGTGCGGGGCCTGTCGTATCCGTCCGGCGGCCGCGAGTGGCTGGGATTCGACGACGGCACGCGCGCGTTGCCGGGCTCCATACCGGGCCGCAAGCTCATCCGCGGCGGGCGGTTCACCAACAACGAGATCGGATTCCTGCCGGAAGAGCTGCAGGCGTTCGGCCGCGCCTTCGACAACGTCTGGGATCCCGTCGCCAGGGACCACCCGATGGACCAGAGCTACAGCGGGCTGTTCGGCGGCCGCTTCGGCAACCTGGGCGTGGTGACGACGCTGCGGCACGCGCAGTCCTCCTCGTTCGCCGACGAGCGGCAGACGTTCTTCAACGTCGGCGAGGGCGGCGCGATCAACCGCTTCAACGGCCCGTACGACTTCGACATCTCCAGCTACGAGCGGACGCTGGGCGGCGTGGCCAACGTGTCGTACCAGTTCACGCCGAACCACCGGCTGTCGTTCGAGAATTTCTACACGCACCTGGGCACCGATCAGGCGCGGACGTTCGAGGGCTTCAACAGCGACGCCGACACCGACCTCTACAACCAGCGGCTGTACTTCATCGAGGAGCAGATCAGGGCGCACCACCTGGGCGCCGAGCACCTGTTCCCGGGCGCCTCGAACAGCCGCCTGGAGTGGAAGGTCGCCATCTCCGCGGCCGACCGCGACGAGCCGGACCTGCGCGAGACGTTGTACGAGTTCGATCCCGCCCGCGACGCGTTCGTGCTCGCGGACGAGTCGCAGAGCGGCCTGCGCCAGTTCAACAACCAGCGCGACGACAGCATCGAGTTCAACGCGAGCTGGGCCTCGCTGTTCCAGCAGTGGAACGGCCTGCCCACGCAAATCAAGTTCGGCGGCGGCTACCTGGAGCGCGACCGCGAGTTCGACTCGCGGCGGCTGCGCTTCACGCCGCGCAGGCTCTCCGGCATCGACCTGTCGCTGCCGGCCGAGGAACTGTTCACCTCCGCCAACATCGGCCCGGTGTGGCAGCTCAAGGAAGAGACCCGGCCGACCGACTCGTACGACGGGCGGCAGGAGCTCGCCTCGTTCTACGGCATGGTCGACCTGCCGCTGTCGGCGCAGTGGCGCGTCGTCGGCGGCGCGCGGGTCGAGTCGTACCGCCAGACGGTCGACACGTTCGATCCGTTCGCGCGCGACCTCGGCGGCAGCGGCGACGTCGTCTCGTCCGATCTGGACACCACGAATGTCTTCCCGGCGGCCAACCTGGTCTACGCGCTGCGGTTCGACCAGAACATCCGCGTCAGCTACAGCCAGACGGTGAACCGGCCCGAGTTCCGCGAGGTGGCGCCGTTCGAGTTCACGGACGTCGTCGGCGGCCGCGCGGTCGTCGGCAACCCGCTGCTCGACCAGTCGCTCATCCAGAACGTGGACGTCCGCTGGGAGTGGTTCCCGCGCGCCGAGGAAGTCGTGTCGGCCAGCCTCTTCTACAAGCATTTCGACACGCCGATCGAGCGGGTCGTCGAGCCCACCGCGCAGTTGCGCACGTCGTACGCCAACGCCGAGTCGGCCACCAACCTCGGTTTCGAGGTCGAGGCCCGCAAGCTGCTGCACGAGAACTTCCTGGTCGGCGCGAACTACACGTTCGTCGACTCGGAGGTGACGATCGGCCGCGCGGCCGGCCAGGTGCAGACCTCCCTTATCCGTCCGCTGGCCGGCACCTCGCAGAACCTGTTCAACGCGATGGCCGAATTCCGCAGGAGCGACTTCGCGGCGCGCCTGCTGTGGAATTTCTTCGACGACCGGATTTCGGACGTCGGCTCGCTCGGCCTGCCGGACATCGTCGAAGAGGGCCGCAATTCCATCGACGTCGTCCTCTCGCACCGCTGGGACACGATCAGCCTGAAGGTGGCGTTCGAGAACCTGCTGGACGACCCGTTCCTGTTCACGCAGGCCGGCCGGGAGCAGCGTGTGTTCCACCTTGGCCGCGCGATTTCGTTCGGGATCGACCTGCGCCCGTAGGCGCAGTGTGACCGAGCAGCAAGATGTTGAGGAAAGGACAGACATCCGTGAGGAACCGGAAGATGACGCTGTACCGGTCGGCGCAGCGCGCTGCCGTACCCGCCCTGCTCGTGCTGGCGACCATCGTGTGGACCGGCGGCGAGCTTCAGTCCCAGTCGCCCGTCGACTGCCGGACGCGCTCCGGCTTCGACAAGCAGATCTGCGTCGTCAGCGGCCGCATCACCAGCGACACGACGTTCGATGCCGGCAACTACTGGGTGCTGCGCGGCGCCGTGTTCGTCGAGGACGGCGCGACGCTGACCCTGGATGCGGGCACGGAAGTGTTCGGCGAGTTCGCCACCAACGGCACGCTGATCATCGCGCAGGGCGGGAAGATCCACTCCAACGGCACGGCTGCCGCGCCGGTCGTGTTCAGCAGCGACCAGGAGGTCGGCAAGCGCGCCCGCGCGGACTGGGGCGGCCTGATCATCAACGGCCGGGCGCCGCTCAACGTGCCGGGCGGGACGTCCGTGGGTGAGGGCGATACGGGCGTCTACGGGGGCAGCGACCCGGACGACGACAGCGGCCACCTGCGCTATACCCGCGTCGAGTTCGCCGGCACCGAGTTCAGCCCCGACAACGAGCTGAACGGCATCGCGTTCCAGGGCGTGGGCCGCGGGACCGAGGTCGAGTACGTCCAGGTCTCGTTCAACAAGGACGACGGCATGGAGTTCTTCGGCGGGACCGTCGAGGTGAGCCACGTAATCTGCTACGGGATCGCCGATGACAGCTTCGACTGGACGGACGGCTGGCAGGGCAAGGGCCAGTTCATGATCGCGCTGCAGAGCGGCGACGACGCGGACCAGGGCATCGAGGCGGACAACAACGGCGACAACCGCACGCTGACGCCGCGCTCGAACCCGACGCTCTACAACCTCACGCTGCTGGGCGACCCCGACACCGACCAGGGGAGCGAGAGCGACACCGGCATCCTGCTGCGGGAAGGCACCTCCGTGACGCTGCGCAACTTCATCGTGCACGGCTTCAAGGAGGCGTCCATCGACATCGACCACGGCGAGACGTACCGGCAGATCACCGACGCGGGCACCGACACGCCGCTGACCATCGAGAGCGGCATCGTCAACGGCAACTGCGTCGTGAGCGGGTGCGACGGCGAGTTCCGTCCGGACAGCGACGACATGGTGAACAGCCAGTCGCTGAAGGACTGGATCACCGCTCAGCCCAACGTGACGACCGCGCTGGATCCGATGCTCGCGGATCCGTTCAATCTCGGGGATCCGGACTTCAGCCCGGCTGTCGACTCGCCGGCGACCTCCGGCGCGGTGACGGCCGCAACGCCGCCGAACGACGGCTTCTTCGACACCAGCGCGACGTTCATCGGCGCGGTCGGGCCGGCCGGCTCGGGGCACGATACCTGGTGGATGGGTTGGACCGACTTTGCAGTGAACTGATTGCGGGATCAGGAATTACGCGGCGGGCGGTCGCCGTTGCGGCCGCCGCCGCGTGCCTGGTTTTCGGGGGCGCCTGCGGCTCCCCGCCGCGGGCCGCGGACGAGTCTCCGCTCCGGTGGACGTTCGACTCGCCGGAGAAGGTCGCGGAAGCCGTGCTCGACGCGCTGGCCGCCAACGACGTCGAAAGGCTGGAGGCGCTCGCACTGAGCGAGATGGAGTTCCGCACCGTCGTCTGGCCGGAGTTGCCGTCCAGCCGGCCCGAGCGGGGCCTCCCGTTCGACTACGCCTGGGGCGACCTCCACCAGAAGAGCAACAACGCGCTGCGCCGGCTGATCGCCGGCGAGGCCGGGCAGCGGTACGACCTTCTGGCCGTCGAGTTCGACGGCGAATCAACCGCTTACGACACGTACACGGTGCATCGGGAAAGCCGGCTGGCAGTGCGCGGAGACGACGGCGCCGAGCTGCAGTTGCGGCTGTTCGGCTCCGTCCTCGAGCGGAACGGCGAGTTCAAGTTGTTCAGCTACGTGGTGGATTGACGACGCTACGGCGCTTCGGCTGCTTCCTTGGCGCGGGCGCCGCGGAGCATGTTGGCGATCGCGTAGTTGCCTTCGTGGCAGGCGTACTCGTAGAGGTTGCCGCCGAGGGCCGTCATCGGCAGGGACGCCGTCCACGGCCGGGTGAACGTGCTGTCGTCGTGCACGGTGAACTGGTAGTCGATGGTGTTCTCGTCGACCCGCGTGAATCGCTCAACCAGCCGCAGGTCGCCGCCGGTGGCGTAGACCGTCGCGCCCCAGTCCTCGTGGTCGCTGAGGTTCGTCGTCTCGACGACGAGCGTGTCGCCTTCCCAGCGTCCCCGCGAATTGCCCAGCCACTGCTGGATGGACGGGTCCAGCGGCCCGCGTCCGTCCAGGGGGATGATGCGCGTGTCGTGGATCATCTCCACGACGATCGCGACATGATCCGGCGTCTGCAGGATGTGGTAGTTGTGGTTGTAGAAGCCCGGCATCATGGCGCCCGGCATCGCGCGCGTGAGGCAGCGGTCGTAGACGTTCAGGTCGGTCCACACCGCCGGATTGCCGGGCGGGTTCTCGGCGCGATACTGGCGCCGGGCCGCGATGCGCTGTTCTTCCGCAGCCGTGTACGCCGGCAGCTTGCCGTCCGGCGGATCGACGATCAGCGATGTCCGCTCGTGGAGCTGGCCTTGCTCCAGCCAGTAGTCGTTGTAGAAGCCGACCGTGTCGAAGGGGCGATCGTCGCTCAGGCCCGAGACGGCATTGCGCGCGGCCCACTCCTCGTCCGTCAGCACTTCCTTGTCCCCGAGGTCGTCGGGGCGTTCGAGCGGGGTCGTCGTGGTGTTCGTCCAGGTTCCCTGCAGGTCGGGGTCGCCCCAGGCCGTGCGGGGAGTCTGGCCGTGCGCCGCCGCGGGCAGCGCCAGCGCGGCCGCAACGAGCGTTACCAAGGCAATGAGCGCTCTCGGGTTCATCGAATCCTCCTGAAATCGCCCCTATTCTGTCATAGGACAGGTAAAGGGTTCGGGGCGCAGCCCCGAATGGTCATGGATACAGCGCTTCGCCGGATGTGAACTCGTCCCGCGTGAGGCGCCCGAGAAAACCCGTCCGCAGCGCTTCCAGTTGCACCGCGGTGCGCGCCGCCGCCCGGTGCGCGTCGATGGCCGCCTCGGTGGAGAAGTAGAACGCGACCGTCAGACCCTCGGCAGCGGCGATGGCGCGGAACAGTTCCTCGCGGTCCGGCAGGTCGCGGTTCGCGCCCGGGACGAGCACCTCGCCCACTACGCCCAGGTCGGGCACTGTCGCCCGGGACGCCACCGTGTAGTCGGGCAAGGCTTCCGTCGCGGCGCCGGAATCGCGCTCGCCCGCGTAGAACCAGACGAGCAGCCCCGTGCTCGCCAGCAGGACGGCGAGGGAGATATAGCGCAAGGCCCTCAGTAGACCGGGATCGGAAACAGCTTGAAGCCCTGCGCGCTGCGCTGCTCCACGTCGGAGCTCGTGTAAATGCCGCACAGCTTGTTGTGCCGCATGCACGCCTCGCCCACCTTGACGATGGCTTCTTCCACCTCCGGCGCGGACGGGTTGGCGCCGGGGGTCCCGACGCCCAGCGAGAGGCTGAGATCCGAGGGCCCGATGAGCACACCGCCGAGGCCCGGCACCTGCAGGATGGCGTCGATGTCGTTGACCATCTCTCGCGTCTCGACCATCGCGATCGCCAGCAGCTCTCCCTCCGGATTGAGCGGCCACACGTCGGCCCTGCCGGCGTACTCGTCGCTGGAGATGCCGCCCCAGATGCGGCGGGCGCCGGTCGGGCCCCATCCGCGCCGGCCGCGCGGTTCGACATACTGCGCGCCGCGCTGCGGCGGGTAGCGCATCGCCTGCACCAGCCGCGTCACCTCCGCCGTGGTGCGTACCTGCGGCAGCACGATGCCCATGGCGCCGGCGTCCAGGATTTGCTTCACCACGTGGTGGTAGTCCTGGTCCGCCTCGTGCGGGATGCGGACGATGGGCGTCAACTCGGGCCGTTCGCCTTCGTCGGGCTCGATCTCGCCGAGGAAGTCTTCCAGATCGTCGACCAGGAAGGGGTTGTGCTCCAGCGAGACGATGCGCCAGTGCTCGCCGGCGAGCGCGTTCTCGCCGGCCTCGAACTGTTCGATGATCCGGTTCAGCCGGCCGTCTGCGCTCTGCGCCTCCGGACCGGCCATGCACGCCGCGCTCAGCAGCGCCACGATGCCGAGCGTCCACGCCGCGCGCCGCGCGGCAGTCGGTGTCCCGCGTGTCATGCCTGTCATGGATCTGATTCCTCTCTTCTCAATTGAGCAGGTCGAACAACTGACTGTACTTGATCGTCAGCGTGCGGCCGAACGCCGAGCGGTCGATGTCGAGGTGCGGGTCGAGGCTGCCGAGGCCCTGGATGTCGTTGTAGACGATGAACAGTCCCGTGTTCGCGTCCGACAGCAGGCCGAAGCGCACGTTCGAGGACCACAGGTCGGCCCGATCGTTGTACTGCACCAACGCCTGCAGGAACAGCCGCGTGGTGAACGAGTACGACAGGCGCAGGCTGGACAGGTTGGTGGTGAAGCGGCCGCCCGGCAGATTGATGTCGTTCCAGTCCCAGATGAGCTGGGCGTTGAACGTCTCCCCGAACCGCACCGCCAGGTCGAATACCTCCCGTATCCGCTTGCCGCCGAAGAGCCCGCCGATGGTGCTTCTGATCGCCGCGCTGACCGGCGCGCCGCGGTTGGTGTTGAAGGTGAGCTGCGACTCGGTGTGGTCGTAGACGCCGATCGGCACCGTCACGCCGGGGAAGATCTCGAACGGCACGAACAGGCCCTCGCGCGTGAGGTTGATTCCCGTATGGGCCTCGTAACCGTTTTCCCACTCCCAGTGGTTGTCCATGTGGGTGTACTGCGTCTCGTGCAGCCCGGTCTGGATGTTCCAGACCGTGTAGTGATTCACGTGCGGGCGCAACTCGTGGATGCCGATGAAGTTGTCGGGCCGGAAGAAGGTAAACACGGTGGCTTCCGCCCGCCGGTAGCCCCGCCGCTGGTAGAACCCGACCTCGGGATTGAAGTCCGACCCGACCTCGGCATAGCGCAGGCCCAGCCGCACGTTCTGGGTCTCGAAATCGCTCGACACGTACCCCGCATGGGTCTCGGTGCCTGTCTGGCCGGGGGTCGCGGTGTCGGCGAAGAAGCCGCTCACGGTCAGCGACTGGCCGAGACCGAAGCGGCCGTCGACGGCGTACGTGCGGTTGTGATTCGCGATACCCGTGCTGGTGCGGTCTGCGTGCCCGGCCAGGCTGCCGGTGCTCTGGCGGTTGACGACGATAGCGCCGATGTTCGAGCGGCTGGGCAGGTCCTGGCGGATGCGGGCCACCGTGAAGTTCTGGCCGAGGACATTGTCGCCCTGCGCGGCGGTCTGCATGTTCAGGAAACCGACGTTCGTATTGTCGCCGACCTTGCCCGACAGGCGGCCGCCGCCGATGATCGGCACCTGCTGGCCCTCCTCGCCGATACCGATCCGCCGGCTGAAGAACACCTCGATCTGCCCCGGCCGGCCGACCGAGAACAGGCCGGCGTTCTCCAGGAAGAAGGGGCGCTTCTCGGGGAAGAAGAGGTTGAAGCGGTCCAGGTTGATCTGTTGCTCGTCCACCTCGACCTGCGCGAAGTCGGTGTTGTAGGTCAGGTCGAGCGTCATGCCGGGGGTGACGCTGTACTTGAGGTCCGCGCCGAAGTTGCCGGTGTTGATGGTCTCGGACCGCGTGGTGGAGCGGACCGCCTCGCCCAGCACGTAGGGCGTCAGCTTGAGGTTGCCCTGGCTGGGTACTTCGAGACCCTGCAGCACGCCGGCGAGCGACAGCCGGTTGAGGTTGAACTGGCGCGGCAGCGGAGCCCAGAACGAGCGCTCGTTGCGGTGCCGGATGTTGCGCTGGAAGTTGACGCCCCAGGTCTGCGTGGAACCGCCGGGGTAGCGCAGCGTGCGGAACGGGATGGCGAACTCCGCGGTCCACCCGATTTCGGTGACTTGCGCCTCCACCTGCCAGGCGCCGTCCCAATTCAGGTTGAAGCCGCCGCCCGAGCCGCGCTGCTGCTGGCTTCCGCCGCCGCTTCCGCCGCCGCCCATGCGCCCGCTGCCCTGGCCTTCGTTGCTCACCTGCCCGTCATACTCGACACCGGCCGGATTGGTGCCGAACACGAAGCCGTTCTGCTGGTCGAGGAACGTGTCCAGGATGATCTGGAAGCTGTCGGTGTCGTTCAACTGCGAGTCGCGGCGGCTGTCCGCGACGATGATGGTGTCGGCGTCCCGCGTGTAGCAGACGACGCCGAAGTACAGCGTATCGTCGGTGTAGACGATGCGCACTTCCGTGCGGTCCGACGCGGGCCGGCCCTCGTCCGGCCGGTTCTGGCTGAAGCCGGTGGCCACGGACGCGTCCTCGTAGGCGGCATCGCCCAGCACGTCGCCGTCGATGACGGGCGGGCGCCCCACGCGGCTGGCGCGGACGCGCGAGACGGCCGCCGCCGCGTTGGCGCCACTGAGCACGCCCCCGCTGGTGTCGGACGCCGCCTGCTGTGCCCGCGCGGGGCTCGCACCGCCGATGGCCGTGACGATGTACGCGAGAGCCGCGTACAGGGCGAACTGTTTTCGCATCGAGGGAGACCAGCTAGTTTACACGATGCAGCCGCAGCCTGTACGCTCGTCGCATGGCAATTCGCGACATGCTGCTGGGGGAGTTCGATCAGGAAATTGCCGGCGCCCGCAGGACGCTCGAGCGCGTGCCGGACGACCGCCTGGAGTGGTCGCCGCATCCGAAGTCCGGAACGATGGGCTGGCTGGCCGGGCACCTGGCCAACGTGCCGTCCTGGGGCACGCTGACGCTCACCGGCGACGTGCTGGACCTCGCCCCGGGCGGCAAGCCGTTGGATCCGCCGCCGCAGCCGGAGAGCAGCGCGGAGCTCGTGGCGACGCTTGACCGGCACGCGGCGGAGGCGCGCGCGGCGATTGCCGGCGCCAGCGACGAGGATCTGATGCAGCCGTGGTCGCTGTTGCAGAACGGCCAGGTCCTGATGACGCTGCCGCGCCTGGCGGTGCTGCGCAGCTTCGTCTTCAACCACCTGATCCATCACCGGGCGCAACTCGGCGTATATCTGCGCCTCAACGATATTCCGGTGCCGTCTATCTACGGGCCGTCGGCCGACGAGCAACCGTCCGGCTCCTGAGGCCCGGCGGGGCGCAGCCACGAGTAACAGGTGGGGGGTGAGATGGCCAGTGGACGTTTCGCCGCCGTGGTGCTTGCGCTGGGGCTGGGGGCATGGCCGGCCGGCGCGCAGCCGCACGTGACGCCGTGGGGCGACCCGGATCTGCAGGGCGCCTGGACGAACGCAACGACCACGCCGCTCCAGCGGCCGGTGGAGCTGGCGCAGCGCGGCACCTTCACCGAGGAGGAACGGGCGGAGCTGGACGCGCAGCGCGCCCTTACCGAGCAGCGCGCCTGCGCCACCGAGCTGGTCGTGCTGCAGCATGAGCCGCCGCCCACCAGCACCGGCTCGTACAACAGCTTCTGGCTGGAGCAGGGCACGCGGACGCTGCAGACGTCGCTCATCATCGAACCGGCGGACGGCCGGCTGCCGGAAGTGACGCCGTGGGCGCGGCGGCAGGCGGAAGACCTGGTCGCCGTCCGGGATTCGCTGTCGTACCCCACGACGTGGGAAGAGCCGAGCGTGTTCGAGCGCTGCATCACCCGCGGCCTGCCCGCGTCGATGATGCCCGGCTTCTACAACCACAACTACCGGATCCTGCAGACGCCGGACCACGTCGTCATCTATATCGAGATGATCCACGACGTGCGCGTCATTCCCCTCGACGGCCGGCCGCATGTCGATCCGGCGCTGCGGCAGTGGATGGGCGACTCGCGCGGGCGCTGGGAGGGCGACACGCTGGTGGTGGAGACCACGAACTTCACCGACAAGGTGTACGAGCGGCGGGTGTCGAACACCGTCTTCGGCGCCAGCCGCGAGATGCACCTCGTCGAGCGGTTCCGGCGCGTGGACGCCGACACGCTCGACTACCGGTTCACCGTGACCGATCCGCAGACGTTCGCTGCGGCGTGGACGGCGGCCATCCCCATGACGACGCTGGAAGGACCGCTCATCGAGTACGCCTGCCACGAGGGCAACTACTCGATGGAGAACATGCTGCGCGGCGCCCGCCGCAAGGAGCGGCAGCAGTAGCACGTCGCACAGGGGTCACGGCGCTTCCGGCACGTAGATGATCTCTCCGCTGTCGAGCTGGTAGGCGCTGCCGACCCGCCGGCCCCGGCGGCCCGCGGCGTCGCTCACGTCCTCGGCTCGATAGCGGGTGACCTCGCCGGCCTCCTGCGTGATGATCTCCATCTCGGACGTGCCGGGATTCTTGACCATCGTGAAGTCCTCCTGCGTGAGGAACTCCGTCAACTGCCAGCGGCTCACCATGGCCACCATGAGCGCCACGGCGAAGACCATGGCGACGTCGAACAGGTTGGCGATGGCGCCGAGCGGGTCGGTGTCGTCATGAGCCGCTGCGCCGATTCTCCGGTGCCGTCTCCTGCGTGTCATACGGGTCTCCTGGGTCGTGGTTGGATGTCCGTTCCCCGATGAGTCCGCTCACGAACTCGAGATCGTTGAGTGCTTCGGTGTGCCAGCGCTGCTTCGCCTGCTGGACGGAAAAGCCGACGGCGCCGACGAAGAGACCCACGACGGTGGTGGAGAAGGCCACCTGCAGGTTCTCCGCCATTGCGGCGATGTCTCCGGCGGCCAGTCCCACCAGCGCCGGCCCCATCGGAATGAGCGTGCCCATCAGGCCCACCATCGGGCCCAGCCGCGCCATGGTCCGCGCCGCCGCGAGGTCCTCTTCGCACACCGCCTCGAAGTCGGCGAGCGCCTTCTCGCGCTGCGCGGCCGACCGGCCGTGGTCGAGCAGACGCCCGAGCGCCGGCTGCCAGCGCGGTTCGGGGGGCAGCTCGGCGTCGCGCAGCAGGGCCTCCACGTTGCCGCGGTCGAGCCGGTCGAGCAGCGGCCGCAGCGCGGATCGGAACCGCAGCCGCGACAGCCACGCGCCGTAGGTGCGCCCGGCGAGCAGCAGCGAGCGGACGAAAAGCACTAGCAGCAGGACGATGACCGGCACCAGCAATCCGGTCGAGAGCAGATACAGCGCGCGCGTCAACAGTTCCATAGGTTCATCCGGCGGCACGCCGCGGGCGTCGGCGATGGCTCCAGTACCCGATCAGCACGCCGGCCGCCGCCGTGCCGGCGACGACGGCATGGGGAACGGCTTCGAGCGTCACTGCCGTGTTCCCCACAACCCCCTGCAGAGCGAACGCGGTGAGTCCGGCCGCCAGCGCCACCTGGCCGACGTGCACGAGCAGCCGCAGCTCGGCGCGCAGATCCCGATCCGGCAGAAGTCGCCGCAGCGCCTCGCTCGCCCCCAGACCCGCCACGACGACGGCCAGGGACAGCGCCAGCGCGGTTGCCGCAAAGGACCATTCCGTAGCCGCGTGAAACACCTTCATCTCCAGGTAGAACAGCGCCAACAGCGGGGTGACGCCGACCTGCTGCGCCGCCATCCGCCGGAGCGGGTGCGGCGCGCGGCCATGTCCCGCCCGCAGCAGCAGCGTGGCCCCCGCGCAGCCAATGACGCCGTCAAGCGTCAGGACGGTCGCCAGCGTCAGGATGTCGGCGCCGTCCAGGCTGTTGATGAAGGCGGACAGGCTCTGCTGCACGGCGAGAGGATGCACGGCGTACGCCAGTGCCGCGACCAGCGCGACGGCCAGCACCCGCCCCCACGCCCGCTCGATGAACGCTGTGGCCAGCAGGAACAGGACGACGCCCGTTCCCGCCGCGACATCGAGGACCGCCTCCATGAGCTCCTGAATGTCAGGCGGTGCTCCGCCGCTTTCGCAGCAGGAGCAGCGCGACGACGAACAGGCTTGCGACGACCACCACGCCCAGCCAGGCGAAGCGCGCGCGGGGCGATCCGCTTTCCGGTGCGTTGGCCGGCCGCGGCTCGGCTTCCTGCTCGGCGAGGACCACGCTCGCTTCGGTCAGCTCCACGCTCGAAGTCAGGGCGCGCTGCAGCTCGCTCCGATAGCTCGCCGCGAGGTCCGGCGGAGCCTGCTCGGCTATGAACGACGCGAGCGCCGCGTTGTCGCAGACGAACCCGCTGCAACCCGCCTCGAACTGCTCTACCAGGCGGGTGTGCAACTCGGCCAGCGCCGCGACCTGTTGCGGAGAGGCGTCCCAGTAGCCCTTGCGCACCGTCTCCAGCATCACCGCCGTCATCTCCTGGAGAGCATACGGGTTCTCTCGCCGGAAGAATGCCTCGATCCCGATGTCATAGCGGTCGTCGACGTACACCTCGTACAGCTCGTTCCAGAGCGCGTCGTCGATGGCTGCCGGCTTCATCACGTTCCACCCGTAGGTGTTGCGGAACGTCTCGGCGAACTGCTCGGCCGACGAGGCGCCGCCTTCCTGCAGCTCGCCGATGTAGGCCGGGTTCAGCAGGGTCGACCGCGCCTCGGTCCAGACGGTCTCGTTCAGGTCCGTCACGCGCGGCCGCTGGGCGTTGCGGAAGTCGTTGAAGTAGGCGTCCGCGTCCCTGCCGGTCACGTGCCGGACGGCCATGCTGAGTCCGCCCATGAACTCGTAGACGTGGTCGAGGCTGAGCGCGCCCCAGGTATGGCTCTCCCGCGGCTGCACGACGACCTCGGTGCCGGCGAGCGCCGCTTCGAAGATGCCGTCGGCATAGAAGCTCCAGAGCTCGCCCTCGTCGTAGACCGCACCCATGTTCCGCAGGTACTGGCCGGCCACCTCGGCGTCGTCCTCCCAGCGGTCGCCCCGCTCGACCATCTCCATGATGGCCGTTCCGTAGTTGCCGTTGACGCCGCCGAAGACCCGCAGCGTGGAGTAGCGGCGTGCGTCGGCGGGCGACAGGCCCTTCTCCTTCATTACCTCTTCGGCGCGCAGGCGCCCCGCCTGGACGAAGTTGGCGTGGGCGTCCGCGTCGCGCGCGTCGGCCGCCATCGCCACCGCGCGGTTGATCAGCGCGAGGCGCGAGGCGGCGAGGTCGCGGAGCTGGCCGGCTGTCTGGACAACGACGTCGATACGGGGCCGGCCGAGATCGGCCGCGGAAATCAGCCGCAGATCCGCGACCCGCCCGAAGGCGTCCCAGACCGGTGCGACGCCGAGCAGGTAGAAGATCTGTCCGATGGTGGCGCCTTCGGTGCCGATGAAGTCGCTCGGCCAGAGGGTGAACGCGACCTTCTGCGGATAGGCGTCGTGCCTGCTCCGGTGCTCGTCGAGGAGCGTTTCCGCCAGCCGGCGTCCCACCGTCCACGACTCCTGCGAAGGCGTCTTCTCGGCGTCGATCGAGAACAGGTTGCGCCCGGTCGGGACCGCGTCCGGATTGACGATGGGGTCGCCCCCGGGCGTGGGGTCGACGTAGCCGCCGGCAAGAGCGCGGACCACGCTCGCGAGCTCCAGGTCCGAGCTGTCGCGCAGGCCGTCGCGGTGACGGTCGATGCCGGTCACGCTCGCTTCCAGCGTGAGGACCGCGCGGGCGAGCTCGGCGTCCCGGGCGGCGCGCTCCTCCAGCTCGAGGCCGGCGGCATCGACGGCGGTGTCGAGGCGCCTGTCGAACGTCGGGTCATTGAGTATCTTCCGCAGGCGATCCGCCTCCGGCGTGTCGACGGCCCCGAGCTTTTCGCGCAGCGTCGCGTGGTGCTCGCGGTAGAACGTCGCTGCCGACAGCGCCTGCTCGATTTTCTCGCCGGCCGCCGACGCCAGCTCGCCGGTCGCTGCGTGGCGCCACGCCCGCCCGAGCGCCTCGATGTGCGTTGCATCGAGGGCCAGCGCGAGACGCTCGGCGGTCAGACGGCGCTTCTCCTCCTCGACGCGGTCCACGAGCCCCGGATCGTCGAGCAGCGCGAAGGTGCGCTCGCGGAGGGTCGCATCCTGCATCGCCTCGATCAGGGCGAATACATCCGGGTCTTCGGCGATCTCCAGCGCGGCGGCCATCGGCGGAATGACCGTGGCGATGGTCTTTGCGCGCTCGCGCTGCACGGGGTCCAGCAGTTGCGACGTCCGCGCGAACTCCTGCTCCGACTTCAGACGCTCGACGAACTCGACTTTCGGCGGATGCGGCAGGATGCGCGCCACCAGGTCTTCTAGCTCGCCGGCGCGCGCTTGCGCTACGGTCGCGTCCGACCGCTTGCGGGCGCCCGTGCCCATCGAGATGAAGCCGCGGATGATGTCGTCGTCCGACGGCCGGCGCGCCGCTTCCCGCCAGGCGCGGGCGTGCTGCAGATCGGCGTCCGCCACCAGGTCGGAGAGCACCGCTCCGGCGTCCTCGCCCGCCGTCCGCCGCGCATACGCGCCGCGGGCGCGCCGGCGATAGCGGCGATCGAACAGCGCCTCATCCTCCAGCTCGGCAGTCTCGACCGCACCCCGCACGGTGTCGATGCGGGCCAGGGCGTAGGCGATGGGATCGATCGCCATCAGCTTCGCCGTCGCGTCGATCTCGTTTGGCGTGAAGGCGCTGCCGAGGGTGTAGAGCCCCTGCGCGACCTTCTCCCCGTCGATGGTCTCGACATGGTTGCTCAGGCGGAACAGGTCGTCCGCCGACCACTCCTCGTCCGGATCCAGGCCCAGATCCACGTGCAGGCTCAACTCGGTCGCGAGGCGCCGGATCGTGCGCGCGTGCTCCGCGCGGACCGGACCGTCGGCCGTGTTGCGATAGCTGTCGAGCCGGTCTCGCAGCGGACGCAGCCCCTCGTACAGCCCGCCTTCCATGAACGGCGGTGTCAGGTGCGTCACCGTGGCCGCGTACGAGCGGCGTTTGGCGATGATCCCTTCACCGACGTTGCTCATGACGTAGACGTAGACGTGCGGGAGCCCGCCGACGAGGGCGTCCGACCAGTCGAAGGCCGACAGGGCAATCTGTTTCCAGGGCGTGAACTCCAGGCTGCCGTGGGTGCCGAAGTGCATGACGGTGTCGGCGTCGAAGGCATTCCGGGTCCAGAGGTAGGAGGCCACGTAGGGATGCGGCGGCGCCTTCCGCGCGCCGTGCACCAACTGGAACGTGTCGTCGCCGACGCCCGGCAGCGGCTGCGGCAGGATCACGACATTGCCGAACCTGACGCGCGCCACGGCCAGCGCGGTCTCGTCGCCGTCGCCGATCGTCATGTACTCGCCCGGGGCGGGTCCGTATTGCTCGACGACGGCGTCGCGCATGCCCGGCTCGAGATCCGTGTCCAACCATTCGGCGTACTCGCCGGCCGGCACGAGCGCCGGGCTCCCGGTGGCGACGTACTCCTCGAACGCGCCGCGCGCGTACGGTCCGAGCACCGGCCCCTTCCTCTGGATGAGCTGCCAGAACTCGTCCTCCGTTTCCGGGAGTCCGTCCACCGTGTAGCCGGCGTCGCGCAACGCGCGGAGCAGGTTCAGCAGGCTCGGCGCGACCTCCAAGCTGCCGGCGTTCATGGCGTTCTTGCCGGGGCCCTTGTAGTAGTAGATGGCCACGCGCTTGTCTCGGTTGGGCTTGGCCTTTAGCGCCAGCCAGCGCTCGACGAGGTCGCAGAAGGTCTCGAGGCGTTCCGGCAGCGCATCGAAGATCTCGTAGCCGTCCGCGTCGGTGAACTGCGCGGCCACCGCGTAGGGCGCCACGCCGCCGTCGAGCTCGGGCAGGACGACGCTCATCGTGAGCATGGCCCCGGCCATGCCCTGCTGGTCGGTCTCCCAGTCGTCGTGGTTCTGGAACACCGACACGGGCGTCAGCATCGGGATGTTGCGCTCGCGCAGCCAGGCGATCGCCTCGTCGGCGCGCCCCAGGGTGAGCCGCCCGTGCGGCATCAGCACCACGAGATCGGGTGCAATCTGCTGCAGGAAGTCGAGGCGTTTCTCGACGGCGGCAACCGGGTAGACGTTCCACGCGCGGCCTTCGAGCGCGCTGATGAACGCGTCGACGTGATCCCGGTTCGCGTTGAACGGGCCGGGCACGCTCGTGAGCAGGGCGATCTTCGGCGCGCCAGCCTTGGCCAGTCCCTGCGCCGCGTAGTAGGCGTCGAACGCGTCGACGGTCTCGAACGTCAGGTCGTCATCCAGATGGAACAGCACGTCCATGGAACGCTCTACCGGGGGCTGCACCGGGTCCGAGCGGAGCGCCTTGCCGTCCAGCTCGACGCGCGAGAAGTTGAGCAGCCGGGCATAGTTGTCGGCTCCTCCGAACTCGAGGTAGCCGTTGGCCGCGTCGAGGTGCGGGCCGCGCAGGTTGGTGACATCGAGGGCGGGATTGGTGGCTCCCTGCACGAACAGGCGCGTGCCGCGGCGACCGGCCTCGCGCAGGTGCGCGAGCTGCGTCTCTTCGAGCTGCAGGCCGCGGCCGAAGACGTAGACGACCGGATAGCTCGCGGCGCGGTCCAGCGACTCCAGATTCAGCGACTCGACACGCACCGCCCCATGCGGTCGCGCGCGTTCGATGCGGGCCAGTTGGAAGCCGGGAAAGTTGACGAATGCGATCCGGGTCACGGCGAGGTGGCGCTGATAGGCGGCGAAGCCGCCCCACAGCGCCGCCGCCGCGAGCGCCGCCGCCGCGATCCGCTTGCGATGGAGCCAAAGCCTGGCGAGCTGCGCCCGCACTGCGCGCGCGCGTGTCGGAATCATCCTGGCAGTCATCCGGCCTCCTCTAGAACGGCGTCACCGACAGGCTCACCGAGACGAGACGGCCCAGCGTGGGGCTCGCCGCGGTCTCCTGGTAGTCGGCGTTCATCAGGTTCAGCACGTGAACGCCCACGCGCAGGTCGTTGTTCGGGTGCAGGTAGAGCGCGAGGTCGGTGCGCGCGTACTCGTCGAGCAGCACCGGAACGCCCTGCGAGCTCTGCGTTCGCGTGCCGACCCAGCGCTGATCGATCGAACCGGTCAGGCGCCACGACCCGAGCCCGGCGCCCAACTGGAGTCCCGCGTTGACCTTGTGGCGGGGTACCAGCGCCAGCGCGTTGCCGGTCGCGCGATCCTCGCTGTCCGTGTACGAATAGTTGGTGTAGTAGCCCAGCCACGACGTCGCGTCCCCTTCCGCCACCAGCTCGACGCCGGTCGAGCGCGCCTCGGCGACGTTGATCCAGTCGAAGTGGTCGCGCTGCGGCGAGATCACGAGCTGTATGAGGTCGGTCATGTCGTTGTAGAAGAAGTTCATCTCCGTGCGGAATGCGCGGCTGACCTCGTGCTGGATACCGGCGTCCAGCGACGTGATGTGCTCGGGCTCCAGATCCGGATTCGGCAATCCGGGAATCGGGCCGTGGAAGACGACGTTGCCGAAGAGCTCGAACAGGCTCGGTGCGCGAAAGGCGCGGCCCGCGGACGTGCGGACGCGCGTGTTCGGCGCCAGGGCGTACAGCAGCGACACCTTCGGCGAGCCGACCGAACCGAACACCGAGTGGTGGTCGAAGCGCAGGCCGGGGACCAGCCGCAGGCCGTCGGCCAGCGCCCACTCGTCCTGCACGTACGCGGAGAAGATGTCGAACTGCTCCCGTTGCCCTCGCGACAGCGGGAAGACCGCGCCGATCGCCGGGTTGCGCGCCAGCGTGACGGTCGGGTTGGGCACGCCGCCCGCCGCCATGCCCGCCTGTATGCCCGCCGCTATCCGGGCCAGCGTCGCGTCCGAGCCGAGCAGGTTGGAACGGTCGGCGATGGTGCTGTCGCCGAACGCGCCGTGCTCGCGCGTATAGCTCGCCCCGAAGACGACGGTGTGATCGAGGTTCGGCGACCAGGTGAGCTGCGGCTCGACGAGCAGGCTGTAGAAGTCGGTGTCCTGTCCGGTGAGCGCAGCGAACGGAAACGCGCCGTGCGTCACCGACTCGATGACGGCCGGCCCGGGCGGATCGATGACAGTCGTCTGCCGAGTCGGCGCGAGGGTGAAGTTCTCCTGGAAGAGACGCTGGGTCGAGTAGCGGTAGCTCGTCCGGACCTGCGCCGACAGCGCGCCGGTCCCACCGTAGCGGACGATGCCGCCCAGGTTGACCGCGGTGTCCCGCTTGTGCTCCTCGACCGCGACCGGCAACCGGGACGACAGGTCGAGGCCCGTCTCGTAGCGGGAGATCCGTGGCAGCAGCGTTACGCGCCACGCATCGGAGACGGAGAAGTCCAGCCGCCCCATCATCCGCACGTCCTCGTAGCCGACGTTGCGCAACGGGACCTCCCGCGATTGCAGGCTGCCGTCGCCGGCGATGGCAGGCACAGTGCGGCTGTCGCGGTTGTAGACATTGTCGATCTTGCGGCGGTCCGCCGTGAGGGAATACGCGACGGGGCCGGATTTCCCGCGCACGGACGTTCCGAACTGGTGGTAGCCGGCCGAGCCGCCGCTGGCGAACAGGTCGGCGGCCGGCGGGCCTGCGCCGGGCCGGGTGATGGCGTTGATGACGCCGGAGAAGGCGTTGGCGCCATAGAGGCTCGAGAATGGCCCGCGGACCACCTCGGCGCGCTCCAGCGATTCCAGCGGCACGAGGCTCAACCCGGCCAGGCTGCCGTGGCCCAGATCGTTGGCCGGCAACCCGTCGAGCAGCAGCAGCGCCCGCTTGGTGCCGGGGACGCCGCGCACGACCATCGACGTGTTGGCGCGGGCTGCCATGCCGGAGGTTTCGGCGAGATCGATGGCCGGCGTCCGTCGCAGCAGGTCCTGCAGGTTGCGGGCCGACGATGCTGCGATGGTCTCGGTGTCGAGGATCGTTACGCTGGCCGGGACCTCGGAGACCGCGCGTTCGGTCTGCGTAGCGGTCACCACGACGCTCTCCTCGAACTGCAACACCGGGAGCCGCAGATCGAGAACCACGGGTCGGCCGGCCGTTACCGTCACCGATACCTGCAGATTCGCGAACGCCTCCCGCGATACGGTCAGTCGGTACGCTCCCGCGGGTACGCCGTCGATGACGAACGCACCGTCCGAACCGGTCGTGGCCGACATCCCGGCGCCCTCCAGGACCACGACCGCAGCCGGCAGCGGCGCGCCACCGTCTTCGGCCACCACGACGCCCCGGATCGAACCGGTTTCCTGCAACCCGAAGGCCGGAGCCGGAGTCAGCGGTCCGGCGGTTATCAAGACACTCAAGGCAAGGGCCGCGATCGCGGCACGACGACGAATACGCATGGAACATCTCCTCCCACGGCCACCGCTCTCTCGCGGGCGGGCCGCATGGCTCCAGTCGAACTGGAAGATTCGGACAGACGGCGTCCCGGTCGATCCAGCGGGAGCGGCCGAGACGCCGGCGGGATGGGAGAGATGTCAGGCGGGCGGTCCGCGCGTCGCCTGGGTGTGGCGCGCGGCGTCCCAGCCGCTCCGTTGGCGGTTTGAATCGGCGGCGTAGGCCGCCGGGTCCGGCGCCACCGGTGCCGGCGCCGCCGTCGTCGTTACCGAAAAGTGGTGCTGGAAGCAGCAGATTGCGCAGTGGTGGCCGTCTGCGCCCGCATGCCCGTCCTCATCCTCATGGCCGTGCGAGAAGAAGCCGGCCGACAGCAGGGCGCACGTCAGCGCCAGGGCCAGACAGGCGAGCGGCCGGCTCGGCTTTCTCGTTCTCCACGGACGTGACATGGGTGTCATTCCACTTTGCGTGCTGAAATCTGCGCCGCCGGTGCGCGCGTGCTCGGACCTGCACGTGTACTGGTGCACAGCCCGACCGCGGGTGATTCGGGTGACTCGGAGTTGTCGCAGGGAAGTGCGACGAGACGGCTACGCGGGCGGACCGCGCGACGGGTGGATGCCGACGTACGCGGCCCGCTCACCCTCCAGAGGTGCGGACGCGATAGTGTCGGCTACGGGATCCGGCGCCAGTGACGCGGGCGCGCCGGCCGCTTCGACCGCCGAGACATGTCGGAGATGACACGCATCGCAGTCGGCGTGACCTGCCGGCCGCGCATCGGCGTCGTGGTCGTGGAGGGCGCTCGCCGCCGGCGCGAGCGCCAGCACGGCCAGAAGCGTCACCGCCGTCACCACGAACCTGCCCGCTGGCAGCATCACGCCGTTAAAGAAGCAAGAGAGAGCGGAAGTCAAGCCGGCCGGGTACAGCCGGCGCCTACGCCGGGCTGCCGGAGCCGAGCTTCGCCTTCGCCTCCTGCCGCCGCGCGTGGAGGATGGGTTCCGTGTAGCCGCTGGGCTGCTCGCGGCCCTTGAATACCAGGTCGCAGGCGGCCTGGAAGGCGACGCTCGAGTCGAAGTCGGGCGCCATCGGGCGGTAGTGCGGGTCGCCGGCGTTCTGGCCGTCGACCACCGCCGCCATGCGCTGCAGCGTCTCGCGCACCTGCGCTTCCGTGCAGATGCCGTGGTGCAGCCAGTTGGCGATGTGCTGGCTGGAGATGCGCAGCGTGGCGCGATCCTCCATCAGCGCGACGTTGTTGATGTCGGGCACCTTGGAGCAGCCGATGCCCTGCTCGACCCAGCGCACCACGTAGCCCAGGATGCCCTGGGCGTTGTTGTCGAGCTCCTGCTGGATCTCCTCCGGGGACCAGTCCGGCCGCTCGGCGCGCGGAATCGTCAGGACCTTGTCCAGGTCGGCGAGCGGCCGCGAGCGCAGCGCGGCCTGGCGCGCCGCGACGTCCACCCGGTGGTAGTGGGTGGCGTGCAGCGCGGCGGCGGTGGGGGAGGGCACCCACGCGGTGTTGGCGCCCTGCTGCGGATGACCGATCTTGACCTTCAGCATCTCGGCCATCAGGTCCGGCATGGCCCACATCCCCTTGCCGATCTGGGCGTGGCCCGGCAGGCCACAGGCGAGGCCGACGTCGACGTTCCAGTCCTCGTAGGTGACCATCCAGTCCGCCGTCTTCATGTCCTTCTTGCGGATCATCGGCCCGGCTTCCATGGCGGTGTGCATCTCGTCGCCGGTGCGATCGAGGAAGCCGGTGTTGATGAAGAACACGCGGTCCCGCGCCGCGCGGATGCACGGCTTGAGGTTGACCGTCGTGCGCCGCTCCTCGTCCATGATGCCGATCTTGATCGTGTGGCGGTCCAGGCCGAGGATGTCCTCCACCTCGGCGAGCGTCTGGTCGCAGAATGCCACCTCCTCGGGACCGTGCATCTTGGGCTTGACGATGTAGATGGATCCGGCGCGGCTGTTGCGGCGGCTCTTGAGGTCATGGATGGCGATCATCGACGAGACCATGGCGTCGATGATGCCCTCGTAGGCCTCGTTCCCGTCGCGGTCCAGAATGGCCGGGTTGGTCATCAGGTGGCCGACGTTGCGGATCAGCATCAGGCTGATGCCCGGCAGCCGCAGCCCGCTACCGTCCGGCGCCGTGTACGCGCGGTCGGCGTTCATGGCGCGCTCGACCGTGCGGCCGCCCTTCTCGAAGCTCGCGGTCAGCGTTCCCGTGAGCAGGCCGAGCCAGTTGCGGTACGCCAGCACCTTGTCCTCGGCGTCGACGGTCGAAACCGAGTCTTCGAGGTCCATGATGGTCGTCGTCGCCGCCTCCAGCACGATGTCCCGGATGCCGGCGGCGTCGTCGCGGCCGACCGGGTGGTTGCGGTCGATGACGATGTCGATGTGGAGGCCGTTGTTGACGAGCAGCACCGACGAGGGGGATGCCGCATCGCCGCGGTAGCCGGCCAGCTTCGACGGATCGGCCAGTCCGGTGACGCTGCCGCCGCGCAGCGTCACGGCCAGCGCGCCGCCGGCGACCGCGTAGGACGCGGCGTCGGCGTGACTGCCGGCGGCCAGCGGCACGACGTCGTCGAGGAACTGGCGCGCATGGGCGATGACCCGCGCGCCGCGCACCGGGTTGTAGCCGCTCCCGCGTTCCGCGCCGTCCTCGGGAATGGCATCGGTGCCGTAGAGAGCGTCGTACAGGCTGCCCCAGCGCGCGTTGGCGGCGTTGAGCGCGTAGCGGGCGTTGGTGATCGGCACCACGAGCTGCGGCCCGGCGACGGTCGAGATCTCCGGATCGACGTTGGCCGTGCTGGCCGCGAAGTCGTCTCCTTCCGGCACCAGGTAGCCGATCTCCCGCAGCACGGCCTTGTACTCGGCGAGATCGATCGGCTGATCCCGCGTTTCCCGGTACCACGCGTCGATGCGCCGCTGCAGGTCGTCGCGCTTGGCGAGCAGCGCCCGGTTGCGCGGGCCCAGACCGTTGATCAGCCGGTCGAAGCCGGCCCAGAACGCCTCCGCCGGCACGCCTGTGCCGGGCAGCGCCTCGTCGTTGATGAAGTCGTACAGCAGCCTGTCGACCTTGAGACCCCCGACCTCGATCCGCTCGCTCATGCGTCCTCCCGCTCCGTGCGTGCCGCCGATAGCTTACCGCGCCGCACGCCGGTGACAAATGCGGGTTAGAATTCGAGCGATCCGCGAAGATTGAACCGGTCTGCTGACCTGGAGACGTTCGATGCGAAGACTGATGACACTTGCGCTGGCGCTGCCGGCCGTCGTCGCGCTTGCAGGCGCGCTCGGCTGCGCGGCGCAGGATGACGACGCGGGCGGCGCGGCAGCGGCCCTGCCGCGCACCTACGACGGCATGCCGGACCTGAACGGCATCTGGCAGACCAACAACACGGCCTACTGGGACCTGGAGGACCATTCCGCCCGCGCGGGCGCCGCGGTGCCGCTGGGCGCCGTCGGCGCCGTGCCGGCCGGCAAGTCCGTGGTGGAGGGTGGGGAGATTCCCTACACGGAGGCGGCGCTCGCCCAGCGGCAGGAAAACCGCGAGCAGTGGCTGACCGCGGATCCGGAGATCAAGTGCTTTCTCCCGGGCGTGCCGCGCGTCATGTACATGCCGTTCCCGTTCCAGATCGTCCAGAGTCCCGAGTTCATCCTGATCGCTTCCGAGTACGTCGGCGCGACCCGCTCCGTCCACATGACGGACGTTCCGCCGCCGCCCATCGACACCTACATGGGGCATTCGGTCGGCCGCTGGGAAGGCGACACGCTCGTCATCGAGTCGAGCACCTTCACCGATCAGACGTGGCTCGACCGGGCCGGCAACTTCCACAGCCCGGCGCTGCGGGTCGTGGAGCGCATCACGCCGATCAGCCCCGACGCGCTGGAGTACGAGGCGACGCTCGAGGACGAGAACGTGTTCACCCGGCCGTGGACGATCAGCATGCCGGTCTACCGCCGGCTGGAGCCCGATGTGGAGATTCTGGAGTTCAACTGCGTGGAGTTCGTCGAGGAGACAATGTGGGGACACCTGACGAAGCCGGAGACCGAATGACGCCGGCGCCAAACAGGGGGACGACGAGCACCGAAGCACTCGTCCCCCAAGCCGCGCACGGCGCGGCCCGGCAAGCCCGGCGCGGGGCGAAGGGGTCCCCGCTAGGGCTTGACGGGGGTTTGGGGCGCAGCCCCAAGTGGTAGTGGTAAAGGAGATTACCGATGCGAGTTCGATGGCCTGTAGTTGCGACCTTGGCGTTCGTCGCGTTGGCGGTCGGGTTCACGGTCCTGCCGGAGGTGGTGCAGGGGTCCGCGGCAAGCCAGGCCGAGGACTGGACCGTGCCGCGCACGCCCTGGGGAGATCCCGATCTGCAGGGGATCTGGACCAACGAGAACACGGGCACGCCGCGGCAGCGCCCGGCCCGTTTCGGTGAGCGCGAGTTCCTGAACGAGGACGAGGTGGCCGAGCTGGAGCGCCAGGCGCTGGAGCGCTACCAGGCGGCGCTGGCCGCCGACGACGATGCCGGGCCGCGCAGCGCCGCCGACGTCGAGCGGACGCAGGGCACGGTGGAGGAAGGCATCTACGGCCAGGAGTACAACAACGTCTGGATGGAGCAGCCGCGCGAGCCGGGTCCGCTGCGCTGGACGCGCACGTCGCTCATCGTGGAGCCGTCGCACGGCCAGGTTCCGCCGTTCACGGAGGAGCTGCTCGACCGGGTGGAAGCCCGGGAAGCCGCGCGTGCGCATCGCGGCGAGGCGGATACCTGGGAGGACCGCAACCTCAACGAGCGCTGCATGCGGCCGCAGGCCGCGACCGGCCTGCAGGGGACGGTGCGCATCATCCAGGCGCCGGGCTGGGTGGCGATTCTGCCCGACGGCCTGCAGTACCCGCAGCTCATCTCGCTCGATGCGGGCGAGCACGTGTCCTCCAGGATCCGCGGCTGGTTCGGGAATGCGCGCGGCCGCTGGGAAGGCGACAGGCTCGTCATCGAGACGACCAACTTCAACGACAAGCAGGACGGCGGTCCCGTCCTGCCGTCGCGCCGGCCGCTCGCGTTCTTCCTGGGATCGGGCGAGACCCTGCGGCGCGTGGAGACCTACGAGCGCCTGGGCCCGGACCAGATGGCGTATGGAGTGACCACCGACGACCCCAGCGTGTACGTGGAGCCGTACACGGTTCTCCGGCCCATGATTCTGGACAACGACTTCCTGATGCTGCAGTCGGGCTGCCACGAGGGCAACTACGGCATGCCGTTCATCCTGAGCGCAGCCCGCGCCGACGAGGACTACGCGATGCGCGCGGCGCAGGAGGCGGCCGAGCTGCGCAAGCCGGAGATTGCCGCGTTGCGGGAGCGCACGGAAGAGTGGCTGCGCACGGGCACGGTGCGCGCGCCGGACGCTCCCGTCGAGGAAGTCAATCCGGACCGCTGAGGTGTGAATGCGCGTCATGGTGCTGGTCAAGGCCACGGCTGACAGCGAGGCCGGCATGATGCCGTCCACCGAGATGCTGGAAGCAATGGGCCGCTTCAACGAGGAGCTGGCCGACGCCGGGGTAATGGTGAGCGGCGAGGGGCTGCAGCCGTCCGCCAACGGCAAGCGCGTCGCCTTCGACGGCTCGGATCGTACGGTCATCGACGGTCCGTTTCCCGCGACGGGCGAGCTGGTCGCCGGCTTCTGGCTCTGGGAGGTCAAGGACATGGCCGAGGCCGTGGAGTGGGTCAAGCGCTGCCCGAACCCCATGTCCGGCCCGAGCGAGATCGAAATCCGGCCCGTGTTCGAGGCGCCCGACTTCGGCGACGAGCTAACGCCGGAGCTTGCCGAGCAGGAAGACCGCATCCGGGCCAAGGCGGCCGGACGCTAGTTGCTAGGACCGGCCCAGGCCGCTCAGAATCCTGGCGGTCGAGATCGACTGCCCCACGTGCCGCGTGCAGTGCTCGGCGGCGTGGCAGATGAGGCCAAGCGTGGTGCTCGGCAGGCCCCGGCGGCCCACCTTCCGCGGTACCAGCAAGTCTGCGGCTGACGTGGACCGCAACTGGTCCAGCGCGCGGTCGATGGACGCGCACGTGCCCGCGGCCACCTCGCGCAGCGAGGGCGCGGATGCTTCCGGCTCGGCTTCGGCGCGCGCCGCGGCCTTCTGGGCGTCGGACAGCGTCTCGCCCCGCGCGTAGGTCATCAGCCGTTCGAGGGCGCCGCCCATGTGGCGCAGGTGAAATCCGATGGAAGCCGCGCCGCCGGGGCGTTCCCACACGTGCTCGTCCGGCACGGATGCGGCCAGGTGCTCGATGTCCTCGCGCGCCTGCAGCAGGGCGTGCACCGCCGGCATCAACAGCGGCTCGAACCCTTCCACGGGCCCGCGGAGCCAGACTTCAGGTTGCGGACTCATGCAGTCTCCCTTTCAGATGCGGCGGCTGTCGTAGGCCCAGTGCAACAGCGCCTGGCGCTGCCGGCGGCGGCACGTGAGATCACGCGGCGCACAGTTTGCGCGAATGGCCCCCGCGTGGCGGCGCATCGCCTTCCAGCGGGCGATCTGCCGCATGTCATCCGCGCTGCGCCGGCCCATGTAGTAGCGGCAGTACCACTGGAACCAGCCGCGCGGGTCCTGCGGATGAATCCAGCCCTTGCGCCGCCAGGCGCTCAGCGGCAGCGACGCGTTGACGCCGAAGCAGTTCAGCTCGGGATTCTGCCGCTCGGGGCACAGCTTCGCGCGGTGATACCAGCTCGCCGGGAACTCGGCCCGGCAGTCGGTCATGTAGCGGCCGCCGAAGACGCCGAGCTCCAGCATCTGGCACGGCGTGAGCTCGGGGCGGAACTCTGGATGGAAGTTCCTCCCGATCGGCTCGGTGCGGTAGTACACGTAGCCGCGCTGCATCCTGTCGTTGACGACGACGCGGATTCCGGTCGCGCCAGTCGTCAGCGCGGCGTCGGGCACGGGCGCCTGTTGCGACGGCATCGCTGCCTTCCAAGCTAGCACGGCCCGCGGTGAGAGAGGTTGGAAGCGAGTGTCCACTCTGCCGGGGCAGCGCCGCGGTATGATCTGTAGCTGGTGCGGATCCAGGGAACGTGAAGGAGGGCGAGCCGGTGCTGCGACAGCAATTCCACGGTGCGGTCTGTATGGCGATTGCCGGCGCCTGTCTGCTGGCGCTGGCCGCGGGAGCCGCGGCGCAGGACGCAGGCTTCTCGCCTCCGAGAACTCCCTGGGGCGATCCCGATCTCCGAGGACACTGGCTCCCCGGTACGCAGGCGCCCATGGAGAACCCGATCGGCGACGCGTGGAGGCTGACTGCGGAAGAGCTTGCGCGGTATCCCATCGCCCAGTTCTTCCCGGACCACCAGGACGCCCCGGGCATCAAGAACACGGACCGGCCGATGGTCGTCGATCCGCCAAGCGGGCAGATTCCGCTCCAGGAATGGGCCATCGAGCGGCGCACCGAGATCATGGAGAACCAGGACCAGCTCGAGGTGCTCGACCCCCGAGTCAAGTGCCTGCCGGCCGCGGTGCCGCGCGCCAATCTGCCCGTGGCCTACAACTCGTATCAGATCCTCCAGGTGCCCGGCGCCGTGATCATCCTCTACGAGTGGAACCATCACTCGCGCTACATCCCGCTCGACGGCCGCCCGCACGTCGCCTCCGCCATCCGCCTGGGGATGGGCGACTCGCGCGGCCGCTGGGAGGGGGACACCCTGGTCGTCGAGGTCTCCAACTTCACGGACAACACCTGGGTCGTCGGACACGGCGCGCCGCCCGAGGGCGCGCCCGCCACGTCGATCACCAGCGGACACGGCGTGTTCCACAGCCCCGATCTGCAGGTCGTCGAGCGCTACACGCTGGTCGACGAGAACACTATCCATTACGAGGCCACGATCACGGATCCGCAGGTGTTCACCCAACCGTGGACAATCTCGTACGATGCATTCAACCGCGCGGCCGACGATCACATCCTGTACGAATACGCCTGTCATGAAGGCAACGCGCGCAACCTGAAGCTGATGACCGGCACCGACAGCACGGCCTCGGTACGCCTGGAGCACGTCCCGCGGTAGCGCGTTGGTGCGCGGCGATACGGCTGAACGCAGAGGGGGAAGGATGTCGCGGTCCTTGGGTAACACGAACACCGCTTGCCTGGTCGTATTGCTCGCGATGGCGCTGCCGTGGCTGGCGGCGGACGCGTCGGGGCAGCAGTCGGGGACGGCCAACGGGGAGTGGCGGCACTACACGGGATCGCTCGACGGCAGCCGCTACTCGCCGCTGGACCAGATCGACGCGTCGAACTTCAACGACCTGGAGGTCGCCTGGCGGCTGAAGACCGACAACTTCGGCGATCGGCCGGAATACAAGCTGGAGGGCACGCCGCTGATGATCGACGGCGTCCTCTACACCACGGCCGGCACGCGCCGGGCGGTCATCGCCATCGACGCGACGACCGGCGAGGTGCTGTGGATGCACCGGATGGACGAGGGGCGCCGCGGCCAGGCGTCGGTGCGGCAACTCTCGGGGCGGGGCGTCGCCTACTGGACCGACGGGCGGGGCGACGAGCGGATCCTCTACATGACCATCGGATACCGCCTGGTGGCGCTCGACGCGAAGACCGGCCGCGAGATCCCGACCTTCGGCGACAACGGCGTCGTGGACCTCAAGGTGGGCGTGGTCTACGGCAGAGACACGCAGATCGACCTGGTCGAAGGGGAGGCCGCGATCCACGCTACGCCGACCATCGCGCGCGACTACGTCATCGTCGGCGCCACGTTCGACGAGGGGCAGGCCGTCCGCACCCACGACAACTCGAAGGGCATCGTGCGGGCCTACGACGTGCGGACCGGTGAGCTGCGCTGGTCGTTCAACACCATCCCGCGGCCGGGAGAGTTCGGCAACGAGACCTGGCTCAACGAGTCGTGGGCCGTCAACGGCAACGTGGGCGTCTGGACGCAGATCACCGCCGACGAGGAGCTGGGCCTGGTCTACGTGCCGGTCGAGACGCCGAGCTCCGACCTGTACGGGGGGCACCGGCCGGGCGAGAACCTGTTCGCGGAGAGCATCGTGTGCCTCGACCTGGAGACCGGCGAGCGCCGCTGGCACTTCCAGATCGTGCACCACCCGATCTGGAACATGGACCTGCCGGGCGCACCGCTGCTGGCGGATCTCAACGTGGACGGCCGCGAGGTGAAGGCGGTGGCCGTGCCGACCAAGCAGTCGATGCTGTACATCTTCGACCGCGAGACCGGCGAGCCCGTCTTCCCGATCGAGGAGCGGCCCGTGCCGCAGGGCGACGTCCCGGGCGAGTGGTATTCGCCGACGCAGCCGTTCCCGACGAAGCCGCCGCCGTACTCCCGCAACGAGATCAGGATTCCGGACGACCTGATCGACTTCACGCCGGAGCTGCGGGCCCAGGCGATCGAGACGATGAAGCGGTTCAAGGTGGGGCCGGTCTTCACGCCGCCGATTCGGGGCGACGTCGACGGCCTGATCGCCACGGCGGCGATGGGCGCCATGGGCGGCGGCACGAACTGGCCCGGCGCCGGCTTCGACCCGGAGACGGGCATCTTCTATTCCCACGCCAACAACTCGTCGGTCAACCAGCTTTCGGTGACCGAGCCGCCCGACGGGTTCTCGGACATCCGCTACGTTTCGGGCGTGAAGGGCCGCAATTTCCGCGCGCCGATGGCGGTGGCCGACGAGGCCAGGAGCAGCTCGCCGCGCTACGTGGCCGGCGGCCTGCCGCCGGGGCGCGGCCTCAACGTGGAGGGGCTGCCGATCGTCAAGCCGCCGTACGGGCTGCTGTCCGCCGTCGACATGAACAAGGGCGAATTGCTCTTCCAGGTGCCGCACGGCGAGACGCCGGATGCGGTGCGGAACCATCCCGCGCTCCAGGGGCTCGACATCCCGCTGACCGGTCAGGGCGGGGCGACGACCAACGTCGGACTGCTCGTTACGAAGACGCTCGTCATCCTGGCCGACCCGCAGGAGACGAATCCGCCGGACCGGCCACGGGGCGCGATGCTCCGCGCCTACGACAAGCTGACCGGCGAGCAGGTCGGCGCGATCTATGTGCCGGCCAGCCAGAGCGGCGGACCGATGACCTACATGGTCGACGGCCGGCAGTACATCATCGTGGCGGTGAGCGGCCGGGTCTATTCCGGCGAGTACATCGCGTTCGCGTTGCCCGAGTAGGGTAGTCGCGGAGCTGGCATGCAGCGAGGCGAGGCCTGATGAGACGCACAGCCCTGTGGGGAGTGAGTGTCGTCGTCCCGTTGGCGGTCGCCGTCCCCGTGTTCGGGCAGGCTCCCGGCAACGGCGGCGCGGCGGCGAGCGACTGGACCGTGCCGCTGACGCCGTGGGGCCACCCCGACTTCGAGGGGGTCTGGACCAGCGACGAGGAGTTCGGCATACCGCTGGAGCGTCCGGAGGCGCTCGGCACGCGCACGACCCTCACGGACGAGGCGCTGGCGGTACGCGCCCGCACGGCGGAGCAGCGCGCGCGCCTGGAGTTCGCCGACCGGTCCACGCTTACCGATGAGGAAAAGGCGGACCTCCCGCCCGACCTGCTGTCGCACAATCCGGTCGGCGACGGTCCCGAGCACTGGTTCGAGCTCGGCAAGGCGGTCTCGCCGCGCAGCTCGCTGATCGTCGAGCCCGAGAACGGCCGCATCCCGCCGCTGACCCCCGGCGCGCGGCTGCGGGTCATCGACCCGTCCACGATTGCGGGGTTCGAGACCGGCGTCGGCAGCAAGGGCGGCGGGCCCTTCAACGGTCCCGAGGACTACGATCTCGCCGAACGGTGCATCACCCGCGGCCTGCCGAACACCTGGTTCCCGCAGGTCTACAACAACGGGTTCCAGATCGTGCAGCACCCGGACTACGTGGTCGTCCTGTACGAGCGCCTGCACGAGCACCGCATCATTCCGCTCGACGACCGCCCGCACCTCACGTCCGAGGTCCGGCAGATCATGGGCGATTCGCGCGGCCGTTGGGAGGGAGACACCCTGGTCGTCGAAGTGACGAACTTCGGCCCCACCACGTACAAGGGCTCCGGCGCGGGACTCCACCTCGTCGAGCGCTACCGGCGCGTGGACGCGGACACGATCACCGTCGACATCACGCTGGCGGATCCGACGACCTGGACAGCGCCCTGGACCGCTAGGATCACCGGCAAGCGCGACGCGCGCTACTGGCAGATCTTCGAGTACGCCTGCCACGAGGCGAACTACAGCCTGTCCAACATGCTCAGCGCCGCGCGGGCCGAGGAAGGCAAAGAGGCCGAACGGAAGCCTGAGTAGTTGGCACGCCCGGCAGGATTCGAACCTGCGACCCTCGGCTTAGAAGGCCGATGCTCTATCCAGCTGAGCTACGGGCGCACACTTCATGCCGCTCAGGCGCAAGGGTAGCGCGATTCCGGACTGCGGTGTCAACTCTGCCGGCGCTTGCCTCCGGTAGCTTCCGCTTGCTAGCGCGGCAGGCGGAAGCTGAGGCCGGTGCCGACGAAGGCGTCGGCGGTCGGGCCGTGGAGCCCCCTCCCGACAGACAGATCCAACTGTACCGTCTCGGTCAGAAGGAACGTCAGTCCGCCGTCTATCGAGACGCCGGTCGCTGCGCCAGCAGCCGTCCGGCGATCGCCGAACGCCTCGACGAACGCACCGAGGCGATCGGTAACGCCGACTCCAAGCACCAGCGAGTACAGCAACGAGGCCTCGCGGTCCGGGCGGCCGGGCGACGACTCCCAGGCGGCGCCGACGTTGTAGCCGACCGACAGCCGCGGCGACAGCTCATGTGCGAACGCCGCGAGGAACGACGGATCCACGCCGTCGCTCGAATAGGGCTCGGCACCGGTCGGCAGCGACAGTCCGCCGAGAATCGCGAGCTCGGGCGTCCACCCGTCGGCGGCTGCGATCAGATTGACCTTGGCGCCAATCTCGCTGTCGCCCGCCCCGTGGCGCCGCGAGCTGCCGATGATGCCCGCGTGCCCAATTCGCAGCTCAATGCGTGCTCCGAGGCCGATGCGCACGAGCGTGCCGGGCGCCTCGAACGTGTCGACGCCGTCGTCGCGCGAGAGAAGGTATCCCGTCTCCACCTGCACCAGGCCGCGCGGCACGGCCGCAGCCGACTCCGTCTGGTCCGGCCGGTCGGTCACCAGATCGGCCGTCTGCGCCGACGCCGTGCCGAGCGCCAGGAACAACGCCGGGACTGCGAGTAAAGTAGGCCGCGCCGTCCGGATCAGCCGACCGCACACGGCCTGTGATCTAGTCAGCCGGCGCCTCGTCCCAATTCAGCGTACGGCTCCTGATGCGCCAGCCTTCCGGCGTCCTGACGTATGTGTCCTCGTACACGCCGGTGCTGCGGAACTGCGGTCCCCGCCGTCCGTCCACGGGCAGGCCCGGCACCGGCTCACCCTTGCCGATGTCGAATACAAGCCAGTAGACCCGGCCTCGCGCTCCCTCCGGCGACGGCGTGATCCGCCATCCGTTCTGCCAGTGCCGCCGCCCGGAATCGCCGACCCTTCCCGCAAAGCTCCCCGCAATCAGCTCTGCGATCTCGTCTCTTCCGACTGCCGCCCGGCTCGGACTGACGCGAAAGACACCGTCCTCGGAAAACGCCGACGCGAACAACTCGGCGTCAGCGAAGT
Source organism: Vicinamibacteria bacterium (assembly GCA_022820825.1). GTDB lineage: Bacteria > Acidobacteriota > Vicinamibacteria > Vicinamibacterales > UBA8438 > JAAXGX01. The sequence continues at coordinate 78,970 of JAJEEU010000042.1, forward strand.
TCTGGCCGTGCGCGTACCGCCAGTACAGATCCTGGATGTCGAGACGATCCTGCGCGGTGAGCTCACCCGGGCTCCCGCGATCCTGCGCGGAGAGATACCCGATTCCAAACCCCACAAGGACGACTCCTAGCACCAAACGCCACGTACGCATTGCTGTCTTCTCCATGCTGTGTAGTCCTCTTGTGCCTACACGTTGTACCTACTCTACGAGAAACTCTCCGAGGTCTGGAGCGGCGAGCCGGTTGGCTTGGGAACCGGCATCTGCAAGTCGCGCGAGGTAGGCTGCCAGTTCTTGCTTGGCGAGATAGGAGGGATTGAGCGTGAAGAGGCGCGTTCTCCCCACGTCCCGGGCGGCGACCATGCCGTCCAGCTCGAGCCCCCGTGAGGTCAGACAGTCCCGGGGTCAGGGGGAATCGGTCCAGACTGGCGTCCCATCGGGTACCTTGTCCCAGTACATGACGGCCGCGGGAGTCTGTCCCCCGTGCTCGTCGATGCTGCGCGCCACGATGATCTTCGACTGTCCGTCCGCGGCGAGGAACTGCATGAGGATTTGCGTCGGCCTGCCGTCCGTCGACGTGAGATTCTCGAGCGTGAATTCGTTGACGGGCCACCTGGCGACTGTCGTGGACTGCGGTGTGAGTTGCGACGGGTAGGGTTTACCGTCCAGGGCTTGAAAGCTGTCGCCTGCGTCGGACCTGTAGGTGATGCCCCTGCGCTCCACGTCCTTGACGTAGATGTGTCCGGCTGGAGCACCCTGTGGAGGCGCCGTCAGGAAGTAGACCGATTTTTCGAGATTGAGTTGCCACGTGCCGTCCAGGCGTTCGAGGAGGCGTTCCCACTGTTCATCCGTGAGCGGGGCCGGCCGAGGCTGAATCTCCGAGCCGCGGGAGCCCGTCTGGGCCCACGCGACGAGGGGGACCAACAACAAGATAGCGGCGATGAGTCGACGTGCTGACATGGCAACCTCCCGGGTGTACGGCGCGCAACGATGAGGCGCTCCACCGCGGACGCCCATTATGTCGTAGCTATTCTCATGACAAGCAAAAATATCTGGAATCGCTGCGCAGACGAAATCAGGCGCTGCGGTCGGCGTGGTGCCGCGGACATCCGTGAGCGGGCCCGGCCCCGACCGAGAAGCGGCGCAGCGCGCGGTTCCAGATCGGCGCGAGCCAGTCGAACGCCGCCCTCGCCGGGCCGGCGTCTGCGATCGGCAGCAGCAGGAGCGCCGCAAGACCGAGCACCACGAACACGGCGTCGTCGAGGCTTAAGCCGACCATCCAGCGGCCGACATATTCGGAGCCGAAGCGCAAGACGATCAGCAGGCTCAGGAACGGCGCCGGCAGGGCCCAGGGCAGCAGGCCCACTGCCCGCCAGCCGCTGTAGCGCCGGCCGCGCGGCGTCTCGAAAGTGAATGGACCGTGGTCCGCAAGTGGACCGCGCAGGTCCAGCCGCCGCGTCCAGTCGAGTGTCCCGAGCACGCGTCGCTGCGCGCGGCACGTTCCGCAGTCAGCGCTCAGCCGCACGCGGTAGGCGCCGTCGGCCGCCGGCAGGAAGAGGATCATCAGCGCCAGCAGATCCCACGGAAACATGGCCGGCACGAGCAGGAATTCGAGCGCCAGGGCAAAGGCGATGTTCGCCGCGATGGCATAGGGCCACAGCGGCCTCAGCGCCAGTCCGACGGCGGTGCACATCTCGCCGACGATGACCGTGAGGCTTGCGAGGCCCGGAGCCCGGGCAATGGCCGCGGCGATTCCGCGCTCCAGGTCCGCGATGCCGGGCAGGACGCGCGTCGACTCCAGGTGCGTGAGGCGCAGGCCGCCGAGACCCCACTCCGGGCTGAACATCTTGTCGATCGACGTGTGGAAGTACACGATGGCGAGTTGCAGCCGCAGCAGCCGTTCCGGCCAGACGGGACAGTTCGCGTCCGTGTCGCGGCCGCCAGCGAGCCGCCGCAGCGTGAGCCCGTCGGCGGAGCAGGCGGCCAGCGCCAGGAGCAGCAGGTGCAGGAAGCCGTTGTGCGAATGGTTGCCGGCCGCGTAACCGTAGGCGCCGAGCGCCACCAGGTATGTCGCCGCAAGCGATGTCCGCCATCCCAGCACGAGCGCGACGCCCGCGGCATATCCGAGCAACAAGAGAACGATCACGAGCGGCAGCGGCAGGTGGATGAGCCACGGAACCGACGCCGTGGTCGCCGGCGACGCCGCGGCCTGCAGCAGCCAGACGGTCAGCACGGGCAGGTAGTTGCAGAGCGTCGTGGTCGCCAGCACGACGCGAAACGCGGCGATGCGATACGCGGGGACGGCGCGAAACCAGGAATCGAGCATGGCTGCCCGCCTCAGCTCGGCGCCTGTATCCGGATCTCCTGCACGACGGAGCGTCCCTCCTGCAGGTAGTACCAGTCGACGCTGCCGACGTAGGTGGCGCCGTCGCGGTTACGTTCCGCCACGCGGCGCAGCACGATTTCGACCTCCCGCAGCGTCTCGATACGACGGATGGCGGACGTCTCGCCCTGCGTCAGCGCCCGGCTCCAGGGGGTGCCCCGCGCCACGTCGTCGTCAAAGTCGATCTCGGTACGAGCACCGTCCGGTCCGAGTCGGTACAGCGTCACCTGGTACTCGGCGTTCGGGTTGGCGTACATGCCCCAGCTCAGCGGCGCCCACTGGTAGCGGAAGGGACGCAGGTCGAACTTGGTGGCGAAGGGGTACGCGAGCTGCGCCGCGAGCCAGGCGACGATGAAGATGCTGGCGGCGAGATGGCGCCGTGGCGCCGCCGCAGTTGGCTGCTCCGGCTGCATTGCGCGGCAAGTGTACCCACCACCGGGTTAAGATCCACGAAACGACCGGAAGGTATCAGGGGGACCGCATGAAGAGGGGACTGACCGTAGCTGTCGCGTTGACGTTGTTTCTGGGCGCCGCCGTGGCGTGGATGGGTGCGCCGGCAGGGCTGGCGCAGGGGACGTCGAGAACCATAGACGCGCGCGACATTCCGGTGCCGGCTGCGGCCAGCCAGGCGCTGCGGGACTCGATCGCGGCCATGCCGATGATGCCGATAGCCGATTCCGCGCCGTCGACGGCCGCCGAATGGGAAGCGTTCGTGCAGCAGCGCGACGGCGCCGCCGACGGCACGCTCCAGCCGCTCGCCGCGGCGTTTGGTGTCGAAGTCGACCAGTTCGAGGTCGAGGGCGTGCCGATCTACCGCGTACAGCCGGCCAACGTCGACCCGCGGCACGAGGAGCACCGCTTCCTGTACGTGCACGGCGGCGCGTACGTGCTGGGCGGCGGCGAGGCCGGCGTGATGGAAGCCGTGCTGATCGCCAGCCGCGCGAACATCCAGGTGATTGCCATCGACTACCGCATGCCGCCGGCGCACCCGTTCCCGGCAGCCGTCGACGATGCGGTTGCCGTGTACCGGCACGTGTTGGGCAACCGGCCCGCCAGCTCCATCGCGCTGGGCGGCACCTCGGCCGGCGGCGGGCTGACCCTGGCGACGGTCCGCCGGCTCATCGAGCTGGGCGTCGACGTGCCGGGCGCGATCTACCTGGGCACGCCCTGGGCGGACCTGACCGACGCGAGCGACACCATCCATACGAACGAGGCCATCGACCGCGTCCTGCTGGAGTACGACGGCTGGTTGAGCGCCGCGGCGCGCCTGTACGCGGGCGACCACGAGTTGACGCACCGCCTCATCTCGCCGGTGTACGGCGACTTCGACGGCTTCCCGCCCACGTACCTCATCAGCGGCACGCGCGACATGCTGCTCAGCGACACGGTGCGGGTGCACCGCAAGCTGCGCGAGGCGGGGGTGGCGGCGGACCTCAACGTCTACGAGGGCATGTCGCACGCGGGGTACATGATCGTCGCCGACTCGCCGGAGTCGCAGCAGGTGTACGCCGAGCTGGGCGACTTCCTGCTGGAGCACCTGAAGTAGCGGACGTCGCGGCAGCCGGGAACCGCCATCGTCAGAAGCGGAACAGCCGGTTCAGCTTGACGATGAAGGCGCGGTTCTCGAGCAGCGGGAAGCGCGGCGACAGCGTGTTGCGCTGCTCGTTGTAGACGATGAACAGCTCGCTGCCAGGCTGATACTCCCAGCGCAGCCGCACGTTGGCGCCGACCGAGTTGTTCGTCGAGTTGTACTGCAGCAGCGCGCTGACGAACATCAGCGGCGTGACCGTGTAGGTGGTGCGCGTCGTCACGAGCTGCGTGGTGAACTGTGCCTGCGGCAGGCTGATGCGGTTCACCTCGAACCCCGGCTCTACCGAGAACTGCTGCGAGAGCTCGAAGCGGCCGACTCCAAAGCCTCGCGATCCGAAGCGCACGCTCGTCTTGCGGCCGTTGTAGAAACTGCCGTGCTGTACGCCCACCGTGCCGCCCAGCGCCCGCCGCTGGGCCAGCGAGTAGGAGACGTCGAAGTCCTCGAAGGGGTGCCCGCCAACCGGTATCGCGATGCCGCTGGCGATTTCGAACGGCCGCTCCAGGAACTCGTAGCTGCGCGTGTAGGCCGCGTCGAACTGGTCGCCGTTCTCGAACAGGATGCCGAAGCGGCCCTGCGCGATGCGCGTCTCCAGCACGCCCGAACGGTCCGTGAAGTAGTCGAAGCTGCCCTCCCAGAGCAGCTTGCGTATCGCAGCGATGGCGTGCGGCCGCGGGCTGAACCGGACGAGGCCGAAGCTGCGGTTGAAGTCCTCGCGCTGCAGGAAGCCGACTTCGGGATTGAAGCCGTCCCCGACCGCCAGCCGCTCCAGTTGGACGCCGTAGCGGTCGCCGTTGTAGTCGAGCTGGGTGCGATAGCTGACGTCGTCCTCGCGGCGCTCGGGCGCACGGGTCTGCGCCCAGTAGGTGTTGATGGTCAGGTCGTCGAAGAAGGAGAACGTGCCGTCCAGCCCGTAGGTCTCGTTCCACGGCCCGCCGTCCCGCGTCACGGTCCGGCGGGTGAAGATGCCGCCGATACTGCTGCGCCGCAGGACGTCCCGCTTGACGCGGACCACCGTGAAGTTCGTGGCCGCCGCGGCGGCGGACGGCGCGTCGCCGGTCTGCATGTTCAGCGCGCCGACGGTGAATTGGCCGACGCGGCCGGTCATGCGCCCCCCGGCGTGGATCGGCACCTCGACCGCCGCGCCGTGTTCACCCCCGGCGAGTCCGATGCGCCGGCTGTAGAAGAGCACGGGCGTGCTGCCGCCGCCGCCGAACGGCCCGGTGCCCGCCCCGCCGAACGCGAACACCCCCTGGTTCTCCACGAAGAACTCGCGCTTCTCCGGAAAGAACAGGCTGAAGCGGGTGAGGTTGACCTGCTGCTCGTCCGCCTCCACGTGCGCGAAGTCGGTGTTGACCGTCAGGTCGGCCACCAGGTTCTGCGTCAGGCCGTACTTCACGTCCAGGCCGCCGCTGCCGCCGGGATCGTTCGAGATGCGCGGACTCGCCAGGTGGTCGCTGGTTACGTCCATGATTGCGAACGGCTTGATGTCGAGCTGGGTCGACCCTGGAGGCGCCTCGATGCCGACGAGCGCCGCGTGCCGGGACATCTGGAAGATGGCCGCGTCGGCGAGCGAGCGGGGCACCGGCGTCAGGAACGAATGCTCGTTCTTCGCGAAGTTCACGCGCCGCACGTTGAAGCCCCAGATCTGGCTGCGGCCGGGCCGGTAGCGGATCGACTTGAACGGGACGGCGGTCTCCACCGTCCAGCCGCCGTCGAATTGCCCTACGGCGACGTCCCAGATGGGATTCCAGTCCTCGTTGTAGAACCTCTCGGAGGTGATCTGCCCGTCCATGCGGCCGCCCAGCGGATTCACCAGGAACTCCAGCCCGTTGCGGCGGTCATAGAACGTGTCGATCACCCACGCGACGTGATCGTTCTGGTACACGTTGACGTTGTCGCGCCGCATCTCGTTGGCGATCAGCCGTTCCGGCTCGGTCTCCCAGCAGCGGAAGGAGAAGTACACCCGCTCGTCGTCGAAGAACACCCACACGTCGGTCCGCTCGGTGGCCGGCTGGCCTTCGCGCGGTTCCTGCTGGACGAAGTCGGAAAGCGCCGGAACGTCGGCGTAGATGGCGTCGTCGAGCCGGCCGTCGAGCGTGAACGGGCCGGTGAGCCGCACCGCGCGGACGGTGGCCCGGCCGGCCGCGTCGCGGGAGATGACGTCGGGCGCAGTCGGCGGCGGAGGACCGTCGATGATCGGTACCGGCAGGGCGAGTCCGGCGGCCGGTTGCTCGCTGGGGCCCGGCGCATCCGAGGCCTGCTGGGCGGCCTGCGCAGGAGCGGCCGCCAGCAGCAGCACCAGCGGTACGCACCGCACGGCCCGCGTGTGCACGGCGCTGGCGAGTGACGGCATGGACGGGTGGCGGGGGCGTGCGCCGTATCAGTCGCGGAGCGCGAAGACGGCGAGGGCGTGGCCGGAGATTGTCGCCACGTACTGCTTGCCGTCCACCTCGTAGGTAATCGGGCCGTTGATGATCTGGCTGCCGAGACTGGCCTTCCAGAGCAGGTCGCCCGTGCGGGCGTCGAGCGCCTGGAAGTAGCCCGACCGCGCGCCGGTGAACAGCAGGTCCGACGCGGTCGTCAGGATGCCGCTGCCGATCACGTCGGTCATCTCGAACTTCCAGCGCGGCTCCCCGGTGAGCCCGTCGATGGCCAGCACCGCCCCGTGCCCCGCCTCAGCCGTCCATGTATTGATCGGCCCGCGCGACAGCCCGGGTATCGTGGGGGCTTGCGGAATCGGTACGTACATCTGCGGCCGGCCGCCGAGGAACGACTCGCCCGGCTCGTGCTCCTCCGGCTCGCCCGCGAACACCGATCCGTAGTCCTCCCACGTCGGGATGTAGAACAGCTCGGTGCGCGGGCTGAATGACGGGGAGAACCAGTTGGTGCCGCCCTGGACGCCCGGATAGGTCGGCGCGCCCGGCGGCTGCGGCGTCTCGATGGGTCGCCCGCTGTCGTCCAGCCCCTCGGCCCAGTTCAGCGAAACGAACGGCACACCGTCCAGGAAGCGCCCGGTCGCGCGGTCCAGCACGTAGTAGAACCCGTTGCGGTTCGCCCACAGCATCACCTTGAACAACTGGCCGCCACGCTCGATGTCGGCCAGCACCGGGATCTGCACCGCGTCGTAGTCGTACGGGTCGTCGGGCGTGAACTGGAAGTGCCAGCGGATCTCCCCGGTGTCGGCGTCCAGCGCCACGACCGAGCAGGTGTAGAGGTTGTCGCCGGGCCGCTGCTCGCGGTAGAAGTCCGGCCCCGGGTTGCCGATGCCCCAGTACGTGAGGTTCAGCTCCGGGTCGTACGACCCGGTCAGCCAGGCCGCGCCGCCGCCGTGCTTCCACGCCTCCGGGTCGCAGTAGGTCTCGGGGTTGGGAGGGCACGGTTCCCAGGTCTCGTGCCCCGGCTCGCCGGGCCCCGGAATGGTGTAGAAGCGCCAGACTTCCTCGCCGGTGGCGGCGTCGAGCGCGGAGATGAAGCCGCGGATGCCGCGGTCGCCGCCGGTCGTGCCCACGATCACCTTGTCCTTCACGGCCAGCGGCGCCAGCGTGAACGAGTACGCCAGGTGCTTGTCGGCCAGCTCGACGTCCCATAGCTGGGTCCCGGAGGAGGCGTCGATCGCCACGACGTGCGCGTCGAGCGTGCCCATGAACACGCGGTCGCCCAATACGGCCACGCCGCGGTTGTTCGCCCCGCAGCAGGCGCGGTGGTCGGAGGGCGTGGGGTAGCTGTACGTCCAGTACACGCGGCCCGTCCGCGCATCGAGCGCGACGATGTCGTTCGGCCGCTGCGAGACGTACATCACCCCGTCGACCACGATCGGCGTCGCCTGCCACGGTCCGAACACGGGCGTCTGGTACACCCACTGCAGCTCCAGGTCACCGACGTTGTCCGGCGTGATCTGATCGAGCAGGCTGTAGCGCTGGCTGAAGTAGGTGCCGGAGTAGGTGAGCCAGTTGTGCGGCTCGGCGGCCGCCTCGCGCAGACGCTCGAACGGTAGCTGGGCCGAAAGCCCGCCGGCCGCGATGCTGCACAGGACGATTGTCAGCAGGGTGCGCCGCGCCGCCGTCGATGGAATCAGCATGGGCCCTCAGGATACCACCCCGGCGATTCGGGCCGGACCGGCCCCGGAACTCGGTAAGATGTAGCACGCCCGCATTCCCGGGAGGAAACGCGATGCAGAAGGTACCGCTGCTGCGGCCGCTCGCAACCTGTGCGCTGATCGTGGCGGTCTGGGCCGCCGCGCCCCTTGGCCAGTACACGATCACGGTCAACCGCGACCGGCTGATCAACGCCCAGAACGAGCCGCAGAACTGGCTGCTGATGAACGGCGACTACGGCTCGCAGCGCTATTCGAAGCTGACGCAGATCAACCGCGAGAACGTAGGGGACCTGCGGATGGTGTGGGCGCTGGCGCTCGGCGGCATGCAGGATACCGGCCGCAACGGACCTGAGAACGAGCTGAACCCGCTGGTCGACAACGGCTTCATGTACACCAGCGACGGCTGGGGCACCATCTACAAGATCGACGCCCGGCAGCCGGACCAGGGATCGTTCGCGTGGATTTCCGACCCGGGCGTGGAGCACGAGGGCAACACGTCGCGCACGCGCGGCATCGCGCTCTGGGAGGAGCTCGTCGTAGCCAACCTGCCCGACGGCCGGGTCATTGCCCTCGACCGCGACACCGGCGAGATCATCTGGGACCAGGAAGTCGCGCAAGTGAACGAGTTCGGCGGGCGCGAGGCGTTCCGCGCGGCGCCGCTGGTGGCCGACGGCACGGTCATCATCCAGAACGGCACCGGCGACGCCGGCACGCGCGGCTGGGTCGCGGGGCTCGACGTCGAGACCGGCGAGGAAAAGTGGCGCTGGTACGTCGTGCCGGAGCCCGGACAGCCCGGCAGCGAGACCTGGAAGGACGACCACAACGCCTGGAAGACGGGCGGCGGCGGTATCTGGCAGACCGGGTCGTACGATCCGGAGACCAACCTGTACATCTTCGGCACGGGCAACCCGTACCCGATCTACGACGCGGAGTACCGCCCCGGCGACAACCTCTACACGGACTCGGTGGTCGCGGTCGATGTCGCGACGGGCGAGCGCGCGTGGCATTTCCAGTACACGCCCAACGACTCGTGGGACTACGACGAAGTGGGCATCCACATGCTCTACGACACCGTCATCGACGGCCGCCTGCGCAAGGTCGTCTCGCACTTCGCGCGCAACGGCTTCTTCTATTCGCTCGACCGGACAAACGGCGAGTTCATCAAGGCGGAGCAGTACGTCAACGACCTGAACTGGACCGCGGGTCTGGATCCGGTCACGGGCCGTCCGATCGATTACGACCCGAATCTCGACGTGCAGATCTACAACCCCGAGGCGCGCGCCCTGCGCGCCGACCGCGACCGCATGAAGCGCGCGTGCCCGACCTGGCACGGCGGCATCGCGCACCAGCCGACCGCGTTCAATCCGGAGAAGGGGATAGCCTACGGCGTCGGTACCGAGGGCTGCTTCTCGCAGAGCGGCGCCGCGGTGGTGCCGCTGTCGCCGGAGGGCGGCGTGGACCGGGAGGCGAGCGAGCCCCGGGAGTACACCAGCGACCTGTACTACGGCTCGGTCGCGGCGGTCGACACCGACACCCACGAGCTGCTCGCCAAGACGGTGACCGAGATCGAGGTGCGCTCGGGAATCATCAGCACGGCCGGCGGCCTGGTGTTCACGGCGCTGCAGGACGGCTGGGTGGTCGCCTACCACGACGAGACGCTGCAGGAGCTGTGGCGCTTCAACGTCGGCACGCCGCTCAAGGGCGCGCCGGTGACCTACGCCGTCGGCCCGCGGCAGTACGTCGCGGTGCAGGCGAGCGGCCGCCACCACCACCCGGTGAAGTACGACAACCTGGAGACGTCGAGCTACCTGTTCGTGTTCGCGCTCGACGATTAGCGGAAGGACTACGGCATCAAATACCGTCACTCACCCGTCGCTGCCCAGAAACTCAGACCGAGGCTGCACCGATCCGAAAGTGCGCAAGATTCTGGACACAACCGGCATCGTCGCGACGCGCCCTTTGGGGGGCGTCGATATCTCGCGAGATGGCTGGTATTGACCGAGCTGTGAACCAGGGTTTACAGTTGGACGGTGGCCGACGTCATCGAGAGTGCGACGTTCCGGCGCTGGATCCATGGCCTGAAAGACCGCGCCGCGTTGGCGCGCATCAACGGGCGTCTGCGCAGCGTCTCGCTCGGCAACATGGGAGATTCGAAGGCGCTGGATGGTGGTCTGTTCGAGATGCGCGTGCACCATGGGCCGGGCTACCGGCTCTACTGCCTGCGCGACGGGGATGCTGTGATCGTGCTGTGCGGAGGGGACAAGGGTAGCCAGCGGCGCGACATCGAGCGTGCTGGACGGCTGGCGAAGGACTGGAGGCGGACATGACCGAAACGTTCACGAAGTGGGACGCCGCCGAGCATCTGCGCACCCCGGAGGATGCGCGGCTCTACGTGCAGGCGTGCGCCGACGAGGATCCGGGGGACGGCAGCCTGATCCGCGCCGCCCTGAATGACGTGGCGCGTTCGGGCAACATGGCGGGTCTTGCGCGCGAGGCTGGCATGAGCCGAGAGGGCCTGTACAAGGCGCTGGCGGCGGACGGCAACCCGACCTTCGCGACAGTTCTGCGCATCACACGCGCACTGGGCATGCACGTCCGCTTTTCGTGAACGGTCCCACCGTTTACCCGTGTGGGCTCAGCGGGGCAGATCCGCACACACGTCGACTTCGGAGCCCCAGTAATCGATGCACGCGGCCCGGTCCATAGGGCCCTGGCCGATCACCTTGGCGAACAGGAAGTCCGCGAGCCGATCGATCTCGCGCTGCTGCAGGGTGGCGGCGGGGTCCGGGAGCGTCAGCCCCATGCGGCGCAGGTCCGCGCGCGTGCGCCCGAGGCAGCGCTCGTCGCTGTAGGCGAGGCGGTCGAAGGCCGGCATGTCGCGGCCGGGCAGCCCGCACTTGATGACGAAGATCAACTGCTCGCGGTCGAGGGTGCTCGTGCGCAGGTTCGCCCCGTCGGGCATCTGATTGTCCATCTTGCGGCCGTCGCCCGCCCAGCCGTGGCACGACTGGCAGTCGGCCTTCTGGCGGTAGATGCGCATGCCGGAGGCGATGTTGGCCTCGGTCGGCTGCTGCGCGCTTGCGCCGGGGTCTGGCGAGCCGAGAAGAAGGACGCCGAGCGCCGCGAGCAGCGGCGCCCGGAGACCGTAGAGCCGCGCAGGCATGCTTCCGTTCGACCGCGGCGTGGGGCCCCTACTGCTGGTCCTGCGAGGTGCCGAAGGCGAACGTGCCGCCGCGCGCGGCAACCTCTTCGTCGAACTGTTCCTGCGTCATCGGCACCATGCGCGTGATGCCGGACATCATGTCGTCGATCGAGCGGTTGCCCCAGCCCTTCCAGTTGCGCGGGTCGACCACGTTCCGGTTCGTGTCGGAGTTGTTGTACCAGGACATCACGCGGATGACCGTCCCGGCCGGCAGCAGCGGCGCGACGTCATCCTCGAAGACATACACCTTGGCCCAGTTGTGGTCGTAGTCGGCGCAGCTCAGCATCTCGCGCGCGTTGTTGGGGTAGAGTGCCTCGAAGCACATGCGCTTGCCGCTGGAATGCAGGTGCGGCTCGAACGTCAGCATCTTGGTCTGCTGCTCCAGCCGGTGGAACCCGTCGCGCATCACGTGGTCGTCGTTCGAGGGAACGTCGAACTCGTAGTCGTAGTGCGTGGCCCGGCGCAGGCTCGTGGAGCCCAGCTTGTACTTGGGCTCGTATTCCGGCGGATGCAGGGTGAAGCCCACGTCGAGACGCGCGCGCACCTCGCGGCCGATGGAGTGCAGGTGCATCGAGTTGAACGTGATCACCGACCCGGCGGGCAGCAGCACGCCGACCTCGTCGGGGTAGACCGTCGGGTTCTGGCCCAGCTCGTGCACCAGGGTGAACTCGTTGTCCCGCTCGCCGCAGAACGTCTGTGCGCCGCAGTCAGCCGGACCGCCCGGATCTTCAGGTGGTTCGGCGGTGAGCACCGCGTGATGCACGACGAACAGCCCCAGCGCGGCGCGGCCGTCGTCGTCGACCTCGGTTTCCTCCTCGTGGAGGCGGATTTCCTTCACCTCGATCGCCTTCACGTAGCGGTCCTCGGTCAGGCCGCTCGGCGTGTGGCCCCACTCGCCGAACCAGTCGGCCGCGTCCGCCTCGACGGTGCCCTCGGGCGACGGCACGATGAGATCCGGTGTGCCGTAGGTCCAGCCGTCGGCCGGCCACTCGATCGGCGCCGGCAGGTCGGCCGGGTTGCCGCGGGGGGCGCCGGCGTCAACCCACGCCGCGATGGTTGCGATCTCTGCGTCGCTCAACGAGGGGTCGTTCTTGTAGCGCTGGATGCCGATGTTCTTGTCGATGAACCACGGCGGCATCTCGCGGGCCTCGGTGCGGTTCCTGATGGAGCGCGCCCAGGGCCGGACCTCCTCGTAGCTGACGAGCGCCATCGGCGCGCCGCCCCCCGCCCGGTGGCAGTTCTCGCACGAGCGCTGGAGGATCGGCGCGACGTGCTTGCTGAACGTCACCTCGTCGTCCCGCTCCGCCGCGTTCGCCGCCGGCGCCAGCGCGGTTGCGGCGAGCACGGTACAAGCGGCCAGGGTCAGGATTGCCTTCTGGGGAGTCTTGATCGTCATCACCACACACCTCGCGGTCGGCTGGTTGGATGCAAATCAGGCCAAGCGTAGCACCAACCGCCGCGGTTGCAAAGTTGAGAAATGCGGGATAATGGCGCGGTCGGGAGGATTCGATGAAGAGAGTCTCCGCGCTAGCCATAGCTTTCGCCGTCACCGCGCTCGCCGGCCCTCGGGCCCAGGAGGGCATGATCGAGTGGCCCTACGTCGGGGGCGACCAGCACCACACCAAGTTTTCCACGGCAACGCAGGTCACGCCCGAGAACGTCGATCAGCTCGAGGTGGTCTGGACGTGGGATCCGCAGGAGATGCCGCTGCCGGAGTACGGCACGCGTCCGGGCAGCTTCGAGACGACGCCGCTGATGATCGACAACGTGCTGTACCTCTCGACCATGTACACGCGCGTGGTGGCGCTGGACGCCGAGACGGGCCGCGAGCTGTGGGCGTTCGACCCGCGCGCCTACGAGACCGGCATGGCGGGCGCCAGCCCCGGCGGCTACAAGCACCGCGGCGTCGCCGTGCACGGCGAGGGCGACGACATGCGCGTGTTCATCAACAGCCGCGTCAGCCTGCACGCGCTCGACGCGCGGACCGGCGCCCCCATCCCGGACTTCGGAGTGGGCGGGCGCGTTTCGCTGATCGAGAACTTCACCAACACGGTCACCGACGACATGTTCGACCAGACGTCGCCGCCGGTCGTGTTCGAGGACCTGGTCATCGTGGGCAGCCGGGTGCCGGACCGCATCCAGCGCCGCTTCGATACGCCGGGCTCGGTGCAGGCGTTCGACGTGCACACGGGCGAGCGCCGCTGGCACTTCTACACGGTTCCGCAGTCCAACGACGCGTTCGGCGCCGACACGTGGGAGGATCAGTCGTGGCGCTTCACGGGACACGCCAACGTCTGGGGCCTGATGTCGCTCGACCCCGAGCGCGGCCTGCTGTACGTGCCGACCAGCACGCCCAGCAGCGACTACTGGGGCGGCCGGCGCCCGGGCGCCAACCTCTTCGCGGAATCCCTGGTCGCCCTCGACGCGCGGACCGGCCAGAGGGAGTGGCACTTCCAGGGAGTGCACCACGGCGTCTGGGACTACGACTTCACGTCGCCGCCGAACCTGATCACCATCAACGTGGACGGCCGGGAGATCGACGCGGTGGCCGAGGTCTCCAAGCAGGGTTTCACGTACGTCTTCGACCGGGTGAGCGGTGAACCGGTGTGGCCGATCGAGGAGCGTCCGGTCGATACCGATACCGACGTGCCGGGCGAGGTGCTGTATCCGACCCAGCCGTTCCCGACGAAGCCGCCGCCGTTTGCCGGACAGGGCACGTCGCTCGACGACGCCAACGACCTGACGCCGGAAATTCACGCGATAGCGGTGGAGGAAATGCAGCAGTTCCGGCTGGGTCCGCTGTTCACGCCGCCGAGCCTGCGGGGCACGTTGATGCGGCCGCGGGAGTCGGGCGGCGCGAACTGGGGCGGCGCCACGTTCATCGAGGACCTGGGCCTGCTGATCGTCCGCTCGTCGGAGGGGGTGTCGCCGAACCAGGTGTGCGCGACGCCCGACGAGCTCCCGGACGTCGACGTTCCCTACACGAACAACTGCGCGTGGGGAGCGTCGGGCGGGATCTTCAACGGCCTCGCGGGCGAGGTCCAGCCGCTGCGCAGCCAGCTCGGCGCCATTCCGCTGATCAAGCCGCCGTACGCGAACCTCGTCGCGATGGATCTCAACCGCGGCGAGATCGCCTGGAAGGTACCGTTCGGCGAGGGCAGCCGCGTCGTTCGCAGCCACCCGCTGCTGCGCGGCGTAGACCTGCCCGAGCGCCTGGGCACGCCCGGCAACAACGGACCGATGGCGACCGCCAGCGGCCTCGTCTTCATCGGCGGCGGCGAACCGTACCTGTACGCGTTCGATGCCGCCACGGGCCGCGAGATCAGCCGCGCGCCGACAGACTTCCGGACCAGCGGGAACCCGATGACGTACGTCAGCGGTTCCGGGCGCCAGTTCATCGTCATCGCCACCGGCGCCGGCCCGGACGCGTCTCTCGTCGCGTTCGCGCTGCCGGAGGGGTAGGCAGCCGCGCACGGCGCGGCTCGGCAGGCGCGGCGCGGGGCTATGGGGTCCCCGCTAGGGCCTGCCGGGGGTTTGGGGCGCAGCCCCAAGCAGGGAAGCCGCGTCTCTCGTCGCGTTCGCGCTGCCTGAGAGGTAGGCACGGCTGCTAGAATCGGCTGTGAGGGCGCGTGATCGCCTGGCGCCGGTCGGCGCAAGGGAGGGCCTGATGAGCCACCGTCAGCTTGCCGCGTTGGTAACGGTTATCGTGGTCGGGATGTTGCTGCCTCCGGCGGTGGGCGGGCAGGCGCAGGATGCCGCGGAAGGCAACGAGGATTGGGTGCTCCCGCGCACGCCCGACGGGCAGCCCGACATGCAGGGGTACTGGACGACGCAGACGTTCACGCCGCTGGAACGACCCGCACGGCTGGCCGACCAGGAGTTCTTCTCGGACGAGGAATGGGCCGTCCTGCAGGAGCAGCTCACCGCTGAAGGGGTCGATCCGCTGCAGCGCAACGCCATCACCATAGCAGACGACGGGGAACGCGAACGGGCGCTCTACCAGGACAACCGCGACCCGTCGTACGTCCACTACGACAACGAGATCTGGCTGCGCACGCCGACGCCCAAGGGGCTCTCGACCCGCCGCACGTCGCTCATCACCCATCCACGGAACGGCCGGCTCCCCGCGATGACGGCGGCGGGCGCCGCGCGCGTGGCCCACGAACGGGCGATGCGCAACAACTTCACCGGCTACGAGACGCGCGGGATGATGGAGCGCTGCATCATCTGGGCGCACGAAGGGCCGCCCATGTTGCCGCCGGCGTACAACGACGTCCATCAGATCTTCCAGACACCGGACCATTTCGTCGTCTTCACCGAGATCAGCACGGGTTTCCCGCGCATGATCCCGATCGATGGGCGCCCGCCGCTGCCGGCCGCGATTCGCCAGTTGCACGGCGACTGGCGCGGGCGCTGGGAGGGCGACACACTCGTGGTCGAGTCGGGGAACTTCGTCGCCCGCCGGAATCTCCGCGGCTCGAACGAGCATCGGCACGTCGTGGAACGCTTCACGCGCATCTCGGAGAACGAGATCCGCTACGAATTCACAGTCAACGATCCGACCACCTGGACCAGCCCGTGGAGCGCCGAGGTGCCGATGATCAAGACCGAGGGGCCGATGTTCGAGTACGGCTGCCACGAGGGCAATCACGGCATCGTGAACATTCTCTCGATCGCCCGCAACCTCGAGCGCCAGGCCGCCGAGGCGGCCGCCGGCACCGGCTCCCGGTAGCCGTCCGCGACGGCCTCAAGAGGAGTCGATAATGGCGGAGGTCGCGCACTTCTTCATCTGCGACGAAGCGTACGAGGACGCGCGCGGGCAGCCGTGCGTCCTCGGCATGTACGACCACATCCGGTCGGTGAGCTTTCCCCACACGCACCCGCGCATGGTCGTCGCGGCCCAGATGGTCGGTCATCACGACGAAGGCTGCGACGTCACGGTAGAGGTGCTGGACCCGCGGCACCACGTGCTGGTTTCCTCGCACAACGAGGCGCCGGCGTCGCTGTCGGAGATCGGCCAGGGTTTCGTCTTCCTGACGCTGACCGACACGGCCTTCGCGGAGCCGGGACGCTACACCGTCCAGATCTCGTCCGACGGGCGGGTGCTGGCCTCGAAGCCGCTGATTCTGCAGCAGGAAGATTCCATCCACGACCCCCAGCGGGCGCATTGATCCGCGCCGCCGCCGGCGTCATATTTCGCTGACGCGCGCGACGAACCGCGCCGCCTGCCGCGGCGCGTCCCCAAGTTGCGCCGCGGGGGTCGTCACCGCGCGCCAGTCGACATCCGGATATCGCCGCGCGACGAGCTCCACCAGCGAGCCGGCCCCGCCGCCGGCCTCGGAGCAGAGACGCTTGACTTCCGCCTGCGCCCGGGAGCGCGGCATCGTCCTGGCGAGCTCGAAGCTGATTGCCTCGGCGAACGCCAGTTGCCGGCCGCCGCACAGGTTGGCCAGCATCGCTTCGGGGTCCGGCTGCAGCTCATCCACGAGCGCAACGGCCAGGGCCAGCGCCCTTGCGCTCGCCATGCAGATCGCCGGCAGCGCGTGCCCTTCCAGCGCCCAGGCGACGCCGTCACGCTGCTCGCGGTGCACCAGCGACTCCTGCATGAGGCCGTTC
Organism: Vicinamibacteria bacterium; assembly: GCA_022820825.1. Taxonomy (GTDB): domain Bacteria; phylum Acidobacteriota; class Vicinamibacteria; order Vicinamibacterales; family UBA8438; genus JAAXGX01. Next base: position 95,856 of record JAJEEU010000042.1, read on the forward strand.
ATCGCCGCAGCGACGCGGAACAGGCTGACGATGGTCTCCGCCGCTACCGGGTTCTGCTTTTGGGGCATGGTCGAAGATCCGCCGCCTGCCCCCAGTTTCAGTTCTCCGATTTCGCTGCGGCATCCGACGATGCAATCCTCGCCCAGCTTCGCCAGGCTGCCGTTGATGCGGACGAGCAGCGCGGCAAACTCGACGAGCGCCGTGCGATCGCTGTGCCAGGCCAGCTCGCTGTCTCCGAGCGCCAGCTCGGCCGCCAGCTCCGCGCGCAGGCGTTCCACCTGGTCACCGAGCGCCGCGGCATTGCCCGCCGCGCCGGCCAGGCTGACCCGCAGCAGGCGCGGGCGCAGTTGGGCCAGCGCCTCGTGATGGGCCAGCAACGGCGCGCCCCAGGCCGCGACCACCGCGCCAAAGCTGGTCGGCGTCGCGATCTGCGCACGCGTGCGCGCCGCCAGCGGCAGCTCGGCGTGGGTCGCGGCGTGCCGCGCGAGCGCCCGCAGGAGTCGCGTCAGACGGTCTTCGACGATGTCGCAAACCCCGCGCAGGCGCAGCACCAGGCCGGTGTCCATGATGTCCTGCGAGGTCGCGCCCCAGTGCAGGTAGTGGGCGTGATCGGGCGCCTGCAGCGTGTCGCGCAGCATGTCGACCAGCGCCGGCGCCGGTATGCCGGCGGCGCGCGTGCCGGCGGCCAGGCTCGCCGGGTCGACCTGCAACTCCCGCATCGCGCGGTCGATAACCGTGGCGCTCGCCGCGGGGATCATACCGAGCCTGCCCTGCACTCTCGCCAGCGCGCCCTCGACCCGCATCAACGCGCTGACGACGGCGGCGTCAGTGAACAGCGCGCCCACGTCGTCGTCATGCAAGAGCTCGCGATAAATGCTCGAATCGAAGGGCGACGTGGCCATGCTCAAGGGTACTTGTTTCACGGGGGCGTCGTACGCAATCATGGGCGCATCCGGGCAGTCGGACGATCTACGAGGAGGGGGAGTCAGATGAGGCGCATTACTCGGGCCTTGCTGGCGGCGGTCGTTGCGGTCGGGCTGCTTGCGCCGGTTGCGGCGCTCGCACAGGAAGAGAACGGACGCGGCGCGGGCGCGGGCGATTGGACTGCGCCGCGCACACCCTTCGGCCATCCCGACCTCCAGGGGTACTGGACGACGCAGACGTTCACGCCGGTCGAGCGCCCCGAGTACCTCGGCGACAAGGAGTTCTACTCGGAAGAGGAGTTCGCGGAGCTGCAGGCGCAGCTTACCGCCGACGGGGTCGATCCCCTGGCGCGCGACGCCGCCATCCTGGAGGATGCCGGGGAGCGGCAGCGGGGTCTGTACCAGGAGAACCGCGACCCGTCGTACGTGCACTACGACAACGCGGTCTGGTTGCGTACGGACGTGCCCAAGGGGTTGTCGAGCCGGCGGACTTCACTCATCACGGATCCGCCCAACGGCCGCATTCCGCAGGTGACGCCGGCCGGCGCCGCGCGCATGGCCGCGGACCAGGCGCGGCGCAACAACTTCACCGGCTACGAAACCCGCCCGCTGCCCGAGCGCTGCATCGCGTGGCGGCACGAAGGGCCGCCGATTCTGCCGCCGTCCTACAACGACATTCACCAGATCTTCCAGACGCCGGACTACGTGGTGGTGTTCACCGAGCTCGGCACCACGCTGCCGCGCATAATCCCGCTCGACGGGCGGCCGCACCTGCCGGAGGCCGTGGAGCAGTACGGCGGCGCCTCGCGCGGCTACTGGGAGGGCGACACGCTCGTGGTCGAATCCAAGGGTTTCGTCGCCCGCAGGAACTACCGCGGGTCGGCCCAGCACCGCCACGTCGTGGAGCGTTTCAGCCGGGTCGGCGAGGATCAGATCCACTACGAATTCACGATCACCGATCCCACCACCTGGACCAGCTCGTGGAGCGGCGAGGTGCCGATGATGAAGACGGAGGGGCCGATGTACGAATACGGCTGCCATGAGGGCAACCACGACATCCGCCACATCCTGGAGATCAACCGCAACCTCGAGCGCATGGCGGCCGAGGAGGCCGCCGCGAAGGGTTCGGAGTAGCCGGTAGCGATGCTCCGCCGCGCACTGCCGGCCCTGGCGCTGGGCGCGTTGCTGGCGGCCGACGCTGCAGCGCAGGTGTCCTCCGAGCGCCTGCGCGCGGCGGCGGACGAGCCGCACAACTGGCTGACCTACTCCGGCACCTACTTCAGCCAGCGCTACAGCGAGCTGGACCAGGTCACGCCCTCCAACGTCACCGACCTCTCCATGGAGTGGATGTACCAGGCCCGGGTTGCCGGTACGTGGCAGGCCTCTCCCGTCGTCGTCGACGGGGTGATGTACCTGACGCAGCGCCCCAACGACATCGTCGCGCTCGACGCGCGGACCGGCCGCGTGTTCTGGGTCTACCAGCATCCGACGGCGCCGGATCACCTGGCCTGCTGCGGCGCCAACAACCGCGGCGTGGCGGTGCTGGGCGAGCGGGTGTTCATGGCCACGCTCGACGCCCACGTCGTGGCGCTCGACGCGGCGACCGGCGCCCTGCTGTGGGACGTGGAGGTGGCCGACAAGGACCTGGCCTACGCCTTCACGCTGGCGCCGCTGGCCATCAAGGACAAGGTGCTGGTGGGCTCCACCGGCGGCGACCAGGGCATCCGCGGATTCGTCGCGGCGCTGGACGCCGCGACGGGCGAGGAAGCGTGGCGCTTCTACACGATTCCGGGTCCGGGCGAGCGCGGGCACGAGACGTGGGAGCCGTGCCCGCCGAACCCCGAGACCTACTGCGACCCGGAAGCGTGGAAGCACGGCGGCGCGGCGCCCTGGCTGACCGGCTCGTACGACCCGGAGCTGAACCTGACGTACTGGGGCGTCGGCAACCCCGGACCGGATTACAACCGGGCGCAGCGGCCGGGCGACAACCTCTACAGTTGCTCCGTCGTGGCCCTCGACGCGGATACGGGCGAGATCCGCTGGCACTTCCAGTTCACCCCGGACGACCAGTACGACTACGACGCGGTGCAGATCCCGGTGCTGGCGGACATCGAGCGCGGCGGCCAGTTGTTCAAGGTGATGCTGTGGGCGAACCGCAACGGGTTCTACTACGTGCTGGACCGGGCGACGGGCCGCTTCCTGGACGGGGTGCCGTTCATCAGCATCAACTGGGCGGAGGGGCTGGACGACAGCGGGCGCCCGATCGAGACGCCACAGCCGCCCGGTGCGCCGACCTACCCGGGGATCGCGGGCGCGACGAACTGGAATTCGCCCTCCTACAGCCCGCGGACGGAGCTGTTCTACGTCGCCACCTGGGAGGACTACGCGACGGTCTTTGCCGGCGCGCCGCAGGAATATGTCGAGGGCCGCTGGTTCGTGGGGCGCGACCGCGACTTTCCGCGCACCTGGCAGCCGCTGCCCGACGCGCCGATCCCGCCGGGGCTTTCACGCGGTCCCATCAACGACTGGACCGAGACCGCCGGGAAGGGCTCGGTGCTGGCGCTGGACGCGCTGACCGGCGAGCGCAAGTGGCGCTTCGAGATGACGGACGTCATCCGCAGCGGCATCCTGACGACCGCTTCGGACCTGCTGTTCACCGGGACCCGATCGGGCTACTTCCAGGCGCTGGACGCACGCAGCGGGGAACTGCTCTGGAAGTCCAGCCTCGGCAGCCAGATCCTCAACGGCCCGATGACCTACGAGGTGGACGGCAGGCAGTACATCGCCGTCATCGCCGGCCACACCCTCGTGACGTACGCGCTGCGCGACTGAAGCCGCCGGGCCGGCGGGCGGGTTTCATTCCTGCGCACGCTCGAGGGCGCGCGCGCCCGCCAGCAGGTTCGTCATCCCGTAGTTGCCTTCGTGGCAGGCGTACTCGAAGATGTGCGCGCCCGGGGTGCCGGGTTCCGCGCCGAGCGCCGCCCCCAGGGTGCTGAACGGCCATGACGCGGACCAGGGCCGCGTCCACGCCGAATCGTCGTCCACCGTGTATTCGTAGAGCAGCGTATCGCCGTCGACGCGGGTGAAGCGCTCCACCAGGTGCAGTCCCGTGCCGGATCCGGCGAACCGCGTCTTGTCCGTGAAGTTCGCGGTGACGACGACCAGCGCATCGCCTTCCCAATGTCCCCGGGAGTCTCCCAGCAACTGTCGAATGTCGCCGGCGACGTGCGGCCGCCCGTCCAGCGGCACGATGCGCACGTCGTGGATCATCTCGTTGACGATCGCCACGTGATCGGGCGTCTGCAGCAACTGGAAGTTGCTGTTGTAGGTGGTCGGCTGCATGGGCGGCCCGGCGCTGCCCCAGGCGATGCACTGCTCCGCCAAGCCACGCGTTTCCGGGCCGGCCGGAAACTCGCCTGTGCCGCCGTGATAGGGCGATTCCGTGGGCCGCGCCCCCGGCTTGTAGGGAATCCGGCCGTCTGCCGGGGCGACGATCAGCGACGTTTGCTGCAGCATCCGCCCGCGCTCGCGCCAGAACTCGTTGTAGGCCCGGCCGACGTCGGTCCGTCCGTCCGGCGTGCCGGCCTGCCGGTCGCCGCGGCCCGTGCCTGCGCGCTGGTCACCGTCGATGCGCTGCAACTCGAGGGCCGTCGATGCCGCGGCTTCCTCCGCCGTGAGCTCGGCCCGCCCCTCCATTTCGGCCGGCCGTTCCAGCGGTGTCAGCGTGGCGCTGGTCCACACCGCCTGCAGGTCGGGGTGGCCCCACGGCGTGCGGATCGAGGACGTACCGGATTGGGCAAGCACACCCGCGGGCAGCATCGAAAACGCGCATGCGAGAGCTATCTTGCGAGCCATGGCGCTCCTCCGGTTTGGAACGGGACAGGGTGGATTCTACACACGCGTCACCACGACAGGTCGACGCCGACGGGGCAGTGGTCGGAGCCGGTTGCCTCCGGCCAGATGAATGCATCGGTCACCCGTTTGGCCGCGGACGGCGAGGCGAGCACGTAGTCGATACGCCAGCCGACGTTCCGCTCGCGCGCGCCGCCCCACTGCCGCCACCAGGTGTAATGGCCGGGCTCGCCGGCGTGGCGCGCGCGGAACGTGTCCACCCACCCCGCCCGGAGCCAGCGCGTCAGCTCGGCGCGCTCCTCCGGGAGGAAGCCGCTGGTGTTGGCGTTCGACTTCGGCCGCGCCAGGTCGATGGGCTCGTGCGCCGTGTTGTAATCGCCGATCACGAGGACGGGCCCGCGCCGGCGAAGTGACTGCAGGCGGTCGAAGACCGCGGCGTAGAAGTCGAGCTTGTAGGGCACGCGGCTGTTGTCGCGGTCGCGGCCGCTGCCCTTGGGGAAGTAGACCGTCGCCACCGCGAGCCGCCCGAAGCGGGCGATGAGCAGCCGGCCTTCCGCGTCGAAGCGCGGCTCGCCGAGCGCCGTCTCCACGCTGTCGGGCGGCCGGCGCGAGTAGATGGCGACGCCGCTGTAGCCCGGCCGTTCCGCTGGAGAAAATGCCGTATGCCACCCCGGCGGCTCGCGCACCTCCGGCTCGAGCTGGTGCTCGAAGGCGCGCACTTCCTGCAGGCCGACGACATCTGCTCCGGAGACCGACAGGAACTGCAGGAATCCCTTCCGGGCGCACGCGCGCAACCCGTTGACGTTCCAGCTCACGACGCGCATGGAAGCAGATGACCTCACGTGGGCGGGCGAGAAGGCCCTTCACGCATACGTAGCAAAGCTGCGGCGCTCATACGCGCTGTCGATATGCAGCCAGGTCTTCGGCGGTAAGTTCATTGGATTCCACCAACTTGTAGTGGCGTTCCATGAGAACCTTGACGTCGTCGTCGATCTTCTCGAAGGCGAAGAGGGCAATCACATCATCCTGCATGAACTGCGCCGCCACCGGACGGCAGACGAGATCGGGAAACTTCGATTCGCATAGCGCCATGTCCTGCTCGATCTGCACGATGTTCAGCTCATCGCGCCCGCCCTTCGCTTGCACGGGGATGACGTACTGGCACCCCTTCGAATCGACTCCCACGTACAGTTCATCGGTCTCGACCTGTCCGATGCCGCGCACCGCGGTCCGGAGGTGATTCTGTAACGAATAGCAGGTGACTCCCGTGAAGATGTCGATCAGACGGTTGTAACGCACGACGGCCAAGAGGGCTTGCTCGTCGTTGAGCGCGTGCATCGCGACGACGCCCGGCGTGGCGTCGGGAACCTTGGTGGCTCCCATTTGCTCGTTGGGGGCCAGGCGAAGCGGTCGAGTCGGGACAAAGCTGTAGCGCCCCGATCCCGTACCGCGGATGATCCACTCGCGGCCGCATGTGGCAGTGGACTGTACGGATTCCGGAATGTTGCCGCGATATCGTGCGCTGTACACGACGTCGCCGACATTGCTCGGCCGCCGAACGTCTCGCCGCTTGGCGGCTGCACTGATGTCGGATCGCTCGAAATCGACTTGCGTCATCCCCTTCCTGAACTTCGATTGGAAGATCTCTTCGATGATCGCGGCGTATACGTTCGACTTGGGCATGGGAAGGAGCCGTGCAGGAATCAACCCGCCCAACGGAGTCGGACGACCTCTTCGCGAAGCTGTCGCCGGCTGGCCGTCGCGATCCGTGTCCGGAACAAGTCGATGGCCGTCAACTCGTAGCCGAGGGACTGGGCCAGCTCGCCCAGGATCTGCCCGGTGCGGATCATGACCCGCAGGTACGACGCCTGATCGCCGACCACGTACGCAAGTCGCGCGCCGGGACGGAGCCGGCTCCTGAGGCTGGCCAGATGCCGCACCATGCCGCCGAAGTACAGTTTCGTCACTCGCGCGTACTGGCGTTCGAAACCCGACGTCTTGCCCAACTCAATCCGACGCTTCTCGATGAGTTCGGCGATGCGCTGAATGCCCGCGTGGTCCGCGACCAGCGCGTCGTCCGCGTCAGCCTTGTACACGCCGCGCGTATTGGATCGCACGAGTCCCTGTTTCAGGCCCCGCAGATCCCGCTTGTCGCGGACGAAGCCGAGCAACACGCTTTCGAGGCGCGTTGTTCTCGTGTAGTCCTTCTCGTTGGGATACGGCGGGGAGGTGATGACCGCATCGATGGACGACGGCTTCAGGAGCTCCTCCACGCTGCGCGCGTCCGCGAGGCGGACGGCGGCCTCGGTTCCGGCCTGATTGCGAAACGCCTCCAGGTCACCGGCCATTGTCTTGACGCGGTCCAGCCACGGACCGACGACCGGCGCGTCCTCCCGAATTCGCCCCACACCGACCTCCGGGCCGAAATGCAGGTTTCCGATTTCCGAAGTCAAAGCTGTCGCGAGCGCGAGGCGCTCGTGGGCGTACACCGTGTCGTTACGGTGCTTCTCCAGGATGTCCAGCAGCAGTAGCGTCTTGTGAAGCGGCAGCGGGCTGATCGAATTGTTCAGCAGAAGGCTCAGGCGGTCGGGCGGCAGCGTCCGGAGGGTTGCCGTTGGCGGGTCGCCCGCCCGAAACAGCGGCGCCGGTCCGAGGTCGTCGATTCCCTGAACCTGGAGCCGGTCCAGCACCAGCCCGGCGATTTCCTTGGCGTGGCGGACAAGCACGCCGGGATCGACGTTCCAGTCCAGTTTCGTGCTGCTGGCGAAGCCCGCCATCGGGTTACGCTCGATCCCGACGCTCGGGATGCCGAGCTTCTTGCACTCGACCAGTGTCGTTCCGGTACCGCAGAACGGATCCAGCACCCGCTGCGTCGAATCGACCTCGAACGCGTCAAGGTAGTTGCGTACAAGGTGCGACGGGAACGAGAGGACGAAGCGGTACCAGTCGTGAACGGCGCGGTCTTCAGGCTTCAGACGATTCCGCTCCGGGGCGCATCTGGCGCTGGCCTGGGCAGCAGGGGCGATCACGGCCGCACTCACGTCATTCGTTCAGGTTTTCACCTGTTCGGGGCATGGCTCCATTTGCGCCAGGGGCCAAGGCTTGGATGATTCCGAGGGGACGTCAGACCAACATGCGAATGCGGGTCGAACACGCTCCCATGCTACCACGGTCGACCGCGCCGACCGCCCGGTGCCGGTGACCGGCCCCGCCGGTGGCTCCGTGGCCGGGACGAGTTGATCGGTACGGTCGTCCTACGGCAGTGGCAGCAGCGGCCCGACGCCCTCGGGCAACTGCTGGTCGAAGCCCTGCAGCACGATCGCATCGGCCGCGTGCTCGCCCATCAGGCGCACGATGTCCACGAGGTCCTGCACGCCGAACGCCCGCTCCGCGCGTGCATAGGTCTCGGCGCTGACGGTGTGGTCGCCGAACATCTCGCGGCCGAACGCGATCACGGCGGCGTCGTTCTCATCGATGCCGGCCAGGGGCTGGCCGTGGCGGACGACGTCGATCAGATCAGGCTCCAGGCCGGCCGCGCGGGCGAGCGGCTCGTTGACGGTCCATACGTATTGCGACTCGTGCGCTCTCGCCGTCACCAGGATCGCAAGCTGCATGACCCGTCGTCCCACCCGTGCTTCCAACGTTGCCTGGCCGGCGCCGTAGGTCCGGATGGCGTTTGGGCCGAGTCCGGAGGGTGAGAGCAGGCGGCCGTAGAGCACCGTCGCCGTGCTGGTGGTCTCGGCGCTGCGGAGCGGCAGCCGGCTGCGCGAGTCGGGATGGATGTCGTCCGGATGGGTGAACGGCAGCGGCAGCGACTGCCGCCAGCCGGTCGGCATCTGCTGGTTGAACCCGGTGAGCTCGGCGCCGACCATGGCGTAGCGGGCCAGCGTATCGATGACGTCGACGAGATTGGTCTTCCCCAGCAGCCGCAGCGCCCGCGCGTAGGTGTCGGCGCCCAGCGCGCGCGTGCCCAGCAGCTCCCGGCCGACCTCGACGATCGTCGCCTCGCGGGGAGGTAACGTGGTGAACGGCTTGCGGTGCCGCACGACGTCGATGATCTCGTCCTCGAGCCCGACGGCGATCGCCTCGATCTCGTGCAGCGCCCATTCGAACGGCTGGTCGAGCTCGCGCGCCGCGGTCAGGATGGTCAGCTCGATCAGGCGGCGCCCCAGCGGCGCCTCCCACCGCAGGAGGGTGCCCGAGCCGTGGAGGCGCAGGGCCGCGGCGCCGGTGGGCGCGCCGTCCGGGCTCGCGACGGCCGCGTCGTACGCCGCACGGCGCTCGGCATCGAGGTCCGTGCGGTCGATCGGCGGCAGGCGGTTGCGCGATTCCGGGTTGATGTCGTCGGGGAGCTGGCCGGCGCGCGCGGTCGAGGACCAGGCCGGGACGGCCCCGGCCAACGCGAGGACGACCGCCGCCCTTACCCACCGTCCCATGCGTGCCTCCCTGTCCGTATCCGCGACTGCGGATTGCCGCAATGATACCGCCTCAGGCTCCCGGCACCGAGAAGCTGGCCTCCATCGCGCGCCGCGCCTGGACGGCGCCGAGCTCGGGGTCGATCTCGACGTCGTTCCAGGCCACGATCTCACCCGCGCCGACCGCCCGTTTCAGCGCCGCGCCGTGCGCGAGTCCGATGGGCAGCGCGCCCCGTTCGAGCGACGCCCGCGCCGGCAGCAGCGTGCCGTAGACGGTGAAGCCGCCTTCCCCGTCGAGGATTTCACCAGCTGCGAGATCGCGCTTCGCGGTCGCCACCGCGTCGCCGACGAAATCGCGCGCGGCGCCGGTCGGCCTGCCGAGCAGGGCGGCCGCCAGGATGGAGATGTTCAATTCGAGCCCGATCAGGTGAAACGGCTTGTACATCGCCGAGTAGCGTCCGCTGGCGTCGGTGTTCATGCCGTACTGGCGAAAGCAGGCGGCGCTGTAGTCGTTCGGTGCTTCGACGACGACGTAGACGCCCCAGCGCAGGTCGTTCGCCACCGGGCTGCCGTCGTGTTCCAGTGACGACACCACCTCCACCTGGCCGCCGTGATGAAGTTGACCGCCAACCGCGGCGGGCCGCAACACCTGCGCCAGGTCGTCCCGGCTGCAGGGCGGAAACCGGAGCCCGCCGGGCGGCGGCGTCAGGCCGGTCGCGTTCGCCACCGCCGCCATCTCGATGGCCGACTTCGTGCCGTCGAGGAAGGAGTTGAACATGCGGCTGTTCATGCCGGCCGCCGCGGCCTGCGCGGACGTGAGCCCGTAGTGGTCCCAGACGGTGTCCGGCGTCGAGGCGTGGTAGGCCGGCAGGTGCTTCGTGCCCTTGCCCGCCGCGACGACATCGAAGCCGCACGCCCGCGCCCACTCGACGAGCTCGCAGATGAGCGCGGGCTGATCGCCGTACGCCAAGGTGTACACCACACCCGCCGCGCGCGCCTCTGCCGCCAGCAGCGGTCCGGCCAGCACGTCGGCTTCGACATTCACCATCACGATGTGCTTGCGGGCGGCGCACGCCGCGCGGGCGTGGACGATCCCGGCCGCCGGGTCGCCGGTCGCCTCCACGACCACATCCACGGCGTCGTCGGCAATCGCTTCGGGCGCGTCGGCGGTGAAGCGCGTCCGGGCCACGCGGGCGTCGTTCCAGCCGACCGCGCGGCACGCGCCGCGGGCGCGCTCCGGGTCCAGGTCCGCGATCGCCGCCACCTCCAGGCCGCCCGTCGAGGGCGCCTGGCTCAGGAACATGGAGCCGAACTTGCCTGCGCCGATCAGGCCCACGCGCACCGGCCGTCCGCCGCGGGCGCGCTGCCGGAGTTGCTGGAGGAGGTACATCGCGCCCGCTCACGCGTCGGCGCCGGCGCGCGCGAGCTCGGCGAGACAGCCGTCCGGCAGCGGCTCGATCGGCGTGAAGTCGCGGTGGGCTATCCACGCCGGGCGCTTGAAGCGGCGGATGTGGTTGTCGACGTGGCACAGCGAGAGATAGACGATGGTGCGGTCTAGCGGGCTGATATTCGGCGGACTCGCGTGCACGAGGGTGGAAGCGAACACCAGGACGCTGCCGCCGGGGCCGGTCGGCGCCACGCAGCCACCGCGCTCGGCCAGCCCCTTCACGGTCTCGCGATCGAGCGTCCAGAGCGGGTAGCTGGTCGTCTCCAGATCGTGCCCCGCCTCGAACACGCCCTGCTTGTGGCTGCCGGGCAGCAGCAGCAGGGGTCCATTGGCGGCGGTCACGTCGTCGATGAACAACGCGATGTTCATCGCCCGCGGCTCGGGCATCTCGTCGTCGCGATGCCACGTGCCGAAGTCCTGGTGCCACTGCCAGACATCGCCGTCGAACGCCACCTTGGCGTTGACCTTGTACTGGTGCATGTACACCGGTCCGTCGACCAGTTGCATCACCGGCTCCACCAGGCGCGGGTGGCGCCCGAGCCGGCGGAACGCCTCGTTGTAGGTGTGGGCGGCGAACGCGGTGCGGGCAACGCCGCTCGACTCGCGCCAGACCTCCTGGCGGTCCAGCGCGTACACTTCCCGGGCCGCGGCGCGCAGCACCCCCACTTCCCGCGGCGTGAAGCGCGCGGGAAAGAACAGGTAACCCTGCTCGTCGAACCGCGCCAGCTCGGCGGGGGTCAGCTTCATCGCGAGGCGTCCTCGAGTCCGTGGAGCGTGCGACACCAATTCTACGCGCAACTCCGCGCCGGCATGGTTCCGCGCGGCGAGGTCGGCTTGATCTTCGCCACCATTGGCCATACGGTCATGGTCGCCGGGGCGCGCGCCGCCGCGGGCGGAAATCCTAGATGGAACGGGAATCACACACGGCGGACGTCGGCGCGTACGTCGAGTTCGAGCGTGTCAGCAAGACGTTCGACGGGCGGACGCTGGTAGTGCGGGACCTCGACCTGCAGATCCGCAAGGGGGAGTTTCTGACGCTGCTCGGACCTTCGGGCTCCGGCAAGACCACCTGCCTGATGATGCTCGCCGGTTTCGAGGCGCCGACAGCCGGCGTCATCCGCATCGCCGGGCGCGCCGTGCAGGCCGTGCCGCCGCGGCGGCGGGGCATCGGCATGGTGTTCCAGAACTACGCGCTGTTCCCACACATGACGGTAGGGGAGAACCTCGCCTTCCCGCTGGAGGTGCGCGGCGTCGATCCGGAGCGCCGGCGCGAGCGCGTGCGGCGCGCGCTGGAGCTCGTGCGGCTCGAGGGGCTGGAGCAGCGCCGGCCGGGCCAGCTTTCGGGCGGCCAGCAGCAACGGGTGGCAATTGCGCGTGCGCTCGTGTTCGAGCCGGAGCTCGTCTTGATGGACGAGCCGCTCGGCGCGCTGGACCGCCGCCTGCGCGAGGAGCTGCAGTACGAGATCCGCCGCATCCACCGCGACCTGGGCGTCACCGTGCTGTACGTCACCCACGACCAGCAGGAGGCGATGGTGATGTCGGACCGCGTCGCGGTCTTCCAGGCGGGTCGCATCGAGCAGATCGCTACGCCGGAAGGGCTGTACGAGGAGCCCGAGCGCTCGTTCGTGGCCCGCTTCATCGGTGAGAACAACCGCCTGGCCGGCCGGATCACGAGCGTCGAGGACGAGATCTGCGTGGTCGACGTCGGCGGCGAGACGGTCCGCGCGCTGCGCGTGGCGCCGTGCGATCCCGGCGACGCCACGACCCTGTCCATCCGCCCGGAGCGCGTGGCGGTCACACCCGCGCCCGGGCTGTATACCAACGAGTTCGAGGCGCGCATCGAGGACATGACCTTCCTGGGCGATCATCTCCGCCTGCGCGTGAACGTCTGCGGCAGCTCGGATTTCATCGTCAAGATCCCGAACGTGGTCGGCCACGGAGCGGTGATCGAGGGCGATCGGATCCGCATCGGGTGGACGCCGACCGATTGCCGGGTGCTCGACGCGGACGGCCAGGAGGATACGTCGTGAGTCGCCGCCGGCCGCGCGCGATGGCGCTGGCGGCGTCCGCGGGACTGGTTTCCATCCTGGCGACCCTGGCCCTGCAGGCCGCGGGCTGCGGCGGCCCGCGGCGCGAGCGCCTGACGGTGGTCTCCTGGGGCGGTTCGTACGCGCAGGCCATCGACAAGGGTTACCTGGAGCCGTTCGCCGCGCGGACCGGCATCGACGTTCGCCTGGAGGACTACAACGGCGGGCTGGCGCAGGTGCGGGCGCAGGTCGAGACGGGCAACGTCCACTGGGACGTCGTGGATCTCGAAACCCCCGACGCCGTCAGCGGCTGCGACGATGGCATCCTGGAACGGATCGACACCGCTGCGTTGCCGCCGGGGGCGGACGGTGCGCCGGCGCTCGAGGACTTTCTGCCCGGTTCGCTGTTCGAATGCGCCGTGGGCATCCTCTTCTACTCCACGGTCTATGCCTACAACCCGGAACGTATTGCTGGCGAACCGCCGGCCACGATGGCCGATTTCTTCGACCTGGAGCGCTTTCCGGGGCGGCGTGGAATGCGCCGCGTGCCGCACGCGAACCTGGAGTTCGCGCTGATCGCCGACGGCGTGCCGCTCGAAGAGGTGTACGCCACGCTGGACACCCCGGAGGGCGTCGACCGGGCGTTCCGCAAGCTCGACACCATCAAGGACGAGGCGGTCTGGTGGGAGGCCGGCGCCCAGCCGCCGCAGATGCTGGCGGACGGCGAAGTGGTGATGAGCACCGCCTACAACGGCCGGATCTTCAACGCGCAGGCGCTGGAGGACCAGCCGTTCGTCATCGTCTGGGACGGCCAGATCCTGGACGTCGGCCCGCTGGCGATCGTCGCCGGGACACCGGACTTCGAAGCGGCCCTGGAGCTCGTCCGCTTCGCGACGACGGCGGAGTCGATGGCCGCCGTCGGCCACTACATCGCCTACAGCCCGGCCCGCCGCTCGGGTCTGCCGCTCATCGGCCGCCACGCCGAGGTCGGCATCGACATGAACCCGCACATGCCGCTGTACCCGGCCAACAGCACCCGCGTCCTGGCGAACGACTGGGAATGGTGGAGCGACCACGCGGACGAGATGAACGAGCGCTTCAGCGCATGGCTGGCCCGCTGAGAGATCCCCGGCTGCGCGCGGCGGGAAGTTTGCAAGGAGTTGGTACCTCGCGCAGACTTGACGCCGGGATTACATGCGCACAAAAATGGACGCACCGCGCTCGCTGGATGACCGGCGCCCGGCCCTCCGATCCGGGACATGACCGGACGCCAGTTCATTGCCAGGGTTCGCCGCTGGGCGCGAGTCCGGGGCGTAGTCGTGCGCTTCGTGGCCTCGCAGGGGCCAGGTTCCCACGGCACGCTCTACGCGGGCGCGCGGCGGACGACAGTCAAGGATCGGCGGAAGGAAATCGGGACTGGCTTGCTCAAGAAGATGCTGGCCGATCTTGGGATCGACCAGGACGACTTCCAGGCGACATAGTACCGAGACGGCGGATTGCTGCGAACGGGAGACCAGGGCATGCTCGACACGTTCAACTATCCCGCTGACGTCGAATGCGACGCGGAGGGCCGGTACGTTGTCACGTTCCCGGATTTTGGCTGGGGTGCAACAGATGGGGCTACACGCGAAGAGGCCCTGGTGGAGGCCAAGGATCTGTTGCGGGAGCTCATCGCGGCCGCGATCAGGGAGGGTGAAGGCCTGCCTGCACCGTCCCGGCGCGGCGCTCGCAGGCAAGTGGTTGTACCGCCGGTGCAGGTTGCGCTGAAGGCGGCGCTACACGAGGCGTATCGCCAGGCCGGCGTATCGCAACGCCAGCTCGCCCGGGAGCTCGGCGTGGCGGAGGGCGCCGTGCGCCGCATGCTGAACCCGGATCATGCTACGAAGGCGGAAACGATTGACCACGCGCTGCGGCACCTCGGCAAGCGCGTCACCGTCACCGTCGTCGATGCCGCATGATCACCCGGCCACGAGCGATGAAGCCGCCTGTAACGCAGGCTGGTGGTGCGTTTCAGCGCATGGCTGGCCCGCTGAGAGATCCCCGGTTGCGCGCGGCGGTGCTGGTGCTGCCGCTGGTGGCGTTCATCGGCGTCACGTTCGTCGCGCCGGTGGCGACGATGCTGGTGCGCAGCGTGTACGACCCTGTGGTGGCGGATGCGTTGCCGGAGACGCTGGCGGCGCTGAGCGATTGGGACGGACTGGACGCGCCGTCCGAAGCCGTGTATGCCGCCGCGGCGCGGGAGTTGCTGGAGGCCCGCGAAGCGCGCACGCTCGGCCGCGTCGCCAGTCGGGTCAACCGCCTGGAGGGCGGCCTGCGCAGCGTTCTCGTGCGCAGCGTGCGGCGGCTGCGCGAGGTCGAGACGGGCCCCTGGCGCGAGGCCATGATCGCCATCGACGCGGACTGGGGCGATCCGCGCACCTGGCACGCGATTCGTACCGCGGGCGACCGCCTGACGGTGCGGCACTACCTGAACGCCGTCGATCTGCAGCGCCTGCCGGACGGATCCGTAGCCCGCCAACCCGAGGATCGGCGCATCTACCTGGCGCTGTTCTGGCGCACGTTCGTCGTCAGCCTGGGCATCACGCTGCTGTGCCTGCTGCTCGGCTATCCGCTGGCCCACCTGATCGCCCACGCGCCGCCGCGCCGCGCGGGGCTGCTGCTGGCGCTGGTGCTGGTGCCGTTCTGGACGTCGCTCCTGGTCCGGACCACATCGTGGATCGTGCTGCTGCAGACCCAGGGCGTCGTCAACGATCTGCTCGTCGCGCTCGGACTGGTCGGCGATGACGGCCGGATAGCGATGATCTACAACATGACCGGCACGGTGGTGGCGATGACCCACGTGCTGCTGCCGTTCATGGTGCTGCCGCTCTACTCCGTGATGCGCACGATTCCGCCGCAGCAGATGAGCGCCGCCGCCTCGCTGGGGGCGAGCTTCCCGCGGGCGTTCCGGCGCGTCTACTGGCCGCAGACGCTGCCGGGCGTCGGCGCGGGGTCGCTGCTGGTCTTCATTCTCGCCATCGGCTACTACATAACGCCGGCGCTGGTGGGCGGGCAGAGCGGCCAGCTCATCTCCAACTTCGTCGCGTACCACATGCAGACATCGCTGAACTGGGGGCTGGCCGGCGCGCTGGGCGGCATCCTGCTGGTGTCGGTGGCGGTGCTCTACCTGCTTTACGACCGGCTGGTGGGCGTGGAGCGGATGCGTCTGGGATGAGCATGCCGGTGACCGCTTCCAGACCGAGCGCCGGACGCATCGTCTACCTGGCGGTCTGTGCCCTGATCTTCACGTTCCTCGTGGCGCCCATCCTCGTGATCGTGCCGCTCAGCTTCAACGCGGAGCCCTACTTCACATTCACCGAGGGCATGCTGGGCCTCGATCCGGCGGCGTACTCGTTGCGCTGGTACCGGGAGATCGTCGAGAACGAGGTGTGGACGCGCGCGCTCGGCAACAGCCTCCTGATAGGCGTGGCGGCCACCGCGCTGGCGACCGCGCTCGGCACGCTCGCGGCGCTGGGACTGGCGAGCCGCGCCATGCCCGCACGCCGCGCTGCGATGGGATTGCTGATCTCGCCGATGGTGACGCCGCTGATCATCTCGGCCGCGGGCATGTTCTTCTTCTATTCGTCGCTCGGCCTGTCGCAGACGCACGTGGGACTGATCCTGGCTCACGCCGCGCTCGGCACGCCGTTCGTCGTCATCACGGTGACAGCCACGCTGTCCGCATTCGACACAAACCTGACGCGCGCCGCGGCCAGTCTCGGCGCGGGGCCGCTGCTGACCTTCCGCCGCGTGCAGTTGCCGCTGATCGCGCCGGGCGTGTTGTCCGGGGCGCTGTTCGCATTCGCCGCGTCGTTCGACGAGGTGGTCGTGGTGCTGTTCATGGCGGGCGAGGACCAGCGCACCATCCCGCGCCAGATGTGGGCCGGCATCCGCGAGCAGATCAGCCCGGCCATACTGGCGGTGGCGACGTTCCTGATCGTGCTCGCGGTGCTGCTGCTGCTGACCGTCGAGTGGCTGCGGCGGCGGTCGGCAAGCGGCGCCCGCGCGTGAACGACGATAAAGGACACTCCATCATGAGGCTTCTTTCGGGCAGGGGAACGGTTCTGCGCACGGCGGCGGCCTGCGTCCTCCTGGCGTGCGCGACGCCCGCGGCTGCCGCTGGGTCCGCCGCGCAGGCGGAGGGCGCGGACGGCGAGCAGTGCGCGCCGGGACTGGCGTTGGGCGGCGGCGGCCTCGCCGCGGGCGGACAACTGCGCCTGACTGGCAACCAGGCCAATTTCGGCTTCCACGACCGGACGGTAGACAGCGATCAGCCCGGCTCGGACTTCCTGAACCAGCGCTTCCGCGGCTGGGTCAACGTCCACGACCGCGAGTCGTGCCGCTACGGCGCCTACGTCCAGATGGAGGCCGGCGGCGCTCTACGAGCTGTACGGCCGCTGGCAGCTTGAGTTCTGACGCCGCGCCGCGGCCGGTGCGGGTTTCCCCGCGTTGCCTAAAGAGTTACCCTGTCCACGATGGCGGGGCAGCGTTGCAGCCGTGCGCCCCGCAAGGAGGTCGCCATGCGTCGCCGCGCACTTGTCGGATCTCTAGTGGCATCCGCGTTGCTCCTCTGTTCACCAGCGGCGTTCGCGGGTCAGCAGGCTGCCGCGGCGGGGGGAGCGTGGTCGCCGCCGCTGACGCCCTGGGGCCATCCGGATCTGCAGGGCACCTGGTCGAACGCTTCCACGACGCCGCTGGAGCGGCCGGCCGATCTCGCGGGACAGGAGGTGCTCACCGACGAGGAGCGCGCCGCGCGCGCGCCGCTGGCGCGCCTCAGCGACGATCGGCCTGTCGGCGATCCGGTCGGCTTCTACAACGACTACTGGCTCGAGCAGGGTGATCTGTCCACACGCACGTCGTTGATCGTGGATCCCGCGGACGGCAAGCTTCCCGAGGCGTCGGCGGCGGAGCAACGGATGCAGGCCACGCGGATGAGCTCGGGCAGTGCGATTGCGGGCCTGCGCTTCAGCTCGTGGGAGGATTTCAACGCGCTCGACCGCTGCATTACGCGCGGCATGCCCGGCGCCATGCTGCCGGGCGTGTTCTACAACCACAACTACCTGATCGCGCAGACTCCCGACTACGTGGCTATTGCCATCGAGATGGTCCACGACGTACGCATCATCCCGTTGCAGGAGCACGCGGCGCCGGCGGCCGGCATCCGGCAGTGGC
The DNA here is from genome assembly GCA_022820825.1 of Vicinamibacteria bacterium. Taxonomy (GTDB): domain Bacteria; phylum Acidobacteriota; class Vicinamibacteria; order Vicinamibacterales; family UBA8438; genus JAAXGX01. The sequence goes on from JAJEEU010000042.1 coordinate 113,731, forward strand.
TGGGAGCCTCGCGGGGGCGTTGGGAGGGGAACACGCTGGTTGTCGAGACTGCAGGCTTCACGGACAAGGTCAGGCAGCGGGGAGGCACGGTGCTCGGCGGCGGCAGGGGCGCCAGGCTCGTCGAACGCTTCACGCGCGTGTCTCCCGATACCATCGACTACCGCGTCACGGTGACCGATCCGACGATATGGGCCGGGCCGTGGACGGCGGCCGCGCCCATGACGTCAATGGACGGGGAACTCTACGAGTACGCCTGTCACGAGGGCAATTACGCAATCCCGAACGCGCTGCGCGGGTCCCGAATGGCGGAGCAGGAGGAGCTCTCGAGATGAGCGACGATCGTGCGTCCAACGGATTGCGCCTGGTGCGGCTCGCGCCGTTGGCGCTGCTGCTCCTCGCGGCCTGCGGCGGCGGGCCTGCAGCCGCTCCCGAGCCGGCAGCGCCGCCGCCAGAGGAGGGCCTGACGAGTGATTTCGTATCGCGGCCGCTGCCGAATCCGACATCGGAGGTCATCATCGACTGGGCGCCGCTGCCCGGCCGCGAGTGGGGTACGACGGCCGGCATCGACATCGACCCGCACGACGGGCACATCTGGGCCTACGACCGCTGCGGCGGAGGATTGGCCACCCCGTGCGAGGACAATCCCGATTTCGACGCCGTGTTCAAGATCGATCGCCATACCGGCGAGATCTTGACGAGCTTCGGCGCCGGGTTGTTCGTCAACCCGCACGGTTTCCACGTGGACGACGACGGCAACGTGTGGGTCACGGACTTCGTCGCGAACGAGGCCGGCACCAAGGGGCACCAGGTGTTCAAGTTCAGCCCCGACGGCGAGGTGCTGATGCGTCTGGGCGAAGCGGGCGTGGCGGGCACCGGTCCCGGCCAGTTCAACCAGCCGATCGACGTGATCACCGCGCCGAACGGCGACATCTTCGTCGCCGACGGACACAACGGCGGGTCTCCCGATCCGGAGCCGGGATCGACCGGGCGCATCCTCAAGTTCGACAGGGAAGGCAACTTCATCAAGGAGTGGGGCGAGCTCGGCTTTCGGCCCGGACAGTTCCGGACGCCGCACGCGCTGGAGTTCGACTCGCAGGGCCGGTTGTTCGTCGCCGACCGCACGAACCACCGCATCCAGATCTTCGACCAGGACGGCAACCTGCTCGACATCTACCACCAGTTCGGCCGCATCAGCGGCCTGTTCATCACCGGCGACGATACGCTGTACGCCATCGATTCCGAGTCGCAGGAGACCCGGCATCCCGGCTGGCTGAACGGGATCCGGATCGGGCCGGCGAGTGAAGATCGGGTGACGGCCTTCATCCCGCCGCACGCCCACGAGTCGCGGCCACTCAACGGCGTGGCGGGCGAGGGGGTCGCGGTGGACGCCGACGGCAACGTCTACGCGGCCGAGGGGCCGAACACGCGCGACGCGGCCAACGGCATCACGAAGTACGTCGCGGCGGGGAACTAGGAGAGGTTGATATGAACGACGACAAGAGGTGGGCCTGGCGCGGCCGCGCATGTGTTGCGGCGGCGGCGCTTGTATTCCTCGCCGCATGCGGCGGCGGGCAGTCGGGTCTTCCCGTTACGGAACCGGCGCCCGCAGCCGATGCGGGGCTGACGAGCGACTTCGTGGTGCGGCCCCTGCCGAACCCGACGTCGGAGGTGATCCTGAATTGGGCGAAGATCCCCGCCGGCCGCGAGTGGGGCACGACGGCCGGCATCGACATCGACCCGCACGACGGGCACATCTGGGCCTACGACCGCTGCGGCGGCGGCCTGCGCCAGGCCTGCGAGAATGCCCCGGACCTCGATCCCGTCTTCAAGTTCGATCGCCATACGGGCGAGATGTTGACGAGCTTCGGCGCCGGTCTGTTCGTCACGCCGCACGGCTTGCACGTGGACGCGGACGGCAACGTGTGGGTAACCGACTGGGAAGGCAACGAGGCGGGCACCAAGGGGCATCAGGTGATCAAGTTCAGCCCCGAGGGCGAGGAGCTGATGCGCCTGGGCGAAGCGGGGGTGGCGGGCAGCGGCCCCGGCCAGCTCAACCAGCCGTGCGATGTGATCACGGCGCCCAACGGCGACATCTTCGTCTCGGACGGCCACAGCGGACAGAATGCGGACCCGCCGGAGGGTGCGACCGGGCGGATCCTGAAGTTCGACAAGGACGGCAACTTCATCAAGGAGTGGGGCGAGATCGGCTTTCGGCCCGGCCAGTTCCGGACGCCCCACGGGCTCGCCTTCGACTCGCAGGGCCGGTTGTTCGTCGCCGACCGCGGCAACCACCGCATCCAGATTTTCGACCAGGACGGGAACCTGCTCGACATCTACCACCAGCACGGCCGCGTCAGCGGCCTGTTCATCACCGGCGACGACGTGCTCTACTCCATCGACTCCGAATCCGAGGAGAATCGGCATCCGGGCTGGATGAACGGCGTACGCATCGGCCCGGCCGGCGAGGATCGGCTGACGCACTTCATTCCGCCTCACGCCCACCATACGCGTCCCCTGAACGGTGCGGCGGGGGAGGGCGTCGTCGTCGACGCCGACGGCAACGTGTACGCGGCGGAGGGGCCGAACTCCCGCGACGCGGCGCAGGGCGGCGTCACGAAGTACGTCGCGGCAGGGGGCTTCTAGATGGGGCTGCGCCCCAAAACCCCGGCCAGCGCTAGCGGGGACCCCGTTGCCCCGCGCCGCGCTGGCCGAGCCGCGCCGTGCGCGGCTTGGGTGTTCCCAATCGTGCTGAGCCTGTCGGCGGCGCCGGCGGCGGCGCAGACCACCGCGGAGCTCGTCGGCGACCCGCGGACGCCGGACGATGTCCTCCTGCACAGCATGGGCTACGACCGCAAGAGCTACAGCCCGCTGGCGCAGATCGATCGCTCTAACATCCACCGGCTGGTGCCCATCTGGAGCGCCAGCGTGATGAACGAGTTCGGCGAGCTGGCCGCGCCGGTCGTCTACGAAGGCGTCATGTACGTCATCAACGGGCGGTGGACGTTCGCCATCGACGTCGACACCGGGCGCCAGATCTGGCGCACGCCGGTCGTCCTCGAAGAGGGGACGCGCCGCAATCCGTACAACCGGGGCGCGCCGGTCATCCATGACGGCAGGCTGTTTCGCATCACGCTCGACAACCACGTGCTGGCGCTCGACATGGAGACCGGCGAAGAGCTGTGGAAACAGAAGTTCGCGGAATCGAGCGAGGGATACTACGCGACGGGCGCGCCGGTGCTGGCGGGCGGCGTGCTGGTCTCCGGGATGTCGGGCGGCGAGTCCACGACGCGGGGCTTCCTCGACGGCTGGGATCCGGAGTCGGGCGAACATCTGTGGCGCCGCCACACCATTCCCGCGCCTGGAGAGCCCGGTTCGGAGACCTGGCCAACGGACAGCGACGCCTGGCAGTTCGGCGGCGCGCCGACGTGGCGGTCCGGCTCGTACGACCCGGAGCTGGACCTCGTCTACTGGGGCACCGGGAATGCCTCACCCTGGAACCCCCAGCCACGCGGAGGGCTGGACAGCCTGTATGCGTCCAGCGTCATCGCCGTGCGGCCCCGCACCGGCGAGATCGTCTGTCACTACCAGTACACGCCCAACGACGCCTACGACGTGGACGGCACGGACGAGCACGTACTGGCCGACATCGAGATTGACGGCCGGCCGCGGCAGGTGCTGTTCCAGGCCAACAAGAACGGCTTTCTCTACGTGCTCGATCGCACCGATTGCAGTCTGATCGCCGCCCATCCCTACGTGAAGGTCAACTGGGCCACGCACGTCGACCTGGAAACCGGCCGGCCCGTGCTGACCGACCTCTACGAGCAGATCGTGGCCGGCGAGCGGGTCGCCATCTGGCCGTCGCGCGGCTCGAACGCCGTGCCGATCGCGTTCAATCCGGATACCGGCCTCGTGTACACCAGCACCTGGCACGTGCCGCGCATCGTGCAGATCGAGCCGCCGCAGGAGCGGGTCATCGGCGGGCGGGCCATCGGCATGTCCAGCCGGTTCCCGGACGTGGAGCCGGGCGAGCTGCTCGGCCACCTGCTGGCGATCGATCCGCTGACCGGCGAGAAGCAGTGGGAGATTCCGACGACCGATTTCCCGAATTCGGCCGGCATGCTGGCGACGGGCGGCGGCCTGCTGTTCACGGGCAATCTGACCGGCGAGTTCATCGCGCTCGACGAGGCGACCGGCGAGACGCTGTGGCAGTTCAAGACCGGCTCCAGCATCAATTCGACGGCGATTACCTACACCCGCAACGGGCGCCAGTTCGTGAGCGTGGCCTCCGGACTCGGCGGCAGCCTCGCCAACCGCTACGCGCGCGGCATGATCCCGACCGGCGGTTCGGTGTGGACCTTCGCGCTCATGCCCGACTGACCACGTCGATCGCCCGGTTCCGTGGCCGCGCGGAAGCGGATCATCCTTCCCCGCTGCGCGGCGAGTGCTCAGTCCGTGGCGGCGCGGTGGCGGGCGTGCACGCGGCCGGCCATGCCGGCGACGAGCTCGACGAGCGCGGGTGGCTCGACGGCGCGCGCCAGGCCGCCGAAGCCCAGGATCCAGCGGGCGATCTCTTCCAGGTGCGAGAGCTGAACGGTGTATCGCAGCGATCCGTCGGGCCGGCGTTCAACGTGCTCTTCCGGGTGGTGGGTGGCCTGCTCCAGCAGCGGCGCCACGGCCTGGTCGAAATGAATCACGATGTGGTGCATCTCTCTGCCGCGGTACACCGCCCAGGTGTGCTGCAGGAATTCGTCGACATTGAATGGCGGCCGGACGAAGCGCGCTTCGAGCAGCTTCACCTCGGCGATCCGGTCGAGACGGAACGTCCGCGGCTCGTCGTGCACGTGGCAGCGCCCGGCCATGTACCAGGTGCCCTCGCGATGGAACACTGCGTACGGGTCGACGCCGCGCCAGGTGCGCCGGCCGCCGGCCAGTGAGCGGTACAGGATCGACACTGGCGTACCGTTCTTCGCCGCCCGCCGCAACGTCGACGCAAGGCCGCTGGCGACACGCCCGGAGCGCTCCGGTCCTGCGAGAGTAAGCGCGCCCGACGTGTCCTCCGTACGGGCTGTGGCGGCGTCCAGCTTTACTTCGACCATCTCGAGATCGCGCGCGAGATCCGGCGTCTGCCGGATCGCCGGATTGGCCAGCACCAGCTTCAGTGCCGCATGCTCCTCGGCCGTCAGCGCGAGCGGACGAATCGTGGCGCTGTTGAGCAGCCGGTAGCCGTGCTCGTCGCGCGTAACCGGGATGTTGCGCCGCGAGAGGTCCGCTATGTCGCGGTAGACGGTCCGGCGGGAAACGCCGAAGTGGTCGGCCAGCTCGTCCATGGGCCGCGACCGGCGGCCGGCAAGCAGTTGCGCGAGTTGGAAGAGACGGGCAGGTTTGTCCACGATCCGGCTATCATGGCCGACGCTACTGTCAGATCCTGACAGAAGGGTTCGATAGTATGCCAGCGCGGGCGTTCGTCCGGCTACGCCAGGCGGTGGTTCCGGGCTGTAGATTCTCGGCGTCTGCATAGGGATTCGAATTGGAGCGCGCGCCCGACCCTGTCGGCATCGTGGGCGCCGGCGCCGTCGCGCAGGCGCTGGGGCGGGAACTGCACGCCGCCGGCGTTCCGGTCGCGGCTCTCGCCAGCCGTACGCCGGCCAGCGCGCGCCGCGCCGCGGCTGCCATCGCCGCCGGCGTAAAGGTGGTGCCGGTCGGCGGCATCCCGCGTATAGCCGACCGCACAATCATCGCCGTTGCAGACGCCGGCATCGGATCGGTCGCCGCGGCGCTGGCAACCGCAGGGATGCGCGGCAGCGTGCTGCACACCAGCGGCGCGAGCGGCCTGGCGCCGTGCGAGCCGCTGCGCGCCGCGGGGGTCGCGTGCGGCGTGCTGCACCCGCTGCAGACGGTGGTGTCGTCCGAGCGGGGCGACAGCCGGTTGCGCGGCGCAACGTTCGGCGTGGCCGGCGACGAGCCGGCCGCGGCGTGGGCCGCGTCCATCGTGGAGCGGCTGGGCGGGACGGTGCTGCGTCTGGCGGCGGACGAGTTGCCGGCGTATCACGCGGGAGCGGTGCTGGCCAGCAATGCGCTGACCGCCGCCGTCGACGCGGCGACGGTGCTCATGGCGCAGGCCGGCGTGCCGCGCCGCGCCGCCCTAGAGGCGATCGCGCCGCTCTGCCGCGCCAGCGTGGAGAACGCGCTGCGGATGGGACCGGCCGCGGCGCTTACCGGACCTGTCGTCCGCGGAGACGCGGGCACGGTCGCCGCGCACCTGAAGGCGATCCGGCGCGCGCCGGCCGGCGCGGCGGACTTGTACCGGGCGGCGGCGCGCCATCTGCTGGTGCTCGCGCGCGAGCGGCAGGTTTCGCCGTCGACACTGGCGTCGCTGGCGCGAATGCTCGATAGTGGAGACGGGAGAGAGACATGACGGACTCCAGGCCCGTGCGCATTACCGACCTGCGGCGCAAGAAGCAGGCGGGCGAGAAGATCACGATGCTCACCGCCTATGACACCCCCACCGCGCGATTGCTGGACGGCGCCGGGCTGGATGTCCTCCTGGTAGGCGATTCCGTCGGGATGGTGATGCTGGGCCACGACAGCACGCTGCCGGTGACGCTGGACGCGATGGTCCACCACACGGCGGCGGTCGGCCGCGGCGCAGTGCGCGCCCTGGTGGTTGCCGACATGCCGTTTCTCAGCTACCAGGTGACGGCTGCGGAGGCCATCCGCAACGCCGGCCGCCTGCTGCAGGAGGGCGGCGCGGCGGCGGTCAAGCTGGAGGGCGGCCGTCCGGTTGCGGACGTCGTCAAGCGGCTGGTGGATATCGGCATTCCGGTGATGGGCCACCTGGGCCTGCGGCCGCAGTCGGTGCACCAGCTCGGGGGTTACATGCGGCGCGGCACCGAGACGCGGGAGGCTGAGGCCATCATCGAGGACGCGGCGGTGCTCGAGGCCGCAGGTGTTTTTGCGGTTGTGCTCGAGTCGATCCCGGCAGCGCTCGCCCGCACGATTACCGGGCAGTTGCGCATGCCCACCATCGGCATCGGCGCCGGCCCGGACTGCGACGGCCAGGTGCTGGTGAGCGCAGACATGCTCGGGCTGGCCGACCGCGTGCCCCCGTTCGTCAGGCGCTACGCCGACCTGCAAGGCACCATCGCGGCCGCTGCTCGCGCCTTTGCGGACGACGTGCGGTCGGGGCGTTTTCCGGAGGCGGCCGGCCGCGCCGCGCTCAAGCGTCCCGCGGCCACGCGCAACGCCTCTTGACTGCCGGGGTTGTCGAGACCGTGGCCGCCCTGCGCGAGCGGCTGGACCGTTCGCGCGGGGCGGGGATCTCCATCGGCCTCGTGCCCACGATGGGGGCGTTGCACGCGGGCCACACCGCGCTGATCGAACGCGCGCGGCGCGAGTGCGGTTGCGTCGTCGTCACCATCTTCGTCAATCCCCTGCAGTTCGACCGCGAAGATGACCTGCGCCGCTATCCACGCACGCTGGAGGCGGACCTGGACACCTGCCGCAGCCTGGACGTCGACGTGGTCTTCGCCCCGCGGGACGACGAGATGTACCCGTCGCCGCCCGCCTGCACGGTGCGGGTGGACCGACTGGCCGACCACCTGTGCGGCCGGCATCGGCCGGGGCACTTCGAGGGCGTGGCGACCGTCGTTCTCAAGCTGCTGCAGATCGCGCAGCCGCAGCGGGCGTACTTCGGCGAGAAGGACGCGCAGCAGACGGCAATCATCCGGCGCGTGGTACGCGACTTCAACGTGCCGGTCGACATTGTCGAGGTGCCGATCGTGCGCGAGCCGGACGGGCTGGCGATCAGCTCCCGCAACGTGCATCTCAGCCGCGGGGAGCGCAGGGTGGCGGTGTCGCTGTACCGCGTCCTGTGCGAGGTGCAGCGGCACATCGCGGCCGGCCGGACCGATGCCGCAGAGGTGCGCCGGCAGGCGGCCGCCTGCCTGCCCGCCGACGACGGGCTGCGGCTCGAGTACCTGGAGCTCGTCGACCCCGGGAACATGCAGCCGGTCGAGCGCATCACCGGTCCGGTGCGGGTCGCCGGCGCCCTGTGGGTCGGCGCCACGCGGCTCATCGACAATCTGCTGTGCAAGCCGCCCGGCTGACGAGGCAGGAATGCAACTTTTTGCCCCCGGGCGGGTCTCTACCGTAATGACCCCGCCGCCACCGCAGCGCGATGACCGACGCCAGCGCGTTTGAGGCGTTTGTACGGAGGTACCAGGACATGGTGTTCGGACTCGCCGTTCGGATGCTCGGCGACGCGAGCGAGGCGGAGGACGTGTCCCAGACCGTGTTTCTCAAGGCTTTCGAGCGCTTCGACGCGCTTTCCGGCAGCGACACCGCGCCGGGATGGCTGCGCACCGTGACCACGAACCTGTGTCTCAACCACCTGAGCCGGTACCGTGCCCGCTGGCGGCTGTTCAGCCAGCGGCGGCCGGGCCGGGAGGACGCGCGGCAACCGGACGAGGAGCGCATCGCGGCGCCGGCGTCACAGGACCTCGACCTGCAGCGGTCGGAGGAGCAGGTCCGCCTCGAGCACGGCCTGCGCCGGCTGCCGGCGCACCAGCGCGCGCCGCTCGTGCTGTTCCACTTCGAGGAGCGCAGCTACCAGGAGATTGCCGCGCTGCTCGGCGTTTCGCTGGCAAAGGTCAAGACCGACATGCACCGCGGCCGCGAGGCGCTCAAGCGGCTGGTGGTGACCGGCAATGCATAACGAGGATCTGGAATCGCTCGTTGATCGAAAACTCCGGGGGCTGCCGCCGCCGCGCGCGCCCGAGTCGCTGCTGCCGCGCGTGCTCGCGGCCGCCCGGCGACCGGCGCGGACGCGCTGGTATCGGTGTCCGTGGGTCGAGTGGCCGCTCGCATGCCAGGCCGCATCGGTCGCGCTGCTGGCGGGGCTGGCGCCGCTGGCGCCGTTCGCGCTCGAGTGGGTCGGATCGGGCGTGGTGGCGCGCGCGGCGGGGGACGCCGCCGCCGGCGTGGCCGTGGTCACCGATGACGTCACCACGCTTTCGCGCGTGCTGTGGCGCGTGTTTCTGGAGCCGACGATCGGATATCTGGGCACGTTCGTCGCCGTCATGTGCGTGGCCGGCGCCGCGTTCTGCGCGGCGCTCACCCGCGTGCTGTGGGAAGGGAGCGTCAGTCGATGAGAGCCGTCCTTCATTCGTTCCTGGTGCTGGCAGCAGTCGTCGGTCCGGGTGCCACGGCCGTCACGGCTGCCGCGGCCCAGCCGCGGGGCGGCGACGAACCGGTTGTGGTGATCGGCGGCGACTACAACCTGCCGGCCGGCAGACGGGCGGAAGAGGTAGTCGTCATCGCCGGCTCGGCCATCGTGGAAGGCGACGTCGACGGCGATGCCGTGGCGGTCATGGGCGATATCACGCTGGCCGCCACCGCTCGCGTCGATGGCGACTTCGTGGTGGTCATGGGGTCGGCGACGATAGAGCCCGGCGCGGTCGTGGAACGGGACCTGGTGGTGGTCATGGGCGGCCTCGACGCGCCGGCCGACTTCCAGGCCGGCGGCGAGCAGGTCGTCGTTGCGGGCGGGTTCGGGCCGCCGGGCGGCTTCGGCGCGATCACGCCGTGGTTCCGCGAGGGGCTCTTCTGGGGGCGCCCGTTCGTGCCGAGCCTGCCCTGGATGTGGATGCTCGCCGCGCTGCTGGCGCTGCTTTACCTGGCGACGAACCTCGTGTTCGATCGCCCGGTGCGCGCCTGCGTGGACGTGTTGGCCGAGAAGCCGCTGAGCACCGGCCTGGGCGGCTTGCTGGTCGTGCTGCTTGCAGGACCGGTGTTCTTCATACTGGCCGTGTCGGTCGTGGGACTGGTGGTGATACCGTTCGTGGCGTGCGCCCTGCTGCTCGCGGGCCTGGTCGGACGGGTGGCCACCGCACGGTGGATCGGTGGACGGCTGGTAGCCGAGGACGAGCCGGAGAGCCGGTGGCAGGGGACGCGCTCGCTGCTGATCGGGATGGCGCTGGTCAGCGTCGCGTACCTTGTGCCCGTGCTCGGCTTCGTAGCCTGGACCACGCTGGGCGTGTTCGGGTTGGGAGCGGTGGCCGCGGTCGTAATCGCCGGCCTGCGGCGCGAGAACCCGCCACAGGCCGCGCCGGCCGCGCCGGTCGCGGACCCGCCCGCGGCGTCGAGCGATGGCGCCGTGCCGGTCGTGGAGGGCGAGTCGGGCCAGGCCGACCCGGCCGCACCCCCCAGGCCCGCTCCACCGCCGCCGCCGGAAGCGTCTCCGGATCTGTCGGTGTATCCGCGCGCCAGCTTCGGGAGCCGCCTGGGTGCACTGGCGCTGGACGTGTTGCTGCTGGGGATCACCGCGGCGTTGCTGAACGCCGAGGACGGCTGGTTCTTCCTGCTGGTCCTGGCGTACCACATCGGATTCTGGGCGTGGAAGGGCACCACCATCGGCGGCATCGTCTGCCACGTGCGCGTCGTCCGGCCCGACGGCGCGCCCGTCCGCTTCACGGAGGCGCTCGTGCGCGGACTGTCCGCGATCTTCTCGGTGGCCGTGGCGGGGCTGGGCTGGTTCTGGATGCTCTGGGATCCGGAACGGCAGACGTGGCACGACAAGATAGCCGGCACCATCGTCGTGCGTCTCCCGGCGGGCGTCACGCTGCCGTGACGCGACGGGATCAGAACACGCCGATCGGGTTGATCGGCGACCCCGTTCCCTTCGGCACGCGGACCGGTCCCGCCATGAACATGAATTCCCAGCGGTCCAGCCGGGCCGCGGCCTCCGCCGCCGCCTCCAGGTCGAGGTTGTCGAACAGGTTCATGCCGCGCGCCACCACGGCGAACTTGTGGATCACCGTCTCGTTGAACCCGGGGATGTTGCCCCCCAGCTCGTGGGCCGTGTCGCTCCCGAACAACGCCACGTCGCGTTCGGCCAGCAGCGGCAGGAACGAGGCGTCCATGCCGGCGTTGCCGCGGCTGTCGGGCTCTGCGCCCCGCCGCGCCCAGCGCCCGGTGCGGATGAGCAGCACGTCGCCGGATTCAACGGTGGCGCCGGTCTGCTCCTCCCATTCCTCGATGTCCTGGCGGTAGACGCGCGTCCCCGGCTCGAGGTACGGCACGCCCCGCAGGCGCGGTACGTCGACGAGCACCGCCTTGGTGACGACGCCGTCCTTCAGGCCGGTGATGCCGAGGTGCTCGCAGCCGTCGTCCGTCACCGTCTCCCGCATGTCGTGGCCGTTGAAGATCTTGCCGCCGTAGGTGACGTGGCAGATGGCGTCCAGGTGGGTGAAGAAGCCGCCGTGGTAGTCGATGTCGAGCCGATCGCGGATGCGATCGGGGTCGAACGTGATAATCATGTTCAGCCCGAACGGCCGGTTGGGATCGCTGCCGAGATCGTCGGTCACGTCGTGCCCGAGCGAGATCGCTTCGCCGGTCTCGACGAGCGCCGCGGCCTGCCGGCGCTTCGCGTCGGTAATGAGGTTCGCCGCGCCCATCTGGTCGTCCTCGCCCCAGCGCCCCCAGTTGGACAGCTCGGTCATCCACTGGTCGAACTCCGCGCGGGTCGCGCCGGGCTCGTTGGCCGAGCGGTCGGGCTGGCTGGCGGATACGCATCCCGTGAGACCGACTAACGCAAGGGCAAATGGAATATGGGCAAGCCTGGTCATCGTGTGGGTTCTCCTCTCGATGCGGTGCGGCAACGCCGCGGCCCGGAAGCTACCACGAAACCGCCGGCCCGGCAACGCCGCTCAATAGACGCGCGGCACGATGCGCCACGGGACGCGCTCGCGGTACTGCGCCCATAGCGGACCGTACCTGGCGGCGCAGCGGCGGTCGTCGTCGCGTTCCCGGGCCGTGAGCAACAGGACGTAGTAGAGCGGATACAACCACGGCGCCAGGGCCAGCGGCCAGCCCAGCGCGAGCGCCAGTCCGCTCGCCATCAGCACCTCGCCCAGGTAGTTGACGTGGCGCGCCACGCCCCAGAATCCGCTGCACAGCACGCTGCGGGTTCCATCCGTAATCACCCGCGGCGTCAACAACCCGAGAAAGACGCGGCCGGGATCCCGCTTGAAGGTGAACTTCTGCATGTTGGAGCCGCGCGCGAGCACCCAGCCGGCAAGAAAGATCAGCGTTGCGGCGACGTACAGCGCGGCCGGCGCCTGCGGGTTGGGGCGGTCCGCCACCGCCCACAGCCCGACGCCGTAGAAGTAGGGATACCAGGCCAGGCATCCTCCCACGAGCTTGAGACCCAGCCGCTCGGCAAACAGGTCGTAGGTGTAGAGGTGGACGCGCTCGAACGCCAGGTAGTCGCACAGGAACCAGGTGAACAGGGCCACGTAGAGCACGACCCCCGGCGAGGGATCGCCGGGGTGGCTGAGCAGATGGTGCGCCGCGAAGGAGAGCAGGTTCAGTTGCAGCACCGTGGCGCCGGCGACGTACAGGAACATCTTGGCGTCCACGCGTTCCCCGAACAGGCGCGGATTGTCGCGCCGGCCCAGGAAATATTCCGCGAGCAGATGCCGCCCCCGACCGGGGGCCGTGAACACGACAGCGGCCGAAACGAGCAGGCCGAGCGTACCGGCGCCCGCGGCGCCGGGCCAGCGGTGGCGCCAGAGCCAGTCCCAGGGCATGGCGCCGCTGTAACCGGCGGCGATCCAGGCGCCGACTGCGACGGCGAACACCAGCGCGCCGTTCAGCCGGTAGCGCAGCCGCGCGCCGCTGTTGGCCTGACGCGCATACCCCTCCACGCTGCGCGCCGGCAGCGCCAGGTGCCGCGCCAGGATGCCGGCAAACAGCAGCCAGGGAGCGAAGAAGCCAGGTAACGGGTCCGTCATGGCATGTTGCTGCTGCCGGCCATGAGGTTGATGGCGGTCTTGCGCGACAGCAGGCGCCCGCTGACCTGCGCCACTACCCGGTTGAGGAGACCCGGCACCACGCGCGGCCGCTTGCCCAGTGCGGCCAGCGTCTGGCGCGCCACGGCCTCGGGGGGCAGTATGCCCGGCGCCTCCTTGCCGTAGGTCCTGAGGTATCCCGGTGTGCGGATGGCGCCGGCGCACGATGCGACGACGTCGATGCCGTGCGCGCGCAGCTCGTGCCACAGGCTCTCGCCCAGGATCGTGTTGAATGCCTTGGTCGCCGCGTAGGCGGCAATGCCGGGCGAACCCTGCATGCCGGCCAGCGACGACATCAGCACCACCGCGCCCCGGCCGCGCGCGTGCATCGGCGGCAGCAACGCGTGCAGGAAGGTCAGCGGGCCGCGCACGTTGACCTGGACCATGCGCTCCAGCGCGTCTTGCTCCATCGTGACGAAACGGCCCATCTGCGACGCCGCCGCGTTGTAGACCAGCATCCCGACTTCAATGTCGGCCACGGCCGGGGCGAGTGTTTCCGCCGCCGCCGGGTGGGCCAGATCGAGCGCCAGGTGGCGCACTTCCACGCCGGTTTGCCGCCGCAGCCGCTGCGCAAGCTCCGCCAGCGCCGCCTCGCGCCGCGCAAGCAGCAGCAGGTCCATGCCGCGCTCGCCAAGCTGCGCCGCAAACGCCGCCCCGAGGCCTTCGGAGGCCCCTGCAATCACGGCCCACTTTCCGTAGCGTGTTACATAATCGCTCGCTGCCATGTCGCGGTGACGAGTATAGCGGCGCCCGCCCGTCCCGCCGGATGACGCCGCCGCAGCGATTGTGGTAAGAGAAGGGGACCGCACGCCGACGCGCTCTTGAACGGGGGACTCTCAATGTCGATGACCAAGCAAAGCAGCCGCCGCGACGTCTTGAAGGGCAGCCTGGCCCTCGCCGGCATGGGCATGTTCAGTTTTCCCGAGTGGGCGCTGCCCGCGCTCGCGCAGGGCGAGACGCCGGTGCCGTTCACCGACCTGCCCGAGGTGATCAACTGGCGGCGGACGCCGGATCGGCGCATGCTCGACATCCGCACGGTCGACAGCGTGTTCACGCACCGGGACGAGTTCTTCACGACGCAGCACTACGGCCATCCCGAGATCGATCCCGCGACGTACCGCCTCGAGGTGTCGGGCCTCGTGGACCAGCCGCTGTCGCTGTCGATCGACGACATCCGCGCCATGCCGGCCCGCGACCTCATCTTCGGCTTCGAATGCTCCGGCAACCGCGGCCCGATCAACGGCCTCAGCAGCAACGGGCGCTGGACGGGCGTGTCGCTGCACACGGTGCTCGAGCATGCAGGCGTGCAGCCGGCGGCCCGCGAGATCGTCTTCCTGGGTGCCGACCACGGCGAGGAAGAGGTCGAGTTCCGCGGACGCAGCTACACGGTCGACCAGCAGTACGGCCGCAGTCTGCCGCGCGGCAAGGCGCTGTCGCCCGAGCCGCTGCTGGAGTACGCGCTGAACGGCGAGCCGCTGACACCGTTCCAGGGCTTCCCGCTGCGGCTGCTCGTGCCGGGCTGGTACGGCGCGCCGAACGTCAAGTATCTGGCCGAGATCCATGTCCAGGAGGATGCGTATCTGGGCAAGTACCAGGCGCGCTGGTACCGCACGCTGAAGGGCGAGATGGTCAACGGCGAGTTGAAGTGGAAGGAAACTGCCATTACGCGCATGCGGCTCAAGTCGTTCATCGCGCGCGTCAGCACCGACGGCAGCCGGCACCGCGTGTTCGGCATCGTGCTGAACGACGGCACGCCGATCCGCTCCGTCGAGGTCATGGTGGACGACGGGGAGTGGCAGGCGGCCACGCTCAGTCCGTCGACCAGCAGCAGGTACGGCTGGAAGTTCTTCACCTGGGACTGGCATGGAGCCACGCCGGGAGAGCACACGCTCGTGTCGCGCGTCACCGACGTGAACGGCGAGGTCCAGCCGACCGCCGAGGAGCTGGAGGTCAAGATGACCTTCCTGGAGCACAACGCCCAGCACCCCCGCACCGTTATGATCTCGTAGCAGCCTCGAGCAAATTCAAGGAGTGAGAATGTCCGCTATCGACGATGCGCTTGCAAGCAACAGCCGTTATGCCGACGGCTTCGACAAGAGTGACCTGCCGCTGCCGCCGGCCCACGGCCTGGCCGTGGTGGCCTGCATGGACGCGCGGCTCGACGTGCACCGGCTCATGGGGCTGGAGGAGGGCGACGCCCACGTCATCCGCAACGCCGGGGGCGTGGTCACGGACGACGCCATCCGCTCGCTGACCATCTCGCAGCGCCTGCTGGGCACCCGGGAGATCGCGCTGATCCACCACACGGACTGCGGCATGCTGACGTTCCGCGACGACGACGTGAAGGACGCCATCGAGGACGACACGGGCCTGCGGCCGACGTTCGCGATGGAGGCTTTCCGGAACCTGGAGGCGGACGTGCGGCAGTCGATGGCCCGCATTCAGGCCAGCCCGTTCATCCCGCACAAGGACCAGGTGCGGGGGTTCGTCTACGACTGCGCCACGGGCCGGCTGAACGAAGTCTCGCCGGCCTGACGGGAACGCCCGCCCCGCGTAATTACTCGCCCTTGGCGCGGGCGCCGCTGAGCGCGTTCGGCACCGAGTAGTTCCCCTCGTGGCAGGCGTACTCGTACATCCCGTACTCGCTGTCGCGCCGCAGCGGGAAAGACGCCGTCCAGGGCGCGGTGTACGTTTCCGGATCGTCGACGTGGATCGAGTACTGCATCGTGTCGTTGTCCACGATCGTGAACTTCTCGACGAGCCGCTGCCGCTCGGTCTGCCGCGAGCGGATGCCGGCCGACGCACCGCGCATGCTCTGCACCTCGCGGAAGTTGTGCGACTCGACGATCAGCGTGTTGCCTTCCCAGCGGCCGCGCGGGTCGCCTTCCCACTGCCGGATGCTGTCGTCGATATGCGGCCGGCCGTCGACGGGGATGATGCGCGCGCGGTGGATCATCTCGGCCAGGATGACGACGTAGCCGGGCGGCTGGAAGATCTGGGCGCCGTTGTTGTACACGCCCGGCATCATGATGCCGATCACGCCGCGGGTGATGCAGCGGTCGGCCGATTCCATCGTGTGCCACGAGTCGTGCAGGTGGTCGCGGTTGTACGCCAGCACCTCGTGGGCCTCCGGCGTCCAGTCGGGGATCTGCCCGTTGAGGGGTTCTACTATCAATGCGGGCGCGGGTTGGCCATCCACCTCGTTCCAGTACGAGTCGAACCAGTGCGCGCCGTACGCGCCCACGCTCCTCGGGCGCGGTTGGGCCGCCCGCCGCGCGGCTTCGGCGGCGCGGGCCTCGGCGATCGCCTGCAGGTCCTCCGGCGTGAAGTCGGGACCCGAGAAGCCGTCGGGCAGCTCCATCGGCGTGGCCTGGGCGTCGACGTTGTTCCAGATGCCCTGGATGTCCGGCTGCCCGTCGGGCAGTATGGCCGGCGTCCAGTCCGATCCGCCGGCCGACCCGCTCTGGGCGCTGGCGGCCGCGGCGAAACCGAGTCCGAGCAACACGGCGACGGCGACTGCCGCCGGTCTGTGGGTGCGCGCGATGTTCATTTGCAAGTCCTCCAGGGGAATGGTCCGCAAACGGGCATGCCGGCGTCAACTTTATTTTTGACTCGGACCCCGCGCGGCAGGGTAGAATGCACTGCATACACCATGTTTTCGCTGCTGCTCCGGGTCGCCGTCGTTGTCGGCACCGTCGGCGTTGTCACGCCGGCGGCCAGCGGATGATGTACCCGGGCTCAGCAGCCAGAACTTCAGGGGCCATCATCCGACGCCGGATGGTGGCCCTTTTTTTTATGTGCGAGCAGTAATGGACGACAGTGGTCACTCCAAACGCAGCAGCGCGATAACGGCGGGCCCGAGCCGGGCCCCGGCGCGCGCCATGCTCAAGGCGGTCGGATTCACCGACGAGGACCTGCGCCGGCCGATCATCGGCGTGGCGAACACCTGGATCGAGATCGGGCCGTGCAACTACCACCTGCGCGACCTCGGCGAGCAGGTCAAGGCGGGGATTCGCGCCGCGGGCGGCACGCCGATGGAGTTCAACACGGTGTCGATCTCCGACGGCATCACCATGGGCAGCGAGGGCATGAAGGCCTCGCTGGTCAGCCGCGAGGTCGTGGCCGACTCCATCGAGCTGGTGGCGCGCGGCAACCTGTTCGACGGCCTCGTGGTGCTGGTCGGCTGCGACAAGACCGTGCCGGGCGGCGTCATGGCGCTGGTGCGGCTCGACACGCCCGGACTGGTGCTCTACGGCGGCTCGATCGCGCCCGGCCGCTGGGAAGGGCGCGACGTAACGATTCAGGACGTCTTTGAAGCAGTAGGCGCGCACTCGGCGGGCCGGCTGAGCGACGCGCAGCTTGACGCGCTGGAGAACAGCGCCTGCCCGGGCCCGGGCGCCTGCGGCGGGCAGTTCACCGCTAACACCATGTCGATGGTGTGCGAGTTGCTGGGCGTTTCGCCGCTGAGCGCGAACGGCGTGCCGGCCATGGTCGCCGAGAAGCACGACGTCGCGCGGCGCGCCGGCGAGCTCGTCATGGATCTCGTCCGCACGGACCTGAGGCCGCGGCGGATCGTGACGCGGGCCGCGGTGGAGAACGCCATTGCCGGGGTCGCGGCGACCGGCGGCTCGACGAACGCCGTGCTGCATCTGCTGGCCATCGCGCACGAGGCGGGCGTCGACCTGGCGATAGACGACTTCGATCGCATCAGCGAGCGGACCCCGCTGCTGGCGGACCTCAAGCCGGGCGGGCGCTTCGTGGCGACGGACCTGTACCGCGCCGGCGGCATCGGCCTGGTGGCGAGCCGGCTGCAGGAGGCCGCGCTGCTTCACGAGGATGCCCTGACGGTGACGGGACGGACCATCGGCGAGGCGGCCCGCACGGCGCCCGAGACCGCCGGCCAGGAGGTGGTGCGGCCGGTGTCCGAACCGATAACACCTACGGGGGGCCTTGTAATCCTCAAGGGCAACCTGGCCCCGCACGGCTGCGTGGTGAAGGTGGCCGGCCACGAGCCGGCGACGCACCGCGGACCGGCGCGCGTGTTCGACAGCGAGGAGGCGGCGTTCGAGGCCGTGGAGCAGGGTCGGATCCGCGCCGGCGACGTGGTGGTCATCCGCTACGAGGGGCCGAGCGGCGGTCCGGGCATGCGCGAGATGCTGGCCGTGACGGCGGCGATCGTCGGCGCCGGGCTCGGCGAGTCGGTGGCGCTGCTGACCGACGGCCGGTTTTCGGGCGCCACCCGCGGCATGATGGCGGGACACGTCGCGCCCGAGGCCGCCAAGGGCGGGCCGATCGCGATCGTGCGCGACGGCGACATGATCCTGTTCGACGAGCGGAACCGGAAGCTGCAGCTAGAGGTGGGCGAGGACGAGATCGCGGAGCGGCTGGCGGCCTGGCAGGCGCCGGAGCCGCGCTTCGGAAGCGGGGTGATGGCGAAGTACGCCCGCCTGGTGTCGTCGGCCGCCACCGGCGCCGTGACCAGCTAGCCCAACGAGGAAAAAAGCCAATGGCTTCAATGCGAACCGGAGCGCAGATCATCTGGGAGGCCCTGGTCCGGGAGGGGGTCACCACCGTCTTCGGGTATCCGGGCGGGGCGATCCTGCCGGCCTACGACGCCCTGCTCGACTACCCGATCCGGCACGTGCTGGTGCGGCACGAGCAGGGGGCGACGCACATGGCCGACGGCTACGCACGCGCCAGCGGCCAGGTCGGCGTGGCGGTCGCAACGTCCGGCCCCGGGGCGACCAACATGGTGACCGGCATCGCCACGGCGATGCTCGATTCCTCGCCAATCGTCTGCATCACGGGCCAGGTGGGGAGCCGCGTCATCGGCACCGACGCGTTCCAGGAAACCGACGTCACCGGGGTGACCCTGCCGATCACCAAGCACAACTACCTGGTCTCGCACGTCGACGACGTGGCGCCGACTATCCACGAGGCGCTGTACATCGCCCGCTCGGGCCGCCCCGGGCAGGTGCTGATCGACATCACGAAGGACGCGCAGCAGGCGTCCACGGAGCTGCAGTGGGACCCGGGCGACGTCAAGCTGCCGGGCTACCGCCCCGATCTGCGCGCCTCGGACACGGAGTACAGCCGCGCCGCCGATCTGATCAACGGGTCGAAGCGCCCGCTCATCCTGGCCGGGCACGGCGTGCTGCTGTCGGGCGCGATGGCGCAGGTGCGCGAGCTGGCCGAGCGGGCCAACATCCCCGTGGCCATGACGCTGCTCGGCATCGGCGGCTTTCCGGCGCTGCACCCGCTCAACCTCGGAATGATGGGGATGCACGGCGAGGCGTGGGTGAACCAGGCGATCCAGGAGGCCGATCTGCTGCTGGCGCTGGGGATGCGCTTCGACGACCGTGTGACCGGCAACACCAAGACCTACGCGCCGAACGCGCGCAAGGTCCATATCGACATCGATCCGTCGGAATTCAACAAGAACGTCAAGGTCGACGTCGCGCTGGCGGGCGACCTGGCGTCGGTGCTCGACGATCTGGCGCCGCGCGTGACGGCCGGCGACCGCAAGGGCTGGCTCGACGCCATCCGCGACATGAAGGGCGAGGTGGCGGTGCGCGACATCCAGAACCTGCCCGACAGCGGACACCTGTACGCGGCGCACGTCATCAACGACATCTGGCGGCTCACGGGCGGCAAGGCCGTCATCGTGACCGACGTCGGCCAGCACCAGATGTGGGAGGCGCAGTACTACCACCACGACGAGCCGCGGTCGCTCATCACCTCGGGCGGGCTGGGCACGATGGGCTTCGCGCTGCCGGCCGCCATCGGCGCCAAGCTGGCGCGGCCCGACGCGGAGGTGTGGGTGGTGGCCGGCGACGGCGGGTTCCAGATGACCATGGCCGAGCTGGCGACCATCGCCCAGGAGAAGATCAAGATCAACGTAGCGATCATCAACAACGGCTACCTGGGCATGGTGCGTCAGTGGCAGGAGTTTTTCTACGAGCGGCGCTACGCGGCCACGCCGCTGCTGAGCCCGGACTTCGCGAAGCTGGCCGAGTGCTTCGGCCTCACCGGCCTGCGCATCGACAGGCGGCAGGACGTGGTGCCGGGCGTGGAGAAGGCGCGCGCGGCTGAAGGGTCCGTCGTCATCGATTTCCGGGTGGAGCAGGAGGACACCGTCTACCCGATGGTGCCGGCGGGCGCGGACCTGCACAAGATGATCCGCCGTCCGAGCTCCGCGCCGATCGTGGAGACGGCCGACGACGAGTAGCGGGGAGCGGATGGCGGAGCAGCTTCAGCGGCATACGTTCGTGGTGTACGTCGAGGACAAGCCAGGCGTGCTGAACCGGGTGGCCTCGCTCTTCCGGCGCCGCGGATTCAACATCGAGTCGCTGGCGGTCGGGCATACCGAGACCCCGGGCGCCTCGCGCATGACGATAGTCGTGCTGACCGACGCGGGCGGCGCGCGGCGCCTCGAAGCGAACCTGTACAAGCTGGTCAACGTCCTGCGCGTGCAGGACGTCACCGAAGTACCGGCGATCTTCCGCGAGCTGGCGATGATCAAGGTCGCGACGACGCGGGAGACGCGGACGGACGTCATGCAGCTCGTCGACGTATTCCGCGCGCGCGCGGTGGACGTGGCGCCCGAGTCGGTCGTCATCGAGACGACCGGCACCGAGGACAAGATCGACGGCCTGCTGGAGGTGCTGCGGCCGTACGGCCTGCTCGAGGTCGTCCGTACGGGGCGCGTCGCCATGGTGCGCGGGCCGCGCGGCGTCGTGGTCGATCCCGCCGACCTGCCGGCCCGCGGGCCGCGCGGCGCCGCGGCGCCGGAAGATCCCGAAGTCTCCCATTCGGTATAGTACGCTCCGCTACGGCATGGAACGTTCCGCGCCCGCTGTGGGCGCCGCACGATACAAGCGAGGACTCCCCGTATGGCAACGATTTACTACGACGACTCAGCCGACCCGTCCCTGATCCGCGCGAAGAAGGTGGCGGTGTTCGGTTACGGCTCGCAGGGCCACGCGCACGCGCTGAACCTGAAGGACAGCGGCGTCGACGTCCGCGTGGTGCTGCAGCCCGGCAGCCGCTCGCGGGCCAGGGCCGAGGCGGAAGGGCTGACGGTAGTGTCGGGTTCCGAAGCATCGGCCTGGGCCGACGTGATCATGCTGCTCACGCCCGATACGACGCAGGCGGGCATCTATGCGGAGCAGGTGGCGCCGCATCTGAGCGCCGGCAAGATGCTGATGTTCGCCCACGGCTTCAACATCCGCTTCAAGACGATCACGCCGCCGGCCGACGTCGACGTGACGCTCATCGCACCGAAAGCGCCTGGCCACCGCGTGCGCGAGGTGTTCCTGGAAGGCGGCGGCACGCCGGCGCTGCTCGCCGTGGAGCAGGACGCCACGGGCAATGCCAAGGCGCTGGCGCTGTCGTACGCCGGGGCGCTGGGCCTGACCCGCGCGGGCGTCATCGAGACCACGTTCGCCGAGGAGACCGAGACGGACCTGTTCGGCGAGCAGACGGTGCTCTGCGGCGGCGTCAGCGCGCTGGTGAAGGCCGGCTTCGAGACGTTGGTGAAGGCCGGCTACCAGCCGGAGATCGCCTACTTCGAGTGCATGCACGAGCTGAAGCTCATCGTGGACCTGTTCTACCGCGGCGGGCTGAACTACATGCGCTATTCGGTGAGCGACACCGCGGAGCACGGCGATTACACCGGGGGACCGCGCGTGGTCACCGACGAGACCCGCCAGGCGATGCAGCAGATCCTGGCGGAGATCCAGGACGGCACCTACGCGAACAAGTGGATCGGGGAGGACAAGGCCGGCCGGCCGTGGTTCATGGAACAGCGCCGGCAGGAGCAGGCCCATCAGATCGAGCAGGTCGGCGCCGAGCTGCGCAAGATGATGCCGTTCCTCGACGCCGTGGAGCTGAAGGAGCGGGTGTAGGAGTTCGGGAGGACAACGTGCCGCAGGTCAGGTTCGACGCGCTGCCGGAAGACGCCCGGGTATGGATCTTCGCGGCCGAGCGCGCGCTGGCGCCCGCCGAAAAACAGCGGCTGCTGGCGCACGTGGACGGCTTCATCGGCCAGTGGGCGGCGCACGACATGCCGCTGACAGCCGGCCGGGAGCTGCGCTACGACCGCTTCCTGTTCGTCGCCGTGGACCAGCGGCTGGCCGGTCCGTCGGGTTGCTCGATCGACGCGCTGGTGCGGCAGATGCAGCGGCTCGAGCAGGAGCTCGGCGTGGAGCTGGTCAACCACGCGCCGGTCGTCTTCCGCGCGGGTGACGAGATCCGGAGAGTGCGGCGCGACCAGTTCGCCGCACTGGCGTCGTCCGGCGAGGTCGGCCCGGAGACGACCGTGTTCGACAACACGCTGACCCGGCTCGGCGAAGTGCGGGCCGGACGCTGGGAGACGCCGGCGGCCAACGCGTGGCACGCCCGGGCGTTCTTCCGGACCGCGGGGTGAAACCGATGCCTGTCGCACGCAGACTGGTGCTGATCGCGGCACTGGCCGCACTGGCTGCGGCCCTGGCGCCGGGGACCGCCGAGGCGCATCCGATGGACGAGCGCAATGCCGCGTTCGTCCGCAGCATCGACGGCTTCGCGTTCTGGCCGTTCCTGTATCTCGGCGCCAAGCACATGGTGACCGGCTACGACCACATCCTGTTCCTGGTCGGCGTCATCTTCTTCCTGTACCGGCTGCGGGACGTGGTGCTGTACGTCACCCTGTTCACGGTGGGTCACAGCGTCACGCTGCTGCTGGGCGTGCTCGCCGGCCTGAACGTCAACGCGTACGTCATCGACGCCATCATCGGCCTGTCGGTCGCCTACAAGGCGTTCGAGAACATGGGCGGGTTCGAGCGCCTGCTCGGCTATCGGCCGAACACGCGCTGGGCGGTGCTGGTGTTCGGCCTGTTCCACGGCCTGGGCCTCGCCACGAAGTTGCAGGAATACACGGTCAACGAGAACGGCCTGGTCGCCAACATCCTGAGTTTCAACGCCGGCGTGGAGGTGGGTCAGATCCTGGCGCTGTCGGGGGTGCTCATCGCCTTTCTGTACTGGCGCACGCGCCCGAGCTTCGAGCGCCACGCCTTTATGACCAACTCCGCCCTGATGACCAGCGGCTTCCTGCTGGCGGGCTATCAACTGGTCGGATACGTGCTGTTCTCCTGAAGACGGCCCGTTGCCGGAGACGCCGATGGCGCAAACCGTCGAGACCGCCTCGCCGCGCAAGGTCGCGATAGCGACCCTGGTGGCGCTGCTCGTGGCGGCGCTGCTGCTGGTGACGGTCGTCCTGCCGGCCGAGTACGGCATCGACATGCTGGGCGTCGGCGCGGCGCTCGGACTGCTCGGGCTGGCCCAGGAGCAGCCGGTCGCGCTGCAGGACGACGAGTACCGGCTCGACGAGGCAGTGCTGCGGGTCGGGTCGGGCGGCTGGCTGGAGTACACCTACCGCATGGAGGCGGGCGCCACGATGCTGTTCTCGTGGCAGGCCACCGGCCCCCTGGACTACAACCTCCACAGCGCGCCGGACGGCGCGCCGCCCGGCTACGCGGAGAGCTTCGACGCGCAGGAGAACGACCGGGCGCACGGCACGTACACGGCGCCGTTCACCGGTGTCCACGGCTGGTACTGGGAGAACCGTACGGACGCCGAGGTGACGATCTCGTTCTGGACCGCGGGCTTTTACAGCGAGGCGCACGAGGCGCGCGACCGCGCCGACGGCTACCACCCGCTGACGGATCTGCGCGGCAACGAGGTACGGGACCGGTGATGCAGCCAGTGCTTTTGCCACGGGCTGCCCAGGAGGAATGACGATGTTCGAGCTCAAGCGCCTGTTGCTGTTCGCCGCCGTGCTGTTCGTTGCCGCCGCCGCGTGGATGGCCCCCGCTGCGGGCCTGCGGGCGGCCGAGGAGCCGGCCCTGGTCGCGCCCGAGTCGGTCGGGATGTCTTCCGAGCGCCTGCAGCGCATCGATACCTATGTCCAGGAATACATCGACACGAACCAGATCGCCGGCGCCGTCACGCTCGTCGCGCGGCGCGGCGAGGTCGTGCATCTCGGGGCGCAGGGGTGGCGGGACAAGGCAGCCGGCCAGCCGATGGCGCCCGACACCATCTTCGAGATGGCGTCGATGACGAAGCCGATCGTGTCGGCCGCGCTCATGATGCTGTTCGAGGAAGGCCGCTTCCTGCTCGACGACCCGATCTCGAAGTGGCTGCCGGAGTACGCGGATCACACGGTGCGGCTGCCGGGCTACCTCGGGGCGCCGGCGGTGGCGGCCGCGCGGCCGGTCACCGTGCGCCACGTGCTGACCCACACCTCGGGCCTCACCATGCGGCCGGACAACCGCGGCCTGACGCAGGCGCAGCGCGACAAGGTGACGAACGGCGGCAAGGGCCACGCCACGCTGCGCGAGCACGTCCGGGCGGCGGCCGTCATCCCGGGCTACTTCCATCCGGGAGACCGCTGGCTGTACGGCGACTCGACGAACTACGTGGCGGCGCTGGTCGAGGAGATATCCGGACAGTCGCTCGACGTGTTCCTGCGGGAGCGGATCTTCGAGCCGCTGGGAATGGACGACACGTTCTACTTCGTGCCGCGCGACAAGGTCGACCGCGTTGCCGCGATCTACCGCCCCATCGCCGACGGCACCATCGAGTTGGCGCGGGCGCCCAAGTTCGTCGAGCCGACGCGTTACTTCCCGGGCATCGCGGGGCTCAAGTCGACCGCCGTCGACTACATCCGGTTCGCGCAGATGATCGCCAACGGCGGCGAGCTCGACGGCGTCCGGCTGCTGGGGCGGATGACGGTCAACAACATGATCACCAACCAGACCGGCGCGCTGCCGATCGACGTCCGCGGGCCGGGGTACGGGTTCGGTCTCGGCTACGGCATCCTGACGAATCCGGCCAGGACGGCCGATGCGCTATCGGTAGGCAGCTATACGTGGGGCGGGGCGTACGGCACGCTGTACTGGGCGGATCCGGTAGAGGATCTGATCGGCATTCTCCTGATCCAGCTCCGGCCGTACAACCACTTCAACATCCGGCCGATGTTCTCGAACGTGGTGACGCAGGCGGTGGTCGACAGCCTGGCCGACCAGCGGCCGAAGATCATGGGCCACGCCACCCCGCACTAGGCGGGGATCAGGAGACCTCCTTCATTTCCTGCTCGTCCGGTCGTTCGTCGATGTCGCCGAGCGCGCGCAGCCAGTTCGCCACGCGATCCATGGCTTCCGTCACGCGCGGGCATCGGGTACGCAGGAACGCGTCGTGCAGCGCCGTCTCTTCGCCGAGTGCCGCAACCGCATCCAGCGCCGCGCCGCCGTCGAAGTCGACGTACGCCATGCGCAGCGTGAGTTCTTCCGGCGGCCGCCCGAAGCTCTCTCCAGGTATGGTCGCCACGCCGGTATCCTGCAGCAGCGACCTGCAGAGCGCGCTGCTGGTGCGCACGCCGCGGGCGCGCAGGGGCTCCCTGAACGGCCGGAAGTCGGGGAATATATAGAACCCGCCCACCGGCTCCGGAAGCTGCAGCCCGGCGCCGCGCAGGACGGCAGCGCAGTGCCGCCCCAGCGCCGCCAGCACGCGGCGCGAGTCGCGCAGGTACGGGCCGATGAACGGACCGCCCTCGAACGCGGTCACCGCCGCGAACTGGATGGGCGCGCTCGTCGACGTGTAGGTCTCGCTGGCCACGACCGCCATCGCCTCGAGCAGCCAGCCGAGGTGGCGCGGACAGGTGAACGTCCCCAGCCGCCAGCCGCCGGCGCCGCACCACTTGCTCAATCCGGTGCTGATGATCGTCCCTTCCGGGTAGTAGCGGGCAATGGAAACGTGCGCGCCCTGGTGATGGATCTCGCCGTAGATCTCGTCCGACAGCACGATGACGCGATAGCGCCGCGCCACTTCTCCAAGCTGCTGCAGCTCGCGGTCCGAGTAGGTGTGCCCGGTGGGATTGTTCGGATAGTTCAGGACGACGATGCGGGGGCGTCCCGGGTCGCTGGCGCACAGTTTCTCGAGATCGTCCGGCTGCAGCTTCCAGTCGTTCGCGCTGGCCGTGTCGATCCAGCGCACGTGGCGTCCGATGATCCGGGCCTGCGGCGCGTACGAAACCCAGGACGGGGTCGGAATCACCAGGTCCCCGTAATAGACCATCTGCAGCAGGAACATCAGCTCCTTCGAGCCGGGTCCGATCAGCACGTTCTCGGCCAGCCGCGCGGTGCCGGTGCGGCGGCGGTGGTATGCGGCCACTGCCTCGCGCAGTGCTTCGAGTCCGCGTACGGGCAGGTATTCCTTGCGCCCGGCGTTGTCGCGCAACGCCTGGACAACCGGTTCGGGCACCGGGAAGGGCGACTGTCCGAGACCCAGACGGAATACCTCGCGGCCCTCGCGCTCGAGGGTGTCGCACATTTCGTTGACCTGCAGCGTCGCGGACGGCGCCGCGCCGCGCACGTTCAGGTTCAGGTGGACAGACGGAGACGACGGGCCGGGTGGGTCGAACGTGGCCGGTAAGGGCGCGCCGCCGGTGCGAAACGTATCGTGACTCACGGACCGGATGTGGATCCATGATACTCCTGCCCGGCAAGTGCTTGACCACGTCGGGACTGCGCCGTGCCAGACTGTTCCCCGGTCACGTATAGTCATGGCCAGGATGCTTGCCTGTAATGCCGCGCGGTTTCTGATTGCCTGCGCGCTCGCCGGCGCCGTACTGGCGCCGGCGCAGGCCGCCGCGCAGGCGGATGGTGCGGCGGCGGGGGAGTGGCGCTACATCGGGGGTGACGCCGGGCACACCCGCTACTCCGGCCTCGACCAGATCAACGCGGGCAACTTCGAGGAGCTCGAGGTGGCGTGGGTCTGGCGCGGCGACAACTTCGGGCCGGGCGTGCTGGGCGTGTCGCGCGCCACGCCCATCTACGTTGACGGCGTTCTCTATACCGTCGCCGGTGAGCGCCGCACCGTGGTGGCCATCGAGCCGGCCACCGGCGAGACGCTGTGGACGTACCGCGAGCCGCATACCACGCGCTTCGACCGCGGCATGCGCAACGGCTACGGCAAGGGCGTGGCGTACGCCGAGATTGACGGGCGCGGCGTGATCTACATCATCAGCCCGGCTTTCTTCCTGTACGCGCTCGATGCCCGGACCGGCCGGCCGCTCGAGAACTGGGGCGAAGCGGTGCCGCTGCCCGGCTTTCCGCAGAGCGGCGTCGTGGACCTGGTGCCCGACCTGATCCGCGACTGGGGCCCCTGGCAGAGCTGGGACGGCCCGTACGACGCCGACTTCGGCATCCCGCGAGAGCTGGGCCACATCACGAGCTCGTCGCCGCCCATCGTCGTCAACGGCGTCGTGGTGGTGGGCAACTCGGCGGAGCAGGGGTACTACCAGACGCGCATAGAGAACGTGCCGGGCGACATCATGGGCTACGACGCGCGCACCGGCGAGCACCTGTGGAAGTTCCATGTTATTCCCCGTCCCGGCGAGTTCGGGCACGAAACGTGGGAGAACGACGCCTGGCAGTGGACCGGCGACATCTCCTCGTGGGCGCCGATCTCGGCCGATCCGGCGCGCGGCCTGGTGTACGTTCCGACCAACCCGCCGACCATCGACTTCTACGGCGGGTTCCGGCCGGGCGACGGGCTGTTCGGCACCAGCGTCATCGCGCTCGACGTCGCGACCGGCGAGCGCGCGTGGCACTTCCAGACCGTGCACCACGACATCTGGAACTACGACAACCCGACCGCGCCGGTGACGCTGAACGTCACCGTGGACGGCCGGCTGCGCGAGATCGTCGTGCAGACCACCAAGCAGGGCTGGGCGTTCACGTTCGACCGCGTGACCGGCGAGCCGATCTGGCCGATCGAGGAGCGGCCGGTGCCCCAGTCCGAGGTGCCGGGGGAGCGGCTGTCGCCCACCCAGCCGATGCCGACCCGTCCGGCGGCCTTCGAGATGCAGGGGCTGACCGAGGACGACCTGATCGACTTCACGCCCGAGCTGCGCGCCGAGGCGCTGGAGATCGCCGGCAACTACCGCCTCGGGCCGATCTTCAATCCGCCGATCCAGCGCGGGCATCCGTCCGGCCTGCGCTCGTTCGTGAGCTGCCCCAACGGCGCGTCGAACATCTTCGGCCCCACCGCCGCGGACCCGGAGACCGGCATCCTGTACGTCTCGACGCGCCGTGGCTGCCGCTCGGAGAACATCGTGCCCGGCAGTCTCATCGACGAGCCGAACGACATCAAGACGACCGGCCGCACCTTCGCCGACTTCGCCGTGCTCAACCGCGGCGACTTCCGCGGCCCGCGGGGCCTGCCGATCTTCAAGCCGCCCTACAGCCGCATCGTCGCCATCGACATGAACACGGGCGAGCATCTGTGGGAGACGCCCAACGGCGACACGCCCGACAACATCCGCAACCACCCCGCGCTGCAGGGCGTCGACATCCCCAACACCGGCCGGCTGGCGCACGCCGTCACGATGGTGACGAAGACGCTCGTGATTACGGCCGAAGGGATTGCCGGCGCGCCGCGGCTGCATGCGCTCGACAAGCGGACGGGGGAGCGGATCGGCACCGTCGACCTGCCCGCGTCGGGACAGTACGGCATGATGGGCTACCTGCACGAAGGCAGGCAGTACATCGTTGTGCAGGTGGCCGGCCCCGACCTGCCCGGCTCGCTGGCCGCGCTGCGGCTGCCGTGAGGCCGGCGCCTCACAGCGCCGGCACGACGTCGGTGCGTGTGAAATCCGTCCCCTTGAACAGCAGCGGTTCACCCGTGTGTCTGGCGAGCGCGTAGGCGCAGCAGTCGCCCAGGTTCAGGGCGGCGGGATGACGGCCCTTGCCGTAGCGTTCGTACGCATCGCGCGCCAGTCGCACGTGGTCTGGTGTGAACGCAACCACTTCGAAGTCGGCACGGTGCAGCAGCAGATCGAGCTCCCGGACGCCGTGAGGTCCCTTGCGTGACGCTACGACGACTGCGCATTCCAGGGTGTTCACGGAGCTGATCAGCCGAACGCCGGCGTCGGCAATAGCTCCGGCGAATGCATCGCGTTCCGGTTCGTTGAGGAGGACTGCAAGCACGGCAGACGCATCAACGACCATCAGCGAAACCCGCCATGGTCGTCGTACCCGAGGATTTCGTCTGCCGTTCGCGTGTCGAGGTCGGGCAGCTCCGAGCAGCGTGTCGAGATCTCGAGGATCGCGTCCCGCATCGATGGCGCTACTCGCCGGCCCCGCGCGCGTCTGAGGGCCTCCTCCAGGGCGCCGGCGACGGCGCGGGTCACGGTGGTGCCACGCTCCCTGGCAAGTTCCCTCGCAAGCCTTTCCGCTTCTGGATTCTTGATGCTGAGCGGCACGAATTCATCCTTGAACCAAGAAAGGTATATTCTACCACCTCGCGTGGGCGTGCAGATCGCCGAAGTACGCCGTGCGCTCGTGCGGGGCCGCGACGGTTGCTGCAGTGCCCGCCGCGGGGGGCGCCACCGCGGCGGCCTCGGACTGGCCGGCGACGCGGGATGCTTCCGGGCCGCTACCCGCATTCGAACACGCTGCCGTCAACGCCGCGCCCCCCAATACGGCGGCGGCGCTGCCGGAGCGCTGCCGCATCAACTGCCGTCCGGCCGGTAGAAGACGGTGAAGTCCCGGATCTTGCCGTTGTCGTCGACGGTGATGACATCCACCGCCGTCGCCGGGTCGGCATCGTCGCACGCCTGCCGGCTGACCAGCTCGAAGGCCACGCGGTTGCCTTCGGCCGCGCTCGTGCCCACGGCCATGTCGAGCGCTCCGTTGGCCAGGACGTCCTCATAGAACTCCAGCAGCGCGGCCCGCCCGATGCGGATCACCCCATCCGGACCGCGATGCACGGCGTCGTCCGCAAAGAGGTCGGTGACGCGCACGGCGTCGCCCGCGTTCAGGCGGGCGACGTAGGCGTCCGGTATCTGCGCCGCCGAGGTGACCTCCATATCCTGGGGCTGCGGCAAATCGTGGCAGGACTGCGCCGCTTCCGCGGCGCCGGCCGCGGCCATGCTCGAGGCGGCCAGCATGGCCACCGCCAGTCCGAACCGAACCGTCGCAACGCGTGGCAAGCGTGATATCTGCATTTCAATCTCCCTGGTTGTCACCCGGCCGTCAGCGGCCGGCGGCAGCCTTTCTTTCGTCGGCGCGCGCGCCCGAGAGCATATTCGGCACCGAGTAGTTCGCTTCGTGGCAGGCGTATTCGAATATCTGATAGTTCGGATCGCGTTTGAACGGGAAAGCGATCCGCCAGTCGTCGGTGAATGTCTTCGGATCCTCTATGTGCGCCTCGTAGTTGATCGTCTCCGCGTCGACCACCGTGAAGCGCTCGACGATGCGCAACTGCTCGCTGTGCAGGTCGCTGCCGCGCATCTCGCCCATGTCGCGGTAGTTCGCCGTCTCGACCACCAGCGTATTGCCCTCCCACCGGCCGCGCGCGTCGCCTTCCCAGAGCCGGATGCCGTCATCGATGGCCGGACGGCCGTCGAGCGGGATGATGCGGGCGTTGTGGATCATCTCGCTGAAGATGACGACGTATCCCGGAGCTTGCAGGATCAGCTTGCCGTTGTTGTAGAACGTCGGCAGCATCTTGCCCAGCAGTCCGCGCGAGACGCAGCGGTCGGACGGCGCAATCGTCTCCGCGGCGTCGTGGCGGTGCACCTGGTAGTACTCGCGGCGCTGGCTGCCGAACGGCGTCAGCGCCGGCAGGCGCCCGTCGGGCGGGTCGACCACGAGCGCCGGCGTGGCGCCCGTCTCGCTGGTGGCGCCGAATTCGTACCAGTGCAGGGGGCCGGCGCCGGTGCCGCTGTCGGCGGCGGCGACTTTCTGTTCGGCCTGGGCCTCCAGCACCGCCTGCAGCTCCTCGTCGCTGACGTCCGCCTGACCGGCCAGCTCGTCGGGGCGTTCGAACGGCACGAAGAACGCGTCGATGCTGTTCCAGAGACCCTGGATGTCGGGTTGCCCGTCGGCGGTCCTCGCTGGCTCCCGGCCCGCATCCGGCGTCTGGGCCGCGGCAGACGAGGGGCCGAAGACCGCCAGCGCCGCAGCGCACGCAACCGCCGCCACTGATCCGGACAGGTGCACTCTCACGTAAGCCTCCTTGTTGGCGGACGCTGTGCGCCATCGTACGTTTCCCGGGACGCGTTTTCAACGCGGCTGACGTGGCCCCGCAAGGCGCCGCGTCGCCGGGTGTCGATTGCCGTCGAGGGAGCGCTCACTGCAGCACGAATTTCTGGGGGCGGTTGTTGGGGTCGGATTCGGCCGTGTATACGTTGCCCTTCGAATCGACCGCCAGGTTGTGGATGCCCGCGAAGTCGCCGGGCGCGGAGCTGCGGGCGCCGAATGAGCCGACCACCGCCAGCGAGTCGCGCTCGACGACAGTGACATGCGAATTGCTGTAGTCGGCGACGTAGATGAACCGTTGCGCCGCGTCCGCGGAGAACGCGATGCCCGACACCGTTCTGCCGCCCGCGGGCCCCGGGTCGTCCGACTCGTTGCGATTGACGAACCCCTGCTTGATGTACCGGCCCTCGAGCGTGAACACCTGGATGCGCTGGTTGTTGCGGTCGGCGACGTACACGAGGCCGTCGTTGGACACCTTGACCCCGTGCACCGTCCCGAACTGATCCGGGCCGGGGCCTTCGTGGTGCCGGGTCGCCGGGCCGGGCGGCGGATCCAGCGGCATGTTGCCGAACGCGCCCCACATCCGCTTGAACGCGCCTGTGTCCGGATCCAGCACGATGATCCGTCGGTTGCCGTAGCCGTCAGCCACGAACGCCTCGTTGGTCCCGCTGTAGACGAACACCTCGCAGGGGCGCTTCAGGTTCGCGGTGTCGTCGTTGCCGCCGCTCCGGTCACGGCGGCCGATCTGCCGCACCAGCGTGCCGTCGCTCGTGAACTTGAGCAGCATGTCGTCCGAGCGCGGCGAGCCGGATGACGGGATAGGGTTGCTGCCGCTCACCCAGACGTGATCCTGGTAGTCGACGGTGATGCCGTGTTCCAGATCCGGCCATTCGTACTCGTCCGAGGGGCCACCCCAGCCCTGCACGAAGTTGCCGTTCTCGTCGAACTCCAGGACCGGTGGGGCGGCGCGATCGCGGTCCTCTTCGGGGACGTAGCGAAAGCGGTGGATGATCCAGACATGGTCGTGGCGATCGACGGAGACGTTGATCGACGTGCCCAGCACCCAGTCGCCAGGCAGCTTGAGCCACCCGGGATCCACCTCGAACAGTGGTGCGCCCGCCGTGCGAGCAGGGCTTTCTGCGCCAGTGGTGGGGATCGGGTCCTGGCCGGACGTGGCCGGATCGGGCGGTGGCTGCGCGCAGCTTGCTCCTAGGAGCACCGCCATCGCCGCGCCTGCAAGTCCTGCCCGCGTCACGGTGCGTTCCCCCTGGCGTTGCCTTGCCGCGTGGCGCGGATTCAGGGCTGAATCGCCGGCGGCGGCTCCGGCGCGGGCGCCTCGGGCAGCGTGCCGCCCAGCTTGAAGGCCCACAGGTAGTCGCCGCGCTGCGAGCGGAGCACCCGATTACCACCGGCCATGATCGCGACGTACTGCTCTCCGTCCACCGCGTACGTCGCCACGCCGGCGTCGGCGCCGGCGCCGGTCTGGAACCGCCACAGCTCGTCGCCGTTGCGGATGTCGTACGCCACGAGGTTGCCGTCGGGCTGGCCGTTGAAGAGCAGTCCGCCCGCCGTGCTCAGCAACCCGCTGCCGCCGCCCATCGGAAAGTCCATCTGCTTCTGCCACACGATGCGGTTCGTCGCCGGGTCCATGGCGGTGAGCGTCCCGGCCCGCCGCACGCCCGCCGGATGGAAGGTCGTGGACTGCATCTCGCGCCCTTCGCCCTCAGCGCCCAGGATGTAGAGCGAATCGAAGATGGTGCCCGGCACGTAGGCCAGCCCGGTCCGCGGGCTGAACGTCATCGGCGCCCAACTGTTGCCGCCCGCGGAACCGGGAGCGATGAGCACCGGACGCTCGTTGTACGCCGCGAACAGGCAGCCGCGTGCATAGTCTCCCAGCGGCTCGGGGCACAGCGGCACGAACGGATCGCCGATGGGGTAGGGCTGGGTGGGCGCGGTCTTCATGCGCGGCTCCTGTGGCACCGCGCGCTCTTCCATGCCGATCAGGGGTGTGCCGTCGGTACGGTCGAGGATGTAGAGATACCCGGTCTTGCCGGGGTGCATGAGGATCTTGCGCTGCCGGCCCTCGTACGTGATGTCTGCGAGCACCGACGGCCCACCCGCGTCGTAGTGCCAGATGTCGTGGCGCACCTGCTGGAAGTGCCAGCGGTACTCGCCGGTCTTCAGGTCGAGCGCCAGGACCGACGCCGTGAAGAGGTTGTCGAAGCCGCGCTGCCCCTCGTCCCGGAAGTCGGGGTTCCGATCAGCGGCGCCGTACTGCCGCAGGCCGACGTTGCCGACCGACATGTAGATCATGCCCAGCTCGGGGTCGATCGTCGGGCTGACCCAGACGCCGCCGCCGCCGTTCTTGTACGAATCGCCCTCCCAGGTATCCGCGAAGCGGTCATCCGCGCCGGGGATCGTGTAGAACCTCCACACCTCGCGGCCGGTCTGCGCGTCGTAGGCGCCCATCTGCCCGCGCGCGCCGGAGTCGCCGCCGGAAGTGCCGATGTACACGAGACCATCGTGG
This sequence comes from Vicinamibacteria bacterium, assembly GCA_022820825.1. Taxonomy (GTDB): domain Bacteria; phylum Acidobacteriota; class Vicinamibacteria; order Vicinamibacterales; family UBA8438; genus JAAXGX01. The sequence goes on from JAJEEU010000042.1 coordinate 147,189, forward strand.
TAGACGGCCGGCGCCGACACGTAGGCGCCGGGCTCGGTGGTGAGCTGGGTCTCCCAGACCACCTCTCCGGTCTGCTGGTCGAGCGCGACCAGCACGCTGTCGCGGCGGCCAAGGAACACCTTGCCTTCGGCTACCGCCACGCCCTTGTTGCCGCCGGACGGCCCCTCGGCTCCGGGGCGGTAGCGCCACTTGACCGCGCCCGTGGCGGCGTCGAGCGCCAGCACGCTGCGCGTGCCGGTCGAGACGTACATCACGCCGTCGAGGACGACCGGCGTGCCTTCGAGCTGGCCGCCGGGCCGGCCGCCTTCCAGCCCGACCAGCCACGCCGCGCCCAGCGTCGCCACGTTGGAAGCGTTGATCTGATCCAGCGCCGAGTAGCGCTGGTGCCAGTAGTTGCCGCCGGTCAAGGGGAAGTCGGAGCCCGCCGGAGCCGTCCACTCCGGGTTGGCCGCGCCGGTTGCCGCGATGAGGCCGGCCGCGGCGACGACGCCGGCCGCCGCTATCAGGCGCAGCGCGCCGCGCTGTTGTCGCGCGCCGAACAGTTGCATGGCACTCACTCCGCGATCAGAAACGGCACCCGTGCTCCGCTGGCCCGCGGAGCGTCCGGTCCAGTGCTTGCGTCGACCTCGAACGGGCGGCCGATGCGGTTGCCGGCCACGTCCTCCAGCGTCGCCGCGGCGACGAGCTGGTGCTCACCCGGGCGCCACGGTGCGTACGGGGTGAAGAGCCAGCGCGTCTCCTCGCGCTCCACGCGAATCTCGCCGGCCAACGGCCGGCCGTCGGCCGCCACCCGCAGCGCGCGGTGCAGCAGGCCGTAGTCCAGCGCCGCGGGAAAATCGACCGCCAGCGGATCGCGGGTGCCCCCGGCCGGGACCTCCAGGCGCCAGTCGCCGGGGTCGAGCGCGTGCTCCTGCGGCGGCCCCACCCGGAACTCGCGGCGGAACGGCGCCGCGAGCGGCTGCCCCTCGGCGTCGCGCCAGCCCGCATCTATCTCGAGAGCGTAAGTCTGACCCTCCGCCAGCGGCCGGCCCATTTCCTCGTTCGGCAGGATGCCGCGCTTGACCCGCCCGGGGTCGTAGAGGACCGTGAACCGTGTGCGGTCCTCGTTCCAGAGATCGACGTCCAGCGGCAGGAACGGATCGGCCAGCGGACCGCCGTGCTCGTCGACCAGGCGGATGTACGGACCGGCCGCGCCCAGGCCCATCGGCGCGGAGAAGACGATGTACAGCCGGAGGTGGTTCTCGGGCACCTCCAGCGCCGATGGATAAACGGCGGCCACGCGTGTCGACGGCGCGCGGTCGGGCGCCGGCGCCTCGATGATCGTGCGGATTGGACGCAGCGGGGAGGGGGTGGAATCTCGCGCCGCGGAGGGTAGCAGCGACGGATCGAATGCGACCTCGTAGCGCTGGCCGGGGTCGAAGGGAAACCGCGGGGTGAAGCGCAGCGCGCCGTCAAGCACGGCGTAGTCGCCAAGCACCGGCGGAAGTGCGGTGGAAGCCTGGCCGCTACGCGCGACCTCGATGCGCAACAGCGCCTGCCACGCATCCCGCGCCGGCGGGTCCTGCTCCAGGGTGGCGAGATCCCGGGCCGGCAGACCTTCCACGTCGATCGCCAGCCGCCCCGAGGAGGTGGCGTTCAGGCGAACCCGGGCCTCGCCGTCGAAGCGGCCCGGCTCCTGCCCGCTCGGTTGCGAGCACGCCGGTGCGAATGCGAGGGCCGCCGCAAGCGCGGCGGCCCCCGCCGTCAGGCGCATCGGACGCTGCTAGGGAAGCGCGGCCGCTTCGAGGTTGAACCCGCCGCCCGCGGCCTCGACGAGGAGCATGGCGCGCGACGCATCCAGCAGGTCGAGTTGCCGCACGCCCTGCATGGACGCGATGGTCTCGAACGGCACGCCGGCCGTGTCGGGGACATGCTCGTCGATGCCCACGGCCTCGGCGAACGGCTCGGTCGGCACCTTCATCACGCCGCGCTGGTTGTTCGACAGCAGGATGTAGTCCTGCCCGTCCTTCTCGTAGACGATCATGTCGAGCGGGCGGTTGCGGTTCCCGAACTCCGCGATCGTCGTCCCCTGGATCTTGCCGCCCGGTTGCAGCGCCGAGATCGGGAACTTGACGAGCGGCGTGCACAGGTAGCTGGCGACGATGGACGGCTCGCCGTCGATCTCGTACGGCACGAACGTGAACACCGGCGAGAACGTCTCGAGCTGTCCGTGCGCGCCGTGGTAGATCTCGACGCTCGTGCCGCGGTCCGCCGTCCGGAAGGGATACGGGATCACCCGCATCTTGGAGGCGAATTCCTCGTTCGACAACCCGGAGACGAACAGGTTGCCGTCCACGTACGCCATGTGCGTGATGGTCTGCACGCCCATCAGCCCCGCGGGGTCGACCGTGTCCGGGTAGTTGGGCACCGGAATCGAGCGCCCGTCGGCGAGCACCAGCGGCGTCTCGGCCGGCGGCGGGTTCGGCACGCCAATCCGCATGTAGCGGACGTTGTCGAAAGAGATGACCTCGAGCTCGCCCGCGCCGTCCACGCGCACGAGAACGGGCGTCGAGGCAGCGCCGAGGCCGCGCATCACCGAGATCCAGGTGTTGCGGGTATTCGGATCCACAACCATGTCGGTGATGATCAGGTTCTCCGCGTCGATGCCGAGCAGACCGGCGATCTTGCGGTCGATGGCGGGCACGTCCTGCGTGCCGGGCGCGCCGCCGGCCATCTGGTCGCCGAGCTGCAGCGCGGTGATGGTCACCTCCTGGCCGTCGGCCGCGAAGATCACCCCTTCCGGCCCGAACGCCAGCTTGCCGATGTGCTTGAATTCCGGCGTCACGCCGGTCATTGCATCCGAGTTGGCCGCCGACGGCGACCCGGCGGCCGCCAGGCTCAAGGCGACGACGAACAGCAGGCTGATACGTGACTTGGACATCCTGTGAGCTCCTTCCCGCCGCATTATATGCAGCCTTCGAACCGTCTGCTACCACTCGAACTGCAGCGCCGGCTTGATCAACCGCCCGAGGAGAATCTCGTCGGGCCGCAGCCAGTTCGGTCCGTAGGCGTTCTCCTGGGCGAGGATCGTGTTCTCGTTGAACAGATTCGCGATATCCAGCATCGCGCGCGCCCGCATGCCGGCGAATTCGAACGCCTTGCCGAACCGCAGGTCTACCTGGTGCAGCCGCTCACCATAGAGCGTACCTGGCTCCACCAGCGGGATCTCCACCGTCGGGCCGCTGAACCCCGTGCGCGCCGGATCGAGGAACCGGACGGTCCCCGCCGCGACGTCGGCGCCCGTAAGCGTCCAGTACGCCAGTTGTTCCGGTCCCGGAATGGCCGAATACGTCAGGGCCAGATCGATGTCGTACGGCAGTCCGACCGTGCCGAGGAACTTGAACGTGCTGCGCCACGGCGGGCGGATCTCGCAGTGATGGCCGCCGGGCTGGGGGAAGTCGACGTCGCCCGACCACGATCCCTGCGGGGAATCGACGACGAAGCAGGCCTCCCGGTTGTTGCCCAGCGTGCCGGTGCTCATGCCGCCCTGAATGGTGACGTTGCCCCGGCGGTAGTTCATCGTCGCGTCGACGCCCTGCCAGCTTTCCCGGATGGTGCCGAAGTTCGTGTCGCGCGTCCGCAACGTCTCGGTCAGGCCGAACTGCGCGGGATTGATGTCGAACAGGCCGCAGACCTCGCTGCCGCTCACGCCGCCGAGGCGTGAATCGGACGGCGCCGCCACGCAGTACTCGTCGTAGTTCTGTGGCGTCACGCCGACCAGGTCGTTGACGACGAAGTTGCGGTAGTGCCGCGAGACGTACAGCACCTCGACGGAGAGGCCGTCGAGCAACTGGTGCTGCACGCCGCCGGTGAATTCCCAGTTGTTCTGCCGGATGCCCCAACCGTCCCGGATGGCGTCGTCGGCGGTGATGTTGGTCACCGGCGTGGCGAAGTTCCGATTGCTCCCGGGGAATCCCAGCAGCTCGCTGTCGTCGGGATGCAGGTCGCCGTTCAAGTCGCGCCAGCCGAGCGTGGTCTGCTGGTTGAACACCAGGGGGTTGACGGACGCCGCGAAGGCCGTGCCCTCGTCCACGACGTAGCGGCTGGCCGAGAACTTGAGCGCGGTGCGCGCGTCGCCGAACAGGTCGTAGGCGATGCCGAGCCGCGGGGAGATGTCCTTCCAGTTCGGCACGTTGTCGATCTGGGGCCACTGCTGGTAGGGGGCGAAGCGGCCCGGACCGCTGAAGTTGTGCTCGGACGGGACGCTGCCCACGTGCGCGTCATAGCGGATGCCCGCGTTGACGGTGAGCCGGTCGATCGTCCACTGGTCCTGGGCGTACAGGCCGAGCTTCTGGAAGTTCTCGCGCTGCGTCCACGGACCGTTCTCGGCCGTCACGGCCACGGGGAATCCGTTGGCCGTGACCAGCCTGACCTGTCCGTTGAACGACCGGTCCGTCCAGCTCAACCAGCCCTGGTCGTAGGTGAAGCCGAACTTCGCGCTGTGGGAGCCGGTGACGTAGGAGACGCTGGCGCCGGCCGTGTGCTGGCGGGTCAGGGTCGCGCCGTAGCCCAGCAGCACGTTGGCGCGGAAGAAGGTGCCGCTGACGACGTCGTACACGCCGAGGATGTCGCTGTAGGCGAGACCTTCCCGCGTGCCCGTCAGACGCGAGTCGTTGAAGTGGTTGGTGTAGCGCGCCTCCAGCAGCAGCCGGTTGGTCGCCGGCAGCGTCCACTTGCCCTGGAGCACGCTCGACCACGGCACGTCCGACAGCCACGCGCCTTCGTACGAAATGGTCGACGTGGCGAGCAGGCCGTCCTGCGCCCACTGGTGGTTCGACGCGTAGAACCCCAGCTTGTTGCGCTCCGACGCCTGCCACGTGAGGCGGCCGCTGTACATCTCGTGTCCGAGGTCGTCCACGGTCGGTCTGCTCTCGTCCACGTTCCCGGCGGCGCCGAGACGGGGGTTCCACATGTACGCCAGCGGGTCGATGGAATGGAAGCTGCCGGGCTGTTCCTTCTCGGCTCCCTCGAAGCGCACGGATGCGAACCACCACAGGCGGTCCTCCCGCACCGGCCCGCCGGCCGACAGGTTCAGGTCGCGCAACTCGGTCAGCTCGGCGGCCTCCGGCAGGCCCGCGTCGATCAGCTCCTGGCTCGTGTTGTCGCTCTGCAGACTGGCGTTGGTGTACGTCGTGAAGAAGCTGCCCGAAAAGGAGTTGCCGCCCTCCTTCGGGATCATGTTGGCGCGCACGCCGCCGGTCATCGTCTCGGCCGAGACCGCGCTCGTCTCGAACTGGTACTCCTCGATTTCGCCGGGATCGATGTTGTGGGCGATCAGCGTGCCGGACCCGCCGCGCGTCAGGCGCACCCCGTCGAATTCCTCGTTGTAATCCCCGCCGCGGCTGCCGTGGATCTGGCTGTTGCCGCGATTGAGCTCGGTGCCGCCGACGTCGTGGCTGGAGCCGGTCACCGAGATGGTCATGCCGGGGATGAGCTCGGACATCTGTCTGATGTTGCGCCCGGTCGGAAGCTCGTTGCGGACCTCGTCGCTCAGCGTCGTCTCCTGCACGACGTTGCGGATGTCGACGTCCGGCGCCTGTCCCGTCACCGTTACGGTTTCCTCCACGGCGCCCACCTGCATCTGCGCGTTCACCGTCACGAGCACGGCGCCGCTCAGCTCGATGCCCTCGCGCACGACGGTGGAGAACCCCGGCAGCGTGAACGTCACGGAATAGTCGCCGGGCCGCAGGCTGATGATGGTGAACAGTCCTTCACCGTCGGTGACGGCGGTGCGTGCCTGCTCGATGAGCGCGGGGCTCCGGGCTTCCACCGTCACCCCCGGCAGGACCGCGCCCGTTTCGTCGGTGACGCGGCCCGTGAGGCCGACGTTCTGGCCCCACGACTGGGCGGGAAGCAGCACGGTAATGGCAGCGACGAGCAAGTACGGTTCGATTCGACTACGACGCATTCCGGGCTTCTCCTTGGTTTGTGGTGAGTTCACGACACGTTACGTGAGACGGCGCGGAATGTCCACCGGTGGACTGGACGCCGCGTGCCGACGGGCGGCGGCGGGTTGGCGGGCGCCGCGAGCCGGTGTGGCGCGGCTGTTGTCACAGGCTGTTGCTGCAACTAGACTCGACCTGCCGGCGCGGGCGTACCGGAATCGGGGGAGGGGCCAATGTCTGGCAGGCGCACCGACAAGCACGGCGGCGGCGTTCCGGAGAATTCGCGACGACGCAGGGCCCTCGTACTGGGCTCGATGGGTGTTGCGGGCGTTCTCATCCATCCGCACGCCGCTGCGTCCTTCGCGCTCGCGCCGCCTCCGCCCCTGCGGCCGCGCCAGACTGGCGCGCGTGGCGGCTCGCCGGAACGCGTCATCGTCAACGGACTCGGCATCGAGTACGAAGTCGTCGGCGAAGGCGAGCCCGCGGTGATCACGCCGGGAGGACGCTTCTCGAAGGACACCCCGGGCGTGCGCGAGCTGGCGCAGGCGCTGGCGCGCGGCGGCAAGCGCGTGCTCATATGGGATCGTCCCAACTGCGGGGGATCGGACGTCGGCTTCGACGCGGAATCGGAAACGGCGCTCAATGCCGACACGCTGGCGGGGCTTCTGCGCGCACTTGACATGGCGCCCGCTCTGGTCGTCGGCGGTTCGGCCGGCTCGCGCGTGTCGCTGCACGCCGCGGTGCGCCATCCGGACGTCGTCTCGAAGCTCTTCGTCCTGTGGATCAGCGGCGGCCCCATCGGTCTGGCCTCGCTCGCCGTCCACTACTGCCAGGGTTCCGCGCAAGCCGCGAACACGGGCGGGATGGAGGCGGTGGCCGCGCTACCCGAATGGGCCGAGGTCATCCGCCGCAACCCGGAGAACCGCGCGCGCATCCTGTCCCAGGACCCCGCGCGGTTCATCGAGACCATGCAGCGCTGGGCCGCGGCGTTCTTCCCGTTGCCGGGTTCCCCCGTGCCGGGCCTGACAGTGCAGGACTTCGGCTCGCTCCGGATGCCCGTGATGGTGTTGCGCAGCGGCGCCAGCGACCTCAGCCATCCGCGCAGGACCAGCGAAGAGGTGCATGAACTCATCCCCGGCGCGGTCATCGCCGAGCCGCCGTGGCCCGACAACGAGTGGCTCATGCGCCAGGCGGCCGCCGCCGCCGGGGAAGGCCTGTTCGCGAACTGGCCCCGGCTCGCCCCGCAGATCCTCGATTTTGCGGCAGGTGCCTAGCCGGGAGTTCACATACGGATTCCTAGAAGTCCAGTTGGAAGGCGAACTTGGCCAGCCGGCCGGGCATGATCGCCACCGGCTGCAGGTAGCCGCCGCCCAGGCTGTACTCCTCCTTCGTGACGGCGTTCGCGTTGAAGACGTTGAACAGGTCGAACATGGCCCGCAGCCGCGTCCCGCCCCCCATGTTGAAGATCTTGGTGAAGCGCAGGTCGAACTGGTTGAACCGCTCGCCGTAGTCAGTGCCCGGTTCGAGGACGCTGACGGTGACGGCGCCGGCGGTGTGCGGCCGCCCCAGCGCCTGCGTCAGTTGGGCCTCGGTGTACGTGTGGTATGCGAACCGCTCGGGTCCGGCCTGCGACTGCAGCGAGCCGGCCACCTGGATGTCGTACGGGAACGTGTACGAGCCGAGCAGCTTGACCTGGGTCAGCCAGTTGGTGCTGGTGTCACAGTATTCCAGCGCCACGGTGTCGCCGTCGCCGCTCCGCCCGGCGAGAATCTCCGGCGCCGCGGTCTGCAGTGCGCAATAGTCGCTGCTGGTCGTTCCGGTGCTCAGCCCCCCCTGCAGCAGCACGCCCTGCAGCCGCGCGTCGATCGTGACGTCGACGCCGTTCCAGGTCCGGCTCTCGCCCCCGAACGCATCGGCATGCGTGGTGATGTCGTCGGGCAGGCGGCCGAACGCCTCCGGGTTGATGTCGTAGAGGGTGAGACTGCCGCCGCCGCCGTCGGGCAGTCGCGGGTCCGCCGGGACGGCGACCGTGAACTCGTCGTAGTCGCCGGCGGCAACGGCGCGGTTGTCCTCGACGCTGAAGTTGACGTAGTTGCGCCGGAAGTAGCCCACGTCGAGTGAGACGCCCGGCACCAGCTCTTGCTGCACGCTCGCAGACAACTCCCAGTTGGAGAACCGGTTGCCCCAGCCGAACGCCCAGTCGCCGTCGTAGAACGTCGTGATGATCGGCTGACCGAAGGCCGGGTTGGGGTTCGGGGTCAGCAACTCGCCGTTGGGCGCCGGATTGAGCGGATCGCCCTGCACGATGCGGTCGCCGTTGAAATCACGCCAGAAGCGCTGCTGCTGGCGGTTGTTGAGCCCGGGATTGAGACCTTCCGCCCAGTCGCTCGCCGAGCGGTGGCCGTAGCGGCTGGCCGATGCCTTCAACGCCGTCCGGCCGTCGCCGCGCAGGTCGTACGCCACGCCGAGCCGCGGCTGAAAGTCCTTCCACGTCACGGCAGTCAGCGCCGGCACGAAGAACTCCTGCGGCTGCCAGACGGACGGGAGGATGAGCTGGTCGGGGTAGCCGCTGCGGAAATAGTCGAAGCGGACCCCGGCGTTCACGGTCAGTCGCTCGACGGTCCACTGGTCCTGCGCGTAGATTCCGAGGCTCGGCTTGAGCTCGCTCGTGGCCGTTCCGGGTGTCCAGAACCTGGCGAAGAGGGGCTGGTTGTTGAGCGTCAGAAAGGTCGACCAATCGTTGTGGCTGTCGTTCAGCGTGGTCGAGTCGATCCACAGCATCGTCATCCCGACCTTGAGGTTGTGGCTGCCGGTGACGTACGACATCGAACCGCGGACGAACTCCGAGGTCTTCGGACTGATCCGCTGCGTGATCCCCGAGAACCAGCTGCTCATGTTGCGGAACGCTACGAGGCTGGTCACTTCCAGTATGCCGGGTATCGTGGGCGCCGCGTCCTCGGCCGGCAGCAGGTCGTTCTTCACCGGGGTATGCGAGACACCCGCCTCGAACAGGAGACGGTTGGTCTGGGGCCGCGTCCACGTGACCTGGTACGTGTTGACCGCGGTGGCCTGCTGGATGGCCGCCTCCGGCGCGATGAACAACGCTCCCAGAGTATTGCCCTGCAGCGTGCGGGGCTTCTTGTAGGCGCTGTTGCTCCAGAACGCCTTGAGCTTGTCGCGCGACGTCGCCTGCCACGTCAGGTGGATGGTCTGGTCGTACGCCAGCGCAGCGTCGATCGACGGTTGCGTGAGATCGGCGACGTAGGCGAATGCGGTCGAGTCCTGGTTGATGAACGTGTTGGCCGCCTGCAGGTTGGCCCGCTGTGTCGTATGGCCCAGGAAGAACCAGAGGCGGTCGCGGACGATTGGACCGCCGACAGATGGATTGACGAGCCACACCTCTTCCAGTTGGGTGCCGGTTTCCAGGCCGCGGCTGCGCAGGTCGTCATCGACGTTGTTGGCATGCAGATCCTTGAAGGAGAACGTCGTGAAGAAGTTGCCGCTGAACTCGTTGCTGCCCTCGCGGGGGATCATGTTTATCCGCACGCCGCCGGTCTCGACCTCGGCCGAGTGTGCCGAGTACTCGACCGACACCTCCTCGAAATTGCCGTCCGCGAGAAACTGGTGCGAGTAGCCTTGTACGACGGGATCGCTCACGTCCATCCCGGATACGTCGAGCGTCTGGTCTTCGTAGGATCCACCGTGGATTCTGAGCCGTTGGCCGCTCTGCGTCGTCAGTCCCCCGGCGTCCTGGGACAGGCTGGTTCCGGGAGGCGAGTCGCCGCCCATGCCCGGCACGAGGAGCGCGTAGCTCTGCATCGACTTGCCGGTCGGCACGCTCTCGATCACCTCGCGGTCGATGACCTGGCGCTGGTCGACGTTCTGGATGTCGACCACCGGGCTCGCGCCCGACACGGTTACCGTCTCCTGGATGTCGCCTACCGCCATCTGCACATCCACCGCCGCGGTGAATCCGGTCCGGAGCTGAATACCCTCCCGTGCGACCGTGTTGAAGCCCGGCAATCCGAAGGTCACGGTGTATTCGCCCGGTTCGAGGGCGACGATCAGGTACTGCCCGGCGCCGTCGGTGACCGCCGTTCGCACCTGCTCGATGATGGCCGGGCTGCGGGCCTCCACCGTCACCCCTGGCAGGACGGCTCCAGTCGTGTCCGTGACGGTGCCGCCGATGGCCTGGGCGTACGCGGAATTGGGTGCGAGGAAGAGGCAGCAGACCGACGCTGCCAGCACGAGACGGTCACACGGCCGGATACTGAGAGTGTCCATCATTCCCCTCCAGGGTGAACGCGAACCCGCAGCCGCCGTACGGTCTCAATCCGTTGGATTGCCGCTCAAAACCTAGATCTTTCCGCGGATGCTGTCAATGCAGGAAGATTGCGGCGCGCGTCATCCGCTGCGCGAGACGACGCGGAACGTCCACCAGTGGTCCGGTCGCGGCGTGCCGATCGGTGCGGGCGGGTTGTACGGCGCCTCCAGCGAATTGAGCTTTTCGAGCCGTGCCTCCCAGGACCGGTCCATCTCGGCGGGATCCTGGATGCGCGTCAACGTGACCGGATAGACCGTGTCGTCGAGGCGCAGCCGCGCCCAGCCGTTGCGCTCGGCGATTCCGGACCAGCGCTTGCCGTCGCAGTTCGAGCAGCTCAGGTACAGGTCGCCGCCGCTCGTGGCGAAGCAGTTGAGGTTGATGGAGTGCGGCAGCAGCGGCGCGCGGATCTGGATCTGGCACAGGTCGACCCGGTTGGCGAATCGCCAGTCGCTGACCGGTTCCGCCTGCACCGCGCCGAACAGCCAGCCCCCCGGCGTCCGCTCGCACGGACAGATGGCCGAAAATGCCGCGAAACCGCCGCCCAGCACGGCCAGCACCGCGACCGCCGCGATTACTGCCCCGCGCTGCGATACCCGGCTCGAGATGTTGCCGCCATTTCCGTCACTCATCGGTTCGCCTCCCTCGATGCTTCCACATGATGTTGCGCGCCGGCGTTCGAGCCGTCCTCGAGGCCGGGCCTGACCAGCTCCCCGGGCGCCGGCTTGTGCACCCACGCGTGGCTCGGCGTCTGCACGATCGGCCGCAGGTCGGCGGCGCGGAAGGACCGCGCCACCTGCCGCTCGTCCGGCTCGCCGTAAATCGTCGAGCGCTGGCGCGGGATGCGGCCCGCGTCACGGATCAGGGCCTCCATGCGCGCGGGCGGCAGCTCCTGGCCGAACCCCGCTCCTGCCGCGCGCGTGATGCTCTCGTTCATCAGCGTGCCGCCGAGGTCGTTCACCCCGGCTTCCAGGCAGGCGCGCACGCCGCGCGGTCCGAGCTTGACCCACGAGGCCTGGATGTTCGGCAGCAGCGGATGCAGCGCCAGGCGCGCGACCGCGTGCATCAGCAGCGACTCCCGGAACGTCGGGCCGCGCCGCGCCTGCCCCTGGAGGTAGATGGGCGCCTCCATGTGCACGAACGGCAGCGGAACGAATTCGGTGAATCCGCCGCTGCGCGCCTGCAGTTCCCGGACGCGCAGCAGGTGCCGGGCCCAGTGGCGCGGGCGGTCGATGTGGCCGTACATGATGGTGGCCGTCGTCCGGAAACCGACCCGATGCGCCGTTTCCATGACCTCCAGCCACTGCGCGGTCGACAGCTTGTCGGGGCACAGATCCCGGCGCACCTCGTCGTCGAGCACCTCTGCCGCCGTGCCCGGCAGCGTCCCCAGTCCTGCCGCCCGCAACTTCCGCAGGAATGTTTCCAGCGGCACGCCGAGGGTGGCCGCGCCCTGCCACACCTCCAGCGGCGAGAAGGCATGGACGTGCATGTCCGGTACGGCTGTTTTCACCGTGCGGCAGATCTCCAGGTAGGTGGCGCCGGTATAGTCGGGGTGGATGCCGCCCTGCATGCACACCTCGGTGGCGCCGCGCTCCCAGGCTTCCGCACTGCGGCGGGTGATCTCGTCGAGATCGAGGTCGTACGGAGCGCCACGCAGGTTCTCGCTCAGCTTGCCCTTGGAGAAGGCGCAGAAGCGGCACTTGAAATAGCAGACGTTCGTGTAGTTGATGTTGCGGTTGACGACGTACGTGACCTCGTCGCCGTTGACCTCGCGCCGCAGCGCGTCCGCCGCCCGCACGACCGCCACGAAGTCGTCACCGCGCGCGGTGAACAACTCGGTAATCTCCCGCTCGTCCAGCCCGCCGCCGCGCGCGGCCCGCTCGCACAGCGCCCGCGTTCTCGATGTCGGCCGCGGCGCTTCCGGGCGGTCCAGGCGGTGCAGGAGGTCCTCTGGCAGCACGGCGTCCGGGTCGCCCGGCGACCAGTCGCCCTCGCGTGCAAATCCTTCCGCCTCGGATGCGTGCAGGACGGCCGTGCGGAGCGGCTCGGCCACCCACGTATCGAGCTGCCGCACGTAGGACGGGTAGACCGTGAGCCGCTCGGTCAGCACCTTGTCTTCGCGCTCCGTCGCCTGCGCGAGCCTCGCGAGGTGCGGCCACGGCGCCTCCGGGTTGACGTGGTCGGGCGTCACGGGCGACACGCCGCCCCAGTCGTTGATGCCGGCCCGGATCAGGCTGCCGTACACCTCCGGCGTCAGGTTGGGCGGCGCCTGGACGGCCATTTCGGGGCCGAAGATGATCCGGGCGCAGGCAATGGTCCACTGCAGGTCGTCCAGCGCCGGCTCGGGCGCCGTCGCCATCCGCGTGTCGGGCTTGGCCCGGAAGTTCTGGACGATGATCTCCTGGATGTGCCCGTAGCGGTCGTGCAGTTCGCGCAGCGCGAGCAGCGACTCGATCCGCTCTTCGCGCGTCTCGCCGATGCCGATCAGGATGCCGGACGTGAACGGAATCGCCAGCTCGCCGGCCAGGCGGATCGTTTCCAGCCGCGCATGCGGGTCCTTGTCCGGCGAGCCGTGGTGGACCTGGCCGCGTTCGAGCAGCCGCGGGGACGCACTCTCCAGCATCAGCCCCTGCGACGGGCATACCGCCCGCAGCGCCAGCAGCTCGTCGCGTGTGACGACACCGGGATTGGCGTGCGGCAGCAGGCCGGTCGCGTCGGCGACCGTGCGGGCGGCGGCTTCCAGGTAGGCGATGGTCGTGGGGTAGCCGAGCGCGTCGAGCTCCGCGCGGGCCTGCGGGTAGCGCAGCTCGGGCTTGTCGCCCAGCGTGAACAGCGCCTCCCTGCAGCCGGCGGCGGCGCCCTGCCGCGCCACGTCGAGCACCTCGTCGAGCGTCATGTAGGCGCGCTCGCCGGGCCGTGGCGGTTGGGCGAACGTGCAGTAATGGCACACGTCCCGGCACAACTGCGTGAGCGGGATGAACACCTTGCGGGAGTAGCTGACGGCGCGGCCGAACCCCGCGTCGCGCAGCGCGGCGGCCCGCTGCATGAGTGCGGGCAGGTCGTGCTCGCGCGCGAGGTCAGGGGCGATGTCTGGAGACGGCCGGCTATACGTCGCGCGTGGCACGGGAGCGTTCCTTCACGGCCCGGCCGGCGCCGGGTTGACCGTGACGGTCACGCTTGCCGGCGTCAGGAAGACCGTATCGTCCGCGACCGCCTGCAGAACGTAAGTCCCCGGCTCGGAGAAGCGCGCCCGGGTGGCGGCGCGGCCGTCGTCGCCGACCTCCTGCACCTGCGGATCGAACGTCACCGCGCCGGGTCCCCGGTAATGCAGCCAGGTGACGGCGAGACCGGTTACCGCCGCGCGCCGCGCATCGATGATGGCCTGCGTCTTGGGGCCGGGGCGCACCGTGCGCCTGGCGAGAGCGGGGTTCGGCGGCGGGACGCCGTCGTCGCCGGCCAGCACCGCCAGCTCCAATGCATCGGGCAGTGTCACCGTGCGCGACCCGGCCCCCGCCACGCGGACGGTCGGCGGCTGGTTGTCCACGTAGCCCTGCCCCGAGCCGGCGCCCCGGTTCAGGCGGTAGACGTCGCGGTTGATCTCCCACACGGGCCAGAGCGATCCGAACGCCTTGTCGGTGCGGCCGTTGTGCGTCACGGTCCAGACGAGGTCCTTGTCGCCCCAGTCCGGGGGCACGCGCACCTTGAACACGAACTGTTGCCGGCGCGGGTAGAAGTGGGTCGGCTGCCCGCGGTCGGGCTCGCCGGGCTCCAGGAAGTTGTTCGCGCCCACCGGAATCACGGGCTGCTCCTCGTAGTTCCGGTTCAGGTACCCGAACACCATGTTGAACGAGCCGTCGGGGTTGCGCTCCCAGCCCTCGAAGACGGGCTGCACGTTCTGGGCCCGCAGCCAGGGCGTCTGGCCGTGCGCGGCGGTCCCCGCCGCAAGCGCGAGGGCGGCAGCGATGGCGCCGGCGAGTGCGCGTCGGGGCATGGTCATGGGTAACCCGCGCGGTCGGTCACCACGGAACGCTAGTCGTTGCCGGCCGTGGCCGCCACCTCGCGGGCCGCGAGCTCGGCCTTGAACGCCACGTCGTCGAGCTCGTACCAGCTCACCCAGGCAAAGCTCATGTCGTCGCTCGAACGCTGGCCGAAACCGGCCCAGTTGCGCGGATCGTCGTTCCAGCGGTTCGCATCCGAGTTGTCGTGCCAGCTTATGACGTGCAGGAACGACCCTTTCGGCAGCAGCGGCCCCGCGCCGTCCGCGTAGTTGTAGACGATGTGCCAGCCGAAGTCCCAGTCCGCGCAGTTCAGCATCTGCTTGCTGTTGTCCGGCAGAATGGCCTCCAGGCACTGCCGCTTGCCCAGGTTGTGCAGATGCGGCTGGAACGCGGTGATGTGCGCGTTCTCCTCGAGCAGGAAGTACCCGTCGTGCCGCACGTTGCTCTCGCCGGCCGGGATGTCCAGGTCCTCGTTGTCGCCCACGTGGGCGGAAATCAGCTTGTGCTGCGGCTCGACGCCCCGCGGGTAGAACTGCAGGCCAACGGCCGTGCGGTCCACGATCTCCCGGCCGATGGAGTGGTAGTGCATGTTGAAGCGGATTTTCGCCCCGGCCTTGATCAGCCGGCCGTGGCCGTCCGGGAAGATGTCGCCGTTCTTGCCCAGCGCGTACTCGTTCAGGAAGCTGCCGAGGAGGCTGTCCTCGTCCTCGTCGCTGTTGACCACGCCGGTCACCGCGTGGTGTACGACGGGAAAGCTCTCGGCCGTCGGCTTGGTCTCCACCGCCTTTACCCAGCGGTCCTCGGTCAGGCCCGAGTCCGACTCGAGGTTGCCCCACCAGTCCGGCGCCTCGGCCGCGACGACGAACGGCTCGGGGATCTCGACGATCCAGTCCGGCGTGCCGATATGCCACTCGTTCATGCGCTGGAACTCGACCGGGGGCGGCATGTCGGCGGGATTGCCGCGCGGCGCGCCGTTGTCCACCCACTCGGCGATGGTGGCGATCTCCTCGTCGCTGAGCGACTTGTCCTCCTTGAACTCCTGGATGCCGATGTTCTTGTCGATGTACCACGGCGGCATGATCCGCTCGGTGACGTTCTCGCGGATGGCCCGCGCCCACGGCCGCGTTTCCTCGTACGTCAGCAGCGACATCGGGGCGATGGAGCCGGTACGGTGGCACATCTGGCACGACCGCTGCAGGATGGGCGCCACGTCCCGGGTGAACGTGGGTGTGGCCGCGTCCTGGGCGGCGGCGATCGAGGGCGCCGCAATGGCTGCCAGCGCGGAGAGCGCAACGGCGGTGAGTGCCAGCCGGCGAACGCAGGTACATGACATCGTTCCAGCCTCCACTTCAAGAAACCGCAACCGATTCGTATTGTGGACCGAACCGCCGTCGTGCGCCAAGCATTGTTGAATGGGGCCGCGCCGTGCGCGGCCGGGTGCCTCAGAACACCGCGACGGGATTGATCGGCGAGCCAGTGCCCCTCGGCACGCGCAGCGGCGCGGCCACCAGCATGAATTCCCAGCGGTTCAACCGCGCGGCGGTCTCCGCGGCCGCCTCGAGGTCGAGATTGTCGAACAGGTTCATGCCGCGCGCGACGAGCGCGAACTTGTGCACCGGAATCCAGCACATCGTCGGAGATGGCTCACGGCTGGTGCAGCCCGGCACCGTGCCGACGTCCGACGCCGTGTCGCTGCCCAGCAGCGCGACGTCGCGCTCGCTCAGCAGCGGCAGGAACGAGGCGTCGAAGCCCGAGCTGCCGCCGGGGCCGACCGCGGCGCGCCGGGTCCAGCGCCCGGTGCGCAGGAAGACGGCGTCGCCGGAGGAGATCCGCACCCCCGCCTGCCGCTCCCACGCCTCGATGTCCTCGCGGTACACGTGCGTGCCCGGCTCGAGGTACGGCACGCCCTTCAGGCGCGGGATGTCCAGCAGCACGCCCCGCGTCACGATTCCGTCGCTGAGGGCGTCGATACCCATCTTCGCGCAGCCTTCGGGGGTGGCGCTCTCGTACGGAACGCCGTTGTAGAAGGTGCCGTTGTAGGCGACGTGGCACAGCGCGTCGAGATGCGTGAACGTGCCTCCGTGGAAGTCAATGTCGATGCGGTCGCGGGTGACCTGCCGTTCGGGGAAGATCCCCATCTGCAGGACGTACGGCATGGGCGCGTCGGCGGCTTGCTCCGTGATCAGGTTGTGCGCCAGCGACACCGTGGTACCTTCCCCGACGAGCGCGGCGGCCGCTCTTCGCTTCTCCGGCGTAATCGTGTTGAGAGCGCCGAGTTGATCGTCCGCCCCCCAGCGGCCCCAGTTCGACAGTTCGGTCATCCAGTGCTCGAGCTCGGCCAGCGTCGTGCGCACCTCTCCTGCCGCGGGCGCCTGCGCCTGCAGCGCCAGCGTGCCGAAGCCGGCCGCCAGCACCGCCGCCAGCGTACGTTTGCCAATTGCGATCCTGAACATGATCGTCTCCTGACGGTTACCGGAACAGGTCGAGGTCGACGGCGTTCGCCATGGCCGCGTAGCCGGCGTCGCCGGGGTGCAGGCGGTCCCCGCAGTCGTATTCCGGCAGGAACCAGTTCGGTCTCGCCGGATCGCGCGTGGCGGCGTCGAAGTCGAACACGCCGTCGTACTCGCCGCTCGTCCGGATCCAGGCGTTGAGCTCCTGGCGCACTGTCTCGCCTTCCGGCGTCCAGTAGCCGGGGATTGTCGTGCCCTCGAACGGCGTGAGCGTCCCACCGAATATCGCGAGGCCTCGCGCCCGCGCCCGCGCAATCAGTTGCCGGTGCCCGGCGATCAGGGCCGCGGCCGTGATGCCGGTCTCCGGCGCCCGGTTGATGTCGTTGATGCCTTCGAGCACGATCACGTGGCTGACGCCGGTCTGCAGGAGGACGTCGCGGTCGAACCGGGCGAGGGCGCTGCGGCCGGCGCCGCCGCCCAGGACGCGGTTGCCGCCAATCCCGACGTTGAGGACGGCCAGGTCGATGCCGCCGGCCTGGAAGCGGGCTGCCAGGTGGTCCGGCCACGCGCTGTTGCCGTCGACCGACGAGCAGTAGCCGTCCGTGATCGAATCGCCGATGGTCACCACCGCGCCCGTGCCCTCGCGCGCCGCGACCTCGACGCGCGCCAGGTAGAACCAGGATTCCGTCTCGGCCGCGACCGGGAAGTCCGCCGCGCCGGCGTGGTTCCCCGCGTTCGAGACGTAGCTGGTCCGATCGGACCGGTTGTGCCAGCTCACCGGCGACTGCGTGGCCGCGGTGTCGCCGGGCAGATAGAGGTCGATCGCGAGATCGGACAGCGGCGGCGCCGGCAGGTCGACCGGATCGCTGACGAGCACGGCGCCGGGCGGCACATGGGGCGCGCTGTCGCCGCTGAAGGTCAGCCTGCGGACGGTGCCGGCGGCGACCGAAGATCCACTCGCGCGGAGCGCCACCGTGGCGGCGCCGACGGCGAGCGGCTCCGTGCCGGCAACGTTGCTCACGACGACGCGGACGCGCTCACCGCCCGCACTCGTACGGATGATCTGGCGGATTGTCTGACCGGCGAGCCGGATGTCGTTGTTGAGGACCGGGATCAGCCGGAACGCCGGCGTCCCGGCCGGGACCGGAGGCGGCGCGGCCGGCCGCCGGGGAGCCGCGCGACGTGCGACGAGCGGGGCGGCCCACGTCGCGACCCACCGGGAGTCGCCGGCGCCCTGGGCGGCAGCCGGCGGGGCGGGCGCCAGCGCGAGCAGGCATGCCAGACCGGCCGCCGTGGCGTGCTTCATGGTGCTCCATCGGCGGAGCGGCGTCAGCGCCCGCGCCGTCCTCAGGATCGCGCGTGATGTACGCGCGCCTCCAGTGTAGCAGCGGGGAATCCGGCACGGGCCTTTCGTTGTAAGATGCCGGTACGCTCGAGGGGGCTGATGACGCCTGAAATCCTGCCGCAAAACACCTTCGGAAAAGGAAGTTGTATAGGGCCGGCGGCGTGCCGGCGGTGGACCGCCATGGTGCTGCTGCTGTCGGTGGTCGCCCTGGCCGGCGTCGAAGCCCGGCAAGGCGGCGCAGGGCAGCCGGCGGCAAGGGTCTTCCCGCAGGTCGATCTCGCCGACGGACCGGTCATTCTCGAGGCGGACGGACAACGCCTGCGCGTCGTGCCGATCACGGGTCTGGAGCGGCCATGGGCGCTGGCCGTGCTGCCCAACCTCGACATCCTGGTGACCGAGCGCGAGGGCCGCCTGCGGGTCATCCGCGGCGGCGTGCTGGACCCGGAGCCGCTGGCGGGCCTCCCGGAGATCAATACCGGCGCCGTCAACTCGGGCCTGATGGACATCATCCTCCATCCGCGCTTCGCGGAGAACCGGCTCATCTACTTCACCTACTCCAAGCCGATGGCCGGCAACCCGCACACGGACTGGTCGGGCGGCCCGACCTCGGACCAGCCGCTGATCGAGCGCGACGCGGCGGCGGTGACGCTGGCGCGGGCCCGCTACGACGGCACCAACACTCTTCGGGACGTGACGGACGTCTTCGTCGCCGACGCGTGGTCGCAGGGGACGTCCGGCGGGCGCATCGCGTTCAGCCGCGACGGCAAGATCATCCTGGCCGTCGGCATGCCGACCCGCCACATGATCGGCACCGCGGATGACGCGCAGAACCCCGCCAACCACGCCGGCAAGGTGCTGCGCATCAACGAGGACGGCTCGGCGCCGCACGACAACCCCTTCGTCGGGCGCGACGGCTACCGTCCCGAGATCTACGCCCTGGGCATACGCAACGCCCTCGGGCTGTTCGTCGACCCGCGCACCGGCCGGATCTGGGAGACCGAGAACGGCCCGATGGGCGGCGACGAGCTCAACATCATCGAGGCGGGCCGCAACTACGGCTGGCCGGTCGTCTCCTACGGCACGGACTACAACGGCCGCAAGCTGGGCGGACTGTCCGGCACCAGCTCCGAGCAGCCCTGGGCGCCCGGCATGGAAGAGCCGTTCGCGTACTGGATGCCCTCGCCGGCGCTCGCCGGCATCATCATCTACACGGGCGACAGGTTCCCCAACTGGAAGGGCAACGCCTTCATCGCCGCGCTCGGTCGGGGCAATCTCGGCTCCCGGCAACTGCACCGCATCGTGTTCAACGAGCAGGGGCAGATTGCGCGCAACGGGCGGCGCACGGTGCTGGCCGAGCTGAAGCAGCGCATCCGCACGGTGCGTCAGGGGCCCGACGGCCTGCTGTACCTCGCGACGGACGAGCCGCGCGGCGCCGTGCTGCGCATCGAGCCGGTCGAGCCGCAGTCCTGAGCGCACGGAGGCACAGCTCCCGGAAGACCGCCTACCGTAAAGGAGGCTTGCAATGCAGCGTCTGATGTCGGGTCTGCCGCTTGTAGTGGCACCGCTCATGTTCGCCGCGCTGTTGGGCGCCGGCGCCGTTCACGCGCAGTCGCCCGCGGGCGATGCGCCCAGGACGCCGTGGGGCGATCCGGACCTGCAGGGCGTCTGGGTCGGCTCCACGCTGACCCCGCTCGAACGGCCGGAGCGGTTCGAGGGGCGGGAGTTCCTGAGCGCGGAGGAGATGGCGGCGCTGGAGCAGGGCGCCGTCGACCGCAACATCAGCCTCTACGAGCGCCCGGCCGAGACCACCACGGCCGGCGGCAGCGTCGACTGGCGAGACGACGGCACGCCCGGCTTCTACAACAACTTCTGGCTCGACAACGGCACGGCGTGGGAGCCGAGCGGCCGCACGTCGCTGATCGTCGACCCGCCGGACGGCCGGATCCCGTACACGGCCAACGCGGAGGACGGCTACCGGCCGCACGGATCGGGCCCCTGGGACTCCTACCTCGACCTCGACACGGGCGAGCGCTGCCTGGGCGACGGCCTGCCGCAGATCTGGCTCGGCTACAACCCCAACCACCAGATCTTCCAGACCGCCGAGCACGTGGTGATCGTGCACGAGATGTTCAACCAGCGGCGCATCATCCCGCTGGACGGCCGCCCGCACGTGGACATCACGCAGTGGAACGGCGAGCCCCGCGGCCGCTGGGAGGGCGAGACGCTCGTGGTGGAGTCGCGCGACTTCCCGGACCGGCCGCACGACCGCTGGATAAACACCTGGCGCATCCCGACCAGCCGGCTGCACCTCGAAGAGCGCTACACGCGCGTCGACGCGGTCACCATCGACTACGTGGCCACCATCACCGACCCCACGAAATTCACGCGCCCGTGGACCGTGCGCATGCCGCTGTCGCAGGATCAGGCCGAGCGCGGCGTGGCGGCGGGGGACCTCTTCGAGTTCGCCTGCCACGAGGGGAACTACGCCGTCGCCAACGTCCTGCGCGGCGCCCGCGCCCAGGACGACGCGGAGCAGTAGGCCGGCGCATTCCGCATGGATGAGCAGGTAGCCTTGCGCGGCTACGGCACCTTCAGCGAATACGTTCGGGAGTTGATCCGCAAGGACCGCGAGCGCCAGCACCTGCGCGGACTGCTCCTGGACGGGGCTGATTCCCCGCCGGCGTCCGCCGCCGACAGCGCCTACTTCGATCGCCTGCGGGAGCGAGACATCCCCGCCCGGCTGCGTAAGCCGGAGAGGAGTTGAATGTTCTCATGATATATTCTGTTGAGATATATCAATATTGACGTCACTGACCGGGCATCCTGGAGAGGAGGTGCGCATGAAGCGAAGCGCCGGAGCGGCGGAACCGAGTGGAGGTAGCACCCCGAAAACGGCGGTTTCCGGGCCGCGCGACGGCCGCAAGTTCGCCCGCGTGTTCATGTCCGGCCGGTCACAGGCGGTGCGGCTGCCGAAGGAATTTCGATTCGACACCGACCGCGTGGTTATTCGGCGCGAGGGCCGTCACGTTGTTCTGAGCCCCCCGTTCAAGGACTGGGAGGACTACTGGAAGAACGGCGCGCGCTTCACGGACGACTTCTACGAGGTGATGGAGGAGTTGGACCGTGACCTGCTGCCGCTGGAGGAACGGGAGCCGTTCGATTGAAGGCAATGCTCGACACGGATACCTGCATTTTTCTCCGCAGGCAGCCGGCCGGTTTCCGGCCGCGGCTGCCGATCGGCGACTGCGGCATCTCGGTCATCGTGCTGGGGGAATTGGCATGGGGCGTATCGCGCTCGCGCCGCGTCGAGGAGAACGAGGTCGCCTTGCGCGACCTGCTCGAACACGTGCAGGTGGTGGACCTGGACGCGGAGGCGGCGCGGCGGTACGGCCGGCTCCGCGCCGACCTGCGTTCCATCGGCCGGCCGATCGGCCCCAACGACCTCTGGATCGCCGCGCACGCCCTGGCCAGGGACGTGCCGCTAATCACGCACAACGTCTCCGAATTCCGGCGCGTGCCGGACCTGTCCGTCGAGACCTGGATGGCGGCCTGAGCCGATGCCCGCCGCGATTTCGAGCGCGAACGGCGCTCCGCGCGGCGGTTGGACCTGCAACGCGTTCCAAAGGGTTGCCCGGTGTTGACCTGCCCATCAAG
The DNA here is from genome assembly GCA_022820825.1 of Vicinamibacteria bacterium. Taxonomy (GTDB): domain Bacteria; phylum Acidobacteriota; class Vicinamibacteria; order Vicinamibacterales; family UBA8438; genus JAAXGX01. The sequence continues at coordinate 168,881 of JAJEEU010000042.1, forward strand.
GCGGTGAAGGGCGACATCAGCTACGGCCTGCACATGCCCGACCGCAGGCGAACTGGTATCGCGCTCGGCTCGGAGGAATCCGTGATCTCCGCGAAGGCGTCGTCACGCGTCGCGTCACGGACGACACGCCCCCGGCGGTCCTGTCGAGCGCGTGATCGAGTACCGTGGACCGTTCGACTGTTGTGATCGGGAGAGCAACTACGGGATCGCATGGCACATCTTGAGGGTTGGGATCGCCGGGGACGGGCCATACAGCGATGACCTCAGAATCGGCGACCTGGAGCCTTGAACGCACGTGGCAGGTCACCACTGCCGACGGCAAACCGGAACAGCTAGCTACGGCTGAACGGTCGCGCTTTCGCGGCGTCGTCATGCTCGGCGCCGCTGGCGCCGGCAAGACTACCGAGGCCGCGCGGCTTGCCGGTCACGAGAGAGCCTTGGGCAAGTGCTTGCGCCAATGCAGACTGGCCGAGTTCGCTGATACGTCCGAGGAACTGGCCGGACACCTGGCTACGCTCGCCGAAGGAGCAAACGAACAGACGATCTTCTACCTGGATGCGTTGGATGAGGCGATGATGCCGGAGCGCCGCCGCTGGCTGGCGATAAAGCACTGGATCAGGAAGGATCTGCACGGTACGGGCGCCTCCATTCGGATTACATGTCGACCGGCGGTTTGGCCAAGTGAGCTTTCAGACGTCGTCAGCGAGTTCACCGGCAGCGAGTCGTTTTCCACCGCGTTTCTGCAACCTCTCGACGATAGCGACATCAGAGTGGCCGCCGCGTCCTTCGGAATCGACCCGGACGCCTTTCTCGGTCAGCTTGACGGCGCACGTGCCCGAAGCCTTGCCGCACAGCCTCTCACGCTTCGAATGTTGATGAAACTGTACCAGTCGGAGTGCGGACTGCCGGATTCCTTGAGCGAATTGTTCGAAAGGGGTATCGAGCGGCTTGTTGCCGACCCGCAAGAACGTCGTGACATCGGCACGCAGAGCCCTATTCCCACGACCGCCATGATCGAGGCAGCCGAGCGGCTGGCTTGCTACGCGATGCTCAGTGGTCGCGAGGCCGTCTGCTTCGAGGACGATCCGCCGCCGAATGCGCTGAGCCTTCACGATCTTGCTGCGACGTTTACCTTGGAGGATCTTCGTGCCATAGGTTCCTGCGGGATCTGTGACTCCACGTTCCCTGCATCGTTCCGTTTTGGCCATAGACAGTTTGCCGAGTATCTGGCAGGCCGGCGCCTTGCACGGCTGCCAGCGCATCAGGCGAGGGCGTTTCTCGCGAGCCCGGACGGTTGGAGCCGGGGCGTTGCCGGTCCGCTCCGAGAGACGGCGGCGTTCGCCGCCATGTTCAACGCCGACTTGGCCGAATGGCTGTCGAGTTGCGATCCCGATGTCGTCGGGCTGTCGGACGTTGCTGATTCCGGTCTTCGCCGGCAAGCGACGCTCGCGCTGCTAGATCGGTTCCGGCGAGCTGAGATGACCGACGCGCAGTAGTGGCCCGGCGAAGTCGAGTTGAAAGGCCTGCAGTACGACGATGCGGCGGCGGACCTGCGCCCGGTGCTCAGAGAAAAACACGAGGACGGCGAAGACGTCATCAAGTTTACAATCAGATTGGCGGGCGGTTGGAAAATGTCGTCGCTGAGCGACGACTTGGCCGACATCACCCTGGACAGGACGGTGTCGCTTCAGATTCGGACTCATGCTGCTCACGCTCTATCCCAGTGCGGTACGGTGTCCGCGAAGGAGCGCCTCAAGCCGCTGGTCGCTGGTGTGCCGGAAGACGACGGCGACGAGTTGAAAGGAATCGCTCTCGATTGCAATTGGCCTGAGCGGCTGTCCGTGCTGGAACTGCTGGACGCACTGACTCCGAGACGCAGGCAGTCGTTCTACGGAGCCTACGACAGTTTTCTGTGGCGACTTGAGGACGAGAAGTTCTCCGCATCCGGCCATCGCTCCGCGGCTCTCCGCTGGGCAAAAGACCGTATTTCTGAATTGGGCGACGTCGACGTGCTGCACAGGATCGCGACTCGGATCGCTCATGCGGCGTTGGGCGACTTGGCTGATCCAGGGGTTGCCCGTGCGTTGGTGGGGTTGGTGAGCCGTTGGGCCGAGCACTACACGAGTCCTCTCGCAGCGTTGTCGAGGAATACTCTTGAACGCGAGCCAGAGTATGTACTCGATCAGAACGCGCCGTTGCGCGCCGACCGCGCAGCACGCCGACGGCTGATCGACGAGTTGGTCAGCGCCGTCGAGACTCGACAAGAACTGTTCGGACTGGCACATCAGACGCCGGGCTTGCTGAACGCCGAAGACTTCCTTTGGCTGCTGGAGCACGGATGCGACGAGCGACGAGACGTGGCGACTCGATCCCAATACTTGCACGTCGCTTCCCAGCTTCCATGGGAACGTCATCCTGAAAATGTCGACGCGTGGCTTCACGTGTGTGATGGCGAGCCGGTGCGGACGATCCTGGGAAATCAGAAGTCTGTCGAGTTGCAATCCGAGGAGGCGAAACAGCTCCGCGAACGTTGGGAGAGATATTATCGAGTCACTTCGTCGGACGACGAGACTCCGGCACTCGATCCCCCACCGCGTGACCGGGTGCTGAATACTCTCGAACGGTGCGAAACGAAAAATATGCGTCACTTCGGCAGGTTGTGCCAGGAATTGACGCTCGAACAGACAAGCACCCACTATGAGGGCGGGGAACGCTTCTTGACGCGCACACCGGGCTGGAAGGATGCTGCGCAGGAGACTCGTAATCGCATCGTGGAAGTCGCAAAGGCATATTTGTCCATGAATGATCTCGTTGCGGAAGCGGTGGACGGAGTGTCGCCGGGCACCTGCCATTTTGACGTTTTCGGAGCCGTGTGGCTTGTTCTGGATGAGGATCCTGACTGGCTGGTGGCGCGTACGGAGTCGTGGTGGAGCGACTGGTGCTGGTACATGCTGCGCGAGTTGTCTCCGAGCATGGTGGGAGAGCCCGCGGAGCCCAAGCAGCGGATAGTGGCGCTTCTCAACGAGAAGAGCCCCGACACCGTGTGCCGGGAAATAGTCGTGCTCGCGGGTGGACGGGACGAGGGGTATGTCGATCTTCTGACCGACTTGTTGGCGTTACTGAGGGACGAGCCGAACGCCGTACTGGACGAGAGGCTGTGCGGGATGATGCGGGCACATGCGATTGCGGAGCGACATGTCGCGGTGGTGGCCGCATTCGTGTTGGCGCGCGCACCGTTGATCTCTATCCCGATCTGCCTGGAGATTTTGGACAATGCGCCGGCGGGAACAGGCGATACGAGGGCTGGACACGTAGCGGTGTCGCTGTTGCGTCGGAGAGCGGGAGAGTGCTGGGCGCCGGTGAGAACATTTTTGGATTCGGACGCCGATAGAGGACGGCGCGTCCTGAGACGTTTCGCTCACCATGAAGAATCCGACTTCATGGAGTCGATGTCGATACGACAGTTTGGGGAGTTGACGGAGGTTCTGTTGGAGATGTTTCCTCCGGAGACCGATCAGAGATCGGAGGGAGTCAGCGAGGTTACGCCCGATGACTCGGCGCGTACGTTGAGGGATCGTATGGTTTCATATCTCGGCCGCTTGGAAAACTCCGAAGCGGTTGAGGCTCTACAGCAGCTTGAGAAGCGTTTTGTGGGTCGTTATCCGTGGCTTCGACGTCCGCGGTCTCAGGCGGAGCGGGCCTTGCGGTTGTCGCGGTGGATTCCGTGCGCGATTGATGTCATCGGTGAGGTTCTTGCGACCGGTGAGCGGCGTTTGATGCGGTCCGAAGAAGACGTCGTCGACGGGATTGAATATGCATTGCAGAGGTATGCAACGGCGCTGAGGACAGACGAAGGGGACAGCGTTGAGGATCTGTGGAATACGGCGACAGGCGCGGCGCCGACACCGAAATCGGAAGAGCACGTATCCGGGAAGCTGTGTGCGGTGGTCAGGTCCTATTTTCGGGCGTACGCGGTTGCCGCGGACAGGGAAGTCGAGATCCACAGGCGCAGCGTCGCGCCCGGTCGCGGCGGCGACCCGGGTTCCGAAGTGGACATCCTGGTTCAGTTTCCGGGCCTTGGAACGGCATCAGGCGACGCCATACGCGTTCCGATCGAGGTCAAGTTGTCCTTTAACGATGAGGCGAAGACAGGGATCCGAACCCAGCTTGCTGATCGGTACATGGCCCAGCTCGGCGCGAGCCATGGAGTCTATGTCGTCGTTTGGATGGACCTCCCGCAGCGGAAGGAACTTCGGGAAAACCATCGACCTAAGTGGCCGTCTATAGAGTCGGCTCGGGCGGATCTGCGACAGGAGGCCGGGCGCTTGTCAAGCGACGAGGGAAGATGCGTTCGCAGCGTCGTCGTTGACGGCGCGCTGCGGTGATTCTGCTCCGGGAGGAGTGGCGAGACCTGATGGGGGAGTCGGGATTTTCGTGGAGGATTCATGACTACGCTTACCTTTGAATTGCCGGACGAGTTGGCGGAAGAGGCGAGAAGCAGGGGGCTGTTTGCACCCGGCGCGATAGAAGCCATGATTCGAGATACGCTTCGCCGCAGCGCCATGGCGGATCTATTCGACGCCGCAGACAAGCTGGCTGCTGCGGAGTTCCCGCCTCTGACCATGGCGGAAATCCAGGATGAAGTGAACGCAGTGCGCATGGAGAGACGGCGGCGTGCGTCTGGTGCTTGATACCAATGTTGTGGTTTCGGGGTTGATTTGGGGCGGCCCGCCAAGACGCCTGCTCGATGCGGCCCGCGGTGGTCTGATCGTGTTGTTTTCCAGCGGTGCTCTTCTCAATGAGTTGGAGAGTGTGCTGGAACGCGACAAGTTTGCCGCGCTTCTGGCATCGCGGGATGTCACGCCGGCATTCCTGATGCAGCGGTATGGAATGCTCGCGACGTTGGTCAGGCCGGTGCGCACCGGTCGTATCGTGCGGGCCGACTCGGACGACGATCACGTACTTGCCACGGCGTTGAGTGCGCGGGCGGACGCCGTGGAGACAGGCGACGGACATCTGCTGGAGTTGGATCCGTGGCAGGGGATCCGAATCCTCGTCCCCGCCGAAGTGCTGAGGCTCGTGGACGCAAGAGAAGCGGAGCCAGGACGGTAGTCAACGTCGGACGCGTTATGATCGGACTCGTCTTCGGGCTGCTTTCGAGGCGACCATGCCCCGCGCCGCCAACGCTCACCAGCGCCAGCGCAACGCGTTGCTCATGACGACTATCGTTCCATGACATCGGTCGCCGGCGTCCTCACGCGAGCGGGCGGGTGTCGACGGTGACCGTAAGCACGTCCAGATCGTAGAACTGGTCGTGCCGCACTTCCCTGGCCATGTGCCGCAGGAGCCGCGGTCCTACGTCCTCCAGCACCTCGTGGTCCTCGCCCAGATCGCGCAGCCGTTCCTCCAGGTTGGCGCTGTCGGGGCCGCTCACGAACTCGATCTGCAATACGTCGTCGACGGGCCGGACCGCGACACGGATCGGCCGGGGTCCCGATTCCTCCTGGCGCTCCAGAAGGTACAGGAACGCCTCCTCGCCGGCGAGCTGCAGGCGGTTGGTGGCGGTTTCGTCCCAGCCGGCGCGGATGGCCGCGGCGTCGAGAGGCGCGCGCAGCTTCGACAGCGACCGGACGTTCGGCTCCAGCACGTCGCGGTGGCTGCGCTGCTTGAGCGAGACGAGCAGGGTGAGGGCCATGGCCATGAGGCCGCCGGCCGCCATGCCGTTGTCGAGCACGCCTCTCGACCACTGGGGCAAATGGTCGGCGAAGAGGACGCCGTACTGGAAGCCGAGGCCCACCCAGAACGAGATGCAGACGATCAGCCCCTTCTCGTAGCCGAATCCGCCGGTCGTGACCATGCGCACGCCCTGGCGGAACAGCAGCACGATGACGATGAAGAGGTACGCGCCGGCAACCGGATCGGGCACCGCCTGCAGCAGCGCCGGCAGCTTGGGGACGAACGCCGTCAGCACGATGATCAGTCCGCCGGCCAGCGCCACCCGCCGCGCCGCCACGCCGGTCAGGTCGGCGATGGAGATGCTGCTCGAATAGGTCGTGTTGGGGACAGTGCCCGCGAGGCCCGACAGCAGGTTGCCGACGCCGTCCGCGTTCAGGGCGCGCTGCACCACCTTGAAGTCCACGGGCCGGGGGGTGCGGTGCGCCACCCGCTGTATGGCGATGGCGTCGCCGTAGGTCTCGATGGCGCCGATGATCGTGACGATGACGAACGGCACCAGCAGGCCGAAGAACCGCGCGTCGAACGACAGGTCGAGGCCGGGCCAACTGCTTGCGGGCAGGCCGAACCAGGCGGCCTCCCGAACCGGGGCGAAGTCCAGCATGCCGGCCGGGACGGCGACGACGCTGCCGGCCAGAATCCCGGCCAGCGGCGCCCACAGACGGGCCGCGCCGCGGGCGTAGATGGAGATGAGCGTGATGGCCGCGAACGTCGTGACGGCCGTGAGCGGTCCGCCGGCGGCGCCGGGAGGCATGCCCTCGGGAACCTGCGCGAGCAGGTCGGTGGCAATGGGAAAGACGGTGACGGCCAGCAACAGGATGACCGTGCCGCCGACGGTAGGCGTGATCAGCCTGCGGAAGAGCGACAGGCGCGCAGAGAAGAAGAACTGCACCAGCGAGGATGCGACTACGAGCGACCCCAGCAGCGGCAGCCCGCCGGCCGCGACGGCCGCGACGGCCACGCCGATGAACGCGCCGGACGTGCCCATGTAGAGGGGGTAACCCGCGCCGACCGGGCCTATCGGCCGGGCCTGCAGAACGGTCGCGATCCCGCTGACGGTCAGCGCGGCGAAGATCGCCCACTCCAGCCCCTGCGGGTGGCGCGCGGCGTTGAGGACGATGATGGGAGTGAGGATGATGCCGGTCAGCACCAGCGTCACGACCTGCAGGCTGAGCCCGAGCGTGAGTCCGTGCGACGGCGCCTCGTCCACCGCATAGCGCAGATGGACATTCGACCCTTGTTCCTGCGATTTCTCCATTTTCCGTTTGCCGTGGGGAATCGGATGCTGAGGCGCCCGGCTCGTATCCGCGAGCCGGACCGACGACGATGATAGCGCCCGAACGTCCGCTGCGGGGGCGATCTGCTAGAAGGTCGCTGTCGGGTTGATGGGCGATCCCATGCCCATGCGGATACGGAGCGGCGCGGCCGTGAACAGGAACTCGTAGCGCCCCAGGCGCTGCGCCATCTCGGCGGCCTCCGTGAAGTCGAGGTTGTCGAAGATACCCACGCCGAGCGATACGAGAGCCAGTTCATGGAGCGGGAACCCGTCGTGTCCGTCGATGCCGCTGGGAGCGACGTCGGTCGACATGTCGTGGCCGATGAACGCAACCCCGCGTTCTTTCAGGAAGTACGCCACGTCGGCGTGATAGCCGGCCACGCCGGCGTCGTCGCGCGTCCACGGGCCCAGCGCCGCGCGCCGCAGCCAGCGGCCGGTATGGAGCAGGATGACGTCGCCCTCTGCAACCCGCACGCCCTGGATCTCCTCCAGCGCTTCCAGGTCGGCCTTGCGCACGGGCGTGCCCGGCTCCAGCCAGCCCTCGGCCGTCGCCTTGCCGGGCAGCAGGGTGGCGTCGAACAGGACGCCGCGCGTGACGATGCCGTTGCGCAGCGCGTGGATGCTGCCCTTGGGGCAGCCGCCGGCCTCCTCGATCGCGGCCAGCGTCGCGCCGGTATGGCCCACGCCGTCGATCATCACGTGGCAGTCGAGCGAGTCCAGGTGGCTGTGGACGTAGCCGTGGTAGCTGCCGGTGTACTGCAGCCGGTCGGAGCCGCCGGTCTCGCTGACGCGCAGCACCTCCCGCAACAGGTGCGTCGGCCCGTCCACCGTTTCCTCCTCGACGATGTCGTGCGCGAGCGAGACGGTGATGCCCTCCTGCACGAGCGAGGCGGCCTGCCGCCGCTTCCCGGGCGTGATGAAGTTGGCCGCGCCGATCTCGTCGTCTGCGCCCCAGCGGCCCTGGTTCGACAGCTCCCGCATGGCGCGCTCCACGTCGGCCGCGGTTTCCATGCGCTCGTCGGCCTGCCCGTTCGCCCCGCAGGCGGCCAGCGCCGCGAGCAGTGCCACAACCGCCGCTCCGCGCAGTGCCGTCTCGAATCTTGCAGTCATCATCCAGCCTCCCGCGTCCCCCGGGGGGGGTGGGGCGCAGCCCCAGGTAACGTCAGAACATCGCGATCGGATTCGCCGGGCTGCCGGTGCCGCCGGCTACGCGAAGGGGCAGCGCCATGAACATGAACTCGTGGCGGCCTTCCTCGGCGCAGGCGTCGGCGATAGGCTCCAGCAGCGCGTTGTCGAGCAGCGCCACGCCGAAGTAGGTGAGCACGGCGTGCACGGGGTAGGCGAGGCCGTAGGGGTTCGGCCGCGCGTCCATCATGTCCCAGCCGAGCAGCGCCACGTCGCGGTCGCGGATGAACTTGGCGCACGAGGCGTGCAGGCCGGGGCGGTCGCCCCCGCCGAATACGCCTCCGGCGCGTTGGAACGCCTCGCGGCCGCTGTGCACCATGAGCGCGTCCCCCGGCCCTACCTCCACCCCCTGCGCGTCCGCGATCTCCGCCAGCTCCCAGCCGTGGACCGGCCGGTCGGGCGTGACGTACGCGGCGCCGCGGTGCCGCGGGACGTCCAGCACCACGCCGCGCGTGATGATGCCGTTCTCCCAGGCCATCACGGAGCCGAACGACGCCCCGTGCGTGTCGACCGCGTCGTCCGGATGGCGTCCGTTCCAGACGCCGTCGGCGGCGTCCTCCCAGATGTGGCACAGCGAGTCGATATGGGTGATCGTCTGGCCGTGGTAGATGAAGCCGTAGTAGTCGACCACCGAGCCGGCGCCGTTGCCGCGGTCGTTCTTGCGGACGAAGTGCTGCGGCGGCTCGAAGACGCGGCTGAGCGACACGGTGCGGCCGTTGCGCACGAGCGCGGCCGCCGCGCGCCGTTTCTCCGCCGTGATCAGGTTGACCGCGCCGGCCTCGTCGTCCCGGCCCCAGCGGCCCCAGTTGCGGAGGTCGCGGTACCACCCTTCCACCTCGGCCTGGGTCGGATCGCTCCGGCCGCCGGACTGCGGGGCCGCCGCCGCGCGCGCCGCCGGCATGGACGGCCATGCCGCCCCGCGTGCGCCCAGCGCCACGCCGCCCA
>JAJEEU010000018.1 GCA_022820825.1 Vicinamibacteria bacterium
GCGGTCACGGCAAGGCGGCCGTTGCCCGCGGCCTGCTGGCCCTGGTGATCTGCGCCGCAGCGGCGCCGGTTGCAGCGCAGGACCCCCGGCCGGCGGACGCCGGCGGCATCCGCATCGACGGCCCGCCGCCGCCGGTCGCCCCGGAGACCGTCGCGCGCGACGCCGACGGCCGCGTCACGATGCGCGCGGTGCGCATCGGCGAATCGCTGCGCGTGGACGGCGCGCTGTCCGAAGCCTTCTACGGTGCGACGCCGGCGGTGACCGGATTCGTTCAGCAGATGCCCGACGAGGGCGCTCCCTCGCAGGAGCGGACCGACGTCTGGATATTCTTCGACGACGACAATGTCTACGTCGCGGCGCGGATCTGGGAGAAGGAGCCCGAGGAGGCGTGGATCGCCAATGCCATGCAGCGCGATGCGTTCCCGATCATCTTCAACGACAACTTCAGCGTGGCGTTCGACACCTTCTACGACCGGCGCAACGGGGTGGCGTTCATGGTCAACCCGATCGGCGGGTTCTTCGACTACGAGATCAGCGACGAAGGCAATCCCAACAACGACTGGAACCCGGTCTGGGACGTCGACACCGGCCGCTTCGACGGCGGCTGGACGGTGGAGATGGCGATTCCGTTCCGATCGCTCCGCTATGCCACCGGCAGGTCGCAGGTATGGGGCGTCCAGATCGGCCGCCGCCAGCGCCGGCTGAACGAATGGTCGTACCTCACGCCGGTGCCGATCTCGGCAGGTCCCGGCATGTTCCGACTGTCCGTGGCGGGCACGCTGGTCGGCCTCGAGGCGCCCGAACAGGCTGTGCGGCTGGAGGTCAAGCCGTACGGCATCGGCTCGCTGGCTACGGACCTGACGGCCGACGAGCCGTATACGAACCGCGGAGACGGCACGGGCGGCGTCGACGTGAAGTGGGGCGTGACGCAGAACCTGACGGCGGACTTCACGTTCAACACCGACTTCGCGCAGGTCGAGGTGGATCAGCAGCAGGTCAACCTGACCCGCTTCAACCTGTTCTTTCCGGAGAAGCGCGAGTTCTTCCTGGAGTCGCGCGGGCTCTTCGACTTCGGCGCCGGACCGAACCAGCTCGGCAGGGGCGGCGGCTCCACGGGCGCCCGGGGAGAGGGGCCGCCGGGCACGCGCAGCGGCAACAGCGCGCCGCTGGTGTTCTTCAGCCGGCGCATCGGCCTGTCGGAAGGGCAGACGGTGCCGATCCGCGCCGGCGGCCGGCTGACGGGCAAGGTGGGGCGGATGAGCGTCGGCGCCCTGAACATCCAGACCGGCGACGAGCCGAACGTGGACGCGCGGGCGGCCAACTTCACGGTAGTGCGCATGAAGGCGGACATCCTGCGGCGCAGCCGGATTGGCGGCATGTACACCCGGCGCTCCGTGGCGACGAACGCGCTGGGCACGGATCCCGACCGGCCCGGCGCCAACGAGGTGTACGGCGCCGACGCCTCCTTCGCGTTCTACGACAACGTCACCTTCAACGGCTACTACGCCCGCACGCGCACCACCGGGCTGACCGGCGACGACCAGAGCTACCAGGCCGCGTTCACCTACAGCGGCGACCTGTACGGCGTGCAGGTGGACCACCTGCTTGTCGGACGGAACTTCAACCCGGAAATCGGATTCCGCCCCCGCGAGGACTTCCGCCGCACCTACGTCGCGGCGCAGTACAGCCCCCGGCCGCGGTCGATCGAGGCCGTGCGGCAGTTCACCTGGGGCGGCAGCCTCGACTACATCGAGAGCACCGCGGGACAACTCGAGACGCGCGCGGCCAGCGTGCGGTTCAGCACCGAATTCGAGAACAGCGATCGCTTCAACGTCGACCTGCTGCGCAACTACGAGCTGCTGGTCGATCCGTTCGACATCACGGACGACGTCTCCATCGCGCCCGGCGCGTACCGTTTCCAGGACCTCTTTCTGTCGTACTTCATGGGGGAGCAGCGGCGCTTCTCCGGTACGGCGTTCGTCCAGCAGGGCCGCTTCTACGGCGGCGACATAACGGCGTTCGGCTACCGCGGGGGGCGGGTCGAGGTCACGCCGCAACTGTCGCTGGAGCCGACCATCGAGCTCAACCGCATCGACATCCCGGAGGGCCGCTTCACCGTGGCGCTGGCGACCTCGCGGGCGACCCACACGTTCACGCCGCGCATGTTTCTCTCGGGGCTCGTACAATTCAATTCGGTGAGCCGGCAGCTCGGGACCAACGTGCGGTTCCGCTGGGAGTATCAGCCCGGCAGCGAGCTGTTCGTCGTGTACAACGATCAGCGCGACACCATGCTGCGCGGCGCGTCGATGCTCGACAGCCGGTTCATGCTCGAAAACCGATCGTTCATCGTGAAGCTGACCCGGCTCTTCCGATTCTGATCATTGTCCACCCGATGACCTTTCTGCTGAAACGGCTGGCGGCGCTCACGAGTCATCCGGAGATGCGCGAGAACATCCGCGCGCTGTTCCGTTACCTCGCGTTCCTCGTAGCGCTCGTCACGGTCTACGCCGTGCTGTTCCACTTCATCATGCTGCGCGTGGAAGGCCAGGAGCACTCCTGGGTCACCGGCTTCTACTGGGCGGTCGTGGTGATGACGACGCTCGGCTTCGGCGACGTGACCTTCGCGAGCGACGCCGGCCGCGTGTTCAGCGTCGTCGTGGTGCTGTCGGGCGTGGTGTTCCTGCTCGTGATGCTGCCATTCCTCTTCATCCGGCTGTTCTACACCCCATGGCTGGAGGCGCGCGTCCGCATCCTGGCGCCGCGCGAGGCGCCGCCGGAGGCGTCCGGCCACGTGATCATCACCGAGTACGACGCGATCGGGGTGGGACTGGTGCAGCGGCTGGCGGCGGAGGGCATACCGTGCTTCACGATCGAGCCGGACCCGGTGACGGCAGCGCGCCTGCTGGGGGACGGCGTGCCGGTCGTAGCCGGCGAAATCGACGAGCAGGCGACGTACGAGCGCCTGAGGGCGGACGCGGCGGGGCTCGTATTCGCCAACGGGACGGACACCGCCAACACGAACGTGACCCTCACGGTGCGCGAGGTGGCGGCCGACACCCCGATCGTCGCCATCGCCGAGCACGAGGACTCGATCGACATCCTGGAGCTGAGCGGCGCCAACACGGTGCTGCCGCTCAAGCGCCAGCTCGGCGAGTACCTGGCGAGCCGCGTCGACGCGGGCCGCGCCGAGGCGCACGTGGTCGCGGCCATCCATGACCTGCAGATCGCGGAGCTGCCGGCGCGCGATACCCCATTTGCCGGCATGAAGGTGCGCGAAACGCATCTGCGGGAGCGCACCGGCCTCACGGTGGCCGGCCTCTGGGAGCGGGGCCGACTGCAACCGGCGTACCCCGACACCCGGATCGATCCGGGCAGCGTGCTGGTGGTGACCGGCACCGCGCAGCGGATTGCGGGGCTGACCGAGCTGTTGCCGGGGCGCACCGACATGACGCGGCCGGTGCTGCTGATCGGCGCCGGCGCCGTCGGGCAGGCGGCCGGCGCCGCGCTGCGCCGCAAGGGGTTCACCGTGCACGCCATCGACCGCGACGAGTCGGCCCTGGCGCGGATGGCCGCCGCCGGCCACGAAGTGTTCGCGGGCGATGCCGCCAACCGGCAGTTGATCGAGCGGGCCGGCGTCGGCAACGCCGGGTCGGTGCTGCTCACCTCGAACGACGACGCCATGAACATCTATCTGGCCGTCTACTGCCGGCGCCTGAATCCCGACGTGCGCATCGTGAGCCGCATCGCGCGCAACCAGGAGGCGATCCACCGCGCCGGCGCGGACTTCGTGCTGAGCGACGCCACGATCGGCGTCGAGGCCGTGATGTCGCTGCTCGACGGCCACGAGCCGGTGCTGCTCGGCGAGGGGGTCCGGCTGTTCACCGTGGGCGTGCCGGCGGCGCTGGGCGGCCGGCCGCTGCGCGACTCGGGCATCGGCTCGCGGACCGGCATGAGCGTGATTGCCGTGCGTCACGGCGAGGAGTACATCAGCACGCTGACGGGCGAGACAATCCTGCCGCCGGGCGGCGAGCTGCTGATGCTCGGCAGTCTCCATCAGCGCCGGTCGTTCGGCGCCGCATTCGATACGCACCGGCCGCAATAACTGCCCGTGGAGGCGCGCTTGGCTACAGCACGGACCACCAATCCGAACACTGCCTGGTACCACCAACTGCACTGGCGCATCGCCGTCGCGATGCTGTTGGGCATAGCGGCCGGCCTGGTCGGCGGCGAGCCGCTGGCCGGCGCCGTCGGCTGGTTGGGACAGCTCTTCATCCGCCTGCTGCGGATGATCATCGTCCCGCTGGTGGTCACGTCCATCGTGACCGGCGTCGCCTCGGTCGCCGCCGGCGCCGGCCTGCGGCGGTTGTTCAGCAAGACCTTCGGCTATTACCTGCTGACCAGCGCGTTCGCGTGCACCATCGGTCTGGTGCTGGTGAACGTGATCCGTCCGGGGGTCGGCGCGGACCTGGCCGGCGCCGAGACCCAGGCGCTGCCGGACCTGGCGGTTTCCACCTCGCCGATCGACCTCATCCTGGACATCGTCCCGCCGAACGTCGTGGCGGCGGCGGCCGAGGGGTCGATGCTCTCGGTCATCTTCTTCGCGATTGTGCTCGGCATCACCATCAGCATGCTCCAGCCGCGCCACCGCGAGCCGCTGGTGACGTTGTTCGAGGCCGGCTTCGAGGCGATGATGCGCCTGACGCGCGGCATCATCGACTACGTGGCGCCGATCGGGGTGTTCGGCCTGATCGTGAATCTCGTCGGCACGACCGGCCTCGGCGCGTTCGAGGCGCTGGGGTGGTACGCGCTGATGCTCTTCTGCGGCCTGTCCCTGCACCTGCTGGTCGTGCTGCCGCTGCTGCTGTACCTCGTGGGCGGCATCAACCCGATCGTGCATTTCAGGAACATGGTCGAGCCGCTGGTGATGGCGTTCTCGACCAGCTCGTCGGGGGCGACGCTGCCGGTCACCATGAACGCGGTGGAGAACAAGGTCGGCGTATCGAACCGGGTGACGTCGTTCGTGCTGCCGATGGGGGCGACCGTCAACATGGACGGCACGGCGCTCTACGAGTGCGCCGGCGTGCTGTTCATCGCGCAGGTGCTCGGCGCGACGCTGGGGTTGGAACAGCAGATCCTCGTCGTGTTCGCCGCCCTGCTGGCGTCGATCGGCGCCGCCGCGGTGCCGTCGGCCGGACTGGTCGTGATCTTCATCGTGCTGGAGGCGGTCAACCTGACCGGGCCGCAGGTGGAGCTGATCGTCGGAGCGATGCTGGCGGTCGACCGCCCGCTCGACATGGCCCGCACCGCGGTCAACGTGTTCAGCGATTCCTGCGGCGCCGCCATCATCGCCCGCTCGGAGGGCGAGACGGGCGTCGATGTGCCGGCCCCGGCCCCCTCGCCCGCCGCGGGGTGACCGCGCGATGTGCGCTGGCGGCGCAGCGTCAGAACCGGAACAGCCGGTTGATCTTGATCACGAACGCGCGGTCGGCGAGCTCGTGGCGGCGGACAGGCCGTAGCGGGTCCACCTCCTGCTCGGCGGTGTAGACGACGAACAGCTCGCTGCCGGGCGGGTACTCCCAGCGCAGCCGGAGGTTCGCACCGAGCGTCCGGTGCGTGGAGTTGTACTGGAACAGGCCGCTGAAGAACATCCGCGGCGAGAACGTGTAGTTGACGCGCGTGCGGAGCAGGTCGGTGCGGAACGACCCCGCCGCATGTGTCCCGCTGGCGGCGGCCAGCAGCGCGCACGGCGTCGCTGCCAGACCGGGAGGAAATCGATGCCGTGGCACGGCGCGCACTGCGGCAGTTGGCAGTGCTAGGCGATTGCCGGCACGTCTACCCCGGCCGCTCGTCCGGCGTCGCCGAGCCGTTGATCCAGCGTGGCCAGCGGCAGCCGCATCCTTACCGCCAGTTCGAGGTACATCGCGTCGTAGGCGGAGATCCCGTGTGCGCTCGCCATGTCGAGCGCTGCACCCCATGTGCGCGCCGCCGAGACCGGGTCGACGTCGATCGGCAACGCGTCGAGATACGCGCGAATCTCGGACCATTCGTTCTGCAAGATACGTCCGCGGCGGGTTGCGACCAGGAGTGCGTTGGCCGTCTCGACGGGCCACAGCGCCGGGACAAACGCCCGCGTGCCGAGCAGCTCGTCCCGTAGCCGGTCCGTAGCGTCAGTCGCCTCGTCGTGGAAAATCCACGCCATGGTCACCGAGCAGTCGAGCACGAACGCCATCAGAAGCGCCGCCCTTCGTCGATCATCCGGCGGATCGACAGGTCTCCCAGGCTGTGCTTCCGCTGGAACTTCTTGAGCCCGTCTATGGCTGCACGAATCCTGTCGTTGTCCCGTTGCCTGAAGGGAATCAGCTCCGCGACGGGTTGATTGTGCCGCGTGATTACGAACCGTTCCCCCTGCTGCACGCGCTTGAGCAGCCGGGGAAGATGGGTCTTGGCCTCGAATGCTCCAACTTCGGACACCAGTGGAACCCCCCATGAAGCTAGTTCAGACTGTACTAAGACTAGTCTATAATGGCGCTCGATGCCGCCATCAACGGCGCGGCTGATGCCCTGGTCACCTTCAACCGGCAGGACTTCGGTCAGGTGCCCGCCCGCTTCGGCATCGCGTTGCTATCGGCCCGGGAGGCCTTGAGGAGACTCTCGCCATGAAGAAGCAGCTCAGCACGTATCCGTTGCGGCTGCCGGCGTCGCTGAAGGCGGCGGTTGCGGAGATCAGCAAGACGGATGGAACGAGCATCAACCAGTTCGTGGCAACGGCGGTGGCCGAGAAAGTTTCCGCAATGAAGACCGCCGAGTTCTTCACCGATCGCGCGTCCCGGGCCGACGTCGAGGCGGCGCGACGGCTGCTGCGAAGAGAAGGCGGACAGTTGCCTGAACCCGATGACCGCCTTCCGTGAACCAGCTTGCCCAAAGACTTGCGACCTTGTCCGAGGACCGACCTCAGAGGCCGACACCTGGAGCGCCGGCCGACCACGACGTAGTAGCCGACGACGCGGACGCAGACATCGGCCGGCCGGCTACGACGACCCGTACGACGACGACGTGCGACCTATAGCGCCGGCCGGCTGCATCCTGCGATCTTTCTCGGCGGCGGCGTGAACTATGGCTGCGGTGTCTGTCGGACAAACGGGGTATCGATGAATGCGTCGTCCAGACCGATGTCAACACCGGACGCGGTTGCCATTCTCTTAATCAAGGCAACGACGTTCTCGGCATCCCGGTTACCACCCGTCCGCAGATTCTCCAAGGCTGTTAACACCTCTGGATGGTTGGCGAACACAATGAATGCCTCGTTCAAAGCAACGAACGGCTCCCCGCTGGGCGGTAGTGGGACTCGCTGCGTCAAGACGTGGCGGTTCCCCGCCACTCGTCTGAGAACGTCTCTCTTCACTGATCTCTCGTCCAGTTGAGCCTGCACGTAGAGCGTGAGCGCGGCACCAATCAATCCAGAGATCAGCGCCACGACCAGAACTAGCCAGATCGGAGCGTTGTTTGCCAGCATGACGACGAGCGTAGCATGTGGGCCGACGTCCAAGTCCCAGACGCTGCACTGTGGGGTCGGCTGTGGGATGGCCGACTACCGACCATCCCACAAGTTACTGTGAACAAATGACTAACGCGAAAAATGGTATGCCGGAGGTCGGAATCGAACCGACACGAGGGGTGAACCTCACTGGATTTTGAGTCCAGCGCGTCTGCCAGTTTCGCCACTCCGGCGCCGAGGGACCGCCGACGGCGGCCAGGACTGCTACGGTCTCACCGTGCCGTCATGCCGCCACAGAAAGAGCGTGCGGGTGTTGCCGCGCAAATCGGTGAAGCGGTCGACCTGGTCCGCCGACCAGTCGCCCATGCTGAACGCGTGCGAGACGATGCGCGCGCCGGGCGCGAGCTGCTCCGTCAGCAGCGGACGGAGCTTGAGGTTGGACGACGAGAGCAGGTAGAGCGTCACGACGGTCGCGTCCGAGACGTCCACCGTCATGGCGTCCTGCTCGATGAACGTCACCAGGTCCTGCACGCCCTCGGCCTCGGCGTTGGCGTTGGCTTCCGCGATCCGCTGGGGGTCGATGTCGATGCCCACGCCGCGCGCGCCGTACTCCCGCGCGGCGGTGATCACGATCCGGCCGTCCCCGCAGCCAAGGTCGTAGACCACGTCCGACTCGCTCACGCCCGCAAGCTCCAGCATGCGGTCCACCACGTCCTGCGGCGTCGGGACGAAGGGCGCGAGGCTGCTGTTCTCCTGGGCCGTCAGCCGGTTCGATGCGCCGGCCAGGCAGAGAACCGCGGCCAGCGCGATGGCTGGCAGCCCGCGGCGAAGGATGGGAACTGGGGTCATGCAGGCAACGCTCCTGGTTCCGATAACTCTACAACACCGCCGCCACTGCTGTTAAACCGCCTTGTTTAAATGGCTTCCGGTTGCCCATCGGCGCCGGATGCGCTAGAATCGACAGCCTGTCTCGAACGCGCGTTTCCTGCAACGACGTCTGGCGGTAACCGGGGGTTATGTTGGAATTCGAGGTCGGTGACAAGGTCATATACCCGAATCACGGAGTTGGCACCGTCACGCGTATCGAGACGAAGACGATACTCGGCACCACCTGCGGATTCTATTCGCTGCGCATGACGGCCAGCGACACGACGGTCCTCGTGCCCATCGACAATGTCGAGGGCGTCGGGTTGCGTGGGGCCATCGCCAGCAGCGAGGTCAAGAAGCTGTTCATCCTGCTGGGCAACGGCGAGATCGAGAATCACCAGAACTGGAAGGGCCGCTTCAAGGACAACTCCGACAAGATGCGGACCGGCTCGATCTACGACGTGATCGACGTCCTCAAGAACCTCAACTTCCTGAGCCAGACCAAGAATCTGTCGTTCCGCGAGAAGCGGATGCTCGACCGCGCCAGGTTCCTGGTCGTTTCGGAGGTGTCCGAGGTGACCAGCGAGGCCAGCGACACGGTCGAGGAGAAGGTGAACAAGGCGCTCGAGCGCTGCCTCGCGAACCATGCCCGCCAGATCGCCAAGGCGCGGACCGCCAAGGCCGAGGTGAGCAAGAGCGAGGTTCCGCAGCAGGAGGCGCACGTCTCCTAGCGGCGCAGCCAGGCCTGTTCCGGGAGTTGCCGCGGCTCGACCCGCCACGGGGTCGGGCCTTTTCCTTTTTCAGCCTCATGAAGAGTGCGTTCGAGACGGCCGTGGCGGCCGTGCGCTCGCTGGCCGCGTACGTCGGCGTCAGCCTGTGGGTGCTGGTGTGCGGCCCGCCGGGCATGCTGCTGGCCATGGCCACCGGCCGGCCGGACGCGCTGTACGTGCTGGGGCGCATGGGCGTCCGCATCGGACTCGGCGCGGCCGGCATCCGCTGCCGCGTGGCGGGCCGGGAGCACATCCAGCTCCATCGGGCCGCGGTGTACTGCGTCAACCACGCCAGCAACGTGGAGCCGCCGATCCTGTACATGGCGCTCGCGGCGCTGCACCCGCGCTTGCGCATCCTCTACAAGGCGCAGATTCACAAGCTCCCGGTGCTTGGCCGGGCGTTCGACATGGCCGGCTTCGTGCCGATCGAGCGCCGCAGCCCGCGGCGGAGCATGCAGGCGATCCTCCAGGCGGCGGCGGCGGTCCGGGCCGGCAACTCGTTCCTCGTCTTTCCGGAGGGCACGCGGAGCCGTACCGGCGAGCTCCAGCCGTTCAAGCCGGGCGTGTTCCTGATTGCCGAGCGGGCCGGCGCGCCCCTGGTGCCGGTGGCGATTCAGGGCACGCGCGCGGCCATGCGCAAGGGCAGTCCCCTGGTGCGGCCGGTGACGGTCAGCGTGCGTATCGGGGCTCCGGTCGAGTCCGCCGGGGCGGAAGCGGAGACGACGCTCATGGAACGGACGCGCGCCGCCGTCGCGGAGCTGCTGGAGCAGGGTCCGGTGACCGGAAGGTAAGGGCGGCGTTCAGCCGCCGACGAAGAACGACAGCGTCCACGCCGGCAGCGCGGCGCCGTCGGTCGCGGTGATCCCGTCGAGCAACTGCACGTCAATCGTGCGGAACTGCTCGAGCTCGACATCGAAGCGGATCTCGAGCACGCGGTTGCGCGGCCGGTACGCCGCCTCGAAGCCGATGCCGCCCGCGTTGGCGGCAGCCGCTCCGCCCGCCGCCGCGCCCGGGCCGCCGTACGCCACGGCGACCCGGCCGGCGAACGAGTCGGGCTCCATGTCGCGAGAAAACTGGATGCGCACGGTGGTGTCCGGCGGCACGTCCACTTCGTCGTGCAGCGGCGCGCTGAAGATCACCTCGGGCGCCGGCCCTTGCCGCGGCCGGACCGGCGCAATCGGCTGGCGGTCCGCGGGCGGGTCGGCCAGCGCGATGCCGGACGCGTCGATCAGGACCATGCCGTCGTGCAGCGCGACGCGGCCCGTCACCTCCAGCCAGCGTCCGGTGTCGATGCGCGCCTGCACGTCGAGCTCGAACCCGTCGCCCTTGGGCTCCCGCCCGACCACCCACACCGCGGCGTCGACGGAGGCCAGCACGAAGTCCCAGCGGCTCTGCCCGGGCGCGGCGGGCAGGTCGCCGTAGAGATTGCGGCCGCGGAAGCGGCCGGAAATCGTGACCGCTGAATCCAGATAAGCGGTGGGATCGAGCGCCAGCGCGCGCAGCGTGGCGCCGCCGGGACCGGCCTCGCCGGCGACGACGCGCGTCGACGAGGCCACCAGCACCGGCAACTCGCCCACGCCGGGCCACGGCCTGCCGAGGAGCGCCGTCGCCAGCCGGTCGAGCGGCAGGTTCGCCACCCGCGAGTCGTCCGGCTCGAGCCGCCCCACGTCGTAGAACGTGCCGGTCGCCTCGATCCGCTCGCGTATGCCCTCCGGGGGCGGCGTGACGTCGAGCGCCAGCAGCCGGGCGCCGCCGTCGTCCACGAGGTAGGCGAGCACACCGTCGGCTTCCGCGTCGGCCTCCACGACGACCTCCGTGCCGTGGAAGAAGAGCGGGGAAGAGGTGAGCGACTCGAGCGTGACGGCCCGCCGCCCCGCTGGCTGCGCCCCGACCGCCGCCGGCACGCACAGCGCCGCCAGCAGCAACCCGACGATGAGCACGGAAATACGCAGTCGTTTCACCAGCAAACGCTCCAGCAACGCGACGCCCCCCGCCGCATCCTAGCACGCGCCGCAGGCCTCAAGCTGAGCCCTGAGCGGCTGCTTCTCGGTGGTCGCACTGCCCAACAGTTTGAACAAGGTAGGGGGACGGCGAGTACTGAAGCAGTCGTCTCCCAAGCCGCGCACGGCGCGGCTCGCCGGCCACGGAGTGGGGCGAAGGGGCCCCGCGAGTGGCCGGCGGGGGTTTGGGGCGTAGCCCCATCTAGCGTTAAACTCACTGCCGGCCGTAGCGGATGTCCGATGCCCGATCAGATTTCGGAGCTGACGACGAACCGGTTATCCCTCTACCTGCGGTATCTCAACGAGCTGTACGGCAAGGGCGTCAGGACCGTTTCGTCGAAGGTGTTGGCGGAGCAGCTCGGTGTGCATGCGGCCTTGATCCGCAGGGATCTGTCAAACTTCGGTGAGCTGGGCGTGCGCGGCGTCGGCTACGTCGTGGAGGATCTGCGGCGCGAGTTGCGCTCGATTCTGGGGCTCGACCGGAAGCTCGGCGTGGCCATCATCGGCGCCGGCAATCTGGGGCTCGCGCTCGCCGACTACCCGGGATTCCGCCGCGAGGGGTTCCGGATCGTCGCGCTGTTCGACAACCTGCAGACGAAGGTGGGAAGCGTGTCGCGCGGCGGCGTCGCCATCCATGACATCCGCGACCTCGAGGAGATCGCCCGCCGCGAAGCGATTACCATTGCGGTCATCGCGGTACCCGAGGCGTCCGCGCGGGAAGTGGTGCAGACGGTCGTGGAAGCCGGCATTACCGCCGTGCTGAACTTCTCTCCCGGCGCCCTGCGCGTGCCGCCGCACGTGAAGCTGAAGAGCGTCGACCTGACCGTGTCGCTGGAGAGCCTGTCGTTCTACCTGGCGCGCGAGGCGGGCCGGAGCCAGAACGGTGACTGACGAAGCACGCACGCCGCCGGCCGCCGGGCTTTCGCACGTGGACGAGCACGGGCGGGTGCGCATGGTGGACGTGAGCGCCAAGGCCGCCACGGCGCGCGTCGCCGTTGCGCGCGGCCGGATCGGCATGAGCGCGCACGCGCGGCGGTTGATCCGCGACGGCGGGCTCGCGAAGGGCGATCCGCTCCAGGCCGCCCGCATCGCCGGCATCATGGCGGCGAAGCGGACCGCCGAGCTGATTCCGCTCTGCCATCCAATTCCGCTGACGCACGTCGAGGTCGATTTGCGCAGCCTGGACGAGGGCTACGAGATAGAGGCGCGGGTGTCGACGACCGCGCCGACCGGCGTCGAGATGGAAGCCCTGACGGCCGTCTCGGCGGCGGCGCTGACCGTCTACGACATGCTCAAGGCCGCCGACCGCTCGATGGTCATCGGCGACATCCGTTTGATCGAGAAGGCGGGCGGCCGGTCCGGCACGTACCGCGCGGAGTAACGTCATGCCCGAACCGCAGATATCGACCCTGGCCGACCTGCCGTTCCACGTCGCCGGCCGCTACCAGCATGCCCGGATGATGGGGCGCTGCACGCCGGACGGCATCGACACGTACACCGGCAGCGACGTGTTCGATCGGATTCGCACCCTGAGCCTCGGGCTGGCGGCGTTGGGCGTCAAGCCGGGCGATCGGGTTGCGCTGATGAGCGACAGCCGCCCGGAATGGGTGATCGCCGACCTGGCGATACTGACGGCCGGGGCGGTGACGGTGCCGATCTACCCGACCCTGCCGCCCGCGCCGGCGGGCTACATCCTGGCCGACTCCGGCGCCGAGGTCGTCATCGCCGCCGACGAGGTGCAGGCCGCCAAGGTGCGCGAGGTGCGGCCGCAGGTGCCGCAGTTGCGCGAGCTGATCATCATCGACGGGGAGGGCGGCGGCGACCGGGACGGCGAGACGACCCTCGCCGAGGTGCAGGCGCGCGGCCACCGGCGGCTGATGGAGGAGGACGGGCTCGCCCGCCGCTACAAGGAGCAGGCGGCGGCGATCGACCCCGAGGAGCTGGCCACCATCATCTACACCTCCGGCACGACCGGCGACGCCAAGGGCGTCATGCTGACGCACGCCGCCATCGTGGCCAACCTGATCGACGTGGACCAGGCGGTGCACTTCGAGGAGACGGACGAGGCGCTCTCTTTCCTGCCGCTGAGCCACGCCTTCGAGCGCACCACCGTCTACATGTACCTGTTCAAGGGCGTTTCGATCCGGTTCGCGGAATCGCTCGACACGGTCGCGCGCGACATGGTCGGGGTGCGGCCGACGGTGATGACCGGCGTGCCGCGGGTGTTCGAGAAGCTGCACGCCCGCGTGCACGAGATGGTCTCCCAGGCGCCGGCCATCCGGCAGCGGCTTTTCCACTGGGCGGTCGGCGTCGGCCACGCGCGCGTACAGGCGGAGCGCCGCGGCGGGCGGCCGCCGCTGCTCGCCGGCCTCGCCGATCGGCTGGTGCTCTCCAAGATCCGCGAGCGCACGGGCGGCCGCCTGCGGTTCGTCTGTTCGGGCGGCGCCCCGCTCCCGGTCCACGTCGCCGAGTTCCTGCAGGCCGTGGGCGTTCCGGTGCTGGAAGGGTACGGACTGACGGAGACGGCGCCGGTGCTGACGACGAACCCGCTGGACGCGGCGCGGCCCGGGACCGTCGGCCTGCCGCTGCCGCGCGTGGAGATCCGCATCGCGGAAGACGGTGAGATCCTGGCGCGCGGCCCCAACCTGATGCGCGGCTATTACGGCAAGCCGGACGCAACGGCGGAGGCGATCCGCGACGGCTGGTTCCATACCGGGGACATAGGCCGCGTCGACGGAGAAGGCTATCTCGTCATCACGGACCGCAAGAAGGAGCTGCTGGTGACCGCGGGCGGCAAGAACATCGCGCCGCAGCCCGTCGAGCAGCAACTCAAGCAGCACGCCCTGGTGGCCGAGGCCGTGCTGATCGGGGACCGGCGACCGTACCTCACCGCCCTGATACTGCCCGACTTCGCCGCGCTCGCTGGGGCGCTGGGCGAGCAGCCGGCGGAGGATCGGGAGGCGCTGGTGGAGCGGGGCGACGTGCGGGGCCTCTACGATCCAATCGTGGAGGCAGTCAACGCGGGCCGCCCCTCGTATGAACAGATCAAGCGCTACCGGCTGCTGCCGGCGGAGCTGAGCATCGCCGGCGGCGAGCTCACGCCCACCCTCAAGGTGAAGCGCCGCGTGATAGCGGACAAGTGGGCCGCCGAGATCGAGGCCCTCTACGCCCCTGCCACCTAAAAGGTCCGCATCTCGGTAAGCGGCCACCAGCGCAACTGCACCCGGCCGATGATGTAACCCTTCGGCACCTGGCCCCAGTGGCGGCTGTCCGAGCTGTTGTTGCGGTGGTCGCCCATCACGAAGTAGTACGCCTCCTGCACTACCTCCGGGCCGTGGTTCTCGTAGCTGCGGAACTCCGGCGGCACGTACAGGTCGGGCTGCAGCACCTCGTTGACGAATACGCGGCCGTTCTCGATGCGGACCGTGTCGCCCGCTTCGGCGACGATACGCTTGACGAACGACTTGTCGGGGTCGCGCGGATAGTCCAGCATCACGATGTCGCCCACCTGCGGCTCGCCGAAGAACCTGTATGCCGCCTTGTTGACGATCAGACGGTCCTGATCCTGCAGCGTCGGCTCCATGCTGCGGCCCTCGACGCGCGCCACCTGGAATCCGAACGTGACGATGAGCGTGGCGTAGACGGCGGCGGACGCCAGCGTCTTGACCCACGCCACCAGCTCCTCGCCGGCGCGGCGCAGCAGCACCGCCCGCCGCCTGTCCCATGCGGCCTCCGGCTCGATGGCCTCGGACGGATCGTCGCCTACAGGTTCAAGTGCGTCCGCAGCCGCTTGGTCTGCGCGCGGCTCACCGGGATCTCCGTCCCGCTGGCGTCCTGCATCTTCAGGATGTAGTTCCGGCTGAACCAAGGCACGATCTCCTTGACTTTGTTGATGTTGATCAGGTGCGAGCGCCGTACGCGCCAGAACACCGCCGGATCGAGATTGGCCTGCAGCTCATCGAGCGTCCGGTAGCTCGACGTGCCGGTCAGGTCGTCGGTCACGACGGTGATGATGTCGTCGGCCAGCGCTGCATATATGATATCGCTCGACTGCACGAGCTGGAATCGCTCGCCCACCTTCAGCGCCAGTTGCGCGCGCCCGGCCTGCCGGTCGGTGACGTACTGCACGATGCGGCGCAGCTCCTCGCCGCCCACCCCGCCGCCGGCGGCCCGTTCCGTCGCCAGCCGCTGCCTTGTCCGCTCGATGGCGCGTTCGAGTCGATCCGGCTCGACCGGTTTGAGCAGGTAGTCCACCGCGTTGACCTCGAACGCATCGATGGCGTGCTCGTCGTACGCCGTCACGAACACGATGCGCGTGTCGACCTCGCGGGCCAGCAGGTCGCGCGCCACGTCGAAGCCGTTGCGGCCCGGCATCTGGATGTCCAGCAGCACCAGGTCCGGGTGCAGCTCGTCGATGAGCGCCAGGGCCTCCAGGCCGTCGCCGGCCTGCCCGGCAATCTCCACCGCGGCGATCCGCTCCAACTGGTAGTTGAGCTCCTGCCGGGCCGGCTGCTCGTCGTCGACCACGAGCACGCGCAGGGTCATCGTTCTGCGGAGGCAGCCTGCATCGCCTGTGGCCGCGGCACGTCGACCAGCGGAATCCGTATGCGCGCGCAGGTCCCCTGGCCGGGCGTGCTCTCGAAGCGCAGATGGTAGTTCTCCCCGTAGATCACCCGCAGGCGCTCGTCCACGTTGCGCAGGCCGATGCCGCCGTTGCGGCCGTCGCCCGAGGCGTCGGGCGGCATGCCCGCGCCGTTGTCGGCCACCTCGATGATCGCATGCTCACCTGTCCGCCGGCTGCGGATGGTGACGCGTCCGCCGCCCACCTTGCGGCCGATGCCGTGCTTGATGGAGTTCTCGACCAGCGGCTGCAGCAGCATGCTCGGCATGACCAGCTCGAGGCTGTCCTCGCTGATCTCCTTTTCCACGGCCAGCGTCGGCCCGAAGCGCGCCGTTTCGATGTCGAGATACTCGTCTATCGACGCCAGTTCCTCGCGCAGCGTCACGAAGTGCTCCTGGCTGCGCAGCAGCCGCCGCAGCAGCCGCGACAGCTTCAGGATCAGCGTCCTTGCGGTATCGGGCTGCGAGCGGATCAGCGACGATATCGACGTCAGGGTATTGAACAGGAAGTGCGGGTTGATCTGGTTGGACAGCGCCTCCAGCCGCGCGGCCAGCAGCAGCTTCTCCTGCTCCTGCAACCGGTGCTCGATGCGCGCCGTGTTCCAGATCTTGATGGGGATGGTGACGCACATCACCGTGGATGCGACCACCACTACAGCCAGCCAGGGGTTGGGCGGCTGCATGTGGAACAGGTGCTCGCCGAAGCGGAACCCCAGCCCCAGGCGGAGCAGCTCCAGGCCCACCGGCGCCGCCAGCAGCACCACGACCCAGTCGACCCGCAGCCGGCTGACCAGTTGCCACGCGTGGCGGTGCAGGTCCGCGAACAACGTGGGCGAGAAGCGCCAGATCGCCTCCTTCGGGCAGATCTCGCGAAGGCCGCCCCCGGCGAATCCGCAGCCGACGGCGAACGGCACGGCGATGGCCTCGCCCGCGATCAGCGCCGGGGCGCCGACGAGCGCACCCACTATGGCGCCGGCGTACGGCCCGGCGATCAGGCCGCTCAGAAACGGCCCGGCCAGCGTGAGATCGCTGGCGTTGTAATCCAGCAGCAGGCGGGCGGTGACGCCGCCGCACAGCGGCAGGCCGAACGCCGCGGCGAACACCAGGCGCTCCCGCCACGCGCGCTGCTCGGTCAGCAGGATGCGCCGGAACTGGCGGAAGCGGACCAGCATCGTGGCCAGCACGGCCACGACGGCCACCTTGACCACGAGCGTCGTGAGCAGGAACTGCGACGCTGAAAGAAACCTCACGTCAACGGATCCGAAGTCCGACCACTATACCGGTTTCTTGCGGCCTACGCCCCGACAGGGTATAGTCCGAGCCTGGTACGGAGTGCCCTGCCCTTGATTTCACTCTTCAATCAGTCCGGCTCGGGGCGTGCCGACGCGGTCGTCGGCCCGGATGCCGCGACGCGCGCGCTCTCGGTCACCGACGTCGAGAACGAGTTCGTCGAGCGGGTGTACACCGACATCTCCTGGTGGTACGACCTGTTCTTCGGGCCGACGCTGCACGCCGGACGGCTGGAGGCGATCCGCGGCCTGCCGCTGAGCGCGGGTGACCGGATCCTCGAGATTGGCGTCGGCACCGGCATCAACGCCTGCCTGTACCCCCGCGACTGCCGCGTGACCGGCATCGACTTCTCGGCTTCCATGCTGGCGAAGGCCGGCCGCCGCATCCGGGCGCACGGCGTCCGCAACGTCGAGTTGCTCGAGATGGACGCCGCCGACCTGCAGTTCGAGGACGACTCGTTCGATCTCGTCTATGCGCCGTACGTCATCAGCGTCGTGCCCGACCCGGTGCAGGTCACCCGCGAGATGCACCGCGTCTGCCGGCCCGGCGGCCACGTCGTGGTACTCAACCACTTCCGCAGCGAGAACCGGCTGATGGCGTGGGCCGAGCGCGTCCTGTCGCCACTGACCGTCCACGTCGGCTTCAAGGCCGACGTGGATCTGCCGGAGTTCATCCGCCAGACCGGCTACGAGCCGCTCTCCATCGAGAAGGTCAACATCCCCCGGATCTGGTCGCTGGTCACGTTCCGCAAGGACGGCCCGGCGGTCTAGCGCGGCGGGAACGGGGCGCCGTGCACGAACGCGAGTTCTTCGACGAACGGCCGGAGACGAAGACGGCCACCTATTCCTGCCCGCGCTGCCGCTTCCGCGGGGAGTACCAGGTCCGCTGGATCCGCCGCACGCGCAAGAACCGCCTGCCGCGCGGCGCCGGGGAGCGCGACCGCGCGCTGTTCGCCAAGCTGCGCAACTACCTGGTGCGCGTGGACGACATGGTCGTCTGCCAGAAGTGCCGCCGCCGCTTCGAGATTCCCTCCCACCAGAACCTCGCCTTTTTCTCGCGCGGCCGCCGCCGGGGGCCGCCACCGTGCGCATATAATCGGGCGACATGCTGCAGGTGAATCCGCGCGCCGGATCGCTCGCCGTCCTGCTGGCGGCCGGCGTCCTCGCAGCCGCTCCGACGTCGCTTCGCGCACAGGAGGCCGGGACCTACGCGGCGGAGGAGCAGTTCCACCGCGACACCACGCGCGCGTTGGCCCGCGGCGAGCTCGACAGGGCCGGGTCGCTGGCCGCCGAGCGGGCGGCCGACGACCCGGCTGCCGCCGCCGTACGAGCCGCCGTGCTCGTGCGCCGCGGCCAATATGCCGACGCGGAGGCGCTGCTCGCGCCGGTTGCCACGGCCGCCCCGGCGAGCGCGGCCGCGCTGGAGCTGGGGCTGCTGCTGCAGCGCGTCGGGCGCGCCGGCGAAGCCCGGCCGTATCTGGAGGACGTCGCCGCGTACGGCGCCGGCTCCCGCCGGCCGGTCGACAAGTACCGCGGCGGTCTGGCGGCGCGCGCGCTCGGCCTTTTCCGGCAGGCGAACGGCCTGCTGCGCTCCGCGGCTACCGGCGCGCCCGAGGATCCCGCCATCCATACCGCGTGGGCCGATCTGTTCCTGGAGAAGTACAACCGGCCCGACGCGGTGCAGTCGTACACCGACGCGCTGGATATCGATGCGGAATGGACGCCGGCCCTGCTCGGCATGGCGCGCGCCCTCGCCGACGAGAACCCGCCGGCTGCGCGCGGCGCGGTCGACCGCGCGCTGGAGATCGATCCCGCCAACGTCGGGGCGCACCTGTTCATCGCCACCCAGGAGCTCGGCGACCGCAACGAAGCAGCGGCGCGCGCGGCGCTCGACGAGGCGTTGCGGATCAACCCCGACAGCCTGGAGGCGCGGGCTCTGTCCGCGGCCATGGCGTACCTGGACGACCGCATTCCGGAGTTCGAGGCGGAGGTGGAGCGAGCGCTGGCAATCAATCCCGCGTACGGCGACGTCTACCGCATCGCCGGCAGCCATACCGCCCAGGCGTACCGCTTCGACGAGGCGGTGGCGCTGGTGCGGCGCGCAGTCGAGATAGATCCCGGCAACAGCCGGGCGCACGCGGAGCTCGGCATGCACCTGCTGCGCACCGGCGACGAGCCGGGCGCGCGGGCCGCGCTGGAGCGCTCGTTCGCCGACGACCCGTTCGACCTCATCACGTACAACCTGCTGGAGATGATGGACACGCTCGACGAATTCGAGACGTTCGAGCGCGGCGACCTGATCGTGCGCCTGCACCCGTCCGAGGCGCCCATCCTCGGGGAGTACGTGCTGACGCTCGCGCAGGACGCGCTCGATACGCTGGCCGGGCTGTACGACATCGAGATCCAGGGGCCGATCCTGGTCGAGGTGTTTCCGCGCCACGACGATTTCGCCGTGCGCAACCTCGGACTGCCCGGCATGATCGGCGCGCTCGGCGCGTGCTTCGGGCGGGTGGTGACGATGGGCTCGCCGCGCGCCCGGCCGCCCGGCGACTTCAACTGGCGGGCGACGCTGTGGCACGAAATCGCGCACGTGGTGACGCTCCAGATGTCGGCGCAGCGCCTGCCGCGCTGGCTGAGCGAAGGCGTGTCGGTCTACGAGGAGCAGCGCGCCCGTCCGGCCTGGGGCCGCGATCAGGCCATGTCGTTCGCCCGGGCGCTCAACGACGGGTCCGTGCTGCCGCTGCGCGAGCTCAACGGCGGTTTCTCCGATCCGCGGACCATTTCGCTGGCGTACTTCCAGGCGTCGGTCCTGGTGGAGCACATCGTGGACCGCTACGGCGAGTCGCGGCTGCGGGAGCTGATCACCGCGTACGGGCGCGGCCTCGACACCGAGGAGGCGCTGGAGAGCATCGGACTCGACTTCGACGCGCTGCAGGCCAGCTTCGACGAGGCGGTCGCGGCGCGCTTCGGCGCGCTCCAGGAAGCGCTGCGCCCGGTGGCGTCGCAGGCGCAGGAGGCTGCGGAACCGCCGGCCGACCCCGCCGCCGCGCCCGAGGAGGAACCGGACCCGGCCGCGCAGCTCGACGTGCTGCGCCGCCTCGCTGAGGAGCATCCGGGCAACTACGAGTTGCAATTTGCCCTCGGGCGGGCGTTGCAGGAGGCGGGCGATACGGACGCCGCGGTCGCGGCGCTGGAGCGGGCGGCCGCGCTGGCCCCGATGGCCACCGGCATGGACAGCCCGCGCGGGTTGCTCGCGGAGATAGCCCAGGCGCAGGGCGACCGCGACCGCGCGCTGCGCGAGCTCGAGTTGCTGCTCGAACACGACGAGACGTCACTCGAAGCGGCCCGCCAGCTCGCCGCACTGGCCGAGGAGGCGGGTGACGAGCGCCGGATGGCCCTGGCCTACGACCGCGTGATAGGCATCGATCCGTTCGATCCGGTGCCGCACCTGGCAATCGGACGCATGGCGCTGGCGCGCAGCGACGCCGACACCGCGGCGCTGGAGTTCACCGTGGCGCTGGCGGCCGGGCCCGTCGACCGCGTGTCGGCCTGGAGCGACCTGGCGGAGAGTCACCTGCTGGGCGGCCGTCTCGACGAGGCCCGGCGCGCGGCGCTCGCCGCGCTGGAAATGGCGCCGACCTACGAGCGCGCGCAGGAGCTGCTGCTGCGCGTGGTCGAGGAGGGGCCTTGACCCCTGCCGGCCCGGCAACCCGCCGCACCGCCCGGCTCACGCTTGTCGCAGCCGCGGCCCTGCTGGCCGGACCCGCGGCGCCCGCGTCCGGCCAGGTGGGCGTTGCCGGCCTCGACGGACTCGAGTGGACTTTCGTCCGCATCCGCTACAGCTCGGAGGCCGGGCGGCTGGAGCAGTTCCGGCGCCGCTACTGGAGCGATCCCTGGGCCATCGACGGGCCGGCTGCCGAGCAGAACCTGTCGCGCCGCATGGCGCGCGTCACCTCGGTCAAGGTCAACGATCCGCTCATCATGGAGCTGTCCGACCGGCGGCTCTGGGCCTATCCGTGGATCTATTTCGTCGAGCCGGCCAACATGGAGCTGTCGGAGGAGGAGGCCGGCATCCTGCGGGAGTTCCTGCTGCGCGGCGGCACCGCCACGTTCGACGATTTTCACGGCCCGCTCGAATGGGAGCTGTTCGCGGAGCAGATGCGCCGGGTGTTCCCCGACCGGGAGCTGGTCGAGCTGACGCCCGACCACCCGGTGTTCAGTTGCTTCTACGTGTTGCCGGAGTATCCGCAGATTGCCGGGCTCGGGTCGTTCTTCAGCGGGGTCACCTGGGAGAAGGGCGGCTACCGCGCGCAACTGCACGCCGTCCTCGACGACAACGGCCGGGCGATGGTGCTGGCCAACTTCAATACCGACATGGGCGACGGCTGGGAGTGGTCGAACGCCGAGGAGTATCCCGGCTACCTCGAGTACACCGGCCGTGCGTACCGCATGATCATCAACGAGATCGTGTATGCCCTCACGCATTGAGACCGAAGCCGCCGAGGATGCCGCGGCACGTGTCCGGGACGGGCGCGAACGGATCCTGGCCGAGCTGCGCAAGGTGATCGTCGGCCAGGACGAGGTGCTGGAGCTCGTCCTGATCGCGCTGTTCACCGGCGGCCACTGCCTCATCACCGGCGTGCCCGGGCTCGCCAAGACGCTGCTGGTCAAGACGCTTGCGCGCGTGCTGCACCTGACGTTCAAGCGGATACAGTTCACCCCCGACCTGATGCCGGCCGACATCACCGGCACCGAGGTGCTGGAGGAGAGCAACGGCCACCGGGCCCTGCGGTTCGTCAAGGGGCCGGTGTTCGCCCAGATCATCCTGGCCGACGAGATCAACCGGACGCCGCCCAAGACGCAGGCGGCCCTGCTGGAGGCGATGCAGGAGTACCACGTCACCGCGGCGGGGCGCACCTACGACCTGGAGCGCCCGTTCCTCGTGCTCGCGACCCAGAACCCGATCGAGCTGGAGGGGACCTACCCGCTGCCGGAGGCGCAGCTCTCGCGGTTCATGTTCAACATCGTCATGTCGTATCTGCCGGAGGACGACGAGGTGCGGGTGGTGACGACCACCACCTCGGACGCGGACGCGCAGCCCGAGCGCGTCCTCGACGGGGCGGACATCCTGGCGTTCCAGCGGCTCGTCCGGCAGGTCGTCGTCGCGGACGAGGTGGCGCGCTACGCCGTGCGTCTCGTGGACGCGTCGCGGCCCGGCCGCGCCAACACCCCCGACTTCGTCGAGAAGTGGGTGCGCTGGGGCGCCGGCCTGCGCGCGTCGCAGGCGCTCATCCTGGGCGGCAAGGCGCGCGCGCTCATGCAGGGCCGCTACCACGTATCCGTCGAGGACGTCCGCCGGCTCGCCCCGCCGACGCTGCGCCACCGCCTGGTGACCAACTTCTTTGCCGAGTCCGAGGGCATCGACGCGGACACGGTGACCGCGCGACTGCTGGAGACCGTGCCCGTGCCGGCCAGCGGCATGTGAGGTCAGCCCGTGGCCGCGGTTCCCCGCCCGAACGAGCTGCGCTTCCTCGACCCGGCGGTCATCGCCCGCATCGGCTCCATGGAGCTGCGCGCGCGGGCGGTCGTCGAGGGTTTCCTGAGCGGGCTGCACCGCAGCCCGGCGCAGGGGTTCAGCGTCGAGTTCTCCGAGTACCGGCAGTACATGCCGGGTGACGACACCGCGCTGATCGACTGGAAGCTGTACGCGCGCAGCGACCGGCACTACGTGAAGAAGTTCGAGGAGGAGACGAACCTGGAGTGCCATCTCCTCCTGGACGTTTCCGGCTCGATGGGCTACGGCTCGGGCGGCGTGACGAAACTGGAGTACGGCGCGTACCTGGCCGCCTCGGTCGCCTACCTCATGAACCGCCAGCGCGACGCGGTCGGCCTGCTGGCGTTCGCCGACCGGATAGTGGAGCACCTGCCGGCCAGCGGACGCCCGGGCCACCTGCGGCGCCTGCTCCTGGCCCTGGACGCGTTGCGCGCCGAGCGCGGGTCGGACCTGTCGAAGCCGCTCGACCGGCTGGCGGAGGCGCTGTCGCGGCGCGGCATGGCGGTGCTCATATCCGACCTGCTGGACGAGCCCGAGGAGGTCGTGCGCGGGCTCCGCCACCTGCGCTTCCGCGGCGTGGACGTCATCGTGTTCCACCTGCTCGATCCGGCCGAGCTGACGCTGCCGTTCGACGCCGCGGCGCGCTTCAGGGACATGGAGACCGGCGCCGAGCTGACCGCCGTGCCGTCCGCCGTGCGCGAGCGCTACCTGCAGGAGGTGGAGGCGTTCATTTCCCTGTACCGGCGCGAGCTGCAACTGGCCGGCATCGACTACTGCCTCGTGGATACGTCGCGGCCGCTCGACCAGGCGCTGCTCGCGTACCTGTCGGCGCGCGGCCGGCGCGTCTGAACGGGATTCCCGACCGTGTCGTTCCTGTTTCCCGCGTTCCTGGCCGGCGCGCTGGCGGTCGCCATTCCGATCATTCTGCACTTCGTGCGGCGGCAGTCGGCGCGACCGCTGGCGTTCAGCGACCTGCGCTTCCTGCGGCGCGCGCAGACTGCAGCCGTGCGCCGCCGCCGGTTGCAGGAATGGCTGCTGCTTGCGCTGCGGGTGGCGGCGCTGCTGCTGCTGGCGGCGGCGTTCGCCCGTCCGTACATCGACGCGACCGGTCTGGCGGGCCGGTCGGTGACGGTGGTAGCGCTCGACCGCTCGTTCAGCATGTCGTATCCGGGCATGTTCGAACGCGCCCGCGCCGCGGCGCGCGAGGCGGTCGCCGCCGCGCCGGCGGGCGATCTGGTGGGGTTGGTGGCGTTCGACGAGCGGGCCGCCGTGGCCGCGCAGCCGGCCGCCGGCCGCGACGCCGCCGTGGCCGCGCTCGGCCGCACGGAACCCGGCTTCGGCGCCACTCGGTACTCCGCGGCCCTGGAAACCGCGGCGGGCCTGATCGGCGCGCGGGACGGGCGGATCGTGGTGGTTACGGATGGCCAGCAGTCCGGTTGGGACGTCGGCGCGCGGGGGCTGCTGCCGGCGGGGATCCAGGTGACGGCGCGGCTCGTCGAGCCGGGCGCCGGCAACCTCGCCGTAACGGCGTTCGACGTGACGGCCGCGGGAGCGGCGGCGGTGGTGGTCAATACCGGCAGCGAGACCCGGTCCGGCCGGATACGGTTGATCGCCGGCGGCGCCGTCGTCGAAGCCGAGGAGCTGCCGCTCGCGCCCGGCCCGAACGAGATCGCCTTCGACGCCGCGCTGCCTCCGGCCGGCCTGCTGGAGGTGGCGGTGGACGATCCGGGCGGCCTGGCGGCGGACGACCGCCGCTACCACCTGCTCGGCGCCGCGGACGGTGTCGAGGTGGCGCTCGTTGGGGAAGCCTCGGATGCGTTCTACCTGGAAAGGGCGCTGCGCGCCGCCGCCGGCAACGGGCGGTACGGCGTCCGGCATCTCGAGCCCGCCGCCGTCGCGGCGCCGGCGCTCGACGGGGTGGCCGCCGTCTGGCTGCTCGGCACCACCGGGCTCGACCGCGCCGCACGCGCACGGCTCGCGGCGCTGGTGGCCGGGGGAGGCGGCCTGCTGGCAGCCGCCGGGCCGCGCTTCGACCCGGCGCTGGCGGCCGATCTGCTCGGTCCCGACGTCGACATCGCGGCCGCCGCGACGCCGCCGGACGGTGCGTCGGGATGGTCGCTGAGCGACATGCGCCACCCGGCCTTCCGGGTGTTCCGGACGGATCCCGGCGGGCTGGCGCAGGTCCGGTTCACGCAGACCCGGCGCGTGGAGCTGCCTCAGGGGCGTGTGCTGGCGTTGTTCTCGGACGGCAGTCCGGCGCTCGTGGAGCTGCCGTCGGACGCGGGACGCCTGCTGCTGCTCGCCTCCGATCTGGGCAACGAGTGGAACGACTTTCCGCGGCGGCCGTCCTTCGTGCCGTTCGTGCACGAAGCGACGCGGTATCTCGCGGCGCGCGGCGAGGCGCCGCGCACCCGGCTGGTGGGTGACGCTCCGCCGGGCGTGGAGCCGCGGCCGGGCGCCGCCGTCGAGCCGGAAGCGGGCCGCACGATCGTCCTGAACGTCGACCCGCGCGAGTCGGATCCGGCGCGCCTGACGGCGGAGGCGTTCGGCGCGCGCAGCGGGCGATCCACGGCTGCCGCGGCCGCCGTTGCGGCGCGGGACGATGCCGCGGCGCGGGAAGCGGCGCAGGGCTGGTGGTGGTACGCAATCCTGGCGATGGCCGTCCTGCTGCTGGCCGAATCCTGGCTCGGCCGCGCCGCCGCGTGACAGAATTGGATTTTCGTGGCGCATAACCCGCATTTCTCACCGGCATTCGACGAACTGCTCGTGCTCCTGAGACGCGTGCGCCGCCGCTGGCAGGCCGCCCGCGCGCTGCGGACGGCCGCTGCCGCGGCTGGGGCTGCGGCAGCGGGCCTGCTGCTGGTGCTGGCAACCGATCGGCTGGTGCGGCCGGACGACGCGGTGATGGTAGGCCTGGCGGCAGCGGCGGCGCTCCTGGCGGCTGCCGCGTTGGCCTGGACCGTGTGGCGGCTGCGGGTCGCGCCGGACGACCGCCGGGTGGCGCGCTACATCGAGGAACGCTGTCCCGCGCTGCAGGATCGCCTGACGAGTGCCGCGGACGTCGCCCGCGGCGGCCGTCCCTCGCCGTTTCGGGAGCTGGTGGTGGGCGATGCCGCGCGGCATGCGCGCGGGGTGGATGCGGGCGTGGTCGTGCCCCGCAGTGAAATCCGCAGGCGGTCCCTGCAGGTTGGCGCCGCCGTTGCCGGCCTGCTGCTGGTGCTTGCCGCGGGCAGCGATCCGCTCGGCCGCCTGGGGCGCACGGCCTGGTTGTACGCCTTTCCGCATACGGCCGCGCTGCATGTCGAGCCGGGTGACGCCCGAATACCGGTGGGACAGCCGCTGCGGCTGAACGCCACGCTCGACGCCGCCGGCGGTGCGCCGGCCCGCACGCCGCCGGTCGTGGTCATGACGGACGGCGACGGCGACGAGCGGATCGCCGCAATGGAGACTGCTCCCGGCGGGGCGTACCACCTCGACATTCCCGCCGTCGAGGACAGTTTCTCCTACCGCGTGCGCGCGGCGTCGCTGCTGTCCGGACCGTACGCGGTAACCGCGCTGCACGCGCCGCGCGTGGAGCGGATCGACGTCGCGTACCGCTATCCGCCGTCGATCGGCCTGCCGCCGCGCGTCGAAATCGACGGCGGGGACGTGCAGGCGCCGCCGGGGACCCGCGTCACGGTTACCGTGCGGATGAGCAAGCCGGTCGAGCAGGCTGTGCTCGCCCGCGCGGCGGGCGGACGGACGGCGCTCGCCCCGGCCGGCGATCCCGCGGTCCTGGCGGGCACCTTCGAGGTGGGGGACGACGATACGTACCGCATCCGGGCGCGCGACGCCGACGGGCTCCCGAACCCGGCCGGCATCGACTACTTCATCCGGTCCGTCGCGGACGAGCCGCCGGCGGTGGAGATCGTGCGCCCCGGCGGCGACCGGGAGATTACGCCGCTGGAGGAGGTGGTGGTCGAGGCCCGCGCCGAGGACGACTACGGGCTGCGCCGGTTCGAGCTGGTCTACGGCCTGCCCGGCCGCACGGAACGCGTCGTCAGCCTGCAGCACGACGACGGGGTGGCGCGCACCACCGGCCGGCACACGATATTCGCCGAGGAACTGCCGCTGGAGCCCGGCAACTTCATCACCTACCACGTGCGCGCGCGCGACACCGGGGCCGCCGTGACGCGCAGCGACATCTACTTCCTCGAGATACGGCCGTTCGGCCGGGAGTTCGAGGAGGCGCGCAGCCAGGACTCGGGGGGGATGCCGACCGACGAGCTGGGCCGGCTCCAGGAGCTGCAGAAGGAGATTGTCGTCGCCACCTGGAAGATCGACGGCCGGCGGCCGGCCGAGCGGTCTCCGGAGGACATCGAGACCGTCGCGGATGCCCAGAACGACGTGGCGCTGGCGGCCCGTGTGCTGGCGTCGCGGCTGAGTCCGCCGGCCCCGGTCGTGGATGCGGGCGGCAGCGACGAGACCCGGGCGGTGGAGGCCGCGCTGGCCGCGGCGGTCGAGTCGATGACCGCGGCCGAGGCCGCGCTGCGGGCAGGCCGGACGGAAGCCGCGATACCCCACGAGATGGTGGCGCTGGAGCACCTGCGGCAAGCGCGCGATGAAGCCGCACGCACGCAGGTGCAGCCGCCGACCAACCGGGGTGCGCCTGGCAGCGGCCCCACCGCGCAGGAAGATCTGTCGGCGCTGTTCGACCGCGAGCTGCGCCGCGAGCAGGAGACCAACTACGAGAACCGGCGGCAGGATCCGGAACCGTCCGGGGACGCCGGGGACGACGCGCTGCGGCGCCGGCTGCAGGAGCTGGCGCAGCGCCAGGAGGACCTGAACCGGCGGCAGCAGGCGCTGGCCGACGAGGCGGCGGAAGCCGACCGGCAGGCCGCCGAGCGGATGCTCGAGCGTCTGGCGCGCGAGCAGGAGGATATCCAGCGGCAGATCGAAGCGCTCGGCCGGGAGCTGGTGCAGCCGGGGCGGCAGGCCGCCGGCCGTCCGCCCGCGGCGCAGGCCGCCCGCGAGGCGGCCGAGCAGATGCGGCAAGCGGCGGAGCAGCTCGGCCGCGGCGACCTGCAACTGGAGGCGCAGCAACTGGCCGGCCTGCAGCGGCAGCTCGGGGAGGAGGCCGGCCGCGCGCGGCAGACGGATGGTGCGGAGCAGCCGTCCGGACGGCTCGCCGCACGACAGGACCGGCTTGCCGACCGCGTCGATGCGCTGGCGGAGCGCATCGGGCAGGCGCGGGAGGGCGCGGCCGACGGCGAACGTGAGGCGCTGGAGCGCGCCGCGCGGATGCTGGACGAGGAGGACGCCGCGGGCAGGATGCGCGCGGTTGCCGAGCAGTGGCGCCGCGACGGTGCGGCGGAAGACGGCGCAGGCGGCACGCGGCCGAACGGGGAGGCGTCGACGGACGGCGCGCAGCCGGGCCCGGCGGACCGGGACGGTCCGGGAGACGCCCCGGATCGGATCGCTGCGGCGCTCGAGCGC
The DNA here is from genome assembly GCA_022820825.1 of Vicinamibacteria bacterium. Lineage (GTDB taxonomy): Bacteria > Acidobacteriota > Vicinamibacteria > Vicinamibacterales > UBA8438 > JAAXGX01. The sequence continues at coordinate 28,071 of JAJEEU010000018.1, forward strand.
GTGGCCGGAGAGCTTGCTGGCGCCGGCGATGCATCCGGCGGCGACCGCGGGCGCCTGGCCGCCGAGCTGGAGGCGGCGCAGGAGCTGCGGCGCCGGCTGGCGGAGATCGGCGAGCGTCCGCAGGGCGGATCGGATCGCGGCGAGCCCGGCGGCCGTGACGCGGCGGCGCCGGCCGCGGCAGGCGCCGGCATGGAGGGCGTGCTGGAAGCGTTGGCCCGCGCCCGTCCCGACCTGCGGCCCGACCTGGAGCAGTGGGCGCGGCACTGGTGGAGCGGGTCGGCCCCGGGCACCGATCCCGGCCTGCAGGATCTCTCGGCCTGGACCAGCCTGTACAGCGAGCTGCAGGTGCTGCTCGACGAGTTCGAGGCTGCCCGCACGCGTGAGCTCGGCAGGGAAGCCGGAGACGAGCGGCCCGGCCTCGGGCCGGACGACGGGGCGCCGGCGCCGTACCGCCGGATGGTCGACGAGTACTACCGGTCGCTCGCAGAGCGGCAGCCTTGATGTCCCTGGCTGCAGACATTCCGCTGTGGCTCGCGGCGGTCCTGGCCGCCGCGGCGGTCTTCACGGCGTACATGGCGTACGCCGCGCCGCCCGTTCCGCTCTCCACGGCCCGCCGGATCTGCCTGACCGCGCTGCGCCTGACGGCGCTGCTCCTGCTGCTGGTGCTGCTGCTGCGTCCCGTGGCCACGGAGCCGGGCGCCGCGCGCGGGGCCGTGGTGGGGGTGCTGCTCGACAACTCGCGCAGCATGCGGCTGACGGACGGCCTGCCGCAGCGGCGGATCGATCGCGCGGCGGCGCTGGTGCGCGACGCCATCGTGCCGGCGCTCGCGAGCCGTTTCGACGTGGAGGTCGTCACCTTCGACGGCACGGTTGCGCCGGACGCGCTGGCCCAGGTGGAGCCGGCGGTTCCCAGGTCCGATCTGGCCGCCGGTCTGCAGGCGCTGGCGGAGCGCTTCGAGGGGCGGGCGCTCGCCGGCCTGGTGGTGGTGTCCGACGGCGGTGATACCGGCGGCTCCGGCCTGGGCCGCGTCATGGACGGCAGCCTGGGGCCCCTGTACACCGTCGGCCTGGGGCCGGCCGGCGACTTCCCGGACCTCGAGGTCGCGGCCCTGACGGCCGGCGCGGCAACGGTGGCCGGCTCGGCCGTCGAGCTCGTCGCCGACGTGGTCGCCCGCGGCGGCGTGCAGGATCCGATCCCGGTGCGCCTGCTCGAGGGCGGCCGGCTGATCGAAGTGCGGCGCGTCACCCCGCCGGCGTCCGCCGCGCCGCTGCGGACGGCCTTCCGCGTGACGCCCCGCGGCGACGCGGCCACCGTGTACACGATGGAGATTCCGCCGGCCGCCGGCGAGCCGGTATTGGAGAACAACCGCCGCAGCGTGCTCGTCCAGCCGCCCGACCGCGTGCGCCGCGTGCTGCTGATTGAAGGGGCGCCGGGCCACGAGCACAGCTTCCTGAAGCGGGTCTGGCTGGCCGACCCGGGCCTGACGCTCGATGCCGTGGTGCGCAAGGGGTTGAACGAGCGCGGCGAGCAGACCTTCTACGTACAGGGCGACCCCGCGCGGACGGCGGGGCTGGCGTCCGGGTATCCGGAAAGCCGCGAGGCGCTCTTCGAGTACGACGCGCTAGTCTTCGCGAACGTCGAGCCCGCCTGGTTCCAGCCGGCCCAGCTCGCATTGACGGAGGAATTCGTGGGGGAACGGGGCGGCGGCCTGTTGCTGCTGGGGGCGACCACGCTGGAGGAGGCGGGGTTCGCCAACTCGGCGATCGAGGCGGTGATCCCCGTGGAGTTGTCCGACCGCGGGCGGTCTGTCACCGCCGCGGGCCGCTTCGCCAACCGCAACCGGCTGCTGCTGACGGCGGATGGGGCGGCCCATCCGATGCTGCGGCTGGGGCCGGACGCGTCCGCGACGCGGGCGGGCTGGGAGGCGGCGCCGCCGCTGGCCGGCAGCGTGTCGCTCGGCGCG
>JAJEEU010000037.1 GCA_022820825.1 Vicinamibacteria bacterium
CGCGTCCGGCCACACGTCATACGGATTCCCGTCCTTCAGCGGCAGCTTGTACTCCGTCACCTCGTCCGTCACGGGGTCGATCTTCGTGATCGCGTTCCCGTAGAAGTGCGCCGCCCAGATCTTCCCGTTGCTGTCTATCGCAGGCCGACGCGCAGGGTTCGCCATCGGATACGACGTCCACTGCTGCGTCTCCTGGTTGTACATCAGCGTCGCAGGCGTGTGCAGACCCACCGCCCACACACGGTCCTGCCGGTCCACGACAATCCCATACCCGCTGAAACCCGACAGCGGCTCCCACTCCTCGAACTCCTTCGTCCGCGTGTCGAACTTCCCAATCTTCCCCGCCGACGCGAAATACGTGTACCAGATGTTCCCCCGCGAGTCCGCCCAGCAGCTATGCGCCCCGCCCCCGCTCACCGGCATCTTGTGGCGCGTGATCTCCCCCGTCGCCGGGTCCAGCTCTCCCAGGTGGTCCCCCGTCAGCTCCACCCAGTACACCGTCCCGCCCATCTCCAGTATCCCGTGCGGCGTGACGTTGATGTTCTCCGCGTTGTCGATCCAGTACTCCGTCGTCCGCGCCTCGAAGTCCCGCTCCCGCGTGTCCACCTTGAGGATCGAGTTCGACCCGTTCCCCGACACCCAGATCACGCCCGGGTCCACCAGGCTCGCGAACACGCTGTGGATCGACCAGCTCGGCGGGCGCCCGCTCACCTCGCGCCGCGGACCCCGGTTGAGCTCATACTGGATGTAGACCGCCTCCGACAGCCCCGACTCGTCCCGCACCAGCGGGTCCAGCAGCAGGTCCCGCGGCTCGGAGCCCGGGCCGAAGTTCTCCGCCAGGTAGTCGATAATGAGTTCCTTCTCCGCCTCCGAAACCGTCTCGTGCGTGACCTGCGGAACCCCGGGCGACATGTTCGCCACACGCCCGTCCACCGCGAACATCCGCTCCACCGCGCGCGCCCAGCCCGCGCGGTTCCTCACCCCGCGGTTGTGGAACGCCGCCGGGCCGTGGCAGCCGAAGCACGAGTGCAGCATCACCTCCCGCGCCGGGTGCGGCGGATACAGCTCGTCGAAGTCCACCAGCGCCGCGCCGTCCGCGTTCACCTGCGTGCCGCCGTAGTTCGCGCGCGCGCCCTCGCTCCCCGCGCCCGCGCCCTGCGCCCCAACCGCGCCCGTCGACTCCAGCGCCAGGTCCGCCGTCGCCTCGCGGCCCGCCGCCACTTCCACCGTCCGCACCAGCGGCGCGTAGCCCGCCTCGATCACCTGCACCTCATACGGGCCAGGCGGCAGGTTGTAGATGCGGTAGCGGCCGTCCACCGTGTAGACCGTGTACGCAACCCGCCCCACCGTGTCCCGCGCCTTCACCCGAAAGGCGCGAACCTCGCCCGCGTCCGCCGTCACCATGCCCGTAATCGAGCCCGTCGACTGCGCGGCAACCGGCGCCGGATACGCGCACAACGCGGCGGCCAGCAGCGCCGCCGCAGCCACCCTTGCAGTTCCGTCGAACAACAGTCTTGCCGGGATCATGAGCCTGCCCTCCTGAAGCATTCCGCCGGCCGGGTATCCCGCCTACAGCGCCAGCTTGCCGGTGCTGTCCGAGAACTTCTCCAGCGGCACGTCGACCTTCTCCAGCAGCGCGAGCAGCAGGTTCGCCATCGGCGTGTCCTGCGGGTGGGACTGGTGCAGGCCGCCCTTCACCGGTCCCGCTCCGCCGCCCACCACCAGCGTCGGCAGGTTGTCGTGGGCATGGATGTTCGAGTTGCTCATGCCGCCGCCGTACAGGATCAGCACGTGATCCAGCAGGCTGCCGTCGCCGTCCGGCGTCGACCGCAGGCGGTCGAGGTAGTACGCGAACAGCTCCATGTGCAGCACGTTGATCCTGGAGAGCTTCTCCAGCTTGTCCTGCTCGTCCTTGTGGTGCGAGATGGAGTGGTGCGGATCGGCGACCCCCACGTGCGGATACGTGCGCTGGCTGATCTCCTTGCCCAGCATGAAGGTGCTCACCCGCGTGAGGTCGGTCTGGTACGCCAGCACCTGCAGGTCGAGCATGATCTTCGCGTAGTCGTCGTAGTGCTCCGGCACGCCGATCGGCCGCGGCATGTCGGGCACCGCGGCGCTCTGCTCCTCGGCGAGCTGGATGCGCCGCTCGATGTCGCGGATGGCGTCGAAGTACTGGCCGAGCTTCTCCCGGTCGGACGCGCCGAGCGTGCGCGCGAGACCGTCGGCGTCGCGGCGCACCGAGTCGAGGATGCTGCGGTCCTGCGCGAGCCGCGCCTGCCGCGCGGCGCCGCCCGCCGAGTCGCCGTCGCCGAACATCCGCTCGAACACATTGCGGGGGTCGGTCTCGACGGGCATGGGCGTCGTCGGCGTGCGCCACGACACGGTGTTCGTATAGGCGCAACTGTAGTTGCCGCAGCACGCGCCGGTGAAGTCGGCGCCTTCCAGGCCGAGCTCGAGCGAGGCCCACTGCGTGTGCTGCCCGAAGTGCTCGGCCGCTATCTGGTCGACGGTCGTGGCCGCCTCCACCGTCGTCAGCGACTCGTTGGGCGCCACGCCGGTCAGCCAGGACGCCGCCGCCACGGCGTGGGCGCCGCGCACCTGGTTGGTCAGCCCGCTCAGCACGCGCACGTGATCGCGGAACGGCTCCAGCGGCGCCAGAATGCGCGAGAACGCCGCACCGCTGCCCTCGGCGGCGGGCACCCAGTCGGCCATGTTGGCGCCGTTCGGGATGTAGACGAAGCCCAGGCGGCGCAGCGCCCGGGCCGGGCTCGCGGCGAGCGCCGTGAACGCCGGGACCATCGCGTCGAGCACCGGCAGCGACAGCGCCGCTCCCAGCCCGCGCAGTACCGTCCGCCGGGAAACCGACCGCTTGGTGATGAACATGCCTCAAAGCCTCCAGCTTCTACCAGCTTCTTCTTGGGGCTGCGCCGCTAAACCTCGCCGGGCACCTGCGCGGCCGCGCGCCGCATCTGGAACGGCGTGCTCCGCACGATGCCGAGAATGAGCGCCGACAGCCGGTTGCCGTCCGCCGCCGCCTCCCGCGCGATGGCCCGCACCGCCGGACGATCGTAATACTCCAGGCCGCGTCCCGTCGCGTACATCAGCAGCTTCTCCGCGACCGTCTCCACGAACTGCTCGGGTTTGGACAGCAGCACCTGGCGCAGTCCGGCCGGGCCGTCGAACACCACGCCGCCCGGCAGCTCACCCGACGCATCCACGACCTCACCGGACTCGGCGCGGTCACGCCACGCGCCGACGGCGTCGAAGTTCTCCAGCGACAGCCCGAGCTGGTCCATCCTGACGTGACAGGCGGCGCAGACCGGGTTCCGCCGGTGCACCTCCATCGCCTCGCGCATCGACAGCGCCTGGCCCTCTTCGTCTTCTTCCTCGAGGGCCGGCACTTCGGGCGGCGGCGGCGGCGGCGGCGTGCCGAGCAGGTTCTCCAGAATCCACTTGCCGCGGTTGACCGGCGAGGTGCGCGTCGCCAGCGACGTGACCGTGAGCACGCTGCCGTGGCCGAGGATGCCGGCGCGCGCGTCGTGGTCCGGTCCCAGCGTCACGCGGCGGAACCAGTTGCCCTGCACGCCCGGGATGCCGTAGTGGCTGGCCAGCCGCTCGTTCACGTAGGTGTGGTCCGCCGTGAGCAGGTCGAACACGCTGCGGTCTTCGCGCAGGATGCTGCCCACGAACAGCTCGGTCTCGCGCTGGAACGCCCGCCGCAGGTTCTCGTCGAACTCGGGGAACAGGTCCTCGTTGGGCACGGCGAACGACAGGTTGCGGGTGCCGAGCCATTGCGCGGCGAAGTTGCCGACCAGCGCGTCGGCGCGCGGATCGGCCAGCATCCTCCGGACCTCGCCGTCGAGCACGTCCGGGTCGCGGAGCCGGCCTTCTGCCGCCGCGGCCAGAAGCCGCTCGTCGGGAATGCTGCTCCACAGGAAGAACGACAGCCGGGAGGCCAGCTCGATGTCCGAGATGCGGTACGGCGTGTCCGGCGCGACACCGTCCGGATCCCGCTCTACGCGGAACAGGAAGTACGGGCTGACGAGAATGCGCTGCAGCGCCAGCTCGATGCCGGCCTCGAAGCCGCCCGTGTCCCGCCCCGACTCGTAGAACCCGATCAGCGTATCCAGGTCGGCTTCCGTAACGGGCCTGCGGAAGGCCCGCCGCGCCAGGCCGGAGACGATCTGCCGCGCGCAGCGCAGCTCCCGATCCTGCGCTTCCCCCGTCTCCGGGCGGCAGGTGAATATGCGCCGCCGGCTGGGCGTGTCGCCCGGGCCCGTCGCGTCGTACGGACCGCGGATCTCGACGCGGCCGATGCCCGCGAGACCGAGCTTGGCGTGGTAGTAGTCCCACGACTTCGGCTGCACGGCTTTCTCGGGCGGCCCCTCGATCATGCTCGACTGTTCCGGGAAGGTGACGCCGACCACGTGGCGCCCGGCGGTGACCGTCGCGCGGAACTCCATCTCGTCGTCCGCGTGCGTCAGGTAGTTCGCCAGCGCCGTGTAGTTGGCCTCCAGTCCCTCGTGCCCCTTCTCGATCTCCTCGCCGCCCACGTGGAACGACTGGATCCTCCGGCCGTCGAGCAGCGCATCGATGCGGTACGCATGCAGCAGGCCGCGGATCTCGTCGATCCGGTTGCGCGCCATGCGAATCCGGAACACGTACTCCCCGTCCATCGGAAAGTAGTGCGGAATGGCGACGCCGCCGCGCGTGCCGAGCGGCAGCTCCTCGTCCGTGCGTCCCTCCTGCACCAGCGTCCGCGGGACGCGATACATGACCGCCCGCAGAGCCGGATCGCCGATCGCCAGCCGGCTGACCTTGCGCGCCGCCGACATGTAGCGCTCCAGGAACAGCGGCGAGATGGTCAGCACGTCGGCGATGTTGTCGAATCCGCCGCCTGAATCGTCGGGCGGCAGCAGGGCCGCGACGTCGACTTCCAGATCGAGCAGGTCGCGCACCGCGCGACCGTATTCCGTACGGTTGAGGCGGTGGACCGCCGGGCGGCCGGGATTCGGATTGTCCAGCGCAATCTGATCCAGCGACGTCTCGAGCCACGCCATGATCGGCTCGGTCTCCGCGTCCGTGGGGCGCGGTCTGTCGGGCGGCGGCATCCCGCCGGTGCGGAGCTTGCCCAGCACTTTCTCCCACACGGCCGGATCCGCCGCGACGTCGCCGATAGCCCGTCCCTGCAGGCTCAGGCCGGCGGTCTCGAGCCGGTCGTTGTGGCAGGCAAGGCAATAGCGGTCGAGCATGGCCCGGTCGGGCGGGCCGGCAGGCTGCTCCTGCGACGCCGCGGCGGCGGACCGGACGGTCGCGCCTGCCGCCAGCGTGACTGCGAGGACTATGAGGGGGACGCGAAATCCAGCCAACTGCATGCGTATGATCCCCGCCGCCGCACCCCCGTAACAAGCCGCCAGCGGGTTGCGCAATCCGAATGCTGACCCGAGCTACGGGTTGCGCACTTTATCCAGATCCCGGTAGCGTTAGCTTACCGGATAGCGCGGCCGGTACAGCAAGATTTCGGCCGCCTCTACCGGAATCGTGGTATCCGCGCAGACGCCGCGTTACCGCGATAATGGCGTACGAGCCGATGCACCGCCACAACAACACGCGTAGCAGGGCTTGGGGGCGCAGCACCCATCTAATCATGCTCGTGGCGCTCGCGGCGGGCGCGCACGCCGCTGCGGACGACGCGCGGCTCGTCGACGCGGCCAAGCGCAACGAGGCGGCCGCCGTCCGCGCCCTGCTGGACGAGGGTCTCGACGTCAACGCCCGCCATCCGGACGGCTCCACCGCGCTGCTGTGGGCCGTCTACTACGACGACGCCGACACGGTCGGCGTGCTGCTCGGTGCGGGCGCCGACGCCAACGCGGCCAACGAGTACGGCGAGGCGCCGCTGTCGCTGGCCGCCGGGAACCGCAACGCGGCCATCGCGGCCACGCTGCTGGACGCCGGCGCCGACCCCCACGCCGTGAAGCCGAGCGGAGAGACGGTGCTGATGGCCGCGGCGCGCGCCGGCAGCCTCGCGGTCGTGGAGCTGCTTCTGCCCCGCGGCGTGGACGTCAATGCCAGCGAGCCGGGCAGGCGCCAGACGGCACTCATGTTCGCCGCCGCGGGGAAGCACCGCGACGTGGCGGAGGCGCTCATCGCCGCCGGTGCGGACGTCAACGCCGCTTCGAAGGCAGGCTCGACGGCGCTGCACTTCGCGGTGCAGCAGGCGGACATCCCGACCGCGCGCCTGCTGCTGGACGCCGGCGCCAGCGTGCACGCCGCGATGTCCGTGCGCCAGATGGATCAGTTCACGCTGGGCCTGGTCGAGACCTTCGACGGCCAGACGCCGCTGTGGCTGGCAATCACCAACTGCCGCAAGGACGGCCTGGAGTACTTCGGCTCCACCGAGCCGCATCCGGTCGGCCTGACCTGTCCCGCGAACGAGGAGCTCGGCATCATGTTCCTGGAGCGCGGGGCCGACCCGAACCAGGCGGACGGCGCCCGCTTTCAGCCCCTGCAGCGCGCGGTGCAGACCGGCATGGATGACCTGGTCGCCGCCCTGCTGCGTCACGGAGCGGATCCGAACGCCCCGGTAGCGCCCGACGTGCGGCAGTGGGCCGGCGAGAACCGCGGCGGCGCCCGGAACATCGAGCCGGTGCCGATCGGCGCCACGCCGTTCTTCCTCGCCGCCTGGACGCACAACCCGGATCTCATGCGGGCGCTGCTGGCGGCCGGCGCGGATCCGCACACCCCGGCCGCCGACGGGTCGACGCCGCTGCACGCGGTATCCGGCGTGCCGGGCCGCCCCCCGATGGGCTACTCCAACCACCTGGAACCGCCGCGGATGCTCGACGCCGCACGCATCGCGCTCGGCGAGGGCGCCGACATCAACGCCGCGAACCGGGCGGGACGCACGCCCATGCACGGCGCCGCCGACATCAAGTCGACCGAGCTGATCCAGTTCCTGCACGACAACGGCGGCCGTCTGGACGTCACCGACAACGAGGGCGAGACGCCCCTCACCCTGGCCGGCGTCGGCGAGCTCTACGACGATTCGAAGGCCGACGCGGCCACGAAGCTGCTGCGCGAGCTGGCCGGACTGTGAGTCGGCGCTCCCACGGCGCAACCACTATATGTGTAGCTGGCATGCTATACATGTAGCCATGGCGCTCAACATCAGAAACGCCGAAACCGAGCGGCTGGCGGCCGAGCTGGCGCGGCTGACCGGAAAGACGAAGACCGAGGCAGTCACCGAGGCCATGCGGAACCACCTGGAACGACTGCGACGAGAACAGTCCGGCCGAACGCTGGCCGACGAGCTCGACGAGATTGGCCGCCAGTGCGCGAAGCTCCCGGTCCGTGACGGACGACCCGCCGACGAGATCCTCGGGTACGACGAGCACGGCCTTCCCCGCTGATGGTCATCGACACATAGGCCTTCCTTGCAATTCTGCAAGACGAGCAGGACCGCACTTCGCTCACCAGGGCGATCACGGCGGCGGCCGTGCGCCGGACATCGGCAGCCACCTTCCTGGAAACCTCGATTGTCCTCGAGTCGCGCCACGGAGCGGACGGGGTGCAGTTGCTCGATCTGTTGATTGAGTCCGCCGGCATCGAGGTAGTGGCGGTCGATTTCGCTCAAGCCAGGATCGCGCGCCGGGCGTTCGCCCGCTTCGGGAAAGGGCGGCATCCGGCCGGACTCAACTACGGCGACTGCTTCGCCTACGCGCTCGCCCGCCAGCTCGGGGAACCGCTGCTCTGCAAGGGCGACGACTTCTCGCAGACAGACCTCGCCCTGACAGGTGGTTTCGAGAATGCCTGAGCACGGCCGACCCGGGAAGGTTGGTGCCGGTGCAGGGCACCGTCTATAACATATTACCTATTTATTTTCAGTAGTTTACGGATTTCACTTCCGCCGTTTACCCCACGTCTGGCCCAACAATAATTCCTACCCTACGAGCGAGCGACCGTAGATCAGAGAATCAACAGGCTCCGCGCGCTGTCAAAACCGCACGCCGACCGCGAGACGCTACCGGCGCGCCTCATGTCAACCCCTGAGTGCTTGTACCTCGGATACGGTCTGAGTTCGGCAGTCATCACATCAACCGAAAAGGGTGTCGCGCACTGCCTGCTTGGACAGACCGAGGAATGCCGCCACATCGGCGATGATCGCGTCCAGCGTGCCGATCCGAACGTGCCGATGCCGCGGTACGGTCACCTGATGCTGGTCGTCACCCGCCATTAGCGTCACGGTCATGTGGTTGCCCCGGCTCCGAGTCACGTGGTAGCCGTAGTGACGAGCGAGTCACCGGGCGACCTCAGCGCCAGAGAGGTCGCGGGGCAGCTTCATACCGCGATGGCCTCTTCCCGGACGAGATGCAGCCGGATCACGCGCGGCGCCCCGTCCTCGTCGAAGTGGCAGAGCACGGCGTCTCTCGCCATCTCCTTCAGATCGTCCCAGTTTGCGCCCTGCGTGTAGATGCTGTATCCGAGTGCCCTGGCATCGTACCCGCCCTCCACCGCTTCGGTAACCTCGAAGATGATTTCCGCCGGCCGCATCCGCGACTCCGCCGCTGGATGGTCAGTCATTGCCCACTCCCGTTTCGCTCGCCCTCATCGTGCAGAGCCCGATTCACCGCGGCCCATAATCTCTACCAGCAACCCCTCGGTCTCTCCCTCCAAGGCCAGAATATCCGCCCGGATCTCCGCGAGTGTCCGCATCGGCTTCGGCTTGTAGAAGTAGCGGGTGAAACTGATCTCGTAGCCGACCTTCACGCCGTCGGGTCGGTACCAGGCGTCGGCGGCGTACGGCAGCACTTCGCGCCGCAGGAACGCCTCGTCGTCGAGTTCGCAGTTCTTCTTGCCGAGGTTCTTGCGGAGCGGCCGGTACCACTTCGTCGCATCGATCAATGATGCGGCTGCCGAGCGGCGTATCCTGCTTCATCTTCGAGAGCTTGTTGGCGAGGAAGAGCATCTGGCCGTCGCTGGAGCGGGTGACCAGGGAGTACTCGGGCTCGTCCGCGTTCTCCTCGTTGAACCGCCGAACCAGCTCCTCGAAGATCGAGCCCATGCCGTGGTTGTCGAGGCCGGGATCACTATTCGGGACGACCGGCGAGGGTCTCCGCGCTGCCCGAAATCGGGGTACTGTCCTCACCGCACAGCTGCAACATGAGAGCGATCTGCGGTGGGCCAAACATGATCCCCAAGGTCTGGCCGAGCGCGGAAAGCTCCCGGGAATTGGCGGCGTTTCACGCGCCAGACCGTACAGCCGGTCGCGGCGTGATCACTAACTTCAGGTCCGAGTCCAACACCTCCGCAACACGTACCATCGTTTTCAACTCCATATTCTGGACGTGACCGGAAAACAGCCGGGAGATCGTCGGTTGCGTCACGCCCAATTGCCGCGCGATGGCTGACCTTGAGAGACCGAGGTCGGCCCGCCTCGTCTCCAGCATCTGGACGAACTCGAGAAGATGACGTTTCGTCGCGATGCGTGCAGCTTGCTCCGGACTCCGCCGCCTCTTCAGATCTGGGAGGACAGGTCGGCTGATGGTCGTTTCCGGGCGTGCTGCCCCCCCCGGACTCATCGCGTTGGTCTGTGTACGTTGCATTGTCTTGCTCGCTAGTTCCGTCTGGTCTTGCCTTCCTCGTTTCGCAGCGCCTCTTCAGCGTTTGCCTGGAGCCTTCGGATTCTGGCCATGATTCTGGCCGGAATGCTCGAGCGCTTCTTGACGTATCCGTCGAGCACGACGATCCGATGCCCCGGCGCAAACACGAAGAACAGCCGAACCCCGGTCGTTACGCCCCGCGCCTCGAAGAGTCCCTTGCCGAGAGACTTGGAGATCGGCAGCCGAAGCTTGTTGCCGTGCCCTTCCAGCATTTCCACCAACGCCTCGGCTTCGGCGGCCACGTCGTCGGACAGTCCATCCAGAAACTCCTCAAGTGTCGTCGTCCCCCTCGGGGTGTCAAGGGAGTGGACAGCCCACCGCACTCTCGCAGTATACCTTCTATGGTATATGTGTCAAGGTCTGCGACTACTCGTGTCGCCCAGGTAACTGCCCGCACGCCACCACCTTTCGCGGGTCGTACCCCGCGACCCCGTAGGGCGCACTTTCCACTGACCTCCGGAGACCCGGCCCGTTAGGGGGCACAGGTGGGAGCTCGGAGGCTGGTACCATCCGAGCGTTGCCCGGATCCACCCCCGCAGCTTTCGTGCCACCTCTGGGCGGTCAGTCCATAGCGGAGTCAGGATACGGAGCACGTGCTCGCGGTCGATCCCGGAAAGGTAAAATGGTGCCGGTGCAGGGACTTGAACCCCGGACCTAGCGGATATGAGCCGCTCGCTCTAACCAGCTGAGCTACACCGGCATCCCAGGCAACCACCCATTATATCGAAGGCTCGCATCGCGGCCGCCAGCCACGGGAGCGGCTAGCGGCTACGTGATCAGCATCGCGTCGCCGTAGCTGTAGAAGCGGTAGCGGCGCGCCACCGCCTCGGCGTACGCGGCGAGCACCCGCTCGCGGCCGGCGAACGTGGACACCAGCACCAGCAGCGACGAGCGCGGCAGGTGGAAGTTGGTGAGCAGCGCGCCGACCACCCGGAACTCGAAGCCGGGCGCGATATACAGCCCGGTCGAACCGCTGCCCGCGTCGATGCGCTGCCGGCCGCCGGCCGCCGCGGACTCCAGGACACGCGTCGTGGTGGTCCCCACCGCCACGATGCGGCGCCCGTCATCCAGCGCCCGGTTGACGGCATGCGCCGTCGCTTCCGTGATCTCGAAGGGCTCCGACGCGAGCCGGTGCTGCTCCACGTGCTCGCCGCGGATCGGCTGGAACGTCCCGTAGCCGACGTGCAGGGTGATGGCGGCCCGCTCGACGCCCCGCGCGTCGAGCGCCTGCAGCAGCCCGGTCGTGAAGTGCAGCCCGGCCGTCGGCGCCGCGACCGAGCCGCGGGCGCGCGCGTACACGGTCTGGTAGCGCTCGCGGTCGTCCCCCGCGTCGGGACGCTTGATGTACGGCGGCAGCGGCACGTGCCCGATCGCATCGATGGCCGCGTCGACGTCCCGGCCGTCGTCGGCGGTCAGCTGCACGGTGCGGCGGCCGTGGAAGTGGCGCGCCAGCACCTCCAGCCGCAGGCGGTAGCCGCCGCCTTCGAAGACGGCGCGCGCGCCTTCGCGCATTTTCTGTCCGGGATGCAGGAGCACGTCCCAGCGATCGCCCTCCGCCCGCGACAGCAGGAGGCACTCGACCGACCCGCCGCTGGGATCGCGACGCCCGAGCAGCCGCGCCGGGTAGACGCGCGTGTCGTTGACGACTAGCAGGTCGCCCGGCTCCAGCAACGCCGGGAGGTCGCCTACATGCCGGTGGTCGTGGCGCCCGCCGCGGCGATCGAGGTGGAACAGCCGGGCCCGGTCCCGTACGGTGTGCGGCTGTTGCGCGATGAGCTCGGCCGGCAGGTGGTAGTCGAAATCGGAAACCGGCGTAGCCACGCGGTTGGCCCGCTCAGCACGCCCAGCGCAGGAGAACGGCGCCCACCGTGAACCCAGCGCCGACCGCGGCCAGCAGCACGCGGTCGCCCTCCTTCAACCGCCCGTCGGCGCGCGCGTCCTGCAGCGCCAGCGGGATGGTGGCCGCCGTGGTGTTGCCGAAGCGGTCGATGTTGAGCACCACGCGCGAGCGGTCGAGGCCGAGCCGGTCGGCCGTGCTCAGGATGATGCGGCGGTTGGCCTGGTGCGCCACGAACAAGTCGACGTCGCCGGCCTCGAGGCCGTTCCGCTCCAGCACCCGGCGGCAGACATCTTCCATCTTGCGCACGGCGAACTTGAACACGGCGGCGCCGTCCTGGTGCACGAAGTGCATGCGCTTGTCGACGGTCTCGTGTGTAGCCGGATTGCGGCTGCCGCCGGCAGGCATGTTCAATGCGGGTCCGCCGCTGCCGTCGATCTCGTGGACGAAGTCGAGCAGCCCCAGCTCCGGCTCCGCCGCCGGCGAGACCACGACCGCGCCCGCGCCGTCGCCGAACAGCACGCAGGTCGCGCGGTCCTCGTAGTCGATGATCGACGACATCACGTCGGCGCCGATCACCAGGGCGTGCTCGTGCGCCCCGGTCGCCACAAGTTGCGAACCGACGGTGAGCGCGTACGCGAACCCCGAGCAGGCTGCGCCCACGTCGAAGCCCCAGGCATTGGACGCGCCGATCTTGTTCTGCACCAGGCACGCCGTGCTGGGGAAGAACATGTCCGGCGTGGTCGTGCCGACCACGATGACGCCCATGTCGTCGGGCGTCAGGCCCGCCTCGTCGATGGCGCGCAGCGCGGCCTCCTTCGCCAGATCGGAGGTGGCGACGCCGTCGTCCACGATGTGCCGCTCGTGTATCCCGGTACGCTGCAGGATCCACTCGTTCGAGGTGTCGACCATCTTCTCCAGGTCGGCGTTCGTCAGCACGCGGGGCGGCACGTATGTGCCCAGGGCCGCAATCCGCGTGCCCCTGAGCGGCGCGCCGCCGCGCATTCTTCCAACCGGTCCGTCGCTCACTTGCACTGGTCCCTTCGTTGTCGGCTACCAGAGTCGGGGGCCGCGGTCGGGCCCCTCCAGTCCAAAGTAGCCGTACGCGCGCTCCGTCGCCACCCGGCCGCGCGGCGTGCGGTCGATGAAGCCGGCCTGGATCAGGAACGGCTCGTAGATGTCCTCGATCGCTTCCTTCTCCTCGCTGATCGCCGCGGCGATGCTGTTCAGCCCGACCGGGCCGCCGCCGAACTTGTCGATCACCGCCCGCAACAGCCGCCTGTCCGCCTCGTCGAAGCCGTTGTCGTCCACGCCCAGCAGCTCCAGCGCCTGCTTCGCCACGGCGGTGTCCACCGCGCCGTCGGCGCGGACTTCCGCGTAGTCCCGCACCCGCCGCAGGAGGCGGTTGACGACGCGCGGCGTGCCCCGGCCGCGCCGCGCGAGCTCGCCGGCCGCCGCTCCATCGACCGGCACGTTCAGGATGCGGGCCGAGCGCGTCACGATCTCCCGCAGGTCGTCGTCGGTGTAGAAGTCGAGGCGGTGCACGATGCCGAACCGCGTGCGCAGCGGCGACGTGAGCAGGCCGGCCCGCGTCGTTGCCCCGATCAGCGTGAACGGCTGCAGCGGCACCTTGACCGAGCGCGCGCTGGGCCCCTGCCCGATGACGATGTCGAGCTCGTAGTCCTCCAGGGCGGGATAGAGGATCTCTTCGATGACGGGGCTCATGCGGTGAATCTCGTCGATGAAGAGCACCTCGTGCTCCTTGAGATTCGTCAGCAGCGCGGCGAGGTCGCCCGGTCGCTCGAGGACGGGGCCGGAGGTCGTCCGGACCTGCACCTCCAGCTCCTGGGCCACGATGTAGGCGAGCGTGGTCTTGCCGAGGCCGGGCGGGCCGTACAGCAGCACGTGGTCGAGCGCCTCGCGGCGCTGCCGGGCGGCCGCAATCGATACCGCGAGGTTCTCGCGCACGCGCTCCTGGCCGACGTACTCCGCCAGCGTGCGCGGCCGGAGGCCGGCCTCGTACTGCTGCTCCTCGTCGTCCCGGACGGAGCTGACGATGCGCTCGGTCGTCACCTTCGGTGCCTCTTGGTCGATCACTTCGACAGCTCGCGCAGCGCCTGCCGCAAGGTCCGCTCGAACCCGTCGGCGCCGGACTTGGCCGCCGCCCGCGCCGCGCGCTCCGCCGCCGCACGATGGTATCCGAGGTTGAGCAGCGCCGACACCACGTCGCCCTGGTCGCCGCCCGACGGCGTTCCGTCGCCGCCGTCCGGCTCACCGCCCAGCCCGGCCGGCAGGCGGTCCTTCAGCTCCAGGCCGATGCGCTCGGCCGTCTTCTTGCCGACGCCGGGAATGCGCGTGAGGCGGTCGACGTCGCCCCGCATGACCGCCTGGACCAGATCCGGCGGCTCGATGCCCGACAGCACCGCCAGCGCCAGCCGCGGCCCGACGCCGCTGACGGTGATGAGGCGCTCGAACACCTGGAGCTCCAGCAGCGTGGCGAAGCCGTACAGCGCCAGCGTGTCCTCGCGGACGTAGGTATGGACGCGCAGTGACACCGTGGCGCCCGGATCGCCCAGCTCGTAGAACGTGGACAGCGGCACGTGCAACTGGTAGCCGACGCCCTGGACGTCGACCACCAGGCGCTCGGGCTGCTTGTCGACGATCCGGCCGGTCAGCGCGCCGATCATGAAACGGTGCGGCGGCCCGCACGGCCCGCGCCGGCCTCCGGCGGGGCGGCCTCGGACGGGACGTACTGGCGCCAGCTTCGCGCGGGACGCTTGCGCACGCCGTCGCGATCTCCTGTCGGACCGATGGAATGGGCGTGGCACACGGCCACCGCGAGCGCGTCGGACGCGTCGAGCGGCGACGGCGGCGCGTCCATGCCGAGCAGCAGCGCCACCATCTGCTGCACCTGCCGCTTGTCGGCGCGCCCGTACCCCACGACGGCGCGCTTCACCTCGGCCGGCGAATACTCCGCCGCCGGCAGGCCGGCCTCCGCCGCCGCGAGCATCGCCACGCCCCGCACGTGCCCCAGCACGAGCGCCGAGCGCGCGTTGCGCGCGTAGAACAGGTCCTCGAGAGCCACGACGTCCGGCTTGTGCGCCGCCAGCAGCCGGGCGAGTCCGCCGTGGACGGTGTGCAGCCTTTCAGCGAGGGGGGCATCCGCCGGCGCGGAGAGCGCGCCGCAAACGAGCAGGCGGTGCCGGCTGCCGTTCGTCTCGATGCAGCCGTAGCCGGTGCGCCTGGAGCCGGGGTCGACCCCGAAGATTCTCACGCGAGCGAGGCCTCGATCTCCTTCGCGTCGATGTCGAAGTTGGACCAGACGTGCCGCACGTCGTCATGGTCCTCCAGCAGTTCCATCAGCTTGAGGATCTGGCGCGCCGGCCCACCCTCGAGCTTCACGTAGTTCTGCGGCAGCATCGCGAGCTGGGCGCTGGCGGGTTCGATGCCGGCCTCCCGGACGGCCGCCAGCACTGCCTCGTACGCCTCCGGGGAGGTCACCACTTCCCAGTGCTCGTCGTCCTCCCGGAAGTCGTCGGCGCCGGCGTCGATGACCGCCGTCATCAGCGCGTCCTCGTCGACGCCTTCGCGCTCCACGATGAGGTGCCCGTGCTTCTCGAACAGCCAGGCCACGCTGTTGGTCGTGCCGAGGTTGCCGCCGTGCTTCGACAGGATGTGGCGGATCTCCCCCACCGCGCGGTTGGTGTTGTCGGTCAGCACCTCGATCAGCAGCGCCGCGCCGCCCGGGCCGTACGCCTCGTAGTTGATCTCCTCGTACGAGACGCCGGGCTCCTCGCCCGTGCCGCGGCGGATGGCGCGCTTGATGTTCTCCGCCGGCATGTTGGCGGCCTTGGCGTCGCCGATCACCGTGCGCAGCCGCGGGTTGCTGTCGGGATCGCCGCCGCCGTCACGGGCGGCGACCGTGAGCTCCTTGATGATGCGCGTGAACAGCTTGCCGCGCTTCGCGTCGGCGGCGCCCTTCTTGTGCTTGATCGAATGCCACTTGGAATGGCCGGACATGGGAAAGACCCTCTCGCGATGACCGCGGATATTATCGCAGATGTAGCATTATCATGAAGCCCCGGCCGAGGCCGGAGCGGCGGCACGGAGGAGCCATAGCGATGACCCCTGACTGGGCGCCCAACATCCATCCGCTGGTCGTGCACTTCCCGATCGCCCTGCTGCTGGCCGCGGTCGCAACGGACCTGCTCAGCGTCGTCATGGCGCGGCGCCCGGCGCTGCGGGAGGCCGCGACGTGGCTGTACTGCGCCGGCGCCGGCACGGCCGTCGCCGCCTACCTGACCGGCGGGAACGCCGCGGACTCGATGCTGCTGCCGGCCGCCGTGACGCCGCTCGTCGACGACCACGACAACTGGGCGTTCCGCACCACCGTGCTGTTCGCGCTGCTGGCCGCCGCGCGGGTCGCCCTGCCGCGCTTCCTGACGCTGAAGGCGCCGGTGTGGTGGGGGGCGTTCGCGCTGGGACTGCTCGGCGCCGGAATGCTCTACGAGACCGCGGAACGCGGCGGGCGGCTCGTCTTCGAGCACGGTCTCGGCGTGCAGGCCATCACCACCGACACGCCGGTCGAGGAAGTGATCCCCGAGCTGGCTGCCGACCAGGTCGATCCCGGGCCCATCGACCTGGGGGACGGCTCGTGGGTCTGGCGCCCGGTGCAGGGCGCGGAGGCGGTGCTGGCGGAGCAGTTCACCTGGGTGCAGAACGGCCCGGCAGGCCTGCCCGCCGAGATGGTCGACGACGCGGAGAAGGGCACCGTGCTGAGTCTCAGCGCGGCGGGGCCGGCGGCCCTGGCCGTCGCCGGCGGCGCAGTCGATTCAGCCCAGGCCGACGTGTACGTCAACGTCGACGACCTGGACGGGGAGCTGCAGATCCTCCTGCACGCACAGGACGCGGAGAACTACGACTACTTCTCGATCGACGGGACGACCGCGGCGCTGGGCCGCATGGAAGGCGGCACAGCCACGGTCTTCGAGGAGCAGGCGGTCGACGCGTCGGGCTGGCTGTTCCTGCGCGTGTTCGGCGGCGACGGGCACTTCCGGGGCTACGTCAACGGCGACCTCGTGGCGCACGGCCACGACGACGACCTGCCGCCCGGCCCGTTCGGGTTGAAGGTCAGCGGGTCGGGCACCGTCCTCCTGGAGCGGATCCAGGTGCAGGCCGTCAGCGACTAGCCGTCCGGGTCGAGCGGGCGGTCCAGCCGCATCGCCATCGGTACGAAGACGATTCCGTTCACGCTGCGCTCCGGACCGGTCTGCCGGAATCCGAGCTTCTCGTACGCCTTGACGCCGAAGCGGCTGGAGTTCATCGTCACCCGCTCCACGTCGGGCTGCGTAGAGCGCGCCTGCCGCAGCGCACGGTCGAACAGCCCGCGCGCGATCCCCCGCTTGTGGAAGTCCTTCCCGACGAACAACAGCGCAACGTGGTTGCGGTCGCGGAACTCCGTGATGCCGGCGATCCGGCCGCCGACCTCCGCCACCAGCACGAAGTAGCTGCCGCTTCCCGACCGCTCGCGGAACGCCTCGGGGTCCGCGTAGCGCCGGAACGCGGCGATTCCCTCCGCGTCCAGGTCGCCCGCGATGAACTCGTCGAACCCGGTGCAGACCAGCTCCGATACCTCTTCCGCGTCCGCCGGCTTCATCATCCGGTAGGTGATGGACTCGCTCATGGGTCAGCAGTTGATCGTGGAGTCTAGTAGATTTCCCGGTTCCCGCTCCATTTGCTACTCTCAACTGGTTGCATGCCTGCGGTGCATCCGCAGCAAGTCGGTCCGCTCCAGTCGGGAGGAATTGATGCTTCGTCGGGTTGGATCCCTGTATTCCGTTACGGTCATTCTGCTCCTGTGGTCCGCCGCGGCGCACGCCCAGACCGGGAGCGTCAGCGGCAGCGTCGTCGACCAGACCGGCCTGGTGCTGCCGGGCGCCACCGTGTCGCTGCGCGGCGACGGCGTTCCGCGCACCGCCTACACGGACGAGCAGGGGAACTTCGAGCTGACCGGTGTCGCATCCGGCAGCTACACGCTGACCGCGACGCTGGCCGGCTTCACGGATGCCGCGATCGACGACGTGACGGTCGGCAGCGGGGCCGTGGAACTGGCGCCTGTAGAGTTGCAGCTCGCCAGCTTCGGCGACACGGTGGTGGTGACCGCCTCCCGCAATGAAGTCCGTCTTCTGGATGCGCCCGTATCGACGTCGGTCATCACGGCGTCCACGCTCGAGACGACGCCGGCGCAGAACTACGGCGACCTCCTGCGCGCGACGCCCGGCGTCAACGTCATCCAGCTCTCGGCGCGCGACGTTCAGGTCGCCAGCCGCAGCCCCGGCAACACGCTGATCAACACCCAGCTCGTGCTGGTGGACGGCCGCAGCGCCTACCTCGACTTCTTCGGCCTCGTGCTGTGGGACCTGGTGCCGACGAACTTCGACGACGTGGAGCAGATCGAGGTGGTCCGCGGTCCGGCGTCCGCGGTATGGGGCGCCAACGCCATGACCGGCGCGGTCAACATCATCACCAAACCGCCACGCGAGTCGGTCGGCACGACGGTGACGCTCACCGGCGGGTACATCGACCGCAACGACGGGACGGGCGCCGGACTCGGCGCCGGGTCGCTGTTCGGCGCCAACGCGACGGTGACGCGCGCGCCGAGCGACAGGTTGTCGTACCGCATCAGCGGCGGGTACTTCATGTCCGACGCCTTTGCGCGTCCCGCCGGGCAAATCCCGGTGGTAGACGACCCGCGGCAGCCGGGCCAGACCGTGGGCGGGGCGTTCTATCCCCTCGACTCGACGGACGCCGGCTTCGGGCGGGGCTTCGCGAACCGCGGCACCAGCCAGCCCAAGTTCGACGTGCGTGTCGACCGGGAGCTGTCCGACGCCACCATCAGCTACTCCGGCGGCGTGGCGGGCACCGAAGGACTCGTGCACAGCGGCATCGGTCCGTACGACATTCAGACGGGCACGTACCTCGGCTACGGCAAGGTGAGCTACACGCGCGGCGCGCTGCGCGCGCAGTTCTTCACCAACTTCCTGGACGGCGAGGCGCCGAACCTGCTGCTGCCCGATCCCGCCACGGGCAGGCCGCTGCAGTTGAACTTCAAGACCCAGACCTACGACGGGGAGATCGGCCATTCGGTATTCCTGGGCAACCGGCACCGCCTCAGCTACGGCGGCAACCTGCGGCAGAACAACTTCGACATCACGCTCGCGCCGCTCAGCGAGAACCGGACCGAAATCGGCGGCTACCTGCAGGATGAGATCTTCTGGGACCAGTTCCGCCTCGTCCTGGGCGGGCGCGTGGACAAGTTCGGCAACCTGTCCGACCCGAAGTTCTCGCCGCGCATCGCGTTCATCGTCAAGCCGGCGGAGGACCACTCCGTCACGCTCTCGTTCAACCAGGCCTACCGCGCGCCGTCGGTCATCAACAACTTCCTGCAGACGAGCATCGTCAGCCCGGTGGACCTGAGCGGTCTCGCGCCGCTGCTGCCGCCGCCGCTGCAGCCGGCCGTGGCGCAGCCGTTCCCGCTCATAGTCAACGCGGTCGGCAGCAACATCCCGATCGGGAACATGGACCAGGACGAGCTGATCGTGGAATCGCTAACGGCGTACGAGGTGAGCTACACCGGCGTGCTGCCGCGGGGGACGACGCTGGGCGGCTCCTTCTTCGTCAACCAGCGGGAGGATTCGATCAGCTTCACGCCGCTGGCGCCGACCCGCGACCCGTACACCCCGGCGAACCCGCCCCCGGGCTGGCAACTGCCTCCCGTCGTGCTGGGGTTGATGGCGCAGGCGGGGATCTACCTGCCCCGGACGGCTTTCACCTACTTCAACCTGGGTCCCCTGCGGCAGACCGGCGTGGAGCTGTGGCTCGATCAGCGGTTCTCGCGCGAGCTGGCGGCATCGGTCAACTACTCGTGGCAGTCGGAGCCCGAGATTCTCGACGACCCGAACCCGTTTCTGGCGTCCGAGCTGAACCTGCCGCCGACCCACCGCTTCAACGCGGAGGTGAACTGGAACGGCTCGCGGCTGCTCGGTGCGGCCTCCGTGAACGCCGCCACCGACGCGTTCTGGAGCGACGTGCTTTCAGCGGGTTACCACGGCTACACCGACGGGTACGCGACGGTGAACGGCAGCTTCGGCGTGAAGTGGCAGGGCGGCAGGATCATCACCACCGTCAAGGTGAACAACCTGTTCAACCAGACCATCCAGCAGCACATCTTCGGCGACCTGCTGCGGCGGACCGTGATCGGCGAGATCAAGTTCCGCCTCTGACGCGCTACCTCCTAATCCTGCGGGACGTCATAGTGCTCCCACAGGTACTCGGGGAAGTACGTGTGGAGGTGCAGGAAGATCTCGTGCACCAGGTTCACCGACTTGGTGACGCCATAGGCGTGGCAGCCCGGCCTGGCCACCACGTGGACCAGCATGCTGCCGCGGCGGTTCGAGCATCCCGCGCGCGCGCGGCGGCGGTCGATGCGGCGGTGCGCCGGCAGTGACCGCGCCGAGCGCCCCTCGATGAAGCGCCGGAGCTCCGCGGCAAGCTCGGAGCGGGCGCGCACGTGCGGCAGCACGTTGGTGAACGTCAGCGTGCCGGTGGCCGGTTCATACGTCAGCTTGAACGGCTTGTCGGCCAGCCACAGGAAGCGGAAATGATGCTTGCCGGCCCGCGGCGGCTGCTCCGCATAGCCCCTGAACACGCCCCGGTCCGCGTATTCCTGCAGGCGGCGCCGCACTGCCGCCAAGTCGCGCGCCGTTGAATCCTCCGCCGCCAAGTTCCTGTATGGAGCTGCGGTCAGTGGTTGTACGACATCACGCCGGGCTCGACCTTGCCGAGGAACCCGGGCGGATACTGGTCGCGCACCCAGAATTCCTTCCTGGCCTGCACGTTGACGACCGCCGGACGGCTCTCGTCCAGCGCCACCTGGTACGCGCGCTCCAGCGCCGGCTTGAACTCGCCCGGCCGCGTGACGTACTCGCCGTGCGCGCCGAGCGCCTCGCCCACCTTGTCGTAGCGCACGTTCTCCTGGAAGAGGTGGATGGGGAGGCTGATGGCGTTGTTCCGCTGCCCCGTCCAGGTGCCCCAGGCGTTGTTGTTGTAGACGATGATCACGGCCGGCAGCCGGTACTTCGCCAGCGTTTCGAGCTCCATCCCGGAATAGCCCATGCCGCCGTCGCCGGTGATGGTCACGACCGGATGCCCCTGGTAGTCGGCCTGCGCGCCGACGCCGTGCCTGACCGCCACCGCGGCGCCCAGCGCGTAGCCGACGTCGGGGCCTATCGCGCCGTACTGGTAGGCGCCGTTGATGACCTGCCCCGGCCGGTACCCGCGCATGTACCGCCGCGTGTAGCGCGCGATCCCGTAGCCGCCCTGGACGACTGTAGTGCGCTCGCGCGGCAGGCTGCCGTTGTAGAGGAAGTCGGCCAGCTCCTTGCCGAGCACCGCCGGGTGCACGGCGTCGGTATAGGTGAGGCCGGTCTGGTAGAACTGCTCGTTCTCGGCCTCGAACGCCTGCCGCGCCGCGGCCACCTCGGCCAGCCAGGCGTCGTGCTTCCGGCTCGGCATGGCCTCGGCGAGCGCCTCCAGCGCCGCCATCTCGTCGCTGACGATGCCGACGTCGATCGGCAGGTTGCGGCCGATGTCCTCGGCGGCCGGGTCGATGCGGATGTAGCGTGCGTCCGGCCCGAAGGCGAACTCGCCCATCGCCGGCATGCAGTACTGCCCCACGAGCAGCACCACGTCCGCACTTGCCAGCGCGTCCGGCGCCGCGTCGGCCGACAGCGGGCTGTCGGCGGGGAACTGCCCCTTCATCGCGCCCGATTCGACCACCGGGATCTGCGCCTTCTCGGCAAGACGCTGCAGCGCCTTCCACGCCTTGTGGTAGAAGACCCCGTTGCTCGACACGATGATCGGCCGTTGCGCCCCCTGCAGCAGGCGGACGGCGGCATCGACGGCCTTCGGATCCGGATGCGGCTTCGCCTCGGTCCGGTAGCGCGTCTTGTCGTAGTAGTACTCCAGCTCGCTGGCATCCTGAAAAACGGCGCCCGCCACCTCGGCCGGGAAGTCCAGGTGCACCGGCTTCGGCACGCCGGTATTGAGCTGCCGGAACGCGTAGCCCGCGTACTCCCAGGTGCGCTCCGGCGTGATCAGCCGCTTGCCGTACTTGCGCATCCCCTCCGTGGTCGGCTGCTGGTAGCAGTCCTGGATCCCGCGCTCGGTGTCGTCGCCGCGGATGGTCGTGTTGCTCGCCAGCACGAGCATCGGCGAACGCGCCGCGTTGGCCGCCGCGATGCCGCAGATCATGTCCGTGAACCCCGGGCCCTCGGTGCCGGAGGTCGCCGCGATCTCGCCCGTCGCCCGGCAGAACGCGTCCGCCGCGTGGGCCAACGACCCCTCGTGGCGGCCCGAATATGTAGGAATACCCGCCTCCGCCATCGCGTGCACGACCAGGTAGTTGCCCGGGCAGCAGAACAGCGCGCCGATGCCTTCCTCCCTGCACGCGCGCGCGAACACCTGCGCGCCGATCATCGGGAAGTCGACAGCCGGCCGCGGCGCCCGTTCCGCGGCCTCGAACTCGCTCGGGATGGTGATCGGCCGCGCATCCTCCTCGGCCGCCGCGGCGATGCGCCCCGTGCCCAGGGCGGCCGCCGTGGCGCCGGCGCCGCCAAGCACGGCCTTCTTCATGAACAACCGGCGGGATTCCGCGACGTTGCCCTGCCCCTGCTTCCGCGCGCGCTTCTTCATCGGAGACCTCCGTCCGAATCCGCTCCCCGGACGCCGGCCGCCGCCGGATGCGGCGGCCGGCCTATCGTATCATCGGTATTGTCGACATTTGTGTTTCAGCGACCTGCGCCGTCATCCCCGGCCCTTGTCCGGGTCCGCTGCAGTTGCGCCGGTTTGATGATACGATGGCCCTGCTACCAACAGTAGATTGACGATGCCCGACAGACCGCCGCCGCCCCGCCGGGCGAAAGTGCTGCCAAGCGCAATGGCATTCGGTCTCGGTGTGCTGATTGCCGCCGCAGGCGCGGATCGCCTGTCCCTGCAGGCGCAGGGTGGGTCGCCGGCTGTCCGGACGGCGGCCGAATCCGCGGCGCCGTCGCGCGCTCTGCTCGATCGGTACTGCGTAAGCTGCCACAACGAGCGCCTCGAGACGGGCGGCGTGATGTTCGACACGGTCGATCTCGGCCGCGTGGATCTCCACCGTGAGCTGCTCGAGAAGGTCGTGCGCAAGCTCCGCAGCGACCAGATGCCGCCGCAGGGGCGTCCGCGGCCCGCGGCGCCCGAGGCCGCGGCGTTCGTATCCGCGCTCGAGGCGGAGCTCGACCGCGTGGCGGCCGCCGCTCCGAACCCGGGCAGGATCGCGCCGCGCCGCCTGAACCGCACGGAGTACGTCAACGCCATCCGCGACCTGCTGGCGCTGGAAATCGACGGCGAGGCGCTGCTCCCGAGCGACATGGCCGGCTTCGGCTTCGACAACAACGCCGAAGTGCTGGCGATGACGCCGGGGCTGATGGAACGCTACATCATCGCGGCGGCCAAGGTCAGCCGCCTCGCCGTGGGCACGCTGGAGAACCGGCCGATCATCCAGACCTACCGGGTCCCGCCTGTGACGAGGCAGGACGCGCGGATGGGCGAGGGCATGCCGTTCGCCACGCACGGTGGTCTCAGCGCCCGCCACACCTTCCCGCTCGACGGCGACTACCTGTTCAAGATCCGCCTCGGGCGCAACGACGGCGGCGGAACGATTGGCGGCAACATCGCCGAGCGCGAGTACCACCTCGAACTGAGAATCGACCACGCCCTCGTAGGGCGCCTGACGGTGGGCGGCAGGTTCAAGGGGCAGGTCAAGTACAGCCTGAGCCTGGCGCCGCCCGAGGACGATGTCGTCCACCGCGAAGCCGCCCTATACAGCATGAGCGCCGATGAGGACCTGGAGGTCCGCGTCCCGGTCGAGGCCGGCAGCAGGGTCGTCTCGGTGGGCTTCACCAACGTGGCGCCGTCGGCCTTCGAGGGCGAGGGCGACACGGTGGTCGCCGAGCTCGCGGCGCTCGAGATCCATGGGCCGTTCGAAGGGAAAATCCCGGGCGAGACTCCCAGTCGAACGCGAATCTTCGTGTGCCGGCCGAGCGGTTCCGGGGACGAGCAGCCGTGCGCCCGGCAAATCATCTCCACGTTGACCCGCCGTGCGTATCGTCGCCCCGTCACGGACGCCGACCTCGACCCGCTCATGCGGATCTACGAGGTCGGACGCGCCGAGGGCGACTTCGAGACCGGCATTGCGCGCGCGCTCGAGGCGCTGCTGAGCATGCCCGCGTTCCTGATGCGCAGCGAGGCGCGGCCGGTCGACACCGGCGCGGCGGCGCTGCATCGCATCAGCGACGTCGAGCTGGCGTCCCGGCTGGCCTTCTTCCTCTGGCGGAGCATCCCGGACGACGAGCTGCTGGAAGCGGCCGAGCGCGGCCGGTTGTCGGACCCCGCGGTCCTCGCCCGGGAGACGCGGCGGCTGCTGGCCGATCCGCGGGCCACGCGCTGGATGAACGACTTCCTCGGGCAGTGGCTGCAGATCCGCAACCTGGAGTCGATAGTGCCCGATCCGTTGACGTTTCCGTCATTCGACGAAACGCTGCGGCGGGCGATGCTCTCGGAGACGGAGCTGTTCTTCGAGAGCCAGGTGCGCGACGACCGCAGCATCCTGGACCTGCTCGGGGCCGACTACACGTTCCTCAACGCCCGACTGGCCGAGCACTACGGAATTCCCGACGTGTACGGGAGCCATTTCAGGCGGGTCCCGGTCACGGACGCGGCGCGGCACGGGTTGCTGGGGCACGCCAGCGTGCTGACCACCACGTCGTACGCCAACCGGACGTCCGTCGTGTTGCGCGGCAAGTGGGTGCTGGAGACGCTGCTGGGCGCGCCGCCGCCCGCGCCGCCGCCGAACGTCCCGCCGCTGCCCCAGAACGACGAGGCTGACACGCCGACATCGTTGCGGGAGAAGATGGAGCAGCATCGCGCCAATCCCGTGTGCGCGACCTGCCATGCCAATCTCGATCCGCTCGGGTTCGCGGTCGAGAACTTCGACGCCGTCGGCAGGTGGCGCGAGGACGACGACGGTGCGCCGATCGACGCCGCCATCACCTGGAAGGGCGCGCAAATCGACGGTCCGGCGCAGTTCCGCGCCGCGCTGCTCGAACGCAGCGAGCAGGAGCTGCTGCGCACCGTCACCGAAAAGCTGTTGATATACGCGCTCGGCCGGGGGCTCACCTACCATGATGCGCCCACCGTGCGCCGGCTCGTGCGCGACGCGGCCGAAGACGACTACCGTTGGTCTTCACTGATCCTCGGCATCGTCCGGAGCGACCCGTTCCGGCAACGGATGCTCGGAAGCGCGGACCAACTGCAAGCGGAGCAATAGCCATGTTCATCACGAAGAAGCATCTGTCCCGCCGTACGTTGCTGCGCGGCGCCGGCGCCGCTCTCGCGCTGCCCCTGCTGGACGCGATGGTGCCCGCGCTGACCGCGCTGAGCCGGACGGCGGCGGCCCCGGCGCGCCTGCGGCGGCTCGGGGTCTTCTACGTCCCCAACGGCATGTCCATGGGTTACTGGTGGCCGGAAGCCGAGGGCCGCCTGACCACGATGCCGCCGATACTCGAATCGCTGTCGGAGCTGAAGGACGAGGTGTTGCTCATCGGCGGCCTGGCCGACGAGCCGGCGAACCAGATTGCGTTCGGGGGTGACCACGCGCGCTCGGCCGGCACGTTCCTGACGGCGACCCCCTACAAGCCGACGGAGGGCGCAGACGTCTACGCCGCCGTGTCCATGGACCAGATCGCCGCGCGCGAGCTCGGCAAGCAGACGCAGCTCACGTCGCTGGAGCTCGGCGTCGAGTCGAACGCCATGGTGGGCTCCTGCGATGCGGGCGCGAGCTGCGCCTACACCAATACGATCGCGTGGCGCACGCCGACCACGCCGCTGCCCGTCGAGCGCGATCCGCGGGCCGTCTTCGAGCGGCTCTTCGGGATCAGCGGCAGCACGGACCCCGCGGCGCGGCGGGCGCGGCTCCAGCGCGACCAGACGATCGTCGACGCGGTGTCCTCCGAGCTGCAGCGTCTCGAGCTGACCCTCGCGGCGGAGGACCGGCTCAAGGTGGCCGAATACGCCGACGCGGTGCGCGACGTCGAGCGGCGCATCCGGATTGCCGAGCAGCAGAGCTCCCGCGAGCTGCCGCTGGTGGACGAGCCCGCCGGCATTCCGGACGACTATGCCACGCACGCGAAGCTGCTGATGGACATGCTGGCGCTGGCCTACCAGGCCGATCTGACGCGCGTCAGCACGTTCATGCTGGCCAAGGAGGTCAGCGGACGCGCCTATCCCGAGATCGGGGTCTCCGATTCGCACCATCCGCTGTCGCACCACCAGGACGAGCCGGCCAAGCTCGAGCGGCTGTACAAGGTCAACGAGTACCACTTCCAGCAGTTCGCCCATCTCGTAAAGCGCCTGGCGCAGACGCCCGAGGGTGAAGGGACGCTGCTGGACCACACCGCCCTGCTCTACGGGACGGGTATCAGCGACAGCAACACCCACTTCCACGACGACCTGCCGATTGCGGTCGTCGGCGGCCGGGCCGCGGGGATACGCGGCGGCCGCTACGTCCGGCATCCCCTGGGGACGCCGCTCGCCAACCTGTTCCTGCCGCTGCTCGACAACTTCGACATACACCTCGACAGCTTCGGCGACAGCACCGGCCGGATCGATACGCTCACGTAGGGGCCGACCCTTACCGACGAGGATCAGCATGCACGTCCACATGAAGCGGCTGGCCGGCTCGAGCCTGCTGCTCGTTCTCGCTGCCGCCGCTTCCGTGACCGCGGCCGAACCGGACCTGCGCCTGGTGGACGCCATGGCCGAGCGGAACAGCGCCCTGGTCCGCACGCTGCTCGGCGAGGGGGCCGACGTCAACGGCGCGCGGGCCGACGGGGCCACGGCGCTGCTGTGGGCGGCGCACTGGGACGACGTGGACGCGGCGGAGCGGCTGCTGCGCGCCGGCGCCGGCGTGAATGCCGCCGACGATCACGGCGTGACGCCTCTCGCGCGGGCCTGCGAGAACGCCAGCAAGGCGATGGTCGGACGGCTGCTCGAGGCCGGTGCGGATCCGAACGCCGCGCAGGCCAACGGTCTGACCCCGCTGATGACGGCGGCGCGCACGGGCAGCGCCGACATCGTCCGCGCGCTGCTGGCGAGCGGGGCCGCCGTGGACGCCGCCACCGCGGTGACCCGCGAGACGGCGCTGACGTGGGCGGTTGCCGCCCGGCGCGTGGAGGTGGTCAGGCTGCTCATCGACAGCGGCGCCAGCGTCCATCCCAACCCGGGGCAGGCGTTCTCCCCGTTGATGGCGGCCGCCCGGAACGGTGACATCGAGACGGCCAGGGTCCTGCTGGCGGCGGGTGCGCGGGTCGATGACACGGCGGCGGACGGCACTCATCCGCTGCCCTATGCCATCGTGGTCGGCGAGAGCGCGTTCGCCCACTTCCTGCTCGATCAGGGCGCCGACCCGAACGGGGCGATCGACGGCACCACGGCGCTGCACGCGGCCGCCGGCCCCGTCGACATCTGGCTCAACCTGTGGAGCCGCCGGCACGGCGGCGGCGGGGCGCGCCACCTGCGGCTGACGATGGACGAACGGCTGGAGTTGGTGAACGCGCTCCTCGAGCGGGGCGCTGATCCGAACCCCCGGATGACCGCGTCGGAGATGCCCGGACTGGGGTTCCTCCGGAACGGCTCGTACGACAACTTCGGGACCGGCACCGGAGACGTGGCGGCCGCCACCCCGCTGTGGGTCGCGGCGTACGCCACCAATCCCGGCCACGGCAGCGCATCGAACCGGTTCCGCAACACCAGGCCGATGTCGAGCGGCGACGTCCTGCGCGCCCTTCTCGCCGGGGGCGCGAATCCGCATGTCACGACGGCGGACGGCACCACCCCGCTCATGGCAGCGGCCGGGTGCGGGCGGGCCGCTCACATCAAGAACGCCCCCCGGTCGTTCCGCCAGGCGGTCGCGGAGGAGGCCGCGAAAGTCCTCCTCGAGGCGGGTGCGGACGTGAATGCCAGGAACGAAGGCGACTTCACCGCGCTGCACTGCGCCGCCTTCACCGGCTCGCCCGAGCTGGTGCAGATATTCGTCGAGCACGGGGCCGATATCGACGCGCGGGACTGGCGCGGCCGGACGGCGTTCCGGATTGCCGAAGGATCAAAGCAGTCCTTCCACTACCAGGCCTGGCCCCAGGTCGCCGAGCTGCTGCGCGAGCTGGGCGCCGATACCACCCTCGGCATCCCGGGGACCATCCACGAGCGCCTGCGGGGCCTGGTGGGCGTCGAATAGCCCGACGACCGACCGGCTGTTCGCGCCAGGCGGGGCGCGCCGGCGCCGCGGCGTTCTCAGTCCCCGCGAAACGCAGCTTCCAGGACGGCGATGTCGATCTTGCCCATCTTCAGCATGGCCTGCTGCGCCCGTTCGGCGGCGGCCCGGTCCGGGGCCCCCAGCATCTCGAGCAGCGGCTCCGGCACGATCTGCCAGGATACGCCGAAGCGGTCGGTGAGCCAGCCGCATTGCCCGTCCTTGCCGCCGCCGGCGACCAGGGCGGTCCAGAGGACGTCGGTCTCGGCCTGATCCTTCGTGAGAACCGCGATCGACGCGGCGGGCGTCTGGGGGAAATGCGGCCCGCCGTTGAGCGCCTGGTACGGCGCGCCGGCGAGGGTGAAATCCACGGTCAGCGCGGGACCGTCCGGGTCGGGGCGCGACACGGTCTCGATGCGGCTGTCGGGCAGCAACGAGACGTAGAACCGCGCGGCTTCCTCACCCCGGCTGTCGAACCAGAGGCAGGTGCGGACCTTCGCCGCGGCGGTCATGCAGGCTCCGTCAGCAGCACTGTCGACCCGGTAGTCCTGCGCGCCTCCAGGTCGCGGTGGGCACGGGCCGCGTCGGCCAGCGGGTAGGTCTGGTTGATCTCCACCTTCACGGCGCCGGACGCGACG
Organism: Vicinamibacteria bacterium; assembly: GCA_022820825.1. Taxonomy (GTDB): domain Bacteria; phylum Acidobacteriota; class Vicinamibacteria; order Vicinamibacterales; family UBA8438; genus JAAXGX01. The sequence continues at coordinate 28,537 of JAJEEU010000037.1, forward strand.
ACGTCGAACAGGTCGCCGGCCGTGGTCTCCAGCGCGTCGCGCGTGGCGATGTGGGTGGCCAGCGTCGGGCGCGTGAGGTAGAGCGAGCCCTTGAAGGCGAGCTGCGCCGGGTTGAACCCCTGCACCGGCCCGGAGGCGTTGCCGAAGCTGACCATCAGGCCGCGCGGCCGGAGGCAGTCGAGCGACCCCGCGAACGTGGCCTGCCCCACGGAGTCGTAGACGACCGGCAGGCCGGCGCCGCCGGTCAGCTCGCGCACCCGCCCGGCGACGTCTTCCTCCGTATAGATGATCACGTGATCGCAGCCGTGCGCCCTGGCCAGCTCGGCCTTGGCGGCGGTGCTCACCGTGCCGATGACCGTGGCGCCGAGGTGCTTCGCCCACTGGCAGGCGATGAGGCCGCAGCCGCCCGCGGCGGCGTGGAACAGGATGGTGTCGCCCGGTTGTACGGCGTAGGTCTGCTTCAGCAGGTAGCGCGCGGTGCACCCCTTGAGCATCATGGCGGCCGCCTGGCGGTCGCTGATGCCGTCCGGTATCCGGACCAGCGCCCGCGCCGCGATCAGCCGCCGCTCGGCGTAGCTGCCGATGTTCATGCAGTAGGCGACCCGGTCGCCGGGCGCCACCTCGGTCACGTCGTCGCCTACCGCCTCCACCACGCCGGCCGCCTCGTTGCCGATGATGGCCGGCATCGAGGGAACCGGATAGAGGCCGGTGCGGTGGTACACGTCGATGAAATTGAGCCCCACCGCGGTCTGGGCGATCAGCGCCTCGCCCGGTCCCGGTGCGCCGACCTCGATCGGCTCCCAGGTCAGCACCTCCGGTCCGCCCTTCTCGTGTATCCGTATCGCCTTCGCCATCGTCGTTAGATGGGGCTGCGCCCCAAACCCCCGCCGGCCACTCGCGGGGCCCCTTCGCCCCACTCCGTGGCCGGCGGGCCGCGCCGTGCGCGGCCTGGGGACTGCTGCTTCCATGCTTGCCGTCCCCTTCCGTACTTCGCCGTCATCCAGTGCTGCGTAATCCTAACAGCGGCGCACGCCATCAGCGGTGCGCGTGACAAGCTGCGCGGGTTTCGTCAAACTGGTGCGCAGCCGTGCCCGCCCCCGAAACCGGCGCCTTCGACGCCGAACACCCGCCCTCGCGCGATCTGGTCGCCGACTGCGTGCACTGCGGGTTCTGCCTGCCGGCCTGCCCCACCTACCTGCTCTGGCGCAAGGAGATGGACTCGCCGCGCGGCCGCATCCACCTGATGCGGCTGGGCCTGGAAGGCGCGGCCGAGCTCGGCGACGGGTTCGTGCGGCACATCGACACCTGTCTCGGCTGCATGGCGTGCGTGACGGCCTGCCCGTCGGGCGTGCAGTACGACAAGCTGATCGAGGCGACGCGGCAGCAGGTGGAGCGCCGCGCCCCGCGGTCCCGGGCCGACCGCCTGTTCCGGCGGCTCATCTTCGGCCTGTTTCCCTATCCCGGCCGGCTGCGCCTGGCGGCGCTCGGTCTGTGGGCGTACCAGCGCAGCGGGCTGCAGCGGCTGGTGCGCGAGAGCGGCCTGCTGGCGCGGCTGCCCGCCCGCCTGCGCGCCATGGAAGGGGTGGCGCCAGAGATTTCGCTGCGCGCGGCGTGGGGCACGGGGACGTCAGACCTCCCGGCCGCCGGGGAGTCACGCAAGCGCGTCGGGCTGCTGCTCGGCTGCGTCCAGCGCGTCTTCTTCGCCGGCGTCAACGACGCCACGGCGCGGACGCTGGCGGCCGAAGGGTGCGACGTGGTGGTCCCGCAGGACCAGGGCTGCTGCGGCGCGCTGATGCTGCATTCCGGACTGGAGCAGGACGCGGCGTGGAAGGCGCGCAAGCTCATCGACGCGTTCGAGGGCACCGGCGTCGACACCATCGTCATCAACGCCGCCGGCTGCGGGTCCACGCTGAAGGAATACGGCCACCTGCTGCGCGACGATCCCTACTACGCGGAGCGGGCGGCGGCTTTCGCCGCCAAATGCAAGGACATCTCGGAGGTGCTCGCCGAGCTGGAGCCGCGGGCGCCGCGCCACCCGATCCCGCTGCGGGTCGCGTATCACGACGCCTGCCACCTGCAGCACGCGCAGGGCGTGACGGCGCCGCCGCGGCAGGTGCTGGCCGCCATCCCCGAGCTGCAGGTGGCGGATATTCCCGAGGGCGGCGTCTGCTGCGGCTCGGCCGGCATCTACAACCTGGTGGAGCCGGAGGCCGCCCGCGAGCTCGGCGAGCGCAAGGCGCGCAACGTCGCCGCCACCGGCGCGGAAGCGGTAGCCTCCAGCAACCCCGGCTGCCTGCTGCAGATGCGCAGCAGCCTGGCCGGGTCCGGCCGGGCGCTGCCGATGTTCCACCTGGTCGAACTGGTGGACGCGTCCATCCGCGGGACGCCCCCGGCCCGTACCTAGCCCTAGCGCGACGCTGCCTCCGCGTCCTGGGCGCGCTGGCCCGAGAGGATGTTGGGCAGGGCGTAGTTCCCCTCGTGGCAGGCGTACTCGTAGATCGGGTCGTCCATCGCCTTCGCGCTCAGCGGCACCGAGACGGTCCAGGGCGCCGACCATACCGTCGGGTCGTTGACGGTGATCTCGTAGTCGATAACGGTGTCGCTCACCCGCGTGAGGCGCTCCTCGGTGTGCAGGTGCCGGGAGCCCGCGATCATCACGCCGCCGCGCGTGGTGTTCTTGTCGGTGAAATTGCCCGTCTCGATGACGAGCGTATCCCCGTCCCAGTAGCCGCGCGAGTCCCCGAGCCACTGCGCCAGCGCGGGGTCGAGGCTCGCCCCGTCGTCGATGGGAATGATGCGCGCGTCGTGGATCATCTCGACCAGGATCGCCACGTGATCCTCGGTCTGGACGATCTGGTAGTTGTGGTTGTAGAAGCCGGGCATCATCGCGCCGGGCATGCCGCGCGTGATGCAGCGGTCGTAGGTGTTGAAGTCGAGCCACGAATCGAACACCTGGGTCGGACTGAAGGAGTTGGGCAGCACGCGCTGGCGCTGCATTTCCGGCCCGGTGAGCGCCGGCAGGCGGCCGTTCGGCGGGTCGATGACCAGCGAGGTGCGCAGGTTGAGCTCGCCCTGCTCCAGCCAGAAATCGTTGTAGGCGCCCGTCGGCATGAACGTCGTGCGCTCCTCGGTCGAAACGCCGGACTCGGGATTGCGGAGGATCCGTTCCTCTTCCGTCAGGAACGCCTGGTCGGCGAACTCGGCGGGCCGCTGCAGCGGCGTCGTCGTCGCGTTGGACCACACGCCGTTCAGGTCCGGCGCCCCCCAAGGCGTCCGCGGAGCCGTGTACCGGCCCTCCTGCGCGACCACGGCCGGCGCCGCGGCCAGCAGGCCCAGCAGGAGCGTCAACGAAACCGCGATGAATCTGGCGCTACGCGCGCCGGCAGCAGACGACATCGAATACCCCCTGGAAAGTCGCGTTGAAGGCAGCGCAATAGGTTACCGCAACGCTCGTCCCCGTGCGCGGGCGCGTGGCGACGCGGCAAGCGCGTCGGCGAATCAGCGACCCCGGCTATACTTGGGATACACAAGCCGGGGGAGGCTGCGATGCTGGCGAAGGTGCAGAAGTGGGGTAACAGCCAGGGACTGCGGTTGACGAAGTCCGTGCTGCAGGAAGCCGGCCTCAACGTCGGCGACGAGGTGCGCGTGTCGGTGCGGAAGGGGCGAATCGTGGTTGCGCCCGCCGCCAGGGTGCGCGGGAAATACGACCTGAAGACGCTGCTGTCCGCAATGCCGGACGGGTATCGGCCGGAGGAGCAGAACTGGGGGCCCCGGGCAGGAAAGGAAACCTGGTAGGTGTCCGACTACGTCCCGGCCAAGGGCGATTTCGTCATCGTGACCCTGGATCCGCAGGCCGGACGCGAGCAGAAGGGACGCCGCCCGGCCCTCGTCGTCAGCAACACGCTCTTCAACAGCCATACCCGACTCGCCATGGTCTGCCCGCTGACCAATGCCCGCCGCAACGTGCCGTTTCACGTCGCGGTCCCTGCCGGCTCCTCGCTGACCGGTTACATCATGGTCGAGCAGATCAAGTCCATCGACTACGGACGCAGGCAGGTCAAGTTCGTCGAGAAGGCGCCCGGATTCGTCGTGGACGACGCGCTGGCCCTTCTGGACGCGTGCCTCTACTGACCTGAAACACCCTGACACTCAAGCGGCGCGGGTGCGTCACGGCCCGCAGCGCTCGGCGACCATCTCCAGGGAGCTGAGGTTGATGCGGTCGCCCGCCGGGTTGCGGATCAGGAAGCCCTTGGCCTCCATCTTGTGGCCGGCGTGCTGCGCGGGGTCGGGGTAGGCGCTCATCAGCTCGAACGTGCGGTCGCCGAGCGGCTGCGCGTCCAGCACTGCGAGCTCGTCCGGGCTCGAGGCGGCCGGGTCGCGGGCGCGCACGGCCCGCGTGCTGCTGGTCAGCGTCCAGTCGCCGCTCTCCGCGGCGGTAAGGCAGCCGACCACCTGCACCAGCGCGAAGCTCGGCACCGGTCCGGGACCGTCCTTGCCTTCCACCCGGATGCCGGCAATCCTGTCCGCGGCCAGCTCGCTGTCGCCGGCCGGAAACCCGTTGAACTGCAGGATGTAGGCCAGGCTGTCGACGTATTCGCCTTCGTCCAGCGACCCCGGATCGTCGTACGGCATCAGCCGCTGGATGCGGCCGAACAGGTTGTCCAGGTTGTCCTCGCTCCAGTCCTGCATGAAGCGCTCGCCGGCCAGCGGGCGAGCCTCCGAGGTGCCGTCCAGGTCGGGCCCGTGGCACGCGGCGCAACTGCTCTCGTACACCGCCCTGCCGCGTTCCGCCTGGGCGGCGGTATAGATGCCGTCCCACACGGTGACGCGGTCGTCCGAGGTCTCCTGCGCGGATGCGTCCGGGGCGGCAGCGAGCGCGGCTACCGTCAACGCGGCCAGCGTCGCCCGCAAAATGTCTCGCTCGCGTGGCATGCGGTCTTATATCACGCTACCGGCCGGCCGCCTCGATCAGCTCGATCGCCAGTCCGTCGAGGTCCTCGATCAGCGCGGCGCGGGTGTCGCCGAACGGATAGGGGCCGTCGAGAATCGGGACGGCGGCGGCCTGCAGATGCGCCAGCACCGGGTCCAGGTCGGGATAGCTGATCGCCACGTGGTCGACCACCTGGCCGCGCGACGGGACCAGCGGCCGGTCCAGCTCGGGCCCGCAGCGGCCGTCGCGGCACTGGCGCGTGTACCAGGCCCAGCCGGCGTTCGCCAGGCGGACCACGCCGATCGGCCGCCGAAGCTGCCCCATCGGCAGGAAGGTCGGGTAGCTGACGTCGCCGACCTCGACGTCGCACGGGTCGTGGAGCGCGCGCGGCGTGAGCGCGCCCGACTCCGGGTCGCGGCGCGGCGGCAGCTCCATGCCGAGATGCTCGACGTACCAGTTGGCCGCGCACAGCGGCTGTTCGTGCCAGAAGTGGGTGTGCCCGTGGAACAGGTCCGCGGTCTCGGCGTTGCCGTTGAATTCGACGAGAATTCCGTCCGGGTCGACGACGTAGCCGAAGTCCTGTGCGCCCGCCCGGTCGCGCGCCGGGTTCGATCCCTCGCGGGCGGCGCGTTCCGCCATCTCGGCGACGGTCAGGAGTTGGTCGCCGAACCGTGCGAGACCGGAGCGCGGCACGCCCACGGTGTCGTCCGGCCCGGTGAAGACCGGCAGGAACCCGAACCGCTCGCCCGCGGGATCGAGCGCCGTCAGCCGCTCGTACAGCGCGAGGCCGTCGGTGCTCGGGCCGGTCGTCCAGAACGCGCTCTGCGGGATCGACTGGCGCCGCTCGGGGTCGAACCCGCCGGGCGCGGGGGCGTCGACTTGCGTGTACAGCAGGTAGATCCCGTCGGCTGCGAACGCCGGCATGCCGGCCACGGTGGTGCGCTCCCCGGCCGGCCAGAACGTCGACCACCAGTCGAGCGCGCGCTCCGGGTCGACGGAGTTGACGTGAATGTGGTGGAAGCTGGGAAGGGGCACTGCGCCCGGGGCCGGCGCGCCCCCGCCACACGCCGCGAGCAACACCGCCGGCAGCAGCCACGCCGCACGTGAGCGACCCGGGCTACGCACCGGCGTCGATGCCCTCGCGGGTCTCGGCCAGCACCAGGTCCACCACGGAGCGCAGCGCGTCTTCCTCGCCGTCGCCCTCCAGCCGCCGCAGGCGGTAGTGGTCGATCTGCCGGTCGGCGGCGCTGCCGTCGTGAATGATGGAAAGCGCGTGCCGCAGCTCGTTTTCGCAGCCGAGGGCCTGGGCGTCCTCCGTCAGGTTCTCGACGAGCGCCGCGGCGTAGTCCTCGATATCCACCCGTCCGCCGCTGCCGTAGACGTTGCCGAAGAACGCGAGCACACCGTAGCTCTGGGCGAGACAGCGGTTCTCGATGATGATCTCCGTGAGCGGCTCGGGCGGCACCAGCCCCTGGCGGTCCAGCCGCATCAGCCAGCGGATGAGCGACGCGTACAACGCGGCGATGCCCACCGCGTCCTCGATGCGCGGGCACACGTCGCAGATGCGCAGCTCGATGGTCGGGTTGCTCTGGGAGGGCCGGATGTCCCACCACAGCTCGCTGCCGTCCTCGATGAAGTTCATGCGCTGGTAGGAAGCCACCACGCGCTCGAAGTCGGCCACCGACAGCAGCGGACCCGGCACGCTGGTGCGCGGCAGGGCGCCCATGATGGTGAGCCGGTACGACTTGAACCCGGTCTCGCGGCCGGCGTTGAACGGCGACGACGCCGACAGCGCGTGCAGCAGCGGCAGGTGGCGGCGCACCGCGGTCATGATGCGGATGCGCGTGTCGGCGTCGGCGAAGCCGGCGTGGATGTGCATGCCGCTGACGACGAGACGCCGCACGGCCTCCTGGAACGTAATCGCGAACCGCTCGTAGCGCTCGCGCGCGGTGGGCATCTGCTCCTGCCACGCCGCGAACGGATGGGTCGAGGCCGCCATGACCGCGGCGCCGTGCGCGTCCGCCGCGTCGACCACCAGGCGCCGCGTCTCGCGCAGCGCCTGGCGCAGCTCGGCCACCGACCCGCAGACGCACGTGTTGGTCTCGATCTGGGAGCGGAGGAACTCGCCTACCACGCGGTGCGGGCCGCGGTTGCGCTCGCACGCCTCGAAGATGCCGCGGTCCGGGTCCGCGAGGACGTCGCGCGTCCCGGGATCGACAAGGAAGAACTCCTCCTCGATACCGAGCGTCACGTCAAGATCGGGTTCACTCATGCGCTGCGTCTCCCGTTGCACTGCCGGCCGGTCACCCCCCGACGATGGCGATGCCCCAGGGGCGCTCGCCCGCGGGCACCGTGGCGACCACGGACATCGACTCCGCGTCGACGACGCTGACGTCGTTGGAGGGACCGTTCGCGGTGTACAGGTACCGTCCGTCCGGCGTCAGGCCAATTCCCCACGGCCGGTCGCCTACCTCGACGGAACCGACGGGCTCCAGGGTTTCGGCGTCGATCGCGACGACCATTCTCCCGCGGCCGGTGGTCACGTATATGCGCGAGCCGTCGGGCGCCACGACGACGCCCATCGGCCGGACCAGCTCGCCGGTCAGCTCGATGGTGTGCAGCACCTCGTGCACCGCGGTGTCGACCACGTGGACCGTGCCGCCGTTCTCCGCCGTCACGTACGCGCGTGAACCGTCGGGCGAGAACGCCGACGCGCGCGGCCGCGCGCCCACCTCGAACTGCGCCGCGACGGTGTTCGTGGCGGTGTCGATGACGGCAACCTGGTTGTCTTCTTCCGAGGTGACGTAGACGACGCTGCCGTCCGGGCTGATGCGCACCCCCTCCGGCTCGCCGCCGACCGGCAAGGCCGCCAGTATCTCTCCCGTGGCGATGTCGACCACGGATGCTTCGCCGGCATCCTCGTTGGCGACGTACAGGCGCGTGCCGTCGGCGCTGACGGCGACCTGCTCGGGGTCCGTGCCGGCGCGGACCATGCCGGCCATCGCGCCGGTTGCGAGGTCGACCATGCCTATGCCGTCCGCCGCACGGTCGGGCGGCGGCAGGGTGCTCTCGTCCGTACCGGGCGGCGACGGCGGCGAGCCGCTCAGGGCGACGAACAGCCGCGTGCCGTCGGGCGACACCTTGATGCCGCGCGGACGCTTGCCCAGCGGGATGGTGGCGACCACCTCGTTCGTGCCGCCCGCAATCACCGTCATGTCGCCGGAGTACTCGTTGGTGACGTACACGTGGTACGGCGGCGGGGGCGCCGGCGGCACGGCGTCCACCTGGTCGGGCGGCGGGGCCTCCACGCTGCCACAGCCTGCGAGCGCCGCCGCCGCGAGCGCCGGCGCGAGCAACCGAACCGCGAATCCGCTCATGGCTCCACGACTATCTGCCCCATCGCCCATGGGTGATCCTCGCAGTGGTAGGTGAACGTCCCCGCGCGCTCCATGCGCACGTAGCCCGACTGCGCGCGCAGCAGCGGCCCGGTGGTCCACGAGGCGTCCTGCGCGGTGACGGTGTGCGTGATGTCGCCGCTGTTGACGAACGTGACGGTCGTCCCGGCCCGCACGCGGACGCGTGGCGGGTTGAACGCGTGCTCGTCGACGGCGTAGCGGTTGCCTACGCCCCGCTCGGCGCTCTGGACGAGCGTCGAGGTCATGATCTCGTTCGTCTCCCGGACGGGCGCGCGGCGCCCGGCTGCAGGCGGTGGGTCCGCTTCCGGCAGCGCCCCGCCCAGCTTGAACGCCCACAGCTCCGGCCCCATGGCGACGGCGACGTGCTGCTCGCCCGCCGCCATGTACGTCATCGCCGGTCCGCGCGCCCGGGGCACGCCGGTCTGGAAACGCCACAGGGCGGCGCCGCTGCCTGCGTCGTATGCCTGGAACGTGCCGTCGCCCGCGCCGCGGAACACGAGGCCGCCGGCAGTGGCCAGGGGGCCGCTGCCGCCCAGCAGGCGCGACTCGAATTCGTGCGTCCAGACGAGCTTGTTCGTGCGCGTATCGATGGCGCCGAAGACGCCGACCGACGCCGGCAGGTTGGTGTGGGAGCGCGCGCCGCCGCGGAACCACGGATCGCGGGAGATCCGCCGCGCCCGGCCCACGTGCGCCGTGCCCTGGGCATACAGGTAGCGCGTGTCGGGGCTGTAGGCGATGGGCGTCACCCGCACGAGCGGAATCGGCGCCCCCGGCGCCACCACGTTGTGGCGCCCGAGATACGGCGGCGTGAACGCGCTGCAGCTCAGGACGAACGGCGGCGCCACCTTGTCGCGCCAGCGCGAGCAGTCGCCGACCAGGCTGTCGGCGCCCACCGGAAACGGCTGCGTCGCGGCGGTGAAGTTGAATGGATCCTGCGGCACCGGCCGCTCCTCGACGGGATGCACCGGCTCGCCGGTCTCGCGGTCGAGCAGGAACAGGAAACCGTCGGCGCGCAGCGCCGCCAGCGCCGGCCGCCGCTCGCCGTTCACCACGGCCTCGTACAGCAGCGGCGCGATGGCGATGTCGGCGTCCCACAGGTCGTGGCGCACCACCTGGTAGTGCCAGCGCAGTGCGCCGGTGTCCATATCCAGGGCCAGGATGGCCGCCGTGTACAGGTTGTCGCCGCGGCGCGACTCGCCGCCGAACATCGGCACGGCGTTGCCGGTGACGAAGTAGACGAGCCCGAGGTCGGGATCCGCGTTCCCGACGTGCCAGACGCCCGCGCCGCCCTGCTCCCACACATGGCCCCACTCGCCCGCCTGCGGCCAGGTATCGTGTCCCGGCTCGCCGGGTCCCGGGATGGTGTAGAACTCCCACAGCAACCGGCCGTCACTGGCGTCCAGCGCGACCACCTTGCCGCGGAACGCCCAGTCGCCGTTGGCGAGCCCCACGTAGATCCGGCCGTCTACGTACAGCGGGGCGCCGGAGACCGCCTGGCCCTTCTTCGGCGGGTCGTAACCGATCTGGGTGGTCCAGACGAACTCGCCCGTCCGCTGGTCGACCGCGGCGACCCGCCCGTCCATCAGGCCGAGGAACACCTTGCCGTCGCCGAGCGCGACGCCGGGCGGGGACGGGATGGCGCGGCCGGCGTTCAGGATGTCGCCGATGCCGGCCGTATCGAGCTCGGCGGGGGCGTCCTCGTCGGGGCGCACGGACCAGAGCGTCTCGCCCGTTGCCCCGTCGATGGCGTAGAGCCGGGTGCCGGAGCCGATGTAGAGGACGCCGCCTGCCACTACGGGGGTCGCCCGCGTCGACGCCCGGCCCTCGAACGCGAACGACCAGGCCGCGCCCAACTCGCCCACGTTGCCGGTGTTGATCGCGTCCAGCGCCGAGTAGCGCGAGTTGGCCCAATCGCCGCCGATGAACGGCCAGTCCGCGGCGCCGTGCGCGCTGCCCGGCCGGGGCTGCGCGGCGCCGGATGGGCCGAGCAGGAGCGCGGCGGCAGCGGCCGCCAGGACGACCGCCGGGATCGATCGGTTCCGGACCTGCACTTGCGTACCCAGTCCGGCGCGGCTACTTCGCCAGCGGGTCGGGACGGAGCTGGAAGTGCACCATCTTGCTCCGTGTGCCCTTGCCGCCCTCCGTGTGCCAGATGTAGTTGGACCCGTAGTTGGCCCACAGGCCGCGGCCCTTCCACCCTGCGTCCGGATCGTCGATGCGGCCGTCGAGGCCGCGCGAGTAGAACGCCATCGGATACGGCACGCGCAGGATGGTCCACTCGTCCGTCTCCGGATCGAGGGCCAGCAGCGAGTCCGACGTCGAGCCGTTGGCAATGGGAATGTTGTCGCCCAATCCCAGCGTGTTGTACTGGTCCACCCAACTGTAGTAGTGGAAGTCGGCGCTGCCCGGCGCGTCCACGCCCTTCATCTGCGGGCCGGGCACCGGGTAGAGCGTCCAGCCCTCCGGACAGTGCTGGCCGGTCGCGTCGGGGCCGCTCTTCACGCGGCACTTGCTGCGGTCGAAGCTCGCCATGTGGCTGCTGCCCGACAGCGCGGTCCAGATGAGGCCGTTGCGGTCGACGTCGAGGCCGCGCGGCGCCGAGCCGGTCTGCAGCGGATCGAGCGCGGGGTTCTCGATGGACGGCGGCTCGTACACCTCGGCGCTGCAGCTCTCGGGCGGGTTGTCGCCGCGGTCGAGGCGGATCAGCCGGCCGGGGAAGGGTCCCGTTCGCGAAATCCATACCGCGTCGTCGATCGGGCTGGCGATGATGCCGTAGCCGAAGCCTGTGATCCGCGTGTCGAGCGCCGGATCGAACTCGCCGTTTCCGTCCCGGCTCGGCTCGTTCCACGGCTTCGTGATCCGGCCGTCGCCGTTCGTGTCGATGACAGTCGGGCACCAGCCCTGCGAGAGCTGCTCGTCGCCGGTCTCGTCGTAGCGCTTCGTATCAACCCAGCCGATGACGTTCGTATCGCCGCTGAACCAGAGCGTGTCGTTGTCGTCCTCGCCGAACTGCAGGTGGTGCGTGCCGTAGCAGGTGTCGATCAGCGCGAACGATCCGTCGCTCGGGTCGTAGTACGACGCCTGCCGGCCGCTCGCCTCGATGGGGAAGTAGCGCGCGAACCTGTTGGACGAGCCCTCCTGGCACCACGCTGGGTTCGGCCGGTTGCGCACCTTCGACGTCATCCAGAGCCGCCCCTGCGCGTCCATCATCGGGTTATGGGGATCGGAGGCGTTCTCGTGGCCGTCGGGTCCGCCGCGCCCCCAGAGCAACTGCTCGCCCCAGTAGTAGGAGGGCTCGAGCTGCATCTGCGGGAAGCGGGACTCCACGCTGTCCTGGTCCTCGGGCCGCACCGGGATCTTGATCTCCTCGGCCCGGCTCTCGGCGGGGTGCACCACGGTTATCGTGCCGTGCCCGGCCGACACGCCGTAGACCGGCCCGCGCGCATTCACCGTGGGGTTCCGCTTGTCGGTCGTGATTTCGTCGTGGATGAAGGAGCTGTCTACGCCCCAGTCCCACAGCGTGACGACCACGTTGCGCTCTTTCCCCTGCGGCCGCGGCGGCCGCGGCGGCAGCTCGCCGGCGGCGATCCGCTCAGTCCAGTCGGCGTACATCTGCACGCCGCGCTCGCGCCCGAAACGATCCATGAAACCGCTCATCTGGTTGCCGCGCTGGCCTGTCTGGACCCGGTGGTCCCACGCGGCGGCGGCGGAGTCGAAGTCGTCGCGGTGCTGCACCACGCGGGTCGCCTCGTTGCCGAGCTGGTGGCAGAGCTGGCAGCCCTGCTTCATGTTGTCGATCCAGGCCGCCTGACTCTTGAGCGCGGGTGAAATGCCGTTGCCCTCCGGCCCGGTGCCGGGGAACTCGCTCGCCGCCGGCGGCTCGATCAGCGAGTACCAGTAGTTGCCCGGGTAGTACTGGGCGGCCGCGCGCTCGTCGGGCGCGATGACCGCGTCGAGCGCCGCGCCGTCGAGCGGCGGCGAGAGCTTCACCTTGGGCGAATCGACCAGACCGTAGCCGCGCACCCAGACGTCGTAGGTGGCGTCGGGCAACTGCGGCAGCACGAAGCGGCCGTCATCGTCGGTAACGACGATCTTGGCGAGTTTCGTTTCGAGCTCCTCGGTCTCCGCGATCACCCAGACCCCGGCCTCCGGACCGGCGCTGCTCGTGACCACGCCGGCGATGTGGCCGTCCGGCATGTCGGCGGCGCTGCCTGCTGCCTGCACCGCCGCGAAGGCGGCAGCCGTCACGCCCAGGACCGCCAGCATCGCCGCCGGCCAGCGCTGCGCGGCTGTGCGCTGCAACCCGTTCTTCCGCCCGCTCATGTCGCCTCCTCCACGTTCCTGCCGCGTTCGGGACAGGACATCCGATGGTAATCCACGCCGGTCGCTACAGGCCCTGCGCACCCGTCGGGACGAACTTCTGCATGCGCCGGCCGTCGAGCGTCTCGCCGATGTAGAGGTTGCCGTGCGAGTCGATCGCCAGCGAGTGCGGGCTCTCGAACTGGCCGGCATTGCGGCCGCGCCGCCCGATCTGCTCGATGTTATCTAGACCGTCCCGGCGCACGGACCAGAGGTAGTGGTTGCCGCCGTCCGCGTTGTACAGGAACGTCTGGTTGTCGTCGTGCGAGAAGTCGATGTCCCAGACCGAGGTGCCAGCCATCTGCCGGCCGATGAAGCCCTCGTGCAGGAACGTGCCGTCCTTCTCGAAGATCTGCAGGCGGCGGTTCATTCGGTCGCAGACGTACACGAGGCCCTGGGCCGACAGGACCACGCAGTGGACGGTGTCGCCGAAGATCGGCGACGGGTCCGCGTTCGGGTCGTACGGGTCGAGCGGACTGTCGTCCGGCGACCGGCCGTAGGCGCCCCAGTGGCGCTTGTATTCTCCGTTGTCGGCGTCGAACACGATCACGCGGCGGTTGGTGTAGCCGTCGGCGATGTACACCTCGTTCGCGTCCGGGTCGACGCCTATGTCGGCCGGCGAGTGCAGCCGCTGGACGTCGTGGCTGTCGCCGGTCTCGCCCGGCGTGCCGATATGCAGCAGGAAGTTCCCGTCGCGGGAGAACTTCAGCACCAGGCCGTCGTCGTCCCCGTTGCCGCCGATCCAGACGTTGTCCTTGTAGTCGATGAAGATGCCGTGCTCGCTCGAAGGCCATTCGTAGCCGTCGGCGGGCCCGCCCCACGCCTGCACGACGTTACCGGCCGGATCGAACTCGATGACCGGCGGCGCCGGCACGCAGCAGTCGGCCGTCGGGGGATCGTCGGCCGCGCCGCGCTCGCGCGGAGTGAGCGACAGCGGGCGGTGCAGCACCCAGATGTGGTCGCGCGAGTCGACGGCAACGCCGATCACCTGGCCCATGAGCCAGTTGTCCGGCAGTTCCTGCGGCCAGAACGGATCCACCTGGTAGTGCTTTGCGCCGGGCGGCGGCGCGTCCGCCGCCGGGGCGGCCGCTTCTTCGACCATCTGCTGGCCGCAACTCAGCGCGACCAGCGCCACGAGAATCCCGATGAAGCCGTAGACGGTGTTGCGCCGCTGCATGGCGTTGTCTCCTTGTCTGCCGGAGCCCGCATTATATCCCCGTCGATCTCGTTATCCCGGCGCGTTGAACCAGCCGCCCGGTACGGTTCGGCACGCCGGCAGGGCGCTTGCGCCGGTGCCGCGATTCCGGGATACTGAGGGTCGAATCCCAGATTCTTCCATGACGCCCGCGATCCGCCTGTCGGTTTCCGCGCTTGCCGTGTTGCTGCTCGCGGCGCCCGGCGTGCAGGCCGCCGGCGATGACCTGCGCCTGATTGAAGCGCTGCAGCGGCGCGACGCGGAAACCGCGGACGCCCTGCTGCGGGACGGCATCGACGTCAACGTCCGGCGCGCCGACGGCGCCACCGCGCTCGCCTGGGCGGCGCACTGGGACGACCTGGAGATGGCCGGACGGGTGCTCGACGCGGGCGCCGACCCGACTGCGGCAAACGAGTTGGGCGTGACACCGCTCATGCTGGCCGCCACCAACCGCAGCACGGAGATGGCCGCACTGCTGCTCGACGCGGGCGCTGATGCGCGGGCGGCACGGCCCAACGGCGAGACGGCGCTCATGCACGCGGCGCGGTCGGGTGCGGCCGGCGTGGCGCGCGAGCTGGTGGCGCACGGCGCCGACGTCAACGCGGTGACGTCGCGCGGATTCAGCCCGTTGATGTTCGCCGCCGCTGAAGGGCACGCGGCAGTGGCCGGGGTGCTGGTGGAGACCGGCGCCGACCTCGCGGCGCGCACCGAGGCGATCGAGTCCAGGCGCAGGGGTTACCGCCGCAGCGCGGCCAACGACGGCAATCCCCGCCGCCTGCGCGAGAACCAGGCGCTGCTGATCTCCCAGTTGCAGCAGGACGGCGACCTGGAGCCGCGCCGTCCGCAGGGCGGCTTCACGCCGCTGCTGTACGCCGCCATGTCCGGCGATCTCGACACGGTGCGCATCCTGGTGTCCGCCGGCGCCGACGTCAATGAGACGGCGGCTGACAAGACCACGCCGCTGATCGTGACGCTCCAGCGCGGCATCGAGGAAGGGCTGTGGCGGCTCCCGGGCGGGCGCAACCAGCATGTCGCTGCGTACCTGCTCGACCGCGGCGCGGATCCGAACCTCTCCGAAGCCGGCTACACCGCGCTGCACGTCGCGAGCGCCACCGGGCAGCACGATGCCGTCGAAGCGCTCCTCGAGCACGGGGCCGACCCGAATGACACGCAGCTCTGGATGCCGCAACGGTTCATCAACGCCATGATCCCCGGCGACGCGTATCTGACCACCGGCTGGGTCAGCCAGATCGGCGCCACGCCGTTCATGCTGGCGGCCAAGTCGGTCGACGTGCCGATGATGCGGCTGCTCCTGGAACATGGCGCCGATCCGCTGATCACGGCCGACGGCGGCGCGAACGCGCTGATGCTGGCGGCCGGGCTCGCCAAGCGGCATGCCACGGACGTCGGCTACTTCATCTGGGAAGAGGAACAGGCGATCGAAGCGATCGCCCTGGCCGTCGAGCTTGGCCTCGACGTCAACACCGCAACCGATCGCGGCGAGACCGCGCTGCACGGCGCCACCCGCCACGCCGCGCACGACGTCATCCGGTTCCTCGTGGACCAGGGCGCCGACATCGAGGCCCGCACGTGGGCCGACCAGACGCCGCTGCGCATCGCCGAGGGCTATCTCTACAGCGGAACGTACGTGAGCTACCCCGAAACCGCGGAGCTGCTGCTGTCGCTCGGCGCCGACCCCGACGCGGGCACGCAATTGAACTTCGGCCTCACGTCGTACGGCGACAAGGACGCCGCGGGAGAAGGCGGGAGCCGCTGACATGACGCCGCGCAGTCTGGCCCCCGTCTGCCTGGCCGCCGCCTTCGTGCTGGCTGGCGCGCTGGCCCCCGCCGCCGCGAACCCGGCGTCGCAGGCTTCAGTGGCCCCCGACACCGAGGCGCACGGCCTGGCAATGCGGCGCTACTGCGTCGGCTGCCACAACGAGCGGCTCCGCACGGCGAATCTGCTGCTCGACCAGGTGGACATCGGCAACGTCGCCCGCGACCCGGACGTGTGGGAAAAGGTGGTGCGGAAGCTGCGGACGGGCCTGATGCCACCGGACGGCCGGCCTCGGCCCGACGCCGCGACCTACGCGTCGCTGGTGGCGCACCTGGAAGCCGAGCTCGACCGCGCGGCCGCGGCGGCGCCCGATCCGGGCTGGCCGGCGCAGGTGCACCGCCTCAACCGCGCCGAGTACGCCAACGCCGTCCGCGACCTGCTCAACCTGGAAGTCGACGTGCGCGCGCTGCTGCCGGCGGACGACTCCGGCTACGGCTTCGACAACATCGCCGACGTGCTGACCGTCTCGCCCGGCCTGATGTCGCGCTACATGTCGGCGGCGGCCAAGATCAGCCGGCGCGCCATCGGCGACCCGACGCTGCGTCCCGGCGCGACGATGTACAAGACCTCGCCGCTCCTGTTGCAGGAGGGGCGCATGAGCGAGGACCTGCCGTTCGGCTCGCGGGGCGGCATGGCGGTGCGCCACCACTTCCCGCTCGACGCCGAGTACCTGTTCCGCATCAGCCTGGAACGGCCGCTCAACCAGCCGGTGTCCGGCACCGGTCACAAGCTGGAGTTCCGGCTGGATCACGGGCTGGTCAAGCTGTTCGACTTCGACACCGACGAATACCGCCGGGCCGGTTCCGGCGCCGGCGTGGGCGGCCTGCTCGACGTGCGCATCCCGGTCAAGGCCGGCACGCGGCTGGTCAGCGCCTCGTTCATCGGCTCGCTGGACCGCAGCATCCCGTACGACGCGCGCGCGCCGAATCCGCCGGTCGCCAGCTTCCAGTACTCGCGGGTGCCGATCAATCCAATCGTCTTCAGCATCCAGGTGGTCGGGCCGTACGACGGCCGCGTGCCGGAAGACGACGGCGACGCCCGCAGCCGCGCGGCCATCTTTGTGTGCAGTCCGGACGTTCCGGCGGACGAGACCCCCTGCGCCCGGGAGATCCTGGCGAACCTGGCGCGCCGCGCCTTCCGGCGGCCGGTCACCGAAGTGGACGTCGACCCGCTCATGGCGTCGTACGACGCCGGCTTCGCGGAGGGCGGCTTCGAATCCGGCATCAAGTGGGCGCTGGAGGCGCTGCTGGTCTCGCCCGAGTTCCTCCTGCGCGTCGAGCGCCACCCCGACGACGTCCAGCCGGGCACGCCGTACCGCGTCTCCGATATCGACCTCGCGTCGCGGCTGTCGTTCTTTCTCTGGAGCAGCATCCCGGACGAGGAACTGCTGTCGCTGGCGGAGCAGGGCCGCCTGCGCGACCCGGCGGTGCTCGAACGCCAGGTGCTGCGGATGCTCGACGACCCGCGCTCGAGCGCGCTGACCGACAACTTCGCCGGGCAGTGGCTGTATCTCAGGAACCTGCGCACCGTGGCGCCGAACGGAACGCTCTTCCCCACCTTCGACGACAACCTGCGCGAGGCGTTCCGGCGCGAGACGGAGCTGTTCTTCGAGAGCCAGGTGCGCGCCGACCGCAGCGTGCTGGACCTGCTGTCGGCCGACTACACGTTCCTCAACGACCGGCTGGCGCGGCACTACGGAATACCCGGCGTGTACGGCAGCCACTACCGGCGCGTGGACTATCCCGACGACCGGCGGGCCGGCCTGCTGGGACACGGCAGCATCCTGACCGTGACTTCGCACCCCAACCGGACCTCGCCGGTGGTGCGCGGGAAGTGGCTGCTCGAGAACCTGCTCGGCGCGCCCCCGCCGCCTCCGCCGCCGGACGTGCCGGAGCTGGCCGAGAACGACCACGGCGTCAAGCCGGCGACCGTGCGGGAGCGGCTGGAGCAGCACCGCGCCAACCCGACCTGCGCCGCGTGTCACGCCAAGATGGACCCGCTCGGGTTCGCGCTCGAGAACTTCGACGCGGTCGGCCAGTGGCGGTCGGTGGAAGCGGAGGCCGACGCGCCGATCGACGCGTCCGGGACGCTGCCCGACGGCACGCCCTTCACGCAGCCCGCCGAGTTCCGGCGCGGGTTGCTGGGCGAGCCGTGGGCCTCGGAGTTCGTCGCGACCGTCGCCGAGAAGCTCTTGACGTATGCAATCGGGCGCGGGCTGGATTACCATGATGCTCCGGCGGTGCGCGCCATCAAGCGCGACGCCGAGGCCGACGGCTACCGCTGGTCGTCCATCGTGCTGGGCATCGTCGAGAGCGCGCCGTTCCAGATGCGGCGCATGCCGGATCCCGACGCGGCGCGCGCACAGTAGAGAGAGGTTCAGGCGACATGTTCATCAGCCAGAAGCACCTGCCCCGCCGTACCGTCCTGCGCGGCCTCGGCGCGTCGCTGGCGCTGCCGCTGCTCGACGGCATGGTCCCGGCCTACGCGGCGCTGCGCAAGACCGCGGCCAACCCGGTGCGCCGGCTGGGCGTCTGCTACGTGCCCAACGGGATGGAGATGCGCGCCTGGACGCCCGCGGGCGACGGGCGCGGCTTCGATTTCTCGCAGATCCTGCGGCCGCTCGAGCCGTTCCGCAGCCAGGTGAACGTGCTGACCGGCCTGGCCGACAAGGTGGCCGTGCCGCGGCCGGGCGAGGGGATCGGCGACCACGCGCGCGCGTCCGCCACGTTCCTGACCGGCGTCCACGTGAAGAAGACCGAGGGAGCCGACATCCGCGCCGGCATCTCGATGGACCAGATTGCCGCCAGGCAGTTGGGCGCGGAAACGCAGCTTGCCTCGCTGGAGCTCGGCGTCGACTCGGTGGAAACGCTCGGCGCCTGCGACGCCGGTTACAGTTGCGCGTACACCAACACCATCGCCTGGCGCACGGCCACCACGCCGCTGCCGATGGAGAACGACCCGCGCGCCGTCTTCGAGCGCCTGTTTGGCGCGACGGACAGCACGGACGTCGCCGCGCGGCTCGCGCGCATCCGGCAGGACCGCAGCGTCCTCGACTACGTGGGCGACCGGGTGGCCGGCCTGCAGCAGACGCTCGGCCCAGGCGACCGCACGAAGCTGGATCAGTATTTCGACGCCGTGCGCGACGTCGAGCGCCGCATCCAGATGGCCGAGGAGCAGAGCGACCGGGAAATCCCGCTGTTCGAGCAGCCGGCCGGCATCCCCGACACGTTCGAGGCGCATTCGCGGCTCATGTTCGACCTGCTGGCGCTGGCCTACCAGACCGACCTCACACGCGTCGGCACGTTCATGCTGAGCCGCGAGGTGAGCGGCCGCGCCTACCCCGAGATCGGGGTGCCCGACTCGCACCACGGCTGCTCGCACCACCAGAACGACCCGGCCAAGCTGGAGAAGCTGGCCAAGATCAACACGTTCCACATGCAGCAGTTCGCCTACTTCCTGGACAAGCTGCAGTCGACGCCCGACGGCGACGGCACGCTGCTGGACCACTCGATGCTGATCTACGGGTCGGGCATCAGCGACGGCAACATCCACTTCCACATGGATCTGCCGGTCGTGATGGTCGGCGGGGGCGGCGGCACCCTCAAGGGCGGCCGGCACCTGCGCTACGCCAACGACACGCCGCTGACGAACCTCTACGTCTCGGTGCTCGGCAAGCTCGGCGTCCCGGTCGAGCAGTTCGGCGACAGCACCGGCAAGCTGGAATATCTGTCGGAGATCTAGTGTTCGGCGGCCGGTCGGTCGGCGGCGTGGGTCAGAGGTTCTCCACCTCGCAACGGCGCGAGCGGATGCGCCAGTCTCCGGCGTCGTCGCGGACGAACTCGTCCAGATAGCGCCCCGAAGCCACTATCACTGGCGATCCCGACTCTGTTCCGGCGTCCACCCTGAGAAAATAGCTGGTGACCTCTGCGCGGTCACCGTCGACGCGAACCATCGGGTTCGTCGTGATGTGCTTGTGCCAGGCCGCGGGCGCGTGAGTGTGGTTGTCGAAGTACGCCGTGAACTGGTCGTGGCCGTGCGCCTCGAAGCCGTTGCCCGTCTCGATTCGCATCGCCACGACGTAGGAGGCGTCGGGCGTGAAGCAGCCCAGGAACTCGTCGCGGTCACCGTAGTCGAGCGCGTGGCCGTAGGCGTACAGTGTTGCCACGATCGCGCGCTCCGCCTCCAGACGGACCAGCCGTTCTGTCAACTCATCGTCAGCCGCCACGTTCCCCGAGCCTTCCAGCGACGAGCCACAGGCCGACATCACCGTCGCAGCCCCTGCCGTACCCAGCGCCGCGAGGAGGCCGCGGCGGTCGGTCGTGTGTTCTTGTTCGGACATGGAAACCCCCTCCGTGAGCCGCAAGCCGGAGTGCCTGCGCCGTGTCCCGAGCCGGTACGTAACAAGCGGAATCCTCGCGGAGAGTACCACGAGCGCTGCCGGTAAACACGAACACAACGAGGGGTTCTCGTTTCCCGCATTGACGGGCGCACGCGCATGCGGCTATTCTCTTTTCGCGATTCGCGAATACAGAATTTCCATAAACCAAGCCAATGGGCCAGCCAGCTCTCAAACCTCAGGACGTAGTCGTCCTGGCCAAGCTCCTCACCTACCAGGACCGCCGTCCGCCACTGGCGCAGGTCGCTGTGGACCTGGCGATCAGCGCGTCAGAGATCCACGCGGCACTGAAGCGTCTCTCGCACGCCGGTCTCGTCTCGAGCGCGGAGGTTCCAATCCGCCAAGCCGCTGAGGAGTTCTTCGTTCACGCAGTCAAATATGTATTCCCGGCAGTCAGCGGCGAAGTCACACGCGGCATTCCGACTTCCTATGCGGCACCCCCCCTCAACCGTGAAATCGTGGGTGACTTGGAGATTCCCCCGGTATGGCCGTTCTCCAACGGAACGCATCGAGGGGAAACCTTCGAGCCGCTGTACAGAACCGTCCCCATCGCTGCACTCAAGGACACCGCGCTGTACGAACTGCTCGCGCTTCTAGATGCGGTTCGCGCCGGCCGTGCACGAGAGAGGCGGCTTGCGGAAAAGGAAATCGCCAGCCGCGTGCGACGTATTCGTTGATGACACTGAAAGAGCTACCGGGTGACGTTCAATGCCCCGGCGGCACACTTGTTCTGTGTTCTGCTTCCAGGCGACGCTGAAACTTTTTTGCCTTTTGTTCGTTTTTCGCTTGACAGCTTGTTCAAGGCGCGTCGGCCCGAGTTGGGCGCGCTGCCAGGAATGCCCCTCAGACCGGCTCTCCGGGCGCCTGCGGCGCGCTGGCGGCCGGGCAGGTCAAAATCGCCGTTCCGCCGCGTTCGCGACCCTCTTGCGGGCATATAAGCCGTTTAAAAACAGTGGGTTATGATGGGGTATGCCTGTTGAGACCACCGCCCTCGTTCCCGTATCCGATGCCTCTTCTTCCGTCCTGGCGGCCCGGATGGGTCCCGTCGCCTCGGACGCGCCAAACGAGCCGTCGACCGTGTCGGACGATCCCTGGACCGCACCGCACGATCCCGGGACCTTGCCGGACCTCAATCGCCGGGCCGAGCTCGAACGCCTCGGCGACCGCATCGCCGAGCTCTCCGCACGCATTCAGGCCGCCACCTACGAGCTGCTCGTCCTGGTCCGCGAGTTCGACGCGCGCACCGGCTGGTCGGGCTGCACCTCGTGTGCGCACTGGCTGAGCTGGCGCACCGGACTGGCGCCGGGCGCGGCGCGGGAGCACGTGCGCGTGGCGCGTGCCCTGGGGAACCTGCCGAAGTTGAGCGACGCGATGCGGCGCGGGGTTATCTCCTACTCGAAGGTGCGCGCCGTCACTCGCGTGGCCACGCCGGAGAACGAGCAGGCGCTACTCGACGTGGCGAAATGCGGCACGGCCGCCCACGTGGAGCAGGTCGTCCGCGGGTGGCGGCGGGTCGATCGCATCGCTGAGAAGACCGAGGAGAGGCGCCGGCAGGAGAGGCGGTCGCTGCGGACCTGGGTGGACGACGACGGGATGGTGGTTGTCCAGGGGCGGCTGACGCCGGAGGTGGGGGCGCTGCTGCGGCGGGCGCTGGAGGCGGCGTGCGACCAGATGCGGGGTGAATCGGAGGATGCAACGGCCAAGGCGCCAGCGCAGGACGTGGCGGCGGTGGAGGAGAAGCTGGTACCGACGTTCGCGCACCGGCGGGCGGATGCGATCGGGCTGCTGGCGGAGTGCGCCCTGGCGGGCGGGTTGGACAAGGGCACGGCGGGCGACCGCTACCAGGTGGTGGTGCACGTGGACTCCGGGACGTTGGCCGAGGAGGACGACGTTCCCGCGGGAACGCCGGCGTCGGCGCTCGCTTCGACGGCCGCGCAGAGCCAGACCGTGCTGGACGAGGCGGGCGGCATCCATGTCGCCGCGGAGACGGCCCGGCGGCTGGCCTGTGATGCGGCAACGGTGACCATGCAGCACGGTCCGGCCGGTGAGATCCTCGATGTCGGCCGCAGGACGCGCACCATCTCACCCGCGCTGCGCCGGGCGCTGGCGTCCCGTGACCGGACGTGCCGGTTCCCCGGTTGTCAGAACCGCCGCTGCGATGCCCATCATGTCCAGCACTGGGCGGACGGCGGCGCGACCAGGCTCGACAACCTGGTGCTGCTATGCCGGCGCCATCACCGGGTGGTGCACGAGGAAGGGTTCCGCATCACACTCGATGCGACGGGCGAGGTCAAGTTCCTGCGGCCGGACGCGCGGCCGTTCCCGGCGGCACCGCCGCCGCCGCTGTGGACGGGCGCGCCACTGGCGCCGGTGACGGAGCGGCTCGATCAGGAGGGCGTCACGATTGACGCTCAGACGGCCACGCCGGCCTGGAAAGGCGAACGAATGGACATCAACTGGGTCGTCGATTCGTTGTGGCGGCCGAGGTCAGATACAACGATGCATTCCCCAAGTGCAGACTAGACTGGTACCTTAGAGATTGCTGGGACAGGAATCCATTCAACGTGTCGCTACTGCCAAAGCCGACAACGGTGCGTGAAGTAATCGCGCGGAGCTACAGCTATAACTACCGCGCGATGACGGCGCACGAACGAGGAGACGACCACTATACGACACGCGATCACCTGTTCGCCCGTCGCTTCTACAACGACATATTGGATGGGCGAAAGCGAATAGGATCGCTTTACCACGAGGAACGCCACAAGCTGAAACTGCCGCAGCTATGCGTCTATTGCGGCGCTAGTGGCCATCTGTCACTGGACCATCTGATTCCGCGTCTCAAACACGGGCCCGATACGTCCGACAACCTCGTGCCGGCCTGCCGGTCGTGCAATTCGTCGAAGGGCGGGCG
The DNA here is from genome assembly GCA_022820825.1 of Vicinamibacteria bacterium. Classification (GTDB taxonomy): domain Bacteria; phylum Acidobacteriota; class Vicinamibacteria; order Vicinamibacterales; family UBA8438; genus JAAXGX01. Next base: position 51,581 of record JAJEEU010000037.1, read on the forward strand.
TGACCTGGTGGTATGGCTGCGGTCGAAGGGGCGCTTGCCGAGCATCCTGTTGTTCCGGCGCTACCTCAAACTTGGGGGATTATAAAGAAACCTTGACAGCCTGACGGCCGTTCGATACGATCTCCCTATGCCCAAGCAATACAAGGCGCCGGGGAGAGCACACCGCGAAGGCATGTCCATCATCGAATTGATGGATATGTTCCCCACCGAAGAAGCTGCTACCGAGTGGTTCGAGAGCGTCATCTGGCCTGACGGCCGCTGCTGCGGGCATTGCGGCAGCATGAGCACATCGGAAGTGCCGAACAAGAAGCCGATGCCCTATTGGTGCTCGGACTGCCGGAGCTACTTCAGCGCCCGCACCGGAACGGCGCTTGCCAATTCGAAGGTGTCGATGCAGAAGTGGGTGCTCGCCATCTACCTGTGCCTGACCAGCCTCAAGAGCGTGTCGAGCATGAAGCTCCGGCGCGATATCAAGGTGTCCCAGCCGACCGCCTGGTTCATGCTGCACCGCATCCGCGAGGCGTGGATGCACGACTCCCGCGGTGAGGAGCTGCCGTTCGATGGCCCCGTGGAAGCTGACGAGACGTACTTCGGCGGGAAGGCGAAGAACATGCACGCCAGCCAGCGGCGCGAGCTGACCGGCCGTGGCGGCGTGGACAAGATGGCTGTCGTCGGCGCGAAGGACCGCGCGACGCGCAACGTGCGGGCGTCGGTGGTGGTCGACACGACGGCCAAGACGCTGCTCAACTGGGTCGAAGGGAACGCCGTGCCGGAAGCGACGGTCTACACGGACGGGGAACGCGCCTACGCCGGCGTGAACCGCGAGCACGAGGCCGTCAACCACTCAGTCGGCGAGTACGTCCGGGGGATGGCCCACACCAACGGGATGGAGTCGTTCTGGTCGATGCTGAAGCGGGCGCACGCGGGCACGTTCCACAAGCTGAGCCCGAAGCACCTTGACCGCTACGTGCAGGAGTTCGCCGGGAAGCACAACATCCGCGACTCAAGCACGCTCGCGCAGATGCGGGATACCGTCGCGCGGCTCGTCGGCCGCAACCTTCTCTACCGCACCCTCGTCGCCGACAATGGCCTTCCGAGTGGCGCGCGGTCGTAGCGACTTGTCCGGCTGGTAGCGGGCCAGCGCAAGCGCCAGCTTCTCGGGCGTGGCGCCCGCGAGATCACGCTTCGGATCGAGCATTGGTTTCATGGTGCTATCCTCTCAGTGTTCCGAGGAGGACGAAGATGAGTCACGAGAATCAGCAACCGCATTCAGCAGGAGACGAGCCAGCTCCGCAGCGTGTTCCGGCCTCAGAAGGAACAGCGAAAAATACACCTGCGGGTCCAATTCGTCATCGACCGAAGTATGCCACTGCGGAGGCGGATTGGTCTGTCGTTCCTCCCTTGAGTAAATCCGCAAGGCAAGAGCTTCAGGAATTGATTCAAGAGGGTCAATCTCGGTGCGCACGACATAGTTAGGTCGTGGGCGTTCTTCCGTGTTACGATCAGGCACACTTATCCTCCGTTGCGAGCGGTTGAAGTGAGCGCCCCGGCCCCCACCGGGGCGCAGTCGTGTACGGCGTCAGTCTATAGCATCGTCGTCCCTCCTCGGAACGGACGACCGCTTGGTGACTTTCACCAGCTTCGCAACGCCGGCCGCTGTAGCTCGTGAGTGCTTCTCGAGCCGGCGAGCCAGAACCACCAAGTAGACGAACAGAACCAGCGGCAGGACCGCACCTACAGCGGCACCGATCGTGTACCCGATTTCTTCTGCGGTCATCGTGATTCCTCGCGGTTTCTGTGCAGGATGATGCGTAGCAGCAGGAAGACCAGCAACAGCAGGCCACCGGCCGGCACCGCCGGAACCGGAGTCGCACCGACGAATCCGGGATAGTCCACGTTCGGTCCCACGTCGTAGGCGAGGTTGGCGAGCTCCTGCTCCTTCGCCGGCCAGGTTGCCGGCGCGGTGGGCACGAACGCGTCCATGACGAATCCGGTTCCGGGCTTGGTGTGGTACATCCCCATCAGGTGCCCCAGCTCGTGCGCGAGCGCAGCCTCGAGCTGGTAGCCCTTGATTCTCCGCAGGCTGTCGGGGTTGAACACGATCTCGCCCGACATCCATCGGCCGCCCATCCGGTTCGTGTAGGCGGTGGCGAGCACGTCATCGTCGATCTCGTCCGGGTCGCCTTCCGTCACGCGGATGACCCCGTACAACTGGATGCCGCAGTTGGTCGAGACGCTGCCCCGCCACGCCGTTCCGGTCCAGCGTTCGATGTGGCGCTTCCACCACTGCTCGTCCGCGTAGGGCGCCAGCCGCTCGCCGGTGTAGGACCGATCGCTCCGCGGCAAGCAGACGTCGACCGTGCGTGCTCTGTCGGGGTCGGCGGTGCGAGTGCGCCGCTGCTCGAGCGGCAGATCGCTCTGCGCTCCGCCGTGGTCGTAGGCGTCGAACACGAGCTGATCCCACAGCTCGCGGTCGCGCGCCGACATCCACGGCGGTTGCGGCTGGGTCGGGCGGGCGAGCGGGCCGCGGTCGGCATCGAGCGTCACGCGCGATCCGCTGTCGCCGGTAACGCGGTGCCCGCCGCACACGAGTTGCTGGGCCGAGACGAATGAAGGCAGGGAGAGAAACACGACGACGCCGACGACGATCCGTGCGCGCATGGCGGCCTCCGGGAACGCGAGCCCACGACGACGACGACAACGACGGACGACGACGAACGGACAGCGAGTTGTTCCCGGTAGTGGTCACCGGGTCGGTTGCCACACAGTGCGCACTCGTAGGTGCAGGCGCTCCCGCCTATTTCCCGCTGGCGCGGGTGTCGTATTCAGCGAGCGGCCCGGCGTCGAACCGAGCACGCACTATGTGGCGAGTGGAGTATGGCTTAGGAGAGCAGGGCGGTCAAGGTTTCTTGATAGTTCACGTCTTCCGGTCAGGCTCTCCAGGAAGCACGATCGTGATGGTCGGACCGGGAAGCTGGTCCTTCGGGATGGCGCGGTACTTCATGAACTGAAACAGCAGGCCGTACAGTGGGTTCTCACCCATCGTCTGACTCGAATGCCACCAGATGCTCTTGCACCGCGGACACCGCTGTTCGTTGTCGAGGCAGCCAGGCAGCAGATCCAGCCGGACCACTCCTGAGCAATCCGGGTTCTTGCAATGCAGCTCGACGGCTTCAATCTCATCGACCGTTGCAAGGTGACGAATTTCAACCATCATGATGGTCGATTTTACTCTGTTGGTGAGGCTGGCAGCGCCGTCAACTTTTCTTTATAATCCCCCAAACTTGCTTGGCGATGGTGCGAGGCGAACGGGTGTCTGAACCGATCGTTATCCGATCATCTTGATGACCTGCCTATCGACCTGATGGCCGTGCGTCAAATCCGCTGGCCCGACCGGCCAGATCACCACGAGTGGTTCTAGACGTGGCTTTACACCCACGCGGCGGATGTGCGGCACTCCCCTCCCTCAGAGGCGTCCGATGTAGATGAGGGACGCAAGCAGGCTGATCGCCAGCGGAACCATCATTCCGCCGGTCATCCACGACACCATCCTCTCGAGCGGCCAATCCGGATAGGTCCACCACAACGCCAGGTTGAAGCAGATCGCTACGGCCATGGCGGCCAGCATGAACCACCCCGACGCCCGGTTGGCCGGATACCAGATCTCCGGAGACGAGAGGGTCTTCGGCGTCCGGAAGCCGTACACGCCGTTAGGGGGGACCTTGCCCAGGATCATCGGTACGGACAGCAAGAGAATCAGCAGCGGAACGCCGACGCCGATCAAGAGTTTGGCCATGTTGGCCCGGTATTCTAGCCTGATAGCATGGCCCGGGCCGGCCAGCGGACGGCGCCGGGGCTGAGTGGCACATGACCGAGCTGATCACGGAGCTCATCCTCACGGAAAGCAACTGGATGCCCGCGGCGATGGCGCTCGCGTTCATCGCCGTGGCCGTCCGGCTGCGCGCCGACCAACGTAGCGCTCCAGACAGGCCAAGGCCCCTTCGTGCGCTCACCCTCTTCTACGGCGTGATGATCGGCATCATGGCGTCGGGGCACCTCCTCGCGGTGAGCATCAAGGCCGCGCAGGGCACGCTGCAGGGTTCTCCCTGGTTTCTGTACGCCCTCGGATTGTCCCTGGCTGTCCCGGCATGGTGGCTGGCGGCCGAGGCGCTGCGCGCCGGGCTCGAGGATTCGCGCGGCCTGCGCCGGACGGTGGGCCTCAACGGCTGGCTGGGCCTGGCGCTCATGATCATCGGCCCGCACAACTGGCCGATAGCGGCGCCGGCCGTCCTGAACATCGCCTATCGATTCCAGACGCATCGCGCGATCGGCACGGCCATCGTGATCGCGGCCGGCGTAGGCTACATCGCGCTTTTCGCCGGCGCCGTGATGTTCATGGCGAGCGGCCAGACCTTCGAAGAGTTCTAGCCGGGCGTCTGATCAACCCGGCACCGGCAGCTCGGCCGTGTGGAAGGCCTCCAGCGTGTCGATGGCCTCGACCGGCTGGCGGTCCACGTCCCAGCGGAACTGCCGGAGCACGATGCGGTCCTGCAGGAAGTCGGCGATGGTGAATCCGTGGTCCTCGATGGGCGCCACCGACTCCTCCATGTCCAGGTGCTCGGGCGGCGTCGCGCCGACTCCCCGCACCACGGAGGGAAAGCCCCTGACGGAAGTGCCGATCGGACCGCTCAGCACCGCCGTGACCGGACGGGCGCTGAAGTTCAACGCGCCGGCGCGGTGCATGCGTCCCATGCCGATCGCGTGCAGGTCGCCGCTCACCACCAGCGGCGCGCGCTCGCGCTGGCCGGCAATCGCCTCCACCAGCCGGTCGTGCTGCCGCAGCCAGCCTGCCTGCCAGTAGTCCTTCGCGAGGGCCGTCGTCAGCGCCCCGGTCTCGCGGTCGAGCACGTCCGGGTACCACTCGCCCCACTTGCCGGCGCTCCAGCCGAACGGGTTCGACGGCGCGTGGACCAGGTGCCGGGTATCCGCTGACCGCGTGCGGTCGAGCAGCCAGCTCTCGACCTGCCGGTCGACGAAGACCGCGTTCGGTCCGGCGAGGCTCACCGTCCGGCGCACGTCGTAGAGCAGGATCTCGGCCAAGTTGCCGTAGCGCAGCGTGCCGAAGCTCTCCGAGAGATCGCCCCGGTCGCTCGTCCCGGACCACGGCAGGCCGGCCGGTCGCGCGGCGTCGGGCAGGAACTCGGGATAGTAGAGCTGCTGCGTGGCTCGCGCGAGCTGGAGCTGGAACCAGGGAATCGGGAAGTTGGCGATCTCGTCGCTGACCGAGTCGTTTTCCCAGTGGTCGTGGTCGTCCTGCAGGAACGCGACCGGCGTCGACCGGAAATCGGCGCCGTAGACCGGCACGATCTGCGGGCCGGCCGCCGCCTTCAGCGCAGTTTCGTTGTGGGCGCCGAACACCGACGCCGAGAAGTCGAAGTTCGATGTCCGGCCGGCGGCGCTGAGCTCGCCGACGTTATCCCCCAGCCAGGTATGGAGGTCCCAGTAGATGTGGTCGCCGTTGGCGACCGCCGCGTCCGGCCCGAACGACAGCGCGCGCCGCAGGAGGCGGTTGCGGATGGCGGTCGGCAGGAAGCCGCTGCGCTCCCCGATGCCCGCATAGGTGCCGCCGGGGCCGCCGGCGCAGGTGAAGAACAGCACCCGGAACCGCTCGGGGCGGGCATCGGGCGCGGGGAACGTGGCCAGCGGCCAGGGCTCGCACAGCGCCGCCCCGCCGGCGCCGACGAGGGACAGCTCGTAGCGGCGCGCCGGCTGCAGACCGGTCGCGTAGAACTGCCAGTACTCCCCGGCCGTGTCGTTCATGCGGCCGGTAACGCTGGCACCGCCGACCCGCAGCGTGGGCGCGGCAGACAGCGCCCGATCGAACGACGCCTTGAGCAGCAGGCGGGTGTCGCTGACCGCCGGCAGCAGGTGCCGCACCCGCCCCGCGTCCCAGTCCCGCGCCTGCGGCGGCGCGCCCTGTGACGCCAGCAGGTCGAGCGGCAGCCGACCGAATACGGCGGCGCCCAAGGCGCCGGCGCTGCCTGCGAGGAACTTCCGGCGATCGACGGACCGGCGTGCGCTCACGTGCGGCAGGCTATTTCGCGGCTCGCTCCTCGGCGCGAGCGCCCGCGAGGATGTTCGTCATGGCGTAGTTGCCTTCGTGGCAGGCGTACTCGAACAGCGGGCCGTCGATGGCCGTCATGGGAATCGACGCGGTCCAGGGTGCTTCCCAGACCGAAGGATCGTGGACCGTGAACTCGTAGTCGACGGCGTCCTCGCCCACGCGGGTAAAGCGCTCGACCAGCCGCAGGTTCTCGTCGCCGCCGAAGACCGTGCCGCCGCCCTGGGTGTGGCCCAGCTCCTGCCGTCCGTTCACCTTGTCGGCGACGTTCGTCGTCTCGACGACCAGCGTGTCGCCCTCCCAGCGGCCGCGCGAGTCACCCATCCACTGGCGCACCGCGGCGGGCGGGCCGGGACGTCCGTCCAGCGGGATGATGCGCGCGTCGTGCACCATCTCGACGAAGACGACGACGTAATCGGGCGTCTGCAGGATCTGGTAGTTGTGGTTGTAGAAGCCCGGCATCATCGCCCCGGGCATGCCCCGCGAGATGCAGCGATCCAGGGCGTTGAAGTCCTTTATGGAGTCGAAGCGGCTGCTGGCGAAAGTGGAGACGTGCCCCCGGCTTTGCAGCGCCTCCTCTTCCGGCGTCGACGGCGGCAGGCGGCCGTCGGGCGGATCGATGATCAGCGACGTGCGCGTGCTGAGCGTGCCCCGCTCCATCCAGTAGTTGTTGTAGGCGCCGACCGATGTGGGCTCCTCCGGCTCGCCTTCGGGGTAGCGGTTGTCGAGGTTGACGCTGAGGGCGACCTGCTGGTCCCGCACCGCGTGCTCTTCGGCAGTCAGGAACTCCTTGTCCGCCAGGTCGGCCGGGCGCTGCAGCGGCGTCGTGGTCGTGTTGGTCCACGTGCCCTGCAGGTCCGGATCGCCCCAAGGCGTGCGGAACGACTCCCCACCCGCCGCGCCGGCTGCGGCGGTCTGGCCCGCGGCGGCCGCGGGCGCGAGCAGCACGAGCGCGAGAACGGCGGACATCGCAACAGCACATCGATGGTTCATGGTTCTTGCTCCCCGGCCCATTATCCACCAGAAATCGGACGCTGTCTCCATCACCGCGCCGGGCGCCGGCAATCCGACGTGCTAAACTCGTTTTACGATTTTCCGATCGATAGCCCGGTCAGGGATCCATGGACCAAGTGAAGATTTCTCCCAAGTTCCAGGTGGTCATTCCAAAGGCAGTGCGTGAGTCTCTGGGCCTCGTCGCCGGACAGCGACTCCAGGTGGTTCCGTACGGCAACCGCATCGAGCTGGTGCCGGTGAGCGACATCGGCGAAATGCGAGGCTGCGTCGCGGGCATCGATACGTCGCTCGAACGCGAACCGGATCGCCGCCTGTAAGCCCGCCCGATGGACGGGCCGAATCTCGTCGATTCGTCCGGATGGCTCGAGTACCTCGCCGACGGTCCGAACGCGCGGCATTTCGCCGCGCCGCTCGCCGATTCGCAGCGGCTGGTGGTTCCGACGATCAGCCTCTACGAAGTCTTCAGGGTCATCCTGCGCGAACGGGGAGAACACGACGCGATCCGCGTGGCCGCGTCAATGCGTCAGGGACGGGAGATCCCGCTGTCCCCGTCGCTGGCGTTGGAAGCGGCACGGCTCGCGCACGAGCGCAGCCTTGCCATGGCTGACGCAATCATCCTCGCGACCGCGCAAGCCAGCCGCGCCACGCTCTGGACTCAGGACTCCGATTTCAAGGACGTCTCCGGCGTGCGCTACTACGAGAAGAAAACATCCCGCTGATACTTCCGGTCAAGGACCCTCTCAAATTCCTCCCGGGCCGCCGCCGGGATTCAGCCGGCTATCCGGGTCGAGCTGCGCCTTGATGCGTTGCATGATCGGCAGCGCGTCACCGATGGATCCCCAGGGATCCACCAGCCGCCGCAGCTCCGGCTCCGCCTGGCGCACGACGGCGGAGCCTTCGCCGGGGGGCAGCGACTCGCGCAACTGCTCGATGACGCGCGCCTGCGCGGCCGCGGATCCGTCGAGCCGCACCTCGACGACCCCCAGCGCCGCGCGGCCGGCGGCGGCCATCTCGACAGCGCCGCGCCTGCAGGCGTCTCGCAACCGCACGAGTGTCGGCACCAGCTCGGTCGGGCGTGTGGCAAGCTTGACATGCGTGCCGGGTCCGACCCGGCGACCCGCGTAGTCGGCCCACAGGCGCGACTCGGCTTCGCCCTCGCTCGTCGTGGCGCGACCGGAACCTGCGGCCAGGCGCCCGACCTCGGCGGCCTGCTGCACCACCGCGGCCTCGACCGATTCGAAGCGGACGTGCAGCCGGGCGGGCGACCATTCCAGCTCCAACGCCGACGGGGTGAGCGGCGCGTCGGCCAGACGAGCGATCAGCGGCGCCGCGTCCTCCAGCGAATCCATCGCGATCGACACGGTGCGCGAGCTGCTCGCCACCGGCGCCAGCTTGAACGTCGCAGACGCGATGACGGCCAGTGTGCCGAACGAGCCGGTCATGAGCCGCGCCAGGTCGTAGCCGGCCACGTTCTTGACGACGATGCCGCCCGATTTCGCGGCGCGGCCGTCGGCCAGCACGATGGAGCAGCCGATGATCAGGTCGCGCGGGGCCCCGTGGTGATGGCGCGCCGGGCCGCTGTCGTTGGTCGCCACGATGCCGCCGATGGTGGCCCGCGCCGGCCACGGCGGATCGAGCGGCAGCCGCTGCGCATGGTCCGCCAGCGCCGCGCTGACGGCCGCAAGTGTCGCGCCGGCCTCGATCGTGGCGGTGAGGTCGCCGTGCCGGTGTTCCACCACCGCGTTCAGCCTGGCAGTCGACAGCAGCAGATCGAACGGCTGCGCGACGGCGCCCCACTGCTGCTTCGTCCCGCCGCCGCGGACGCGCACGGTCAGGCCCAGATCGGCGGCCCAGCCGAGCGTCGCAACCAGGCGGTCCACCGTGGAGGGCTCGGCGACCAGCCGGGGCTGCACGCCGTCGACGGTGTCCTCGGCGGTAGGCGCACGCAGCTCGCCGACGTCGGCTTGCGCGGAACCCGCCGCGATCAGTTGCTCGGTTGGCGCTGCCAGGCGGTCCACCGGCACACTCAGACGCGCGCCGCGAGTCCGGCCTGCTCCGCCGGATGCGCGCGGTAGGGACCGGGCACCTCGCCGCACAGGCGCGGCGTCGGGAACACCTTGCCCGGATTGCACAGGTTGCGGGGATCGAAGGCGCAGCGGACGCGCTGCATGGCTTCGAGGTCGGTCGCGGAGAACATCTTCGGCATCTGGTCCGCCTTGTCGGCGCCGACGCCGTGCTCGCCGGTGATCGAGCCACCGGCGTCGAGGCAGAACGTCAGGATGTCGGATGCGACGCGCTGAGCGAGATCGGGCTGCCCCGGAATCCGGTCGTCATAACAGACCAGCGGGTGCAGGTTGCCGTCGCCGGCATGGAAAACGTTGCCGATCCGCAGGCCGGACTCCTCCTCCAGCGAGCGGATGCGGGCGAGCACCTCGGGCAGCTTGGTGCGCGGGATGACGCCGTCCTGCACGTAGTAGCTGGGCGACACGCGCCCCATCGCTGCGAACGCTGCCTTGCGGCCCATCCAGAACCGCGCCCGCTGCGCGTCGGTTTGCGCCACCTGGATCTCGCGCGCGCCGCTGTCGGTGCATACCTGCTGGACCAGGCTGAACAGCGCCGTGACGTCCGCTTCCGCGCCGTCGAGCTCGACGATCAGGATCGCCTCCGCCTGCGGGAAGTTCGGGTGGACCGCCGCCTCCGCGGCCTCGATGGTCAGCCGGTCCATCATCTCGACCGCGGCCGGGATGATGCCCGCCCCGATGATCCCGGATACGGCGTTGCCGGCCGCCTCCGTCGAATCGAACGCGGCCAGCAGCGTCTTGACCGCCGCCGGCTTGCGCAGCAGCCGCAGCGTCACCTTCGTCACCACCGCCAGCGTGCCCTCAGACCCGACGAGCACGCCGAGCAGGTCGTACCCGGGGTTGTCCAGCGCCGGCCCGCCGAGGCGCACCAGCTCGCCGTCGGGCAGCACCGCCTCGACGCCCAGCACGTGGTGCACGGTGAAGCCGTACTTGAGGCAGTGCGCCCCGCCCGAGTTCTCGGCCAGGTTGCCGCCGATGGAGCAGATCACCTGGCTGGACGGGTCGGGCGCGTAGTAACACCCGTCGCCCGCCACCGCCTGCGAAACCTCCAGGTTCAACACGCCGGGCTCGACGGTGATGCGCCGGTTGGGAATGTCGATGTCGAGGATCCGCTTGAGGCGGGTCATGACGATCAGCACCCCGTCGGGACGGGGCAGCGCGCCGCCCGACAGGCCGGTGCCCGAGCCGCGCGCCACGAACGGCACGCCGGCCGCGTGGCACAGCCCCACCACCTGCTGCACCTCTTCCGCACTGCCGGGCAGCACCGCCGCGCCGGGCCGCGAGCGCATCTTGGCCAGCCCGTCCGACTCGTACGTCGCCAACTCCGCGTCGTCGCGGACGATGCCGTCGGGGCCGACGATGCGCTCGAGCTCGGCGAGGAATTGTGGGTCCATCACGGCCTCGAGTACTGATCGATCACGCGGTTGATGGCGCGCCGGCAGACGCGGCAGAAGCCGACCGGATTGCGAGTGAACATGATGCAGTCGATCTCGGGTCGATACAGCCCCGTCGGCTCGTACGACGCGCCCTCGAACGCGCCGACCTTGCCGGCGTAGGTCATGTTCGCCAGCGTCGTTGTTTCGCGCTCCATCTGCGCGTTGAACAGCCGGTCGATCTCGGTCTCGGGCGCACCATCGCCGCGCAGCGTCCGGCGCTCGGCCTGCGCCGCGGTGCTGCCCGCCTCGAACGCCGCCTTGTCCCATGGCGTGGGCAGCGGCGTCCCTTCCTCGACCAGGTCGCCCCACTTCAGCCGGGCCGGGTCGTGCAGCGCGGTGACGTTCGGCTCCCACGGCTCCGGGTGATAGGCGCCGCCGGTCTCGTACGCCACGTCCGACGTGTAGTACTCGTCCGCCAGCCCGGCGAAGTGGTGGCCGAACTCGTGTATGAACACGTACTCCGCGAAGCCGGTGTCGGCCGCCGCCGTGGCCTGGAAGTTGAAGATGCCGCCCCCGCCGTACTGCGCCTCGTTGACGACGATCTCCAGGAATTCGTACGGCGCCGCCGAGGCCGCGTCGCGCAGCGCCCGGTTGTCGTAGGTGAGCAGGTAGCGCTCGGAATCGAAGATGTTGTACTCGGACGACAGCGGCGTGCGGCGGAACTCCAGCGCGCGCGGCCGGCTGATGCCGGACTCCGCGGCGGGCAGGTCCAGCCCCCATACGTTGAAGTCCGAACGCCGGCTGAGGAACGGCTCCTCCTCGAAGAGCGCGTCGACCAGCCGCCGGGCGTCCGCGTGGAACTTCGGCAGCTCGGCCTCCGTGTAGCCTTCGCCGATCACCAGCAGGTCGACCTTCTCGCTCGGCGGGCCGTTCTCCTGCAGCGCCCACACCTCGCCCGGCGGCGGGCGGTCGACAGGATTGACGAACCGGGAGTCCGGGTCGACGACCGTCGACCAGATCTCGTGGAAGCTGTTCTCCTCGTCGCGCACCTTCAGCACCACCTGCACCGGCTGCCGCGGCCAGGGAAAGCGCAGCGACTCGTGGAACGTGCGGTGCACCTCGCGGGCTTCCGGCGTCGTCTCCCACTCGCCGTAGATCGACGCGAAGCCGCGCGAGTAGATCACCCGGTTCGTCGTGCGGTCGATTACCTCGAAGAGATACTTCCCCAGGTTCAGGTCGTCGACCAGCCGCGTGCGGCTGCCGGCCCAGGGGCCGTCGGATACGACGCGGTCGAGCGCGACGATCTCCACCCCCGGACCGCCGGAGTGGTAGTAATCCACGCGCATCGTCTTGTCGCGGAAGTAGGTGTCGAAGGCCGTCGCGCCCGCACCGCCGGACTGGGACCCCGCGAACGCACCGCCGACGGCGGCCGCCGCGCAGGCCGCCGCGACCAGCAGGAGCGCGATGCGCCTTGCGGCGAGGGGCATGTCCCGTATTCTAGTCGCTGACGGCGAGCTCTCCGGGGACGATGGGCCGCGTGCGGGGCAGCTTGCCGCGGTAGGACGCCCATCCGACACCCGCCAGCACCCCGAGGAACGCCGCCAGCTTCACGACGTCGGCGGCCGTCGTCTGCGGCAGCACCGCCCACAGGAACCAGAGCACGGGCTGGGCGAGGCATACGGCCCACACGGAGCCGTAGAAGTAGCGCCGCTCGTGCCACTCGCCGCGCGTGGACCGCTTCACGCGCGGGAGCTGCCCCGCGGCGCCCAGGATCCAGATCGTGGCCGCTATCGGGAAATAGGCCAGCTCGTAGAGCTGCCGCAGGTACCAGCCGCCGGTCACGATGGCGACGACCAGGCCGGCGATGTTGAGCACCGCGAAGCTGATGACCGTGCTCCACGCCAGCGTGTAGCAGACGCGCCGGTACAGCGGGTTCGGCTTGTCCTCCGTGAAGCGGATGATGTACGGCCGGGGTTCAACGCCCGGCAGCCGGCCGCGCAGCCCGGCGACGCCGGTCACGAGCATCACGACCCCCAGCCAGACGGCCATGCGCCCGTCGAAGCCGCTCTCGAACAGGTCGAACGTCAGCGGGGCGGGGATGATGAAGCCGACCCAGATCCAGATTGGCCAGTGCGCCAGCCTGTAGCTGATCTTGTTGCGTTCGCGTATCTTGCGCGCGCTGGCGAGCTCAACCGGAATGTCGTTCACGGTGCGGCGTAGTATACCGGCGCGTGCCGTGTGATACATTGCCGTGACGCGCGCCCGGGGGCTTGGGGCGCAGCTCCATCTAGGGAGGCCGGTCATGACCAGAGTTTGGACGGCAGGCGGCGTTGTCGGTTTGCTGGCGATCCTGGCGGCGGCGTGCGGCGGGGACCCGGTGGCGCCGATGCCGGAGACCGAGGCCGCGGCGGCGCCCGCGATGAGCGATGCGGAGGTGCCCGGATTCGAGGTGCCGCGCTTCGAGGTCGACCGCGACTGGCCGAACCTGCCCAACGGCTGGGAGCTCGGCATCACCTCGTCGGTCGCGGTCGATGCCAACGACCACGTCTGGCTCCTGCACCGCCCGCGGATCCTGCACCACCCCTCCGACGCGCCGCCGGTGGTGGAGATCGACCCGGACGGCAACTACGTGCAGGGCTGGGGCGGCATGTCGGACGAGTACGACTGGCCGCACTCGGAGCACGGCATCGCGATCGACGACGACGGCAACGTCTGGATCACCGGCAACAACCCCTATCCGGGCACCGGTGAGGACGACAGCGACGACATGCTCCTGAAGTTCACCCGGGACGGTGAATTCCTGATGCAGCTCGGCGGCCGCAACACGAGCATGGGCAATACGTACACGGAAAGCCTGCACACGGCGACCGACCTTTCGGTCTACAACGGCGAGGTCTACATATCGGACGGCTACGGCAACCGCCGGGTCATCGTGTTCGACGCCGCGACGGGCGAATACAGGCGGATGTGGGGCGCCTTCGGCAACGAGGCGGTGGACGATCCGCCCGCCGAGGATCTCGAGCGCATGGCGGCGGGCCAGCCGGGCGACGGCCCGCAGCAGTTCTCCGGCGTGCCGCACAACATCGGCGTGTCGAACGACGGCATCGTGTACGTCTCGGACCGCGGCAACCGGCGCATCCAGGCGTTCACCACCGACGGTGAGTACCTAGCGCAGGGGTTCGTCAACCGCGACGCCGAGGGCCTCACGACCGCGGGGATCGCGTTCTCGACCGACCCCGGGCAGCGGTTCCTCTACACGCCCGACTTCCACTGGGGCCACATCTGGATCCTCGACCGCAAGACGCTCAGGGCGCTGGACCACTTCGGCGAGCAAACGGCGGAGCCGGGCGACTTCCGGCAGCCGCACGACGTGGCCACCGATTCGCAGGGCAACCTGTACGTCGCGGAGGTGGGGCCGGGCGCGCGGGCCCAGAAGCTGGTCTACAAGGGGCTCCGGTAGCCCCGCGGCAGGCGTGCCCGGGCCGCCGGCGTGGGGGTCACTCGCGGAGCGCGAAGGTCGAGAGAGCGTGGCCGGAGATGACGGCCACGTACTGCCTGCCGTCCACCTCGTAGGTCACCGGGCCGTTGACGATCTGGGCGCCGAGGCTCGCCTTCCAGAGCAGTTCCCCGCTGCGGGCGTCGAGCGCCTGGAAGTAGCCCGAGCGCGCGCCGGTGAACAGCAGGTCCGAGGCGGTCGTCAGGATGCCGCTGCGGATGACGTCCGTCATCTCGAACTTCCACTTCTGCTCGCCGGTGAGCGCATCGAGCGCGAGCACGGCGCCGGAGCCCACGGCGTCCGTCCAGTTGTTGATCGGGCCGCGGCTGAGCGACGGCACGCCGGGGGCGTTGGGTACGGGGCCGTGGGCGGCGATGCCGCCGCCGGTGAAGTACTCGCCTTCCTCGTATTCCGCCGGCCCGTCGCTGAATATCGTGGCGTTGTTCTCCCACGCCGAGATGTAGAACAGCTCCGTGCGCGGACTGAACGAAGGCGAGTACCAGTTGGTGCCGCCGTGGATGCCCGGATAGGTGGGCTCGCCCGGCGGCTGCGGCGTCTCGATCGGCCGCCCGCTGTCGTCCAGCCCCTCCGCCCAGTTCACGCTGATGAACGGCACGCCGTCGAGGAAACGGCCCGTCGCCCTGTCGATCACGTAGTAGAACCCGTTGCGGTTCGCCCACAGCACCACCTTGAACAACTGGCCGCCGCGCTCGATGTCCGCCAGCACCGGGATCTGCACCGCGTCGTAGTCGTAGGGGTCGGACGGCGTGAACTGGAAGTGCCAGCGGATCTCCCCCGTAGCGGCGTCCAGGGCCACCACGGAGCTCGTGTACAGGTTGTCGCCGGGCCGCTGCGCACGGTTGAAGTCCGGTCCGGGATTGCCGATGCCCCAGTAGATGAGGTCGAGCTCCGGGTCGTACGATCCGGTCAGCCAGGCCGCCCCCCCGCCGTGCTTCCAGGCCTCCGGATCGCAGTAGGTCTCGGGATTCGGCGGGCACGGCTCCCACGTCTCGTGGCCCGGCTCGCCGGGACCGGGAATGGTGTGGAAGCGCCACGCTTCCGCGCCGGTCTCGGCGTCGAGCGCCGCGATGAAGCCCCGGATGCCCTGATCCCCGCCGGTGGAGCCGACCACCACCTTGTCCTCGACGGCCAGCGGCGCCAGCGTGAAGGCGTACGCCAGGTTCTTGTCCGCCAGCTCCACGTTCCACAGCTCGGCGCCGGTGGCCGCGTCGAGCGCCACGACGTGCGCGTCGAGCGTGGCCATGAACACGCGGTCGCCGAGCACGGCCACGCCGCGGTTGTTCGCCCCGCAGCAGGCCCTGTGATCGGATGGCGTCGGATAGCTGTAGACCCAGTAGACGCGCCCCGTGCGCGCATCGAGCGCCACGACGTCGTTGGGCCGCTGCGTGAGGTACATCACCCCGTCGACGACGATCGGCGTGGGCTGCCACGTACCGCCGACCCGCGCCTGGTACACCCACTGCAGGCTGAGGTCCGTGACGTTGGCGGGTGTGACCTGGTCCAGCTCGCTGTAGCGCTGGCTGAAGTAGCCGCCGGAATACGTCAGCCAGTTGTGCGGCTCGCCCGCGGCATCGCGCAGGCGCTCGAACGCCACCTGCCCGTGCACGCCTTCGAGCATGAACCCGCACAGCATCGCCGCCAGCACGGTGCGTCGCGTCATGGTCGCCAGCCTTTCCCGGAAACCGCGGGAGCAGACACTATACACTTGAGGCGCTGCGGCGCCCGCGGGCGCCGCAGTTGCACGGGGACGCCCGAGGCGAGGTATTTTCCAGCGATTCCCAGGAGAGAAACATGCGTATTCCTGCATCCCGCACCGTGTTCGCCGCCGTACTGCTGGCCGCGCTGGCCGCGGCGCCGCTGGCCGGCCAGGAGGCGCCCCGCATCTCGTCGGGCGCCCCGGTCGGAATCAGCGGCCTGCTGGACGCCGCCGAAGGCACGCCCGTTCCCCGCACGCCCTGGGGGGCGCCGGATCTGCGCGGGGTCTGGAACAACTCGAACAGGACACCGTTGGAACGGCGCACGGAGGCCGAGATCGAGCGCGGCCGGCTGGCCCAGGCGCCCGTCATCGAGGCAACGAGCGGCACCGGCGCAGGCTGGGTCGAGCAGGTCACCGAGGCCGACCGCGAGTCGTTGGTCATCGACCCGCCCGACGGCAGGATCCCCGCGCTGCTGCCGGCCGCGAAGCAACGGCTGATCGAGCGGGAGAACGCCCGGGAGGGGCGCGGAGAGGCCGATTCGTGGCTCGACCGCAACAGTTGGGAGCGTTGCATCTCGCGCACGCTGCCGATCGCCATGATCCCCAACATCTACAACGCCAACTACCAGATCTTCCAGACCGAGGACCACGTCGCGGTGGTGATGGAGATGATCCACGAAGCGCGCATCATCCCGCTCGACGGCCGGCCGCACGTCGCCGACGGCGTCCGCCAGTGGCTGGGGGACAGCCGCGGGCGCTGGGAGGGCGACACGCTGGTGGTGGAGACCGAACGGTTCAACAACCGCCTCGACGGTGGCGACTACCAGCCGTCGCACATCATCCAGACGGGGCACCGTGGACCGGGCGGCACCCTGCGGCTCGTCGAGCGCTTCCGCATGACCGATGCGAACACGATCGACTACCAGTTCACGGTGGAGGATCCGCAGACGTACTCCGGTCCCTTCACGGTCTCGCTGCCGATGACCCGCCGCGACACCGACGGCGACCCGCTCAACCACCTGTTCGAGTACGCCTGCCACGAGGGCAACCACGGCATGATGAACCTGCTGAGCGCCGGCCGCACCGACGAGCAGCAGGCGCTGGAGGCGGCGGCGCGGGTGTCGCGCCAGCGCAAGGAGGCCGGACACCCCGGCGTCCGCGAGCCGGCGGTCCCCTTCGTGCCCGCGAAGTAACCGCGGCGGCCGCACCGGTCCAGGCCTCGGGCGTCAGTCGAGCGGCGCGAACGGCGACGGGATCACCGGCTCGTCCGAGTCGTACCACGTGTCCGAGCGCCAGATGCGCTCCTTGAAGCGCCAGCCGTTCGGGGTCTTGACCAGCCGGTCCTCGTACTTGCCCCACACGGTTATCTCCGTCTCGGCGTCCTCGCTCCTGCGCTCCAGGGCGAGCATGTAGGCCGAGCCGCGCGCGCCTTCTTCGGTGGGCACCAGGACGAGGTTCGTCGAGAAGTGCCGCACGCCGTTGCGCGTCACGCCCGGCGGGACGTTGCGGTAGAACTCCTGCAGCGCCTCCCGGCCGACGATGCGGGTGCCGCCGACATCCCACACGCCATCATCCGTGTACATCCAGGACGCATCGCGCTGGTTCCCGGAATCGACGTCGCGGGCGTAGTACGAGTAGAGCTGCTGAATCTCCAGATAGTCCTCGGGGGACAACATGCTCGGCAGCCGCGACGGCTGGCCGTACAGCCAGACCGTGTTCATGGCGGCCAGCACGACCGCGGCGCACGACAGACCCTTCCATAGCTTCATCGGCTTCTCCTTCCGGCCTTGTCAGGTTATGGCAACCCCGGAAACTTAACACCCCCGGCGGGAAACATCCCGCGAATCTCCACGGTTGCCCGGCGGCGGCCGGCACGATCGTTGCGCCGCTCCGAACCGCCGGGCAACCTTCTGCCGCGCGCCTCGTGGCGGGCGCGCGTAATCGCACTGACATGCCCGCCGCGGATGTGGTACATATCGATGTTTGGCCGCGTGCAGGCCGCGACGGATCGTTCCGACGGCGGTCCGACGACATCGCTCCGCGGACCAGCAGCGAGTCGGCAAAACGGCATGCTCGAGACACGGCCGGCGATGTCCTCACGCATACGCACCGCAGCCCTGGCCGCGTGCATCGCTACCTGCCTCCCCGCGGTCGCGCCGGCCCAATCCGGCTTCCGGCCGCCGCCGGCCGATGCGGCGGCGGAGCCGGCCGCCACCGAGCTGGTGAACGGCGCGGTCGAGATCGGTGCCGCGGAGACCGCCGGCGATGCTCCCGTGGAGGCCGGCGTCCTGACCGGCCGCCCGCTGGTGCGGCCGGTCCGAGTGAATTCCCCGCCGACGATCGACGGCCGCCTGGACGACGCCGCGTGGATCGACGCGGTGCGCATCTCCGAGTTCGTGCAGCTCCAGCCGCTCGACGGCGCGCCGGCAACCGAATCCACCGAGGTGTACCTGGCGTACGACAGCACGTCCATCTATCTCGCGTTCCGCGCGCAGTACACGGACCCGGCAATCATCCGCGCGAACCGATCCGACCGTGACACCACGTTTCGCGACGATCTGATCACCGTCTACTTCGATACGTTTCTCGATCAGCAGCGGGCGTACGCCTTCAGCGTGAACGCGTACGGCGTCCAGGGCGACGCCATCGTCAACGCGCGCGGTCGCGGCAGCGGGTTCGGCGGCAGGGGCGGCGGGGGAGGCGGCGGCGGACTGCCGCGGGGAGACGATTCGTGGGACGCCCTGTTCACCACGGGCGGCCAGATGGTCGACGACGGGTTCACCGCGGAGATGGCCATTCCGTTCAAGAGCCTCCGCTATCCGCAGCGGGGCGGCAATGCAGTGCATCGCTGGGGACTGCAGATCGCGCGCCGCATCGGCGGCAAGGACGAAACGGTCGTCTGGTCGCCGGTGTCCCGCGCGGTGGCGGGGTTCCTGCCCCAGATGGGCGTGCTGGAAGGCATGACCGGCCTGTCGACGAGCCGCAACCTGGAGATCCTCCCGACGTTCACCACCATCCAGTTCGGCTCGCTGGACGCCGCGTCGGGCGATTTCGTCAACGGCAACCCCGCCCCCGAGGGCGGGGTCAACGTCAAGTACGGCGTCACGTCGAATCTGACCGCGGACTTCACGTTCAATCCCGACTTCTCGCAGATCGAGTCCGACCGGCCGCAGATAGAAGTCAACGAGCGGTTTGCGGTCTTCTATCCGGAGCTGCGCCCGTTCTTCCTGGAAGGCGCCGAGATATTCTCCATCGCCGGTCCGATCAACGCGGTCCATACCCGCACGATCGTCGATCCGTTGTACGGGGCGAAGCTGACGGGCAAGGTCGGGCGCACGACCGTCGGCGTGCTGTACGCCAACGACGAGGCGCCCGGCAATGCGGACGACGCCTCGGCCGCGGCGTTGGACCAGGCGGCCGACGTGTTCGTGGGGCGCGTGCGCTACGACCTGTACGCCGAGTCGCACGTCGGCGCCATCGTCACCAGCCGCGACTTCCTCGACAGTCACAGCAGGCTCGCCGGCATCGACAGCAATTTCCGCATCGGCGACACCCACAGCATTGCGTTCCGCGCGATGGGAACGCAGCACCGCGACATGGAAGGACTGGAGACGTCGGGGCATTTTCTGGAGGCGGTCCTGCGCAAGCAGGGCCGCAACCTCTCCTACCGGCTGGTCTCGTACATGTTGTCACCGGACTTCAAGACGGACGTCGGCTTCGTCCGGCGCACCGACCAGCGCCGCACGTTCGCGAACATTTCGTACCAGTGGTGGCCCGAGACATGGCTGATCAGTTGGGGTCCCGAGGGCCGGTACATGCGAGACTTCGCCTTCGACGGCAACCTGCAGGAGGAGCGTGCCGATGTCGGATTGAACTTCAACTTCGCCGGCAACCTCGGATTCAACGGCAACGTGCGCCGCGAGATGGAGCGCTACGCGGGCGTCGACTTCTTCAAGACGAACTACCGGATGTTCGGGCGCTACAGCACCACGCGCTACGGCATCGGCATGGGGCTTAACTGGGGCGAGGAGATCCTCTACGATCCCGACCATCCGTTCCTGGGCCGCCAGACCAGCCTGTTCTCGTTCCTGTCACTGCGTCCGTTCCCGCGGCTGCAGTCGGACGTCAACATCAACACCCGCCGCTTTACCGACGTTTTCGGCGGCACGGGCGAGGTGTTCAACGTGCAGATTTACCGGGCGCTGACCACGTACCAGTTCACCGAGCGCTTCCTGTTCCGCAACATCGCCGAGTACAACACGCTGGAAAAGACGCTCGGGCTCAATCTCCTCCTGACCTATCGGGTGAACGCCGGCACGGTGTTCTACGTGGGGTACGATGACCACTATCAGCAGGCGGACCTGATCGAGCGGGACCGGGACGGCGACGGTTTCCCGGACTACCTGTTCACCACCACCGACCGCCGGCGCACCAACCGTGCGCTGTTCCTGAAGCTGCAATACCTCTTCAGGTACTGAGGCCGACCGGAGGACGCGCCATGACCGACCGACCTCAGCCGGGACCGAGCGTGACCGGCGCGCCGTTTGCCGCAGTGCTGCTGGCGATCCTGCTGGCGCCGGTAATTGCAAGCGCGCAGGAACCGGCGGCGGCATCCGAACCGCCGGTGCCCGAGTTGCTGCGGGAGTTCGCGCCGGTCACGAACGACATGCTGCTGGAGCCGCGGCCGGAGGACTGGATCACCTACCGCAACGGCTACGCGCTGTGGGGCTACAGCCCGCTCGATCAGATCGACACGGAAACCGTGGGCGAGCTGCGGCTCGTCTGGTCGCGCGCCATGCAGCACGGTTATCAGGAGGTGGAGCCGATCGTCTACGACGGCGTGATGTTCCTCTCGCACGTCGAGGACATCGTGGAGGCGCTCGACGCGACCACGGGCGACCTGCTGTGGCGCTACCGGCGCGATCTGCCGGCGGGCGTGATGGACGTAACCGGATCGCGCGGCCGCTACCGCAACATCTCCATCTACGGCGACAGGATTTTCCTGGCCACCAACGACGCATACCTCGTAGCGCTCGACGCGCGCACGGGCGCGGTAGTGTGGGAGAGGCGGCGCGGCGACTACCAGGAGCACCAGGTATCGCAGACCAACGGACCGCTGGTGGTCGGCGGCAAGCTGATCACCGGATCGCGCTGCCATCCGACGAGCACGCTGGCCGGGGGCTGCTTCATCACCGCCAACGACATCGAGACCGGCGCGGAGCTGTGGCGCATCAACACCGCGGCCACGCCGGACCAGCCGGGCGGCGACACCTGGGGCGGCATCCCGCTGTCGGCCCGCACGGCCGCTTCACCCTGGATGGTGGGCAGCTACGACCCGGAGCAGCACCTGGTGTTCTGGGGCACCGGGCCCGCCTGGCCGCTGGCGGAAGAGCTCGAGGGGTTGTACGACGTCGATCTCCTATACACGAACACCACGCTCGCGCTCGATCCCGATACCGGCGAAATGGCGTGGTACTTCCAGCACCTGCCGCGCGACAGTTGGGATCTCGACCACACCTTCGAGCGCATGATCGTGCGGACGGAAGTGTCGCCGGATCCGGCCGCGGTGCCGTGGATCAATCCCGACCTCCGCCCGGGCGAGACGCGCAAGGTGCTGACCGGCGTTCCCGGCAAGACCGGGGTGGTCTGGACGCTGGATGCCGAGACGGGCGAGTTCCTGTGGGCGCGCCCCACCATCTACCAGACGGTGATGACGGACATCGACGTGGAGACCGGCCGCGTGTCGATCGCCCACGAGGACGCGCGGCCGTCGTGCCCGCACCTGTTCGGCGGCAAGAACCAGCCTTCCGGCGCCTACAGCCCGCAGACCAACGCCATCTACGTACCCATGAACCAGACCTGCCAGGGCGAGCGGCGGATGGAGCACGTCCCCGGCGCCGACCCTGCCACCGCCCCGGTCGGCCGCTTCGAGGCCGTTTCGGCGGCGACCGGCCGGACGCTCTGGACGCACCAGCAACGCGCGCCGTTCTACGGTTCGGCGCTGACCACCGGCGGCGGGCTGGTGTTCCTCGGCGACCTCGTGCGCCGCTTCCGGGCGCACGACGCCGCCAGCGGCGACGTCCTGTGGGAGACGATCCTGAACTGCCCGGTGGGCGGACGCCCGATGACCTACAGCGTCGGCGGGCGCCAGTATCTCGCCATCGGCAGCGGCGGCCTTTCGATGGGCATCTACTTCCTGCCGCTCACCCCCGAGCTCAGCACGCCTACCGGCAGCAATACGCTGTTCGTGTTCGCGTTGCCCTGACAGCCCTGCGGCCGCGCGCTACGGCGTGCCGCCGGGCTTCCGCGCTCAATAGCCCAGAACGCTGTAGTCGCCGTCCAGGACGAGGCGCACGGAGACGTACAGTCCCAACAGCCCGCACAGCACCCAGGGCGAGTTCACGGCGCCGATGTAGGTGTAAACCTCGCGCCTGGTGACCCGGCGGTGCCTCCCGGCCACGAAGAAGCTGATCTGGTAGACCGTGGTCACGTAGACCCACTGCCAGAACACCATGACCCCGAGAATGCCGGCGACGGCCGCCGGCATGAAATCCACGGTATAGGCCGCATACAGGATCAGCGTCGGCCACGGCGTGACGAAACCGTTGGCGGCATCGGCATTGAAACCGAACGTGCGGCGGTCCGCGTAGGATCCGTCGATCTGGGAGTAGACCGCCCAGACGTCCGCCCAGACCGTGGGCGACAACATCCGTCTCAACGGCACCCTGGAGAAGAGAAACTCGGCGACCGGCGACCGGCCGGTCGCCTGCTGCCGTTCGCGCCAATACGCGGTGCGCCTCTCGATGTAGTCGCGCCGGAGGAACAGGCACGCCTCCCAATAACAGATCGGCAGATTGATCGAGAAGAACAGACTCAGCACGCAATGGATGGCATCGAGATCCCCATGGATGTAGTAGCGGGCGCCGATGCCGAGCAGCGCCAGAATCGCGATCGCCAGCGCCGCAATCAGCACGGCCGGCAGGCCCGAACCGTTGTCGCGTGCGATTTCGTCCGGACTTCTAGAGCGATTCCCGTCCAAAGCTCTGGATCGCCTCCAGGGTGTCGCGGACGTCGTCCCACGTCGACGTGTGATTGATGATGCACATGCGGAGCGCGAATTGCCCGCCGAGCGAGGTTGACGACAGGAACGCCAGGTCGTCCCAGAACACGCGGGCCAGGACGTTGCGGTTGATCTCGTCCAGGTCCTTCTCGCCCAGCGCGGCGCCGTCGGGGTTGATCCGGAAGCAGACGATGCCCAGCGAGGCGGGCGTCATGAGCTCCAGCAGGGGGCTCTCCGCGATGTAGCGCTCGGCGCGTTCGGCCAGCTCGATCCCCTGCGCCACCGCGGCGCGGAACGCGGCCATGCCGAACACCTGCACCGACATCCAGATCTTGAGGGCCCGGTCGCGCCGGCTCAACTGCAGGCCGCGGTCGGCCTGGTTCGGGTGATTCGCGCCCCACACCGAGTCCTGCAGCACGTCGTGGTGGATGGCGAACGCGCGTTCCAGCGTGCGCACGTCCTTTACCAGCAGGCAGCCCGCCTCGTACGGCTGGAAGAACCACTTGTGCGGATCGAGGCTGATGGAGTCGGCGCGCTCGATGCCGCGCAACAGGCGCGCGCCCGCCTCGGTGACGGCCGCGAAGCCGCCGTACGCCGCGTCGACGTGCAGCCAGATGTCCTCGGCCGCACAGTAGTCGGCAATCTCGCCCAGCCGGTCGACGGTGCCGGTGCTGGTGGAGCCGGCGTCGGCGCAGACCGCGACGGGCGCGCGTCCCGCGGAGCGGTCGGCTGCGACGGCGGCGGCCAGCGCAGCCGGGTCGAGGCGGAAGTCGGCGCCGGTCGGCAGTATCCGTATGTGGTCCCGGCGGACGCCGATGATGCGCGCAGCGCGAACCTGCGCGCTGTGGCTCTGGTCGCTCATGTACACGGCGGCGCGCTCGGGATGCCCGGCCGCCTCGCGCGCCGCCACCAGCGCGTCCAGGGCCGAAGCGGATCCCCCGCTGGTCAGGATGCCGCCCGCGGTCTCCGGATAGCCCAGCCAGCGCCGGAACCAGTCGACGACAACCGCCTCGAGCTCGCTCGGTCCGCTGGCGGTCAACCAGGTCGCCACGTTGTTGTTGAAGCCGCTGGCGAGATAGTCGGCCAGCACGCCCGGCCAGGTCGGCGCGGACGGCACGAACCCGAACGCCCGGGGATGGTCGAGGCGCAGCGCGACGGACAGGATGTCGCGTACGGCGCGGTCGATCACCTCGCGCGGCGGACGGCCGGTCTCGGGCGGTTCCTCCATCAGCCGCGCCGTGAGATCCCGCTTGAACTCGCCATCCCAGGCGCGGTCGCCGGACAAGCTCTCGCTCCGCTCCACCAGGGCTTCGGTGACCTGGTTGGCAAGCTCCCGCATCACGCCGGGAGGCAACTGGAGCGGGCGTTTCACGTCAGCGGTCCTCCTGATTCCGCGTGCTCAGAACCGGAACAGACGGTTGATCTTCACGATGAAGGCGCGGTTCTGCAACTCGGGATAGCGCGGCGTGAGCGTGTCGCGCTGCTCGTTGTAGACGACGAACAGCTCGCTGCCGGGTTGGTACTCCCAGCGGAAGCGGACGTTGGCGCCCAGGGATGCATTGCTCGAGTTGTACTGCACCAGGGCGCTGACGAACATCAGCGGCGTGACCGTATAGGTCGTGCGCGTCGTCACGAGTTCGGTCGTGAAGCTGCCCTGCGGCAGCTCGATGCGGTTGAACGAGATGCCCGGACCCACCGCCAGTCGCGGTGTGAGCTGCAGGCGGCCGCCGCCGAATCCGCCGCCGAACCCGAATTCGACGGTCGTCTTCTCCCCGCCGTAGAAGCTGCCGTGCTGCACCTTGAAGTTGCCCGAGAGCAGCCGCTGGCGCCCGAAGCGGTACGACGCCAGCATGTCCTGGAAGCGGTATCCGCCGACCGGGATCGTGACGTCGCCGCTGATGTCGAAGGGCTCGTCCAGGTACTCGTAGCTGCGCGTGTACTCGATGAAGAGATCGTCGCTGTTCTCGAACTCGATGCCGAACATGCCCTGCGCCAGCCGCGTTTCGACCACGCCCGCCCGGCTCTCGTAGTAGTCGGTGCGCACCTCCGAAATGAAGCGGCGGACGGCCGCGATGGAGTGGGGGCGCGGGCTGAACCGGAACGACGCGAAGCTGCGCTCGAAGTCCTCGCGGCGCATGAATCCTGTCTCGGGGTTGAAGTCGTGTCCGACGGCGAGATGCTCCAGCTCGAAGCCGTAGCGGTCGCCGCGGTAGTCCACCCGGCCGCGGTAGCTGACGTCGTCGTCCCCGGCAAGCGGGTTGTCGGTGCGGGCCCAGTAGGTATTGATGTTGATCGTGTCGTGGAACGCGAAGGCGCCGTCGACGCCGTACGTGGCGCCCGAACCGGGGCCGAGCCGCGAGACGGACTGCCGCGTGTAGATGGCGCCGACGCTGCTCTTCCGCAGCAGGTCGCGCTTGACCCGCAGGATGGAGAAGTTGGTTCGCGCCGTCTCCGTCACCGACTCGGCGCCGGTCTGGATGTTCATGGCGCCCACGCTGAAGTCCCCGACGCGCCCGGTGAGCCGCCCGCCCGCCTGCATCGGCACTTCACGCCCCGTGCTCGATCCGGGCTGCCGGGCGTAGCCGATGCGCCGGCTGTAGAACAGCACGGGCGTATCGTTGCCGCCGCCGAACGGGCCGGTGCCGCCCCCGCCGAACGCGAACAACCCCTGGTTCTCCAGGAAGAACTCCCGCTTCTCGGGGAAGAAGAGGCTGAAGCGGGTGAGGTTCACCTGTTGCTCGTCCGCCTCGACTTGTGCGAAGTCGGTGTTGAGCGTCAGGTCGGCCACCAGGTTCTGCGTCACGGCGTACTTCAGGTCCAGCCCGGCGTCGCCGCCGAACTGATTGGAAACCAGCGGCGTCGCCGTCCGGTCGCTGGTGAGGTCCCCGATGGCGTACGGCTTGAGCTCGAGCGTGTTGCCGCTGTCGGGCACCTCCAGGCCGACCAGCGTTGCTGCGAGCGACGACAGGAAGATGGCGCCCGGCTCCCGGGCGACCGGCATGGGAACCACGTACGACCACTCGTTCTTCCAGAACACGCGGCGGCTCAGGTTCAGGCCCCAGACCTGCTCGCGCCCCGGCCGGAACCGCAGCGACTTGAACGGAATGGCCGCTTCGAACGTCCAGCCGCCGTCGAACCGCCCGGTCTGCACCTCCCACACCGGGTTCCAGTCGGGGCTGTAGTCGCGCTCGTCGGTGACCTGGCCGTCCATGCGCCCGCCGATGGCGTTGACGTTGAAGACCATCCCGTTACGGCGGTCGTAGAAGCTGTCGATCATGAAACCGACGCGCTCGTTCTGCAGGATGTTGAAGCTGTCCCGGCGCATCTCGGTGACCACCCACTCGGACTCCGGCGCCGTGTCCCAGCAGCGGCAGGCGAGGTAGAAGTTGTCGTCGTCGAACAGCACCCAGATCTCGGTACGCTCGCTGGCCGGCGCGCCCTCCGTCGGCAGCGTCTGCACGAAGTCCGAAACCGGCTGGGTGTCCCTGTATACGGCCTCGTCGAGGGCGCCGTCGATCCGCAGCGGTTCGGCGGCGCGCACCGCGCGTATCGTGGCGCGGCCGTCCGCGTCGCGGCTGATGGTTGCCGGGGCGACCGGCGGCGGTGGCCCGTCGATGGCCAGGTCCGTCGCCTGACCAGCCGCGGGGGCGGCCGGCAGGATCGGCGCTACCGCGGCCCAGGCGAGAATCGCTCGCGCTACTCGCACACCCAGCCGCCGATGCCGGGGATCGTCTCCTGGCACGGCGCGGTCGACTCCGGCGCCTCGTGCGAGTAGTACACCCTGAAGCTGTTGCCCGGCTGCCCGTTGTAGTCGCGCACGACGATGGGATCCCGCGGCTCGCCGTCGCCGGGGGCCATCTCGTAGTTCATCGATATCGACTCGGCCGGCCAGCCGTCCGCGGCCGGCGCGTCCAGCGTCTCGAACACCGAGCCGCTGACGACGGCGCTCTTGAGCGGCTCCCCGCCGCTTGAATTGGCCGCGTACGCGGTCGCCACGCTGACGCCGACCTGGTTGCGGAAGTAGCCGTCCCGGATGACCAGCGAGCCCGGCCCGCGCCCCGGCTCGGGCGCCTGGTTGTAGAAGAAGGGACTCAACACGCCCACGCGCATCCCCTGCACGTCGGCGCCGGTGACGCTGACCGACCTGGACACGTAGTTCGAGATCCAGACCCCCACGGGTCGCTCGGACGGGTCGCCGAGCGCCGCCGGATCGCCGCGCACGACCAGCCCGTCGACAGCAAGCGTCTCGGGCGGCGAGCCCAGCACGCCGTGGCGGGAAGCATGCCACGTTCTGAAATTCGAGACCGTGCCGTTCCAGTCCGATTCGAGGCCGTTCTCGATGGTGCCGTACGCCTCGTTGCCGGCGAACTCCAGGACCGCCGCGTTGGTCAGGTCGACCAGGACAGCTTCGTCCGCCTTGCTGGTGTCGGCGCCCTTGAACGCCGGCGTGCGCACGCTGCCCTGCATCTCCGGAAGCGCGAAGCCGGCCTGTCCGCCGTTGGCGGCGACGTTGTTGCGGATGTAGTTGTTCGGCCCGCGGAACCAGAAGCCCGCGCCCACGACGCCCAGGTCGGGCAACGAGCCGCCGTAGCCGCCGCTCAGGCGCGAGGCGCTCCTCCCCGGCGACTGCACCGAGTAATTGTGGTCGAACACGTTGAAGCTCTCGCTGCCGTCCTCCGTCGCAATGCCGGCGCCGCGCGTGTTGTAGACCACGTTGTCCTGCACGAGTCCGTAATGGGTGCGGTGCACCGTGACCCCCCACTTGGGGGCGCCGTCCACGGCATTGCCGACGAGGGTGAACTGGTAGCCGTTCGGGGGCTCGCTGCGCGGCCCGAAGTAGTGGTGGAAATGGACCGCATAGCGCCCGATCTGATTCGTGCCGACCCTCGACGCCCGGCCGTCCGTGGCGAAGCGCGCGTTGTCGACGCTGCCGTTCCGCGTGCGGCCCAGCTCGTGGAACGCGACGTAGCGCAGGTCCACGTCGGCGTGCGACAGGAACATGGTGTGGCCGCGCGTGCCGCCAGGATTCTCCGATCTCACTACCACGTTGCGGCTGAGGTTCCCCACGTGCGGCAGCAGCGCAATGGCGCCCTCCGCGTCGCGGGCGCCCCGATGGTCGTGGCGCAGCGGCGCGGCGAGGGTGATCCGCGTGCCGGCAACCGCCGTCACCTGGACCTTCTCCGTCTGCGACGCGTTGGCGTCCTTGCGCTCGGCCGCGCGCAGTTGCCGCGTGTCGGGGATGACGACGTAGTCGCCGGGCCGCCAGCCGCTGGCGGGCTGCTCCAGCTCGATGGTCTCGTCCCCGGCGAGCGGCTCGCTTTGCGTCCTGACGAATGTCGGGGCCCTGACGGCGCCGTGCATCGTCACCTTGCCGAGGCTGATGAGGCCGTTGCCTACTTGCGCCGGGTCCACGGCGGCGTCGATGGGCCGATCCGCGATGATGATCTCCGCGGTCACGCCCGCGGCGACCGGAGCGCGCGCACTGCCGACCTCCAGGTGACCCTCCTCCCGCACCGTCAGGGTCACGACCTTCATCCGCGTGTCGGCGTCGGTGGCGAACCTCAGAACGCCCCGGACTTCGAGACAGTCGAGGGCGGCATCGCTGACCGCGTCGTAGGCGACGTCATGACCTGCGGCAATGACCACCCGGTCATCCGCCGCGGGGACGCTGCCGGTAGACCAGGTGCCGGAGTCCGACCAGGCGCCGCCGGACGTGCTGGTGACGGTGGGCTCGCTGCAGAACAGCGGCACCCCGTGCGGCATGCCGCTGATGGCGGGCGTGTGGGGCAGGGGCTGCGCCGCGGCGCCGGCGAGACCGGCGCCGCAGGTCAGAGCCGCCAGCAACGCCACGAACAACGCGCCGCGCCCGGAACCGTTGAACCGCTGCCGCATCCGCATTCGCTCCCGAAAATCAGATGGTATGACAAAAGGGCTCATCTTCCCACACGCGAACGGCGTTGCGGCCGGCGCGCTTGGCGCGGTACATCGCGGCGTCTGCCCGCGCCACGAGGCTATCGCCATCCACCTCTCCCGGCCGGGCCGCCGCCACGCCGACGCTCGCGGTGACGTGGACCGCCCCCTCGGGCCGCTCCACGACTATCCCGGCCAGCCGCCGCCGCAGCGACTCGGCCACGTGCCGCGCGCCCTCGATCGGCGTCTCCTGCAGCAGCACCACGAACTCATCCCCGCCGCAGCGGCAGCACAGGTCGCTGCCCCGCAGCGCCGACTTCAGCGCGGCGCCGGCCGCACGCAACACGGCGTCTCCGAGCGAGTGGCCGTAGCGGTCGTTGACCTGCTTGAAGCGGTCCAGGTCGATGAACAGCAGCGCCGCCGGGCGGGCGTAGCGCCGCGCGCGGCGGAGCTCGATGTTGACGAGCTCCATGCCGTGGGAGACGGCGACACAGCCGGTCAGGCCGTCGACCGCGCCTGCGGCCGGCGCTGGCCGCAACCGCTGCATGGCGGCAAACAGTGCGGCGCCGCAGCCGAGTCCGCAAAGGAACGCTGCCGCCAACGGCGGCAAGGCCGGGAAAGCGAGCCTGCGGTCGTACATGGAAACACCCGAGGCCGAGGCCTCGGGTGTTGTCCGGAAAGACTCCCGGCGGCGACCTACTCTCCCACGAAGTCGCCTTCGCAGTACCATCGGCGGAAGAGGGCTTAACTGCCGTGTTCGGTATGGGAACGGGTGTTTCCCCTCCCCTATGACCACCGGAAAACAAAAAACCGAACCCCGCACATCCGACGGGCGCCCGGCCCTCCCGCAGCGCTTATCCCGCGCTGCCGCGGAGGAAATACATGCAAAGATCCACTGAATACTCCACAAACGGCAGCTTCCCGTAACGCAGTGAAATGAATATGGTCAAGCCTCACGGCTGATTAGTACCAGTCAGCTCAAGCCCTCGCGGGCCTTACACACCTGGCCTATCACCTGGTGGTCTTCCAGGAGCCTTCAGGAGCCGAAGCTCAGGGAGATCTCATCTTGGGGAGGGCTTCACGCTTAGATGCTTTCAGCGTTTATCCCATCCGAACGTAGCTACCCAGCGCTGCCGCTGGCGCGACAACTGGCACACTAGAGGTTCGTCCATCCCGGTCCTCTCGTACTAGGGACAGCCCCCCTCAAATCTCCTGCGCCCATGGCAGATAGGGACCGAACTGTCTCGCGACGTTCTAAACCCAGCTCACGTACCGCTTTAATCGGCGAACAGCCGAACCCTTGGAACCTGCTACAGCTCCAGGATGCGATGAGCCGACATCGAGGTGCCAAACCTTGGCGTCGATGTGAACTCTTGGCCAAGATAAGCCTGTTATCCCCGGCGTACCTTTTATCCGTTGAGCGATGGCCCTTCCATGCGGAACCACCGGATCACTAAGGCCTGGTTTCCCACCTGCTCGACTTGTAGGTCTCGCAGTCAAGCT
>JAJEEU010000100.1 GCA_022820825.1 Vicinamibacteria bacterium
CGCCTCCGCCGGCGCATTCGCGATCGGGTGCCGCTCGAGCACCGCGGCGCGGTCCGCCGCAGGCCACGACGTCCCGGCGCGCGCCAGGATCGGCGCCATCACGCCCGCAACCGTCCCGGGATCGGCGGTCATCCAGGCGTCCATGCGCCGGACGGCGGCGAACCCGGCTTGCACGGCGCGGGCGACGCGGTGGCAGTCGCGGCCGGCGCCGCCCGCCGCCTGCACCTTCGCCTGCAGCGAGCCGCCGCAGGCAAGCACCGCCTCGACCGCCGCCCGCGGCAACGGATCGCGGATCGGATCGAGACCGACCGCGTAGTGCACCTCCGCCACCGCCCGGGTGCGTCCGAACCACGCGCCGAAGTTCGCGCCGCCGGGGTCGAGCGCCTCGAGACCGAGGCCCTCGCGCGCGGCCGCCCACCGCCGCTCGACCACGCCGGCGCGGTACGGATCGCGCACGCACAGATCGACGTGCCGCAGGGCCACGGCCTGCGCGGCCCGGTCGAGCTGCTCGCCCAGCCGCGAGCGCTCCCGCGCCTCCCGCATCAATGCGCCGGCGGCGCTGAGCAGCACCGGATCCGTCTCCGACGCCGTGAAGACCGCGTCCAGCGGAGGCCCGTAGCGCACACGGCCCACCGCCTCCGCCTCGGCCAACGTCAATCCCCCCACGTCGCTCAGGTCCCGGCGGTCGCACACGCCCTCCACGATCTGCGCGAATGCGTCGAGGCCGATGCGGGGCAGATCCCGGAAGGCGTCCCTGAGCCGGTGCGTACGCAGGACGCCATCGGCCTCGACAGCCCTCGCCCGACGCTCCGGCAGCGGATCCCGGAACCCGAAGAGTCGGCTGTCCGCGACCCAGATCGACGGGTGCGACCGTCGAATCAGGCCCGCCCGCCCTTCCAGCTTCCGGGCGATCTCGACCGACAGCGCGACCTCGTAGACGAGATCGCCGTGCGTCCTGAGGCGCCGCCGCCGCGGCAGGGCCTCGTCGTCGGGATCGATCTGCGCGTCCACCTGATCGCAGGCGTCGAGCCGGTCCGACTCCGCCTCCCGGCGGGCCTCCAACCGATCGGTCGTCTCCCCGCGGTCCCCGGGCGCGAACTCCGGGTACCGCTGGGTTCTGATCCCGCCGGGTCCGACCGCCTGACGAAACCGCCCGCGCCTTGCCATCGGAACCTACTCGGCCGCGACCGCCTCGCCCACCGGCTCCGCCGCCGACGCAGCGGCCGGCTGCCCGCCGCCGAGCTCGAGCTGGTTCTCCGGCGGGCTGTCCGCCGCGTCTTCCTCGAGCACCGTCTCGTAGAAGTCGCGGTCCGTCCCGAAGATGGCGTGCGCGGCGCTGGCCTCCGACATGACTACGACGTCGACCGAGAGGTTCCACTCCCGGATCTGGTCCATCGTGAGCACGACCGTCCGCGCCCGCGACTGCATCGCCGCCTCGTACTCGTCGCGCGTCTCCGGCACGAGCGCGATCTCGACCACGTCGTGACGCCTCAATTTCTGCTGCCTCATCGAACTGGCCTCCCCAACTCCGGGCCGGCTAGCGGCCCGGCGACATCGGCCGCTCCGGGTGACGGCGGCCGTACTCGGTATCCGGTTCCTGCACCCCAAGCGAACGGCACGCGCGAACGACGGTGCGCTCGGCGTAGTCGCGCGGGTTCGCCTTGTCCTCCCGCTGCTCGGCGAGCTGCTGGATGAGCAGGTCCGGCGACTCTCCCGCGCGGAGCGCATCGACCACGCCGTGCCAGTCCGCCTCGGACTGCGACGCCGGCTGGCGCCGGCCCCCGATGTAGCGCGCGGGCGCACGAGGCGGCGCGGCCTTCGGGACAGCTGCCGCCAGCGGCGCGGAGCGCCCGGGCACCACCTGGCGGAACGCCTTGGGCTCCCACCACTGCGAACCCACGCCCTGCGGGTCGTACCTCGACCGCGGAACCCGCACGACGAGCACGCCGTTGCGCCCCGGCTTGCAGTTGGTGAAACCCGGCACGCGCATGACGCGCGTAACGTCCACGACCGCCGGGTCCCCCTCGTAGGCCGCGGCGAGCCGCCGGTTGGCCTCCTCGGCCCCCGCCACGGTCCACGCCGCGGGGTCGACATGCCACAGGATCTGCCAGCGGCCGACCGACGAGCGGACCACCACCGCCGGCATCGGCACGCGCCCCGATCGCACGTCCCGCATGAGCCGGCCGACGCACCCATCGCCATCCGTATCGAAGTCGACCTGCAGGCGCCGCACCTCCGCCACCGCGCGGCTCGAGCCGCGCACCGTCGGATTGACGCCGCAGAAGACGTCGCTGCCCGCCTCGTTCGCCGCGCGGAGCAGCCGCTGCCCGGAGGGGTGGCACCAGTGGCCGGCCAGCCGGCAGAGCTGCCTGACCCCGCCGGCCGGACGCTGGCGCAGGATGATTGTGGCGTACTCCCCGGGGCTGAAGAGCTCTGAGAACCACTCGACGGCGGCGCGGTGCCATGCCGCCCGGTCCGACTGAAGCAGAGAACGGCTCACCGCTCCCTCCCGGCCGGCCCGCGCAGGGCGTGGCCTGCGGCGGCCAACCGAGGGGCTCCGGCGGCGGAGCTGTCCGGTTCCAACACACGAACCGGTTATACGGCGAGCGGAGACGGGAGAGGGGCGGTTGTACCCCAAGCGGTAGTCACATCCGATTCAACCCGGAGGACCGCCCGCGGGGGCGGCCGGTCAGGAGGAAGGACGGCGGAACAGCGACGGCTGGGGATCGACCACCACCACCGTGCCCGCCAGGTGATCGTGGAGCCCGCGCCGGCGCTCGTCGAACACAGCGACGCCGAACAGTAGCCCGCGCCCGACGAGCAGTTGAATCACCTTCGCAACGTAGCGGACCGAGCACCACAGCGCGTCGCCGGAACCGGCGACGCGGAGGCCCGCACCCATCTTCCCCACGGTCCTCCCGCCGAACCGGGTCTCGCAGAACACGAAGTAGACCCAGCCGCCGATGAACAACGACGCGGGGTAGAGCCCCGGAGGAGGCGCCAGGCCGATGCCCGCCGCAAGCACCACGCGCAGCGCCTCCTCGACCGCGAGCCCGATCGCGGTCACGACGACGAAGTCGGCCCCGGCCGCCAACAGCCGCGCCCGAAGCGGCGCCGCAGCCGGACCACCTTCCGCTCTCGCCTCCATCGAGCCTCCAGCCTCACCGATAGCGTCCGCGTCCAGCCATTATCCCCGCCGGCCGGGTCCACGCAAGCTCGCGTCCGGGAGGCGCGCGCCGGCTGCCCTCGCCCGGCGCCGCCGCAACCGCGCGGCGCGCTGTTCACCGCGAACCGGCCCTAGCGGATGCGGCAATCGCCAACTCGTACCGCGCTCCGGGCATGGCCGCCCCACCGCGAGGACGCCGCCATTCAGCCGTCGCCCGGCCCGTGCCGCCGAACCGCACGCTGTCCGGGGTCTCTAAGGCCCCGGGGGCCTCTAAGACCCCGGGCAGGAACACGGAGGCATTTGAGATCCGCTGGATCCCGGACCTCCAAACCCTCGGAAGCCACGAGCTACAAGTCCCACTCAAAAGGACACTTACCGCTGATCTCAAAAGTCCCGGGGGCAAGCCCCGAGACTGGTCTGAAGTACCCTGAGCGACCCCGGCCCGGGTCGTAAGACTCCCGGCCCGCAAACTGCGCGGGCCGATGAGCCTCACTCCCGAGCGGGCCGGGGTCGCTCAGGGTCCATTCTTCCTTGCAGGAAGGCTCGACGCGCCACGGCGCGAACGCGAACGGGGCGCCGGCCACCAGACCCGCCAGCGCGGCAGGACCTCCACGGCCGCGAGCAGCCCGTCCAGTCCGCAAGACCCGCCAGGCTCCGCGACAACCCGGCGGCGGCAACGCACCCAACGCGTCGAATCGACGCACGTTTGGTGTACGCATCGAGCAATTGCAACCGAGGAGACTCGATACTGACGCATGCGCGCAACGCAGCGACACCCTCGACAGCGGGAAGGCCCGCGTTGCGGCAACGCACCCGCGCGTCAACTGACGCACACATCGAGCGACGCATACGTCAAGTGACGCCCACGTCAAATGACGCACGCGCACAGGAGCAGCCGATGACGGACATCCACGCCGCAACGCGAACGCGCTCTCCAAACTTCCGACGGCCCCGGGTGGTCAGCGTGCTGTCGCAGAAGGGCGGCACGGGCAAGACGACGCTGTCGTGCGCCCTCGCGGCCCTGGCCTCCCGGGCCGGAACCGCGACCGCCGTCCTCGACCTCGACCCCCAGGCCTCGGCGGCGAAGTGGCACGACCTCCGGCGGGCCAACGGCGAGGACGACCCGCCCGTCTTCGCGACGCCGAGCAGCAGGATGCAGGCGCTCGTCGACGCCCTCGGGCGGGACGGGGCCGAGCTGATCGTTACCGACACCGCGCCGCACTCGGGCGCCGACGCCGTGACCGTCGCCCGGCTGAGCGACCACATCCTCATACCGCTCCAGCCCAGCTTCCCCGACCTATCCGCCATCACGCGGACAATCGATATCGCGGACCTCGCGAAGGTCCCGGCGACTATCGTGCTCAACCTCGCGCTCGTCAACCACCCCAGCGCCGACGACGCGCGGACCGTCATCAAGAGCACGGCCGCGGTGGCCGCGCCGGTCGTGCTGCACCGGCGCGTCGCGCACGTCAACAGCTTCAACGTCGGGCGCTGCGCGGCCGAGTACCAGCCCGGGGGGAAGGCGGCCCACGAGCTCCGCACGCTCTTCGAATGGCTGCAGGGCGCCGGCATCGTCCCGACCCCCGGAAAGGGGCGGGCGGCATGACGCCCGGTGCGCCGCGGCGCACCGGGCTCGCCAGCGCCTGGTCCGAGACGCACCGGCGCGTAGTCGGCAGCCAGCGGCCGGAGCCGCCCGATCCGGCCGGCGAGGCCGAAGCCCCCAAGAAGCGAACGGCGCCGGCCGCGGCCGACGGCCGGAACTGGAAGTACCTGAGCGCGCGGCTGCCGGCCGACATCCACAAGACGCTCCGTCGGCTCAGCGTCGAGAAGGAGATCAGCCTGCAGGACATGGTCGTTGAGGCGCTCAGCGCCTACGTCGAGCAGCAGAAGGAGATCTGACAGATGCCACGGTGGAACGCTCCGAACCCGACTCGAGCGGCCGTGACGGTGATCCTGCTCGCCGCAGCGGGCGCGGCCCTGACGTGGCTCGCCCAGGCCCCCGCCCCCGAACGCGGCCCGACGCCGGCCCGGGCCTCGCCAGCACCGATCCGGCGGAAACTGCGCCGCCGGCGCAACTGTCGCTCTGGCACGTGCTCGACGCGGACACGTACTCCCTGACCCCGGCGACGGTCCCGCTGCACGCGCGCCTCCCGGGCGCCTACGAGTGGCCCCTGCCCGCCATGGACCGGCTCGAGACCATCTGCTTCCACCGGCGGGACGGGCCGGCCCACCTCGCCGTCATGCAGGCAGCGGACGGGCGGCTGTTCCACTGGGGCGAGGATTTCCGTTTCCTCCGCGAGCACCTCGACGCCGGCGGCATCGACTCGCGCGAGATCCGCGCCGTCGCCGACCCCGGCGCGTTCATGCAGCCGTTGCGGGCCGCGGCCCACGCGGCGTGCGAACGGAGCCTGCAGGGCGCGGACGCGCGGTCCGCCTCGGCCTGGGCACCGCAATCTGCCGACGGGAACCGGCTGGGGCTAGACTCCCCTGTGCATTCGCCCCCACACCGTGACCACTGCGATCCCACGGCCGCGAGAAGGCCCGTCCACAGCGCGAGGCCCCAACTACTTGTACGGTCTCTGACTACTTGAAGCTCCGAATTACTTGTACGTACGGGGGGCGTTTATGCGGACTCGAGAGCGCCGTTGGGGGGCGTTTATGCGGGCACCGACCGCGATGGCGGGGGGGCGTTTATGCGGGGAAATCCCCCAAGTGTCACAGACCCTCTGTGGAAGAGGCCGGAGAGACGCGCGGGGGCGACGGCCGCAGGACGAGAAACCCCTTCGGCGTTGAGTAGCAGAGCTGGGGCCAGGCAACCCTGATCTTGCCGAGCTCGCGCAGCGCGTCCTTGCGAAAGTCCTTGACGGACTGTCGGAACTGCGGCTCCGGGCGGCGCGCGAACTGCCGGTACACCTGCCGCCACGTGAGCCTGAGCGGGCGGTCGAGGCGGAACAGCCGGTAGGTCAGCCACAGGTACAGGTCGAGTCCAAGGGAGCTGCGCTTGAGCTCCCGGAGCACGTGCAGGTCGATCGGGACGGGCGCGGCCAGGATCTCGTTGAACAGATCGTGCCCGAGCACGATGGTGCTGTCCCTCGACACAGGCTCGTCGAAGCGCCGCGGGTTCCACCACAACCTCATATCCGTCGTCACGCGGTCCGCGACCGTGTGCACGCCGTCCGGCAGTTCCTCGGTCAGCTCGATCGACGCACGGAACAACCGCGTCATCTGCTCGCGCAGGCGTGTCCGGATCCCGTAGCGGCCCGCGCTGTCGCTCGATTGCACGCCGAGCCGCCGCATGAACTCCGCCAGCGAGCGGCCCAGAACGAGACGCCGCGAGCGGCTCCGTACCGCCTCCGTGCAGATCCACGAGAGAAGCAGCCTCGGCAGCACCCCGAAGGGCAGCCGCGGCTCCGGGCCACCCGCGATCACGACCAGCGCGTACCGGCCGTTCCGCCGGACATAGTGCGTGAGCGTGCCGGGATCGGTCCGGGGCAGCGTGCAGAGCGCCAGCGGGCGCACCATAAATCCGACGTCGGGCCGGCTGTCGGCCACCCGGATCAGACTGTCTATCTGATCGTCGCGGGTCCAGCGGCCGGCCCGCGGCGCAGGGAGCACTGCTTCCCGCCGCGCGGGTGGGCCGCCGAAACTTGGCTCCGGCGGATCAGCGAGGACACCGGACGCCCTAGGCGGCGTCTCGCCGGACCTTGCCGAATCGCCGGGGCGCAGGGATCGCAGCACGAAGCCCGAGCTCAATCTCGAAGGCACGGCTCACGCGCTGCACTGCCCGCCTCGGCTGTCGAAGTCGGAACCCGGAAACCGCTCGCCGCCCACACCCGGCGACGACGGTGGCCGCCCGGGGAGGAGAACCGCGGTGCGCATGGCCTCGGCCGACGCACAGGCCTTCGGCCATGCCGCCCCGACCGACCTACGGGGCCCTCTTTCCCTCCGGGCGCGCTTGCCGCTCGAGCTGGACCAAGCCCAGCTTGATGGCGTTGCGTAGGATCACACCCGGCCTGCTGTTGGTGCTGGTCGCAACCTGCCGCACCCGCTCGTACCAATAAGCCGACAACGCGACCGAGCGTCTGACCGTATAGCATCTCCTCATGTCGGCCGCGGGGTCAGGGTCGTGCAGCGCATCATTCGGATCTTCCATGCGTCACTCCTTCGCAATCGAGTGGTTTCCCACGACTACAGGCGGCGCGCCGGTCTTGGAACACCGGACTCCGTGTCGCCGTTGCCGAGCAGCTACGCTATGCAAAGACGTATCGGTGCCTGAGGAACAACGCTACGGTCGGGCAGCCTTTGGGCATTTGGCCGGGGCGCCCGCTGGATCGCTACCTCCCGGACGGTCGAGACCTTCGCCATCGCTCCGCCTCTTCCGCCACCAAGACTTGGCAGCGCCTTGGGCGCTCGCCGTCGCACCTGTGCGCGTCGACCCAGTCGTCGACAACCTCCTGCGGCCAGCGGGGACTGCCGTTGGGCAGACGAATCGGTGCTTGCGGGAACACGCCGCCCTTGAGCATCTTGTAGATGCTCGACCGGGAAACCGCGAGTTGGGCCGCTACCACCCGGACCGTCAAGAGCTGTGCCATTGCTGGGTCCCTCCGTCGTCACCGTGCGTCGCAGCCCAGGCCAGCGGGCTGCCGAATCACCCGCTCACGGCCGTTGTAGCAGGTTCCCCAAAAGAGAGTCCCGGTCTGTGGTACAAGCGGTAGTCACTTCTGCACCGGGTATGCAGATACGTGCAGACTCGGACGGGAGCCAGCCGGTCGCTCTCGACGGAGGGAGGCGGCAGATCACACCCGATGCGCTGTCTGGAGGTGCGACACTCCCGACAAGCAGCGCGGATCGTCGTTGCGGGAATCGTTGACGACGGTGCTGATGGGGCGAGCCGCGAGCGACTCGGCCGGGCACGGTCCGAGGGACAGCAATTCTCCTCCAGCCACGGCTCGAACGTCTCTGGAGCCAGGATGACCGGAGCGGGGTCGTGCACCGGTGCTACCGTCTCGTTGGTGGCGCTGGTCAGAATCGCAGAGGTTTCAACGACGCCGCCTGACTGGAGCCCGGCCAGTGACTCGCTCAGTTTCGCTCGTCCCCGCACAATCCAGCGCTCCCAGAGTCCGGCGAATGCGAACAACCCACCGTCGCTGCGACCGATGAAGTACGGCTGCGGGATGGCGCGGGCGCGCCGCCTTCGTAGAATCCGCTGGCCGGCATCAAGCAGCGCCGGCTAGGATATGCGCCGCGGAACGTAGGCTTCGACGCCGCGGTCTCGGCCCATGCATTGATGAGCCGGCTGCCGACGGCGGGATCCCCAGCCCAGCCCGGGACAAGGCCCCAGCGCAGCATCGCAAACCGGCGTCCGGCCCCGTCCCAGCGCACGATGGCGACAAACTGCCCGGGCACCACGTTGTAGCGACGTGCCAGACGGAGCTGCGTACCTTCCAGAGTCAGCAGATCGTGGATCTCCCGCCAGGAAACATCCGCGTGAAGCTCCCGCACATAGATTTCTACGCTACCATAGGCGGTCCGTGGCGAACGGCGAGCGGGTGGTTCCGGCACCACCGGTCTTCGTTTGCCGTAGCGGCGTGTCGCCCTAGACTGTGGCGCGGGTACGAGCCGCCACCAGGAGACGAAGTGCTCCTCGGTTGGAATTGCCGACAGGTCGAAGCCCACTTCGGTCAGGATAACCTCGGCGGCTCCGGCACTGATGCCGTCGATGCGGGTCAGGGCTACGCCGGCTAATCGGTACAGCGCGGTACGGGTCTGCTGGTCGCCACGCCGGCTGAGCGGTTTCTCCTTGCTGGGGTTCCGTTCGGGCGGCACCGGTGTGCGGCGGCGATCCTCTGAGCCTACGTGTGCAGCCTGCTCTACGACACCACCTCATCCGAGCCGTAGACGGGTCTGGTAGGCGCCGACCCTGCTCTTATCCGAGTCTGAGATACTCCGCCCATTCTTCCATCAGCCGCCGCCGACGCTCGAACAGGTCCGACCGCGCGTACGCCGCCTCGGTCTGGTTGCCGACAGTGTGCGCGAGCGCCGCCTCGACGACCTCCCGCGGATGGTCGGTCTCCTCGGCCGCCCAGTCGCGGAAAGATGACCGAAAGCCGTGCGGTACGGCCTCGACCTTCAGGTTGCTGAGCATCCTCGGCAGCCGCGAGATGCTGATCGGCTTCCCGCCCCAGCTAGGGAACACGAGCGGGCTGCGGCCGTCGCCGAGCTTGCGCGCTGCTCTGAGAACCTCCACGGCCCTTCCTGACAGCGGAACGCGGTGCTCACGCTTCGACTTCATCCTCTTTGCGGGAATGGTCCAAACGCTGACCGGCAGGTCGATCTCGTTCCACCGCGCCCCGCGCACTTCGCCCGACCGCGCGGCCGTGAGCACGAGGAACTCGAAAGCCAGCTTGACGGCCTCCGTCGCTCCAGAGAGCCACATCCTTCCGATCGCGCCCGCGACCTCGCCATGCGGCAGCGCGCGCATGTGCTCGACAGTGTCGTTCTGCGGGCCAAGGACGGGATTGAGCCGGTCGCAAGGGTTGTCGCTGCGGTACTCCATGGCCACGGCCCACTTCATCACCGCGCTGATGCGCTGCCGGATCCGGCGTGCGGTTGAGGGCCGAGCGTGCCAGATCCGCCGCAGCGTCTTGAGGATGTCGGCACTGCTGACGCTCGACACGGGCCTCCCGCCGATGTGGGGCAGCACATGCCGCGTCATGCTCGACATCCAGTCCTGGGCGTGCTGCTCGTTGCGCCACCCGGCACGGTTGTCGTTCCAAACCCTTTCTGCCGCTTCGGCGAAGGTGGGGACGTTCACCGAACGCCGACTCTCTGTCACTGGGTCACCGCCCTCACGGGCGAGCTTCCGGTTGACGAATGCCTGTTCACGCGCTTCCCGCAGCGATACGAGCGGGAAGCCGCCCAGGCCGATGTCCCGGCGACGGCCGTGAATCACCAACCGCTGAACCCAGCTTCGTGCGCCGGTGGGCTTGACTCTCAGATAAAGGCCGTTGCCATCACCTCTACGGACCACCAGCGTCCGCATACGTCCGATGCTGTGCGATACGGTGTAAGAACTCGCCGCAAATGCGCGCTGTCACGTACTTTCCGGGTGGACCATGCATGTCAGGATGTCCGGTTAAATCCACATGCATCCGCGATACAATAGGGGAATGCATAGCGCGGAGCGGCCTCCAAAGTCGCGACGCAAGACGAAGCCCCGAGGACGCCATCCCGACAGGCGGTTGACCGCCGGCTTCGTGCGCACCGCCGGCCCCGGACGCTACTGCGATGGCCAGGGCCTGTATCTCTATGTGCAGCCGTCGGGCGCGCGGAGCTGGGTTCAGCGGCTCGTAGTCCACGGCCGTCGTCGGGACATCGGACTCGGCAGCGCACAGCTCGTCCGGTTGGCCGAGGCACGGGAGAAGGCGCTGGGCAATCGCAGGATGGCGCGCGAGGGCGGCGACCCTCTCGCCGAAAGACGCCGACTTGAGAGCATGCCGACGTTCGCCGACGCCGCGCGGCGCGTGCTGGAGCAGAAGCGCGCCGGCTGGCGTGAGGGGCGGCATCCGCAGAGTTGGTGGACGAGTCTGGAGCGCTACGCCTTTCCCCGGATCGGCGCCCGGCCGGTCTCCGAGGTAACCAGCGCCGAGGTGCTCGACGTCCTCACGCCGATCTGGCACGCCAAGGCGCAGACGGCGCGGCGGGTGCGCGAGCGGGTGCGCGCGGTGCTGGAGTGGGCCGTTGCGATGGAGCTGAGAAACGACAACCCGTGCGACCGTATCAGCTCGGTGCTCGGACCGCAGCAGGCAGCGGTCGAGCACATGCCGGCGTTGCCGCATCAGGACGCGCCTGCCGCCATCACCAAGGTACGCGAATCGGCGGGGGCGCAGGCCCCAAGGCTGGCTTTCGAGTTCCTCGTGCTCACGGCGGCGCGGTGGGGCGAGGTTCGCGAGGCGGCGTGGTCGGAGATCGACACTACCGCGGCCGTGTGGACCATTCCT
The DNA here is from genome assembly GCA_022820825.1 of Vicinamibacteria bacterium. Taxonomy (GTDB): domain Bacteria; phylum Acidobacteriota; class Vicinamibacteria; order Vicinamibacterales; family UBA8438; genus JAAXGX01. The sequence continues at coordinate 11,167 of JAJEEU010000100.1, forward strand.
GCCACGCGTATGAAAGCGAAACGCGGGCACCGGGTGCCACTCTCGTGCCGCGCGCTGGAGATACTCGATGCGGCGCAAACGCTCGGCGAGGGTCCACTTGTGTTTCCCGGCCGGCGAGCGTGGCCGCTCTCCGAGAAGAGCCTGCGCCGGCTGCTGCAGCGGCTAGCCGTCGCCGCCGTGCCACACGGCTTCCGCTCCACCTTCCGGGACTGGGCGGCCGAAGAGACCGACCATCGGCGCGAGGTCATCGAGGCCGCGCTGGCACACATGGTCACAAACAAGGTGGAAGCGGCCTACGCCCGCTCGGACCTGTTCGAGCGCAGGCGGCGGCTGATGGACGAGTGGGCAGAGTATCTTGCCGTAGCGGGCCGAGCGACGGATGCGTCGAGGCGCTGATGCACCGCCGCTGCGTTTCTGACCGATGGCGCGCCCACTATAATCCGGCCAGCGGCGGCGGTCGGAGCGTGCAGCGAGGGAATTGATGGCCATCGAGGTCACGGAAGAACGGACCGGCGACGTACTGGTGCTACTGCCGTCGGAACGGCTGGATTCGAGCAGTGCTCGTGCGTTCGAGTCCATCCTCATGGGGCACGTCAGCAACGGCCAGCGGCGCATCGTTGTCGACTTCAGTCGGCTACATTTCATCGCCAGCTCCGGCTTGCGGGTGCTTTTGCTCGCCGCGAGGGCGCTGAAGGTCGAGAGCGGGATGCTCGCACTATGCGCCATGGAGACGAACGTCGAGAATGTGTTTCGGGTCAGCGGCCTGCATCGGATCATCGTGGTAGAGACATCGCGTGATGCGGCTATCGAACTCGTCGCCCAGCCCCTGGCGGGTCAGTCTCGGCGACTGTAGCTTTCGGAGGATGTCCGGGTGAGTAGTAAACGCGCCGGCCGGGTTGAGAATACGGTGAGCGGCCCGGGGCGGATCACGTTGGCGGACTTCATCGTGGGGATCGCGGAAAACTGGCCGGAAGGAGATATCCAACGGTGGATCGTATGCGGTCTGCCGCGGGAGTTTCACGCGTTGAGCCCGGCCGATCAGCGGGAGGTTCTGGCGGAGCAGGTGCCGCTGACCCGCACGAAATGGGACGCGCTGATGGCGGCGATGGTGGAACACCTGGCGAGGCTGCACGGGTTCGAGCAGCCGGCGTGGGTGGATGAGCCGGAACGGTTCCTCGACAGCCCGTGGGTACTGTCGCCGGTTCCGCTCATCCGGATGGAGGCGCTGATGTTCGCGCCGGCCGCGTTCCTGCGGCACGGGGCGATCCCGGACCCGCGGGATCTCGATGCCCGCGGCGGAGAACGCGATGAGTGGACCCCTGGGCCGTGAGCAACTCCTCAAGCTGTTCGAGGAGCTGTCCGAGGAGCTGCGCTTCAGCCGGGCGCGGGCGCAGATCTACGTGGTCGGTGGCGCGGCGATGAGCTTGGCGTTCGACAGGGAACGCACGACAAGGGACGTGGATGCGCGGATCGCCGCGGGGCACCATCGGCTCGCGGAGGCGGTGCGTGCGGTGGGGTTTAGACACGGGCTGCCGGATACGTGGTTGAACGAGCAGGCAACGGCGTGGATGCCTCGCGCGGAGGATGCGCGGGCGCAGACGCTGTACGAGAGTCCGCAGCTGACGGTGACGGGCGCGTCGGCCCGGCACCTGTTGGCGATGAAGCTGCGGGCGGGCCGGGAGCAGGACCGGGAAGACGTTGCGGTGCTCTGCAAACACCTGCGATTGAGACACCCGGGGGAGGCGTTCCGAATCTACGAGCAGGTGTTCCCTGGGGAATACGTGACTGTGCGTGGGCGGGCGCTGCTGGAACGCACATTCCGCGATCGGAGCGTGGGTTACGAGCACTAGGAGTCCCTCGTGCCCGCGCGCGGGGCAGGGTGCCGCGGACATCGGCCGTGGAGAGGCGGCGGCTGAGGATGATGAACGACTGGGCGGTCTACGTCAGCCGGGCGGACGGCCCGGTCAGGTAGTCTGCTCGGGTTCCCGGGGCCGAACGAGAGGAGAATAGAAAATCATGACGCTACCTGCGCAGAACCTCGAGCAGAGGCCCAGAGCTCGGCGGCTTGAGAACGTGCTCACCCCCGCCTTCGTGCGTAACGTGACCAAGCCTGGCCGCTACGGTGATGGTGGCGGCCATCCGCGTGCAAGTCGTTGGTAACAGGTGACTTGCTGACACCAGCCCCACCTTCGTTCCCTCGATTTACCCCTATTTCCAACCCGGAACATACTGGACGGCAGAAGCCGCCGTTGGACTTGCCGCCAGCGGGAGCCTGTTAAGCGCACGCCAGTGCGGCCCTGCCAGACCATCCCGCGCCGACACGACACTTGAGACGACCAGCCCGCACTGCGCGAGCCTCACGAGGCTCGCCGTCGCCTCGCAGTAAACTTCGAACAGCCGCTCGCGACCGAAGCAATGCCGTTACCGGTTCCACGGCCACTGCGGTGGAGCCGCAGGCGGGGAATCGAACCCCGCACGCGCATGTGCATCGGGCGGAAAGACCCTCGAGCGCTTTTTCCGGCAAGCGTATGAGAAGTGGAAGAACCTGCGCTTGCCTATGCATCGTCTCCCTGGCTGCGGCATCAGCCCGACCGCATCACGCGGCGGGGCTCTGACGCATTCTCGTGGATCTGCGGCGGGGTTGTGATCGCTTTCACCTCCCGCATCGGCAGCTTTAAGATAGCCGTCTCGTCACCGTTGCCGAACTCGTAGCGCTGCTTGTCAGTATCAATTCTCAGGACGGAAGCCGCGACCCTTAAGGTGGCGCCGTCCACCTGTTCTACTAGGAACTGGGTGGTCATCGCGGGAAGTTACAGCAGGGGCAGCCAGTTGCGCAAGGGTTCGGTAGGACCGGCCGTCGCCAACTGCCGATCAGGACTGCCGCCTAGCTGTTGGTGTACTCCGGGTTGCGTCTACCGGGCACCATCTGATTCCCATCCTCCGCGGCAACTTCAGCGATCCGAAGGCTGCTGCTACGGCGCCATCGGCCAGTGCCCGGTCGCCGGCCGCTGGTTACCGAGCCTGTCCCACAGTCGGTCCCACATTTTTTTTGCGACGCCCCGGAACCGTGCCAAACGCCCCTCGACGACACCGGACTCCAGCGCGCCGGCCGTCCGGCCGGCGAGAAGCCGCGCGGCGACCGCGATCAGGCACTCGGGAAGGGCGAGTCAGGCGGCGAGGTTGAATCGCGGCGGACACCCGCAGCGTGCGCCGGACTCAATCTGGAACCTATTGACTCGATGACGGCTGCGCATGAAGAGACGCTGGCGAACGGACACCGCAGCAGGCTGCTACGCGTGCTCTACAAGAAACCCTTTCGGCGGCTGCCCGCCAACCCGTGCACTCTTTGTTGCCATTAGTGGAAAATCTACAGGTGCCGCCGACTACAAGCCATGACGGCGATCAACATAGTTCCAGCGCGTACAGGATCATCGGCGACACGTTCACCCTCGTGGTCGGAAGGTCAGGATCGCTCCATCGCCATATGGGGTCCAGGTCCATTTTGCCGCCCACCTAGTCGGCCATCCGGATTGCGGCGGGATTCAGCGCAAACATCTCGCCCTTGTCGGTCGCGATGAACACGCCGGGGTCGTCTGCCGGTCCAATGCAGTTCAACTCGCCCTTTTCGATGGTGAACGGCCACGGTCCGTCTGCCCACGTCGCGGCGCTGACCGTGCTGGATCTCTCGGTGGGCCGTTCATCAGCGGTCTGCTCCACCGCGTCCGGCGACGCGCAACCGGCGAGCGGCAAGCACAATCCGAATCCGACGGCCAAGGCGCGAATATCGCGCGCGGCGCCTGTGTAGCGCGGCTTGCGCGCCGCGGTTATCTCGCGGCCGCATTTTGCGGCACGGCCAAGTCCCGAAGAAGGCAAGGGAGGACGGCGCCACAGCGCCGCGGGGCATGAGGTTAACCGCGGCGCCATCGATACAGCCGCGCGCCATTGCCGGCCAGCAGCAGCGTCAGCAGCAACAGGCCCGCCAGCGGCAGGGCGGGTACATCGGTGCTGCCGTTGACGGTGACGGTAAGCGTATCGATGCTGCCGAGCTCGGCGCCGTTGGTGTCGACAATTCGCACCGTGGCCGTCTTCGTCTCGCCGGAGGCCAGAGTGTCGTCCGCGTCGGCGAGGACACCTAGCCTGGCCGTCCCGCTGGCGCTGAGCTCGACGGTGAACGAGCCGTCCCGATTCTCATCCAACCCCCGGCCGCGCTGCTGCATCGAGATCAGCGCGTCGCCCGCAGCTTCAATAGCCACCTGCATCACCGCGCCGCCCAACTGGCCCTCGGCCACGATCGCAACGGTCTGGCTCCCGCCCTCGTCAATCGTCAGTGCGTCGGTTGCAAACTCGACGACCGGAACAGGGTCGTCGTTGAGGACCTGGATGCGGGCCGGCGGGCCGGCGGTGACGGTACCCTCCCGTGTCTCGAGAGACGCAGCGTGAAATGCCAGCGTGACGCTCGAGTCCCGATAGTTCGACGTGTCTTCGCAGGCCGTGAGCCGCAACTCGGCCGGCTGCCCCTCGTAGTCGCGCAGGTCCCTGTCGATGGTGATGGCGCCCGTATCGGAATCGCGCAACAACGCCTCGGTCTCCGACCAGATGCGGAGCGCGAAGTCCATGTCCTCGTCCAAATCGCAGGCTTCGGTGGTGACCACGGCGGACGGCGTCACCTCGAGGACAACTTCTCCGCCGCTCCCAAGCGCCGGGAAGTCCTCGTTTTCGGGCGGCGCTATGCGGACCTCCAGCGTTGTAGAGCTGGCTTCCACGACGCGGACGTCCGTGCGGCTGAACGTCGCGGTCGCCGTGACGTTGTCCTGGGCTGACGCGGCGCTGGACGCCGCCAGCACAGCGCACGCGGTGAGCATGGTGAGCAGATGGTGGTATCGCATGACCTGTGATCTCGGAAACGAAAGGGGGACCCGGCGCGCTCGCGCCGGGTCCCCCTTTCCCGGTTACCGTCCGTCCCCCTGTCTGGACGATGGAGCTACTGCTGTCGCCGCCGGTACAAACGCGCGCCGCCTGCTGTCAGGAGCAGGGCCAGAATCAACTGGCCGACCAGCGGCAGCACCGGTACCGCGGTGGAGCCAACCACGGTCACCATCAACTCACGCGGGTCGCCGATGTTCGCGCCGCTGGCGTCCGTGATGGTCACCGTGGCCATTTTCTCCTCGCCATCCTCGAGCGTCAGATCCGAAAGGGCCCTGATCGTCAGCTCGGCGTTGGCGCTGTCGCCGAACTCCACGGTGTTATTAGAAATCTGGCTGCCGCCCTGCTCCAGCACAATCGTGGCATCACCGCTCAAGGACACCGTAACCGAGCCCACCTGGTCACCCTGATCGGTGTCCGCAAGGATGTGGACCATCTCCGTGCCGCCCTCGTCGATGGTGACGGCGTCAGTCGAGAACGTGACGGTCGGCGTCTCTTCGCCGCTCAGCACGGTGACCGTGGCAGGACGCGAATCGCCAAGGGGGCCGCCTTCACCCATCTTCTCAGCTTCGGTTCTCCCGTCCACCAGCGTGAGCGTTATCCTCTCGTCCCTGAACCCGGACGCGCCTATCGCCTCGATCGTCAGCGTGATGCCGTCCGTGGAACCCGTTGCCGCCGGCACAAGACCACCAGTGCCCCCGATCTTGCTGACGACATACCTGCCCGGGCTGCGGGCAACGAGGGGATCGGGGTCCGAGTCTGCGTCGTCACCGTCAGGCTTGGTAATCCTGACGATCCTTCCAACGGCATCCGCGGGCTCGACCGCAAGCTCGACGTCGTCACCGGTCGCACCGCCGGTCGCACCGTCGAGCGCGAAGAGCGTTCCCTGGATAGTGCCGCCACCGCTGCCGCGGGCGGCGCCGATGCCCACGCCTACCGTCACTTCTTGCGTGTTCCCCCTGGCCAGTTGGATGTCCGACTTGCCGAATCTGAGCATCGGCATCGGGTCGTCGTCAGTGGCCGTCACCGTGAGCTGTCGTGTGCCGTAGCGCACTCTTTTCCGTCTCGCCGCATCATGGCTTGACGGAGCCAGATGGTCTGTTAGGGCTGACGCCGCGCTCACCCTCAGAACCAACGTCTCGTCATTCCAGTCGCCGTTGTCAGCAGCAGTGTGTTGAATACGCAACTCGATTGTTGTGGCAACCCCGTCGGTACGTGCCTCTTCCGCCGCGAAACCGAACGTTGAGCTGCCATCCGCGAGGTTGGCGGTCGAAAAAGCTGTGGTATCCCCGGAACGGTAGTTAATCGAAAAGTCGGTGGCGGCGGCCGCGGCGCCGTCGTACTCCACAACGCTGAGCATCAAATGGTCGGCGCCAGCGGGGAGCGGTGTCGGATCGTCAGCTGTGGTGGCACCCAGCTGGTCAAAGTTGCCCGACCGGGTTATGGTCACCGTCAAGGGCGCCGGTGTGGCGGTATTGGTGCTCGCACCTTCTGCCACTGTGGCCCTGGATGTGCGAAAGCTGATCGTCTGCGCCCACGCCGTTCCAGAGGACACAGCCAGCAGCACAGCCACGGCCAGGGCCGTGAGCAGGTAGCCCTTCCGCACAAGGGTTGATCTCGCTACGTTCATGACTGTCGCTCCTTTGGAGACTTGCGCTGGATGCAGCTTGGAACCGCCGGACTCCAGATACACTTAAGGGGAGAAACCGGCGCATTCGCGCCGGTTTCTCCCCTTCTAATCAACCGTTCCCCCTAGCGCCGTGGATGATGGAGCTATCCGTTGCGCCGACGATACAGCCGCGAGCCGCCAGCCATCAGGAACAGGGCGAGCAGCAACTGGCCGACCAGCGGCAGCGCCGGAACAGCCGTCGAGCCGCGCACGTCGACCCGGAACCAGTAGTCGTCACCGATTGCGGCGTCCGACGAGCCTTCCATCAGCTTCCAGGCCTTGTACGCCATGTCGCCGTCCATCAGGTCCGGGTCACTCGTGGACATGGCGGTCAGCCGCGCGCTGTTGCTCATGCCCATGTCGACCATGACGTAGCCGTCCATCTCCTCGAGCATGGTGTCCTCGTGGTAGAGGTCCACCATCGCATCGCCCTCGACCATCAGCTTCACCATGCCGACCTCGGTGGCGTTCGTTCCATCGGCGATCAGCCGCGTGCTGGTCGAGCCGCCCTCGTCGATGGTGACGTCCGTCGGCGAGAAGGAGAGCGTCGGCGCCGCCTCATCGCTGTCGACCGTGACCATCAGCGCCGAGCCGACAGTTATGTCGCCTCGCACCCGGGCGGTAGCCGGCTCAACGAGATTGTTCGGGAGAATCGTCAGCGTTGCCGACTGATTTCTGAAACCGGACACGTTGCATGCGATGACCGTCATGGCCGCAGCCGCATCCGCGGCAGCGATGGCTTCGATCGTCCCGGTAGAGGCATCGGTTGCTATTCGAGCGGTTCTGCCAAAGGCAGCCGTGTCGGGGGTAGTAGGCCAAAGGGTTCCCAGTTCGATATGAATGGCCTTCCGGCCGGCGTTCGCGGCAGGACACCCAGAGTTCGCAGCGCCGATCGTGACCATCTGGTGGTTGCTCACGCTGACAACAATATTCCCGCCATTGCCGGCTGATGCCGTTGCGGCCCCGGGGAGACCGGTGTCTCGTCCGGTTGTTCCGCTAACGATGTCCAACGACACGTCTCGCTCACTGCCTTCGGTCAGCGTGAAGCTGGGCGCGGTGAATTTCGCCACAGGCGCCACGTCGGCGTCGTTGACTGTCAGCGTGTAGGTAGCCGGACTGACGTCAACGCCGGTGCCGGCGTTCAGCGTAAACCGGATCCGTTCACTGAGCCAGTTGGTGTCCGTACCACCGTTCGTGGTGCCGTCAGCGCCGCCCTGCACGACCAGCAGTGACGCTTCATTGCTGGTGCTGAAATTCGCTACCCCTAAGGAAATTGCGGCGGGAGTAGCGGCGGTCCCGGTTACCGCCGCCTCCGTCCCCGGCCGGCCAGTGGTGGGGTTGACTATTGCGTAACGGACGGTTCCGTTCACGTTAAGAATCACCCCGTTGAGCATCGTTTCTCTCTGAGCGGGAACCGCAGGAACCCCGGATGCTCTGATTGTGATCCTGGTCGGTCCCTCCAGAGCGCCGGCCTCATGAGAGGCTGCCTCCGCGACCGACCCACTCGATTCTGTGAACCCAACGCTCTGCGCCGACGCGATCCCTGGGGATGCCGCCAGCAGCACGACCGCGGCAAGGGCAGTGAGCAGATAGCCCCCCCGCATGTAAGTTGTTCTCGCTCCGTTCATGACTTTCGCTCCTTTGAGACTAGGGGGTTGCGGTTACTTCTTTGATTACCCTTGGAGCCTGTGAGCCATGTGCATTGAGCAACTTGTGAGCCGTACGCGGACGCTGTCGGGATGTTGCGCCCGCCGCCAGGTCTTCGCCGGCGCGCTGTTGGTGGATGGAGCGGAGATGTGCCTCGGTCGATTGTCGCTAAAAAATCACTTTTAAGGACGAAATTATCGCAATAATGTCATTGGCGTCGGAGATAATTGAGGACCACGCAGCAACACGCCGGAGGGCGCCAGATGCAGACCAGTTCTGTCGTTCGGGCTCGGATCGACAACGAAACGAAGATGCGAGCAACCGAAGCGCTTCGAGCGATGGGCTTGTCGGTATCCGATGCCATTCGGCTTCTGTTGGTGAGAGTGGCGGACGAGAAGCAGTTGCCATTCGCCGTTCGCGTGCCGGACAAACACACGGCACGGGGCACGGACGGAGCTGATTGACCTCCCCGATTCACCACTGAGATCCCCGCCATGAAGTAACGCCTGCCGCGCGGCCTCTTTACTCGGGTTGTAGCTACAAAGTAGGCTTTATGTAGACTTGATTAGGCTGCCTTGACGTCACGTCTTGGCAGGCATTGTCGCTGGCACAGGAAACGGACCAATGCGCCCGCAGCGACTCGATGGGCGCAAGCCCAAGGGGCCGCATCCCACACACGCGCTCTCTACCACCTTCGTCCGCAGCGTCACCCGCGCCGGCCGCTACTGCGATGGCAACGGGCTGTACCTGGAGGTCAAGCCCAGCGGCACGCGCAGTTGGATCCAGCGGGTCGTCGTACGCGGCCGCCGGCGCGAGCTGGGGCTCGGCGGCTTTCCCCTCGTCTCGCTGAAGGAAGCGCGCGCCGTGGCGCTCGCCAACCGCAAGGCCGCCCGCGCCGGCGGCGACCCGCTGGCCGACAGGCGCCGCGTCGAAGGCGTACCCACCTTCGCCGAGGCGGCCGAGCGGGTGTGGGCCGGCAAGCATGCCGGTTGGCGCCATCCCCGGCACGCCAGGGACTGGCTGGCGAGCCTGCAGCGGCATGCGTTCCCGCGCATCGGCGCCATGGCCGTGCGGGACGTGAGCAGCGCGGACGTGCTGGAGACTCTCCGGCGCGTCTGGCACCTCCGGCCCGAGACCGCGCGGCGCCTGCGCCAGCGAATCAACGCCGTGATGGAGTGGGCCGTCGCCATGCAGTACCGGACCGACAACCCGTGCGACCGCATCGGACCGGTGCTGGGACCGCAGCAGGACGTCGTGCGGCACATGCCCGCGCTGCACCATTCGAAGGTAAGCGCGGCGATCCGGACAATCCGGGCGTCCGGCGCGACGCAGTCCGTCAAGCTGGCGTTCGAGTTCCTCGTGCTGACGGCTACGCGGTCAGGCGAGGTGCGCGGCGCGGCGTGGACCGAGATCGACCTGCCGGGGCGCGTATGGACCATTCCCGCCGCGCGTACGAAGGCGAAGCGCGAGCACCGCGTCCCGCTGTGCCGGCGCGGCGTGCAGATCCTCGACGCGGCGCGGGCATTGGACGGCGGCCGCGGCACGCTCGTATTTCCCAGCCGGTACGGCAAGCCCATCGGCGAGACGCGGCTGTCCAGGCTGCTGAAGCAACACGAGATCGCGGCCGTGCCGCACGGCTTCCGATCCAGCTTCCGGGACTGGGCCGCGGAAGCGACCAACCACCCTCGCGAAGTGATCGAGGCGGCGCTGGGCCACGTCGTGAGCAACCGGACCGAGGCGGCCTACGCGCGGTCGGACCTGTTCGACCGCCGCCGGCAGCTCATGAACGAGTGGTCGGCCTACCTCGAAGGCGGCCAGGCGGAGCTGTTCCCGCCGGCCGGGTGACAACAGGATCTACGCCGCGCCGGGTCCGGGCATGCGGTATCCGACGCCGCGTTCGTTGTGCACGTAGGCCGGGCTGCCCGCGTCGTCGCCCAGCTTGCGCCGCAGGCTCTTCACGATGGCGCGCACATGCTTCTCGTTGCCCGAGCTGCGCCGCCGCGCGCCCCACGCATGGCGCAGCAGCGCATCGTACGTGACGGCGCGTCCGGCCTTGCGCGACAGCACGCAGAGCACCTCGAACTCCGTGACCGTCAACGCTACGGGACGGCCGGCCACCGTGACCCGGCGTTCCTCGTAGTGAATCGCCAGCTCTCCCAGCCGGAATGCTTCCGGGCCGGCATGCCGCCGCAGCGCCGCCCGCACGCGCGCCGTCAGCTCCGACGGCGAGAAGGGCTTGACGATGTAGTCGTCGGCGCCCGCATCCAGCGCCCTGACAATCGTCTCGTCCCTGTCGTAGGCCGAGATGAAGATGACCGGCAGGTCCTCGAGCTCGCGCACGTCTTGCATCAGTGTGATGCCGTCGGCGCCCGGCAGCACCAGGTCCAGCAGGACCAGCCGGGGCTTGTGCGTGCGGACGAGCTCGGGCAACTGCTCCGGATCGCCGGTCGCGACCGGGGCGTAGCCCGCCTCGACGAGGGCGTCCCGAACGTACCGCAGGGTCTGCGGGTCGTCGTCGACGACGAGAATGCACGTCTGTTCCGTCCCCTGGCGGGCGGACGACGGCCGCTTCCGGCGGGGGTCGAGCCCGGCGTCGCCGGCATCGCCGGCCACCGGCACCGTGAAGGTGAACCGCGTGCCGCGCCCCGCGCCGCCGCTCTCGGCCCGGATGCGGCCTCCGTGCGCCTCCACCAGTCCCTTGCAGATGGCCAGGCCCAGGCCGTACCCCCGCGCCCGCGGTCCTCCGCCGCCGCCAGCCGCGCCCGGATGCTTGCTGAACAGGTGCGGAAGCCTGTCGGGCGGCACGCCGCGGCCTTCGTCGGAAACCGAAATCGCCACGTGCACGCCGTCGCGCTCCGCGGCGACCCGGATGGGAGAAGACTCGGGAGAGTGCCGCGCCGCGTTCGAGATGAGGTTATTGAGAACCTGGACGATGCGCGCCCGGTCGGCCATCACCCACGGCAGGTCGTCCGGCAGGTCGATGCGCAGGGCGTGCCTGCCGCCGCCGCTCAGGAACGTGCTCCTGGCCTGCTCCACGAGCCCGGCCACCTCCGCCATCTCGAAAGCAACGGACAGCGTGCCCGTCTCGATGCGTCCCTGGTCGAGCAGGTCGGCGATGAGGCCGCGCATCTGCTCGGCCTGCTCGTCGATGATCCGGAAGAACCCGCGCATCTCGGCCGGGTCGAGCCGCTCGGCGGATCGCTGCAGCGTGGTGGTCGAGCCGATGATGGACGTCAGCGGCGCCTGCAGCTCGTGGCTCACCATCGACAGGAACTCGGCCCGCATCCGCTCGATCTCGTCGAGCGGCGCCAGGTCCTGCATGGTCACCACCACCGACCCGACCTCGGCGCCCTCGGGCCGGATCGGCGTGGCGTTGATCAGCGTCCTGACGCTGCGCCCGTCGGGGACCGCGAGCACCACCTCCTCGGCGCGCACCATCTCGCCGGTGCCGAGCGTCTGCTCCAGCGGAATTTCGCTCAGTGACACCTCCTGCCCGTCGGCGCGGCGGACCGAGACCACCTCCAGGAGCTGCTCGGCGGGATGGCCGGCCGTCCGCAGGCTCTCGACGATGCGCCGCGCCTCGCGGTTGATGGAGACCGGCCGGCCGGCGCGGGCATCCAGGACCACGACCCCGACCGGCGAGGTCTCGACCAGGGCCTCCAGATCCGCGCGCGCGCGCCGCTCGCTGCGGTGGGTGCGGGCGTTGGTGATCGCGGCGGCGGCCTGGGACGCGAACAGCGTCAGCACCTCCTCGTCGTCGCCGGTGAACGCCTCGCCGTCGGCCTTCTCGGCGAGGAAGAAGTGGCCGATGTCCTCGCCCCGGTGGCGCATCGGCGTGCCCTGGAAGGTCCGTGAGAACGCCCGCGCGGGCGCGATGCCGAGCGAGCGGACGTAACCGGAAAGGTCGGCGAGCCGCAGCGGCCCGGGCAGCCCGCGAAGGTGCTCGAACAGGCGGACGCTGTCGGGCCAGGCGGCGAGCTCCCGCTGCTCGTCGGGCGTGAACCCGGAGAAGAAGAAGTCCCGCGGCGCGCCCGCCTCGTCTACGGTGGCGATGACGCCGTAGCGGGCGCCGGTGAGCGTGCGGGCGCTGTCGACGATCTCCCGCAGGACGGTTTCGAGATCGAGGCTGGCGCTGACGCGCAGGACGGCCGCGCAAAGATTCGAGATGCGCGCCTCGAGCATCTCGATCCGTTGTCTCAACTTGTCCCGGGTCTCCGCCATATGTGCCCGAATGTCACCACTATATCGTATTTCGTCGCCCTATTATCACACTCGGCGAGCGATAATGACGCTGTATACGGATGCTGTTCATAGTCCGACAACCTGACGGCCAACAGATCGGGATCCATGCGGACCGACTCGAGGTCGAATCCACCGGGAACGGACAGTTCCGGTTCCACGGCCCGCACGGATCGTTCATCGAGCTGCCGGCCCGCAAGGTCGACTACATCCGGCTGGTGGATGAAGCGTGGCCTGACAGGTCGAAGCCAGACGAGACGTCGCGCTAGGGTCAGCTCTTGGCGAGCTTCGCGTCTACGCTCCAGGCGCCCGGACCGACCGACGCCAGGTAGAGGAACAGGAAGCAGAAGAGCACGGCCGACTCGCCGCGGTTGACGAGCGGCAGCAGGGGCGATCCCTGGACCGCCACGTGGCCGATGAAGTAGGCCACGGCCATCTGGCCGCTGGCGATGAACGCCACCGGCTTCGTGAAGAGGCCGACGATGATGAGCGCGCCGCCGACGGTCTCGATGATGGCGGCGAGGCCGAGCAGCGAGGCTATCGCGACCTGGTCGCCCCCCAACAGGCCGAACTTCATCAGGCCGTGGAGCATGAAGCAGTAGCCCGCGACGATGCGGACGGTGTCGTGGATGCACTCCGAGTAGGGTTCCAGGAATCGCGTCATCGGGCCATGTCCTTTCGGGAAGAGAGCCGGGAGGAAACGTCGCCGAACGGCCGCATGCGTCTTCCGATTGTATATCGGCCGGAGCCGCGGCAGGAAATTGTCTTGAAAATGGTCATTTTAAAGACAACAATATGACTACATGATCAAGATCAATCTCGCCGAGGCGAAGGCGCGCCTCTCGCAGTATCTCGACGCAGTTGAGCGTGGCGACGTCGTCGTCGTCTGCCGGCGCAACGTCCCCGTCGCCGAGATCCGGCCGTTGCCCAAACCGCTGACAGAGTCCCGACCAGTCGGCACCGACCCTGGCCTCGTGGTGCCGGACAGCTTCTTCGAGCCGCTTCCCGACGACCTGCTCGCGGCGTTCGAGGGCGCCGGCGCCGACGAACGGACCGCACCGCACACACCGGACGAAGCTCATGCAATCGAGCTGCTTGAACGGCAGCGGGAAGATCGGTTGAGGATGTTCTACGACCAGAAGAACCACCCATCGCATCTGGCCGAGCCGGCGAGTCTGAGCGACGTGATTACGCACATCCAGGCGCCGTGTCCCGCGGACCTGGGAGCCCTCGTGGCAACCGCGGAGCAGTTCCTGATCGCGGAATCCGGAAGAAGGGGCAGCGGCAGGTGGGCAACCGGTTGATCGGCTTCACGCTGAATCGCGCCGGCTGGGGGGACGGCCACTCTTTGGATCTCGATGTTCGAGAGATCGAAGCGGCGCATGATCCTGGGAGTCTGCCGAACCTGCTGCACGTGAAGGCCAGCGAGCCGCTGGCGGACATCCTGTCGTGGCCCGAGCGTTCCGGTTGCGCGCTGCAGTGCCAGTATGTCGTCGCACCGGTCGGTCGCAACGGTTCCCACGGTTTGATGACCGCGGAAGCTGCCAAGTGGGGCGGCAACGGAGAGACGTTCGAGATCGAGCTCGTCAAGGAGCGAAGTTTCGAGCCGCGCTACTGGGGCAACCGGTCGGTACACGAGGAGGAGGTCGAAGCCGCCATCAACGGCATGGCGCCGAAGAGCGCGTTGCAGTTGCTTTGCATTCCGGCGGAGCTTGATGCCCGTAGCGCGTTGCGCGCGCGGATCCTGAAGTCTCCGGACGACACGGCGGTGTTGTTCATCGCACACACGCTGGACGAGGCGGAGATCCTGGCGGGTGTTGTCGAGCGGCTGCGCGACATCGGTGCTTTGGTGCAGTGCACTGGCGAGACATATCCGTTCGCGGGCTCGTCGATGGCCGTCACGGAGTATGAGCGGACCGACAAGCCGGCACCGCGGGTTACGCGGTGGCTTGGAGGCCCCGGCACGCGCTGGCAGCAGGCAATGGAGCTGCGGCCGGATGCTCGCTGGCCGCAGCCGGAGCGTTGGCCGGGAGCATCGCCGTGACGCTCCTGGTCGACACCATCACGTTTCTCTGGCTGGTGTCGGACGATCAACGGTTGCCGCTCCGCGCACGCACGGCGTGTCGCACCCCCTCGAATGACGTATACCTGAGCGCGCTCTCGGTGTGGGAGATTGCGATCAAGAATCGGTTGGGCAAGCTGCCGCTTCCCGAAACGCCCGAAGCGTTCGTGGCCAGCCGCCGCAGGCGGCTGCGCATCGAGCCGCTGCCGTTCGATGAACGCGACGCGGCGCACGACGTGCTGCTGCCGCCGCACCACAGGGATCCATTCGATCGAGGGTTGGTGTCGCAGGCCATCTTGCGCGGCATGACGATCGTGACCAACGACCCGTTGATCTCACGATATCCGGCGCCGGTGCTTTGGTCGTAGGAACACGGAGCATTTGACGCGGTTCGCCGTAATGGGCGATCATCATCGGACGCATGATCGTGTCTGCCCCGCAACACTCGGCTTCCGCAGCAAAGGCGCGTAGCTCAGTTGGTTAGAGCGCCTGCTTGACATGCAGGAGGTCGGCGGTTCAAGTCCGCCCGTGCCTACCATGCCCTTCCCAATCCGCCGCACACCAGCGACCGCATGAGCCAGATCACCGTCAGCATGCCGGACGGCTCCACGCGGAGCGTGCCGGCGGGCACGCCCGTCCGCGACGTGGCGGCGGGAATCTCGCCGCGCCTGGCGCGCGAGGCGCTCGCGGCGTACGTCGACGAGCGGATGGTGGACCTGTCCCATCCGCTCGAGACCGACGCGGCGCTCACGGTGGTGACGCCGCGGACGCCGGGCGCGCTGGAGCTGTACCGCCACAGCACGGCCCACCTGCTGGCGGCGGCGGTGACCGCCCTGTTCCCCGAGGCGCAGTGCGGCATCGGTCCGCCGACGGAGGACGGCTTCTTCTACGACTTCATCGTCCACCGCCCGTTCGTTCCCGAGGACCTCGCGGCCATCGAAGAGAAGATGCTCGAGCTGGCGAAGCGCGACCTGGCGTACGAGCGGAAGATGCTGCCCAAGGCCGACGCCAAGGCGTACTTCGCCGGCAAGGGCGAGCCGCTCAAGGTGCAGCTCATCGAGGAGAAGGGCGGCGACGTCGTCTCGTGCTACACCATCGAGGACGCGTTCATCGACTTCTGCACCGGCCCGCACGTGCCGTCCACCGGCCGCCTCAAGGCGTTCAAGGTGCTGAGCAGCTCCAACGCCTACTGGAAGGGCGACGCCGCCAACCAGCCGATGCAGCGGATCTACGGCACGGCGTTCTTCAAGCGCTCGGCGCTCGACGAGCACCTGGCGCGGCTGGAGGAGGCGAAGAAGCGCGACCACCGCAAGGTGGGGCGCGAGCTGGAGCTGTTCACGTTCCACCACTGGGCGCCGGGCGCGCCGTTCTGGCTGCCCAAGGGCGCGCTGCTCTACGGCCTGCTCTCGGACTACATGCGCGGCAAGCTGTCCGGCGGCGGCTACCAGGAAGTGCGCACGCCGCTGGTGTTCAACAAGCGGCTGTGGGAGACGTCGGGGCACTGGGACCACTACCGCGAGAACATGTTCCTCGTGGAGTCGGAGCAGGAGCCGTTCGGGCTGAAGGCCATGAACTGCCCCGGCCACATGCTCATCTTCGCCAGCCAGGTGCGCAGCTACCGCGACCTGCCGCTGCGCTTCGCCGACCAGGGGGTGCTGCACCGCCAGGAGGCGTCCGGCGTGCTGTCGGGGCTGACGCGCGTGCGGCAGTTCGCGCAGGACGACGCCCACTGCTTCGTGGCCGAGGACCAGATCGGCGCGGAGGTCGAGCGGCTGCTGGCGCTGGTGGACGGCGTGTACACCGACTTCGGCCTGCGCTACACCACGGAGCTGTCGACCCGCCCGGAGAAGTACCTGGGCGAAGAGGCCACCTGGGACCGCGCCGAGTCGCAGTTGCGGCAGGCGCTGGAGGCGGCCGGCCGGCCGTTTGCCGTCTCGGAGGGCGAGGGCAACTTCTACGGCCCGAAGATCGACTTCCACGTGATGGACGCCATCGGCCGCAAGTGGCAGTGCGCGACCATCCAGCTCGACTACCAGTTGCCGCAGCGCTTCAACCTGAAGTACGTCGGCGCCGACAACGCCGAGCACCGGCCGGTGGTCATCCACCGCGCCATCTTCGGCAGCTTCGAGCGCTTCATCGCGCTGCTGATCGAGCACTACGCCGGCGCCTTCCCGCTGTGGCTCGCGCCCGTGCAGGCCGTGGTGCTGCCGATCGCCGACCGCCACGCGGAGTACGGCGAGAGCGTCCGGCAGCAGCTTGCCGCGGCCGGCCTGCGCGCGGAGCTGGATGCCCGCCAGGAGAAGATCGGGTATAAGATCCGCGAAGCGCAGCTCGCCAGGGTGCCCTACATGCTGGTGGCCGGCGACCGCGAGGCGGCATCCGGCGCCGTTGCGGTGCGTGCGCGCGGCCGCGGCGACCAGGGGGCGCAGCCGGTGGGGGCCTTCATCGAGGCGGCCCTCGACGAGATACGGCGCAAGGCCCCGGCCGTAAACGACTAGAATTCGGTCGGAAGGGAGACTGTCATACCGTTCGGACGAAGACCGCAACGCGACTTTCGCGCCAACCGCACGCGCATCAACGAGCGCATCCGGGTGCGCGAGATTCGCGTCATCGACGACACCGGGGAGCAGCTCGGCGTGATGCCGCCGCAGCAGGCGCTGGTCATCGCCCGCGAGAAGGGGCTCGACCTCGTGGAGGTTTCCCCCACCGCGGTGCCGCCGGTATGCCGCATCACCGACTACGGCCGCTATCAGTACCTGGAGCACAAGCGCAGCCGCGAGGCCAAGAAGCACCAGACGAAGATAGAGGTCAAGGAGATCAAGTTCCGCCCGAAGGTGGACGAGCACGACTATCGGTTCAAGAAGAAGCACGTGGAGCGGTTCCTGGCCCACGGGGACAAGGTGAAGGCCACCATCTTCTTCCGGGGGCGCGAGATGGCGCATCCCGAGATCGGCCGGCAGATCCTGGAGCGGCTGGTGGAGGAGCTGGGCGAGACCGTGGTGCAGGAAACGATGCCGCGCATGGAAGGCAACCAGATGCACACCATTCTGAGCAGCCGGACGGCTGGCCGGAAGGGGCGCTAGAACGATGCCCAAGATGAAGACCCATCGCGGCGCGGCCAAGCGGTTCGGGACCACCGGCACCGGCAAGCTGCGGCGCGCCAAGGCGTTCAAGCAGCACATCCTGACGAGCAAGACCGCCAAGCGGCGGCGGGGACTGCGCGGCACCACGTCCGTGGACGAGGCCGACGCCCCGCGCCTGAAGCGGATGATTCCGTACAAGTAACCCCGGAGCGTAACCGGACGGTTGGAGTAGGACATGCCCCGAGTGAAACGAGGCAGCCTGCGGCGCAACAAGCGGCGGCGCCTGCTGGCGCGGGCCAAGGGCTTCTATCAGACGAAGAGCAAGCTGTACCGCGCGGCGAAGGAAGCGGTGGAGACGTCGCTCGCCTACGCGTACGTCGGCCGGCGGCGCAAGAAGCGCGACTTCCGGCGCCTCTGGATCATCCGCATCAACGCGGCCGCCCGCCTGCACGACCTCAGCTACAGCCAGTTCATGCACGGCCTCAAGCAGGCCGGCGTCGGCCTCGACCGCAAGGCGCTCGCCGACCTCGCCGTGGAGGATCCGGCGGCGTTCGCGCATCTCGCCGCCCAGGCCCGCGACGCCCGCGCCTAGCAGCGCGTAGCAGGTGGACGCACCCCCCGAGGTAAACCAGCTCCGGACGGCGTTCCGCGCCGAGCTGGAGCGCACCGCCGGTCCGCGCGACGTGCAGGACCTCCGCGACCGCTACCTCGGCCGCAAGCGCGGCCGGGTGGTCGCGCTGCTCAAGACGCTGGCCGGGGCGCCGCCCGAGCGGCGGCGGGCCCTCGGCCAGGCGGCCAACGCGCTCAAGCAGGAGATCGAAGCGGCCCTGGAGGCGCGGCGCGCGGCCGTCGCCGAGGCGCGGCCGCCGGCGGGGGCGGTCGACGTGACGCTGCCGGGGCGCGCCCCGGCGCCGGGACACCGCCACCCCCTGTCGCTCATCCGCGAGGAGATCGAGGCGATCTTCTCCGCCATCGGCTTCGAGATCGTGCACGGCCCCGAGGCCGAGGACGATTACCACAACTTCGAGGCCCTCAACATGCCGGCGGCGCACCCGGCGCGCGACATGCAGGACACGCTGTACCTCGACGGCGCCATTCCGCCGCCCGGCGGCGAAGGCCGGCCGGCGACCCTGCTGCGCACGCACACCTCGGGGATGCAGATCCGCTACATGGAGACGCACGAGCCGCCCATCCGGATCATCGCGCCCGGCCTGGTGTACCGCCGCGACACGCCCGACCTGACCCACTCGCCGATGTTCCAGCAGGTGGAAGGCCTGCTGGTCGGCGAGACCGTCACCATGGGCGACCTGAAGGGCACGCTGGAGCACTTCCTGCGGGCGCTGTTCGACGACGACACCAGGGTGGCGTTCCGGCCCAGCTTCTTCCCCTACACGGAGCCGAGCACCGAGGTGTTCATCACCTGCGTCTTCTGCCGCGGCGGCGGCTGCGCCGTCTGCAAGCGGACCGGCTGGATCGAGATCCTGGGCGCCGGCATGGTGCATCCGGCGGTGTTCGAGGCGGTCGGCTACGACGCCGAGCGGTTTACAGGCTGGGCTTTCGGCGTCGGCATCGACCGCGTGGCGGCGCTCAAGTACCGCGTCGACGACATCCGCCGCTTCTACGCCAACGACCTCCATCTGCTGGAGCAGTTCCCGTCTTGAAGATACTGGTCTCCTGGCTGCGGGAGTTCGTCGCGGCCGGCGCCGGCCCGCGGGAGCTGGCCGACGCCCTTACCAATTGCGGCTTCGAGGTGTCGGACGTCTCGCCGGCGCCGGGCGCATCCGCCGGCGGCGGGGGCGACGCCGTGCTCGACCTGGAGATCACCACCAACCGGCCCGACTGCCTGAGCGTGCGCGGCGTCGCCCGCGAGGTGTCGGCCATCTACGGCCTGCCGCTGCTGGACGGCGCCCGCGGCGCGGACGATGCCGCAGCGGGCGATGCGGACGACCGCGGCGGCGACGTCGAGCTGCCGATCACCATCGAGGACCCCGACCTGTGCCCGCGCTACGCCGCGGCGGTGGACGACGTCACCATCGGCCCGTCGCCCGGCTGGCTGCAGGCGCGGCTGGAAGCGGCCGGCATGCGCCCGATCAACAACGTGGTGGACGCCACCAACTACGTGATGCTGGAGCTGGGGCAGCCGCTGCACGCGTTCGACCTGGCGCGGCTCGGCGGGCCGGAGCTGCGCATCCGGCGCGCGGCGCCCGGCGAGACGATCGAGACGCTCGACGGCCAGGAGCGGAAGCTCGATGCCGAGATGCTCGTGATCGCCGACGCCGGGCGGCCGCAGGCGCTGGCCGGGGTGATGGGCGGGGCCGCGTCGGAGGTGTCTTCGGCCACGCGCACGGTCGTGCTGGAGAGCGCCTGCTTCGAGCCCGTGTCGGTGCGCCGCACCAGCAAGCGCACGGCGCTCTCGACCGACGCCTCGTTCCGCTTCGAGCGGGGCACGGACATCGAGACGCCCGTGGAAGCGCTGCGGCGGCTGCGGCGGCTGCTCGCGGAGATCGCCGGCGGGCGCCCGCGCGGGCCGATCGCCGACCACTACCCGGCGCCGCGGCCGACTACCGCCATCGAGCTGCGCCACTACCGGGCAGGTAGGGTGCTCGGCGTCGACGTCGGCCGCGAGTTCATCCCGGAGACGCTGCGGCGGCTCGGCTTCGGCGTGGAGGGCGGTGAGGGCGGCGCGCCGTGGACCGTGACGGTGCCGACGCACCGCGTCGACGTGAGCCGCGAGATCGACCTCATCGAGGAGCTCGCGCGCCACTACGGCTACGAGCGCCTGCCGTCCACCTTCCCGGTGCTGGACCGCCCGGCCGCGCAGCCCGGCGCCTGGCTGCGGCGCAATCGGCTGCTCGCGCGCCTGCTGGTGGCGAGCGGTTGCTCGGAGGCCTTCACCTACACGTTCATCGAGCGCGCGGCGGCCGAGCCGTTCGCCGCCGATCCGTCCGCCATCGTCCCGCTGGCCAATCCGCTCTCGGAGAAGTTCGCCGTCCTGCGGCCGTCGCTGCTGCCCGGCCTGCTCGACGCCGCCGTCCACAACCGCCGGCACGGGCACCAGGACGTGCGGCTGTTCGAGATCGGCAGGCGCTTCAGCCGCGGCGGCGGCGAGACGCCCGCCCTCGGCATCATCGTGACCGGCGCCGGCGGGCCGCGGCACTGGAGCGCCGCCGTCCGCGAGGCGGACCTGTTCGACGTCACCGGCATCGTCGAGCGGGCCTGCGCCGGGTTTGGCGTCACGGTGTCGAGCGACAGCGCCGCCCCCGCACCCGGCGCGCCGTTCGTGCCCGGGCGGGCGGCGGTCATGCGCGGACGGTCGCGCGACGGACGAGAGGCCGGGA
>JAJEEU010000003.1 GCA_022820825.1 Vicinamibacteria bacterium
CCGGGGCGGGGCAGCCGCCGGGGCGGAGACCGTCCGGTGTGTCCGTCCGCGGACCTTCGTGCGCGGCCTGCGCGCGGGCGGCCGCGTGGTGTTGCTCACGGCGACCTCGAAGCGGATGACCCGCCGCAGCGCCTTCGCCAGCGGCGCGACGCTCCGCTGGGCCGCCCAGAGCTCCAGCTCCGTATCGCCGTCCGGCTTCAGCCGAATGAGGTAGTCCTGCGGGCCCGGCACGACCGTGAGCGACGCCACGCTCTGCTGCTGGCTGCGGTCGAGGTTCTCCGCCACGCGCAGTATCGCGCCGAGCGTCCGCACGGTCCGGCGCGCCGTCCCGCCGAGGTGGCCGTATCCCTCATGGGAGCGCTTGGGCTGTGCGCGGCGGTGATAGCGCGCGGCGAGCGCCATGATCTCGACCTCTTGCGGCTCGAAACCGCGCAGGTCGCCGTTCTTCACCAGGTAGTAGGAGTGCTTGTGGTGGCGCGCGTGGCTGATGTGGATGCCGATGTCGTGCAGCAGCGCGGCGTACTCCAGCCATTCCCGCGCCCGGCCGTCCAGCCGGTGCGCCGCCTGCGTCTGGTCGAAGAGGTCGAGCGCCAGGCGCGCCACCTGCCGCGAGTGCTCGCGCGCGTAGCTGCAGCGCTCGGCCAGCTCGAAGACGCTGCGCCGCCGGACATCCGGATATTTCTCGGCGATGGCGATCTGCGCCCGGTGGCGGCGGATGTAGTCGAGCGCCAGTCCTTCGCGCAGCGCCAGGTCGCACAGCGTGATGTCGCGGGCGCGCAGCCGCTTCAGGATGGCGTCGAGCACGATCGCGCCGGCCACGGCCAGATCGGCGCGGCGCGGGTCGAGCCCCGGAATCCGCAGCCGGTCCGCCAGCGGCATGGCGCTCAGCTCGCGGCGTATGCGCCGGATCTGCTTCGTGGGGATGCGGCGGTTCCGCAGCGCGTCGGAGCCGACCGGCCGCCCGTTGGCGGCGGCCAGCGCGCCGAGGCTGAGGATGGTGCCGGACGTGCCGATCACGCGCTCGAAACCGAGCTTGACGATCCGGTCGACCACGCGGGCGATCTCGTCGTTGACGTACGCGCTCATCCGGCGCAGGTCCCGCGTGTTGATCGGATCGGTGCGGACGAACTGCTCCGTCAGCCGGATGACGCCGATCTTGGCGCTGTGCGCCACGTGAATGCGGCTGGCGGTGCCGCGCGTCAGCTCGACGCTGCCGCCGCCGATGTCGATGACCACCGCGGGACCGCCCGCGAAATCGACGCCGTATACGGCCGCGCGGTGGATCAGCTTGGCCTCTTCGGCGCCCGAGATGACGCGTACGCGGATGCCGGTGCGGTGCAGGATGGCGTTGAGGAACTCGCGGCCGTTGTCCGCCTCGCGCACCGCGCTGGTGGCGGCGGCGACGATCTCGTCGACATCGTGCGATTCGGCGAGGCGCCGGAACTTGGACAGCGCCTGCAGGGCGGATGCGGTCGCCGCCTCGGTCAGCGCGCGGCCGCCGAGGCCGCCGGAGCCGAGCCGCACCATCTCCTTCTCGCGGTCGATCACCTCGAACGACCGGTCCGGGCGGACCTGCACGATGATCATGTGCACCGAGTTGGTGCCGATGTCGATGGCGGCAATGCGCATGGGCGTGTCGCTGGGGCCTCGCGGGCGCTTTGTATGATATACGGATGCTGCGGCTCGCAGGCCGCTGCCCGATCAGCCGATGCTGACGCCACACCCGCTGCTACCGCTGCTCGAGCGCCAGGCCCGCGCGTTCGGGGGACACCTGCCGGGCGCGATCGAAGGCGAAGTGGAGCCCGTGCACCAGTGCCGCGTCGCAACGCGCCGCCTGCGCGAGTTGCTGCCGCTCTGCGAGCGCGAGCTGTCCGCCGGAATTGCCGGCCGCGCGCGGCGCCGCCTGCGCCGCGTGGGGGGCGCCATGGGGCCGGTGCGCGAGGTCGACGTGGCGCTGGAGATCGTGGACGAGCTGGCGCGGCAGCAGGTCGTCCGGAACGAGGCCGAGGAACGGCTGCGGCAGCATCTCCAGGACGAGCGCGAGGAGCGCCGCGAGCAGATGCTGGACCGGCTGCGCGCCATCAATACGCTCAAGCTGGAGCGCGACCTGGCCGAGGTGGCGCGGCTGCTGGGCATGCGGCAGCAGACCGACGCGTGGGCGCAGGCGCTGGCGTCGCGCATGGAGAGCCGCGCGCGGACGCTCGTGGAGACGGTCGACGCCGCCGGCCCGCTGTACATCGCCGACCGCGTGCACGCGGTGCGCATCGCCACCAAGCGGTTGCGCTACGTGCTGGAGCTGGCCGGAGATACGGGCGAGGCGCGCACGAAGCGGGCCGTGCGGGATGCGCGGAGCGTGCAGGAAACGCTGGGGCGCCTGCACGACCTCGACGTGCTGGCGGGGCTCATGCAGGACCCGATCGCCGCTGCCGCGGGCCAGCCGTGGAACGACGAGCTGAAGGCGGCCCACCTGCACCTCGAGCGCGAGTGCCGATCCCTGCACGGCCAGTACGTTGCGCGGCAGGAGGTCGTCCGCGAGCTGGGCAGCGGCGCGGAGAAGGCGGGGCGCGAGATCTGGATCGAGCGCGGCGGCGGGGAGCCGCACGCCGCATCTCCGAAGCGCGTCGGCCGCGTGCTCAAGATGACGTTGGAGCAGCCGCGTTCCGACTTACGTGCCGCCGAGAAGCCAGCCCGCCAGCGCGCCGCCCAGAATGAGCCAGGTGGCGTTGGGACGCCATAAGATCAGGACGGTCGCCCCCGCCGCGGCGATGCCTGCCGTCGGCAGGTCGACCAGCGCGGCCCGCCCCAGCAGCCAGGTGACCGACCCCATCAGCCCGAGCGAGGCGGCAATCACGCCGTCCAGACAGCCGCCGAGCAGACGCGACGCGCGCATCTTCGGGATGAGCGGCTGGGTCACGGCGACCAGGACGAAGCCGGGCGCGAAGATGGCCGCCGTGGCCAGCACGGCGCCGGCCCACCCGCCCAGCAGGTAACCGATGAACGTGGCGGTCGTGAACACGGGTCCCGGCGTCATCTGGCCGACCGTGATCGCGTCGATCAACTGCTGGTCCGTCAGCCAGCTCCAGCGCTGCACGAGGTCGGCGCGCAGGAACGCGAGCAGCACGTAGCCGCTGCCGAACAGCACGGATCCCGCCTTCAGGAAGAACAACCCCAGCCGCATGAGCGTGAACGGCGCGGCTTCGACGGCCAGCGCGGCGGAGGCGGCCAGCGCGGCCGTGCCGGCCAGCAGGCGGGAGAGCAGGGCCGGGAGCGCGAGCAGCACGGCTGCCGC